>JAIVEQ010000050.1 GCA_023838465.1 Candidatus Thiodiazotropha sp.
CCGGGATGCCCTGCAAATAAAAACGGGGTTTCTGGGCATTTGAACGTCCTTGTTCAGATAGTTAAAAAAGTATGGCTGTACTGAAAAAATCGGTTAAAGGGTACTGACCCCTTTTTTCGTTTTTTCGTACGGTGGAATTGCTTGTTATGTGTATATAACATGACTATTATACACATATATTTAAGCTTTTATGAGCAACCTGCCATGCGTACGAATATTGAGATAGACGACACATTAATAAACGATGTGCTCAAAGCAACCGGCCTTAAAACCAAGAAAGATGCCGTTGAGCTTGGGCTTAAGACATTGATTAGACTTAAGAAACAAGAAAATATCAAGAAGTTTCGCGGGAAATTAAAATGGACCGGAGATCTTGATGATATGAGAACCGTCTCATGATAATGGTCGATTCCAGCGTATGGATTGACTATTTTACTGGAGCAGACAATAAGCAAACTGAAATTCTTGATAATACTCTCGGCCAACAACATGTAGCCATTGGTGATTTGATCCTGACGGAAGTATTGCAAGGCTTTAGACATGATAAAGACTGCAACACCGCTAAATCCATTTTTGAAGAATTGACTCTCTTTGAGCTACTTGGAAAAGAGATGGCCTTAAAGAGCGCAGACAATTTCAGGGCCTTAAGGAAAAAGGGTATAACCATAAGAAAAACCGCTGATGTAATTATCGCTTCCTTTTGCATCGATAGAAATATTCCTCTACTTTTTTCAGATAAAGACTTCAAACCTTTTGTGAAGCACCTTGGTTTGAATGAGGCATGATTACAGGTGATTATATTGCCGGCTCTTATTATCGTGTTATGCCGCCGGCTCCAAATATTGTATTATGCCGCAAAATGTTCTAGATTTGTTCTCAATCGAGTCTAATCGCATGGAGCGGCATGTCTCATGGAAAAAAGAGAACCTTCCACAGACCCAAGAATTGAGAATTTCTGGAAAAAACACAGTGATGTACTGAAGCTCTTTCGCATTCCAGAGCGGACGATGCCTTGGTATCGGCGGCATATCGAGATATTCATTGACGACCATCCCAACACGCGACTCAAGGAACATTCCATCGCGTCTGTTGACGCCTGGCTGAGTCATCTGGGGAGAAATCCTCATGTCAATGAATGGCAGTTCAGGCAACAAATCGACGCACTGAGACTCCTTTTTTATCACTACCTGAAATTGCCCTGGGCTAACCAGATTGAGTGGGACCACTGGCTCTCCGGTGCTAAAGCCCTTGGGAGGGATCATCCTACCGTGGCCAGGTGCTACGAAATGATTGAGAAAGCAGTGAACGATCCTAGAAACAGATTTGCCAGGAATTTCCCGGATATTTATCGGAAATACCTGATTTTCATGAGAATATCTGATTATTCTCCCAACATCGAGAAAAGCTATCTCGCTTGGATTAACCGTTTTCTTGTGTTCCATTCCGAAAAGCATCCCTGTGACTGCGGAGAAATTGAACTGGCTTCTTTTTTAGAACATTTAGCGATAAACCGCAAGGTTTCTGGGGCAACGCAGGGACTTGCCCTCAATGCCTTAGTCTTTTCCACCAAACAGTGATTCAGAAAAGTATTAAACGCGCTGCCACCCAATCAGGCATACTCAAGCGGGTCACCAGTCATACCCTAAGGCACTCATTTGCTACCCACCTGCTGGAGTCGGGTACGGATATACGTACAGTGCAGGATCTGTTGGGCCATGCGGACGTTTCAACAACTATGATCTATACCCACGTCGCTGGATTAGGTAGCCAGGGGGTAAAAAGCCCACTGGATAGCATTGAGTAAGGAGCGTGTTTACGTCTGCTATTGAGTAGCCAGGTTTTAATCCTATAGTGACCTGGACTTCCGCTGATGGCCGAATTGACCTCATATGCTTGTAAATCCAAACATGGCTGAATGCAGAGATACCTGTCAGATTATCGAGCAACTCCTAAAATAGTCATTTTGAGCCTACTTTTAACCCCATATAATCCAATTTTGTTTGTATCCCTAGGTTGTACCGTACTAAATAACGGCTTGTCTGTTTTCCTTCTGATGACGCCCAGCATGTCGACCAAGCGCATGAACCAGGTCCAAAAACACTTAATACAGACTTGACATAAATTATATTTGTTCTATATTAGTATTTTATTATATAACATATTGGTGAGCGTCATGAATGACATGCTACAAATCAGTTGCAGTGAACTGCGTGAATTGGCTGATTCAAATCCAGATGAAATTGAAGTAATCGTGGAGATGATGATCGAGGCAGAGGCTGAACTCTGCGCCGATATGAGCTGATTCAGACTGAAGTCCAGCACAAAAAAAAGCCCGCCAAACGGCGGGCTTTTTTTATTTGTTATCAGTAATTTACTTAATCGACTGATAATAGTCCATGAGAATCTGAGCAACCTCCGGACGAGAGAACTCTTTTGGTGGTGCGATGCCCTGTCCCAGCATCTCACGTACCTTGGTGCCCGAAAGCAGCACGAAGTCCTCTTTGGTATGGTCAGGTGCTTCACACATCATTACCACTTCGTTCATCTTCTTGGAGTATGCCGTGTGGTCTGCCTTGAATATCTCGATATCGAGGGCACCGGCAGGCACCTCCTCATCGAAGATGGTCTGCGCATCAAACGCACCATAATAGTCACCCACACCCGCATGGTCACGTCCAATGATGAAGTGGGTGGCACCCATATTCTGGCGGAAATAGGCATGCAGTACTGCCTCGCGAGGACCTGCGTAGAGCATGTCGAAACCGTAGCCGGTGACCATTGCGCTGTTCGGTGGGAAGTAGAGTTCCACCATCTTTCGGATCGCAGCGTCACGTACTGGAGCCGGAATATCACCTGGCTTCAGTTTACCTAGCAGCATATGGATAACCAGTCCGTCACAACCCAGTCGGTCCATGGCCATGTGACAGAGTTCTTCATGGGCCAGATGCATCGGATTACGGGTCTGGAAGGCAACAATCTTTTTCCAGCCACGCTCTTTGATCTCATTACGGATCTCCACAGCGGTGCGGAATGTGTCTGGGAAGTCAGACTGAAAGTAAGAGAAGTTCAAGACCTGGATTGGACCGGAAATAGCAACACGACCCTGGTTGATGAATGCCGCCACGCCAGGATGTTCCTTATCGTCGGTGCGGTAGACCTTGTCAGTCATCACTGCCATCTGTTGGTCACTGACCGTTTCTATGGACTCGATGTCCATGATGGCCAATACCGGATTGCCCTCAACATTCGGGTCTCTGAGAGCAATGCGCTTGGCGTCACCGATGGCATCGGTATTCTCCAACAGACAGAGCACTGGAACCGGAAAGAAACTGCCATCAGTCAGAGTCATCTTCTCAGCAGCACCCATGGCATCAGCTATCGTCATGAAGCCTTTCAGTGGATTGAAGTAACCTGTACCCATCATCACGGCATTGCCGGCAGCCTGAGAACTGATCACTACTGATGGCAGTGATTCCGCTTCATGGGAAAGTTTATGATGAGTTTCCGGGTCGTAGACAAACAAAGGTTGTAGTTCTGAGGAACCAACTGGGTTGATCATGACGTTTCGTCTCCTTCGTTGATCGCTTTATCAGATTAGCCTGCCCAGTCACCACACTGATCACCAAGCCTGCCTAGAATATTCACCGTGGGTTAGTTAACGAGAAGCTGCTTTTAAAAAAAGTAGTTTCTTTTTTTAAGATTAAATAACCAACTGTTTTTATTAGTAATAATTGAGTTATTTCAAATAACACAAAATTAAACAGCCCATACCCTACCACAACAAGGAGTTATCCAACCCCAGTATTTTTTTATGTGCTCAGCAAAATATCTGCTCTCGCTGAGATTGTGGATTTGAAGGAGTCAGTCAGTTGTGGCCGGGAGTCGCCAACAAATCAGCGAGTCCACTGTTACGTTGCATTTGATGCTCGACGCTATATTCAAAGGTTGTCTTTTCACCCATCAAGCTGAACCGCTCTTTTGATCGTGTAATCGCTGTATAGAGCAATTCACGGCACAGAACAGGGTTGGGTTGATCCGGCATCTGAAGCAATACCTCCTTGAATTCTGAACCCTGGCTCTTGTGAACCGTCACTGCATAGACCGTCTCACAGAAAGGCAATCGTGAAGGTGAGACCCATCGGGTTTGGCCATCAACACCACTGAAGGCGACAGCCAGTCCCTGGTCAGGATCCGGATGGGGTAAAACGATGCCGGTCTCACCGTTATAAAGGTTGAGTTGATAATCATTGCGAGAGAGCATGACAGGACGCCCTGGATACCACTCGCTGTTATCCTGGATATAGCCGGCCCGAATCAATTCATGGGTAATCGCCTGGTTCATTGCATTGACCCCGTGAGGTCCTTCACGCAAGGTACAGAGCAGACGAAATTTCTGCAGTATTGAGAACAGTGATTCGACAGATGCCCCTGCCGCCATTTCCTGAAAAAGCCTTGCATAACGACCGGAAGCCACCTTTGCAGCACTAAGATCAGCATTCAACCAGGCTATTTCATCCCCACCCGTGAGCAACAAGTGTCGTGCCGTTCGCGCATCGCCCTGATTGATTGCACTGGCCAATTTGCCGATCTGGCTATCGACATCAAAACGGTAACTCTCTCTCAGCACAACCACACTATTTCTGAGACGACTGCTTGACTGTGATTCGCTTTCTACCGCTTGACCTGTGATGTCCATTAACACCTGTGTAAATGACTGATCGGGCCCCTCACAACCTGTGCATAGATCACCCAACACGGCGCCAGCCTCTACAGAGGCGAGCTGGTCACGATCTCCCAACAATATCAATCTTGCCTGTTGCGGCAGTGCATCGAGGAGTTTTGTCATCAACGCCACATCAATCATGGATGCCTCATCCACTATCACCACGTCCAGCAACAAAGGGTTATTCCGATGATGACGAAAACCTGTACCTTGTCGATTCACACCAAGCAGACGATGCAGTGTCGATGCCTGTTCAGGAATAGCTTGCAGTTGTTGTGGTGACAAGGGTAGCGAGGCCTTGGATTGCTGGATCGCCTGCTGCAGGCGTGAGGCGGCCATTCCCGTCGGCGCTGCAAGGGCAATCCGCAAAGTCTCGCCCCCAGGTTGCTGGCGTAACAGGGCGAGCAGTCGCACCACGGTTGTCGTCTTGCCGGTACCCGGTCCACCGGAGATGATGCTGAGGCGACGTAACAGCGCTGTAGCTGCGGCGATCATTTGCCAGTCACTCCCTTGTCCGGATTGATACTGAAAGAGTGTCGAGAGACCCTTTTTCAATACACCCAGGTCAATCGCCTCAACAACTGATTCGGCACGGAGAAGCAGTGACTGACCGAGTCGTTGTTCATACTCCCAATAGCGATGAAGATAGAGTCGGCTATGGGCATCGAGAATCAGCGGTTGCCAGTCACCGGGTCGACCGACCACACCACTGCTCAACAGTTCGACAGACCAACGTTCGAGTTCGGGGGTCTGAACAGCTATTTCAGCGTCACTGAAAAGTCGCTCATTCGCAATATCATTCAAGTCGAGACAGACATCGCCCTCTGAGGTCGCATGACTGGTCAATGCAATGGCCAGGGCAAGGGATTGGGAGGGTACCTCAGCTTCACCAAGCAGATACTCGGCAAGGTACAGATCGAGGTCATTGAGTTGATTGCACCGGTGTAGATCACGTAGCAGATTATTATTTTGAGCCATTACTCCGCCCCTCGATCAAGCTATCCAGCGCCTCGATAAAGTCATGGGAGGGTCGCTCGGCAACAACACCTAGTCGAGGGCCACTCTGAGGCTGCATGCCACGCAGAAATAGATAAAAGACACCACCGAAGTGGCGCTCATAATCATAGTCGACAAGCCGCAGCCGCAGATAGCGATGCAGTGCCAGGGAGTAGAGTACGTATTGCAAGGTGTAGTGGTGGCTGGTCATGGAGTACAGCAGCGCCTGCGGGTGGTAATCGCTATAACTGTTACCTAACCAGTTAGACTTGTAGTCAGCCAGGTAGAACCGCCCATCAGCTTCAAAAACCAGGTCGATGTAGCCTTTGATAAATCCATCCACCACCTCTGATTGCAGGTTATCCAATCCATCAAGCAGCGCATCTGTCTCGGAAAAATGATGGGTTTGTGCAAGTCGCTTTATTGCCTTGGGATCTAGGGCGTGGGCCGGGAAGTAAAACTCTATCTCGTTACGTCGTTGCTGATCCCCGATCATACTCAAAGTCAGGCCCTGGGCATTGAGAGGCGTCTGTACCAGCTGACTCATCCAGTCGACAACGACAGATGTCCAACTGTTATCAATGGCATGCAACAACAGTTGCTCCTCAACCAGGGTTTCAACTGCTTCTTGCTCAGGGTGATCGAACGCCAGCTCTTCCAGGATGGCATGAAGACAACTACCCGGCCTTGAACCACGGGGAAAGCCATGCACGCTGAAGCCCTCCTGCTGATCTTGTGGCTGTATAAGTTGTGCCAGCGGGGCATCATGGTCCGGTCTATCCTCCTGGTGACCTGCTACCAGGGAGGAGAAACTGGCCACCCTTCGAGCCCTAATAAGCGAAGCTGTAAAACGTCTGGGATGAAGGAGTTCCGGTGGAAGTGGCAAAGCGAGTTGTGCAAACTCACTGCTGATTGGCATGGGTGTCAAGCTGATACTGCCCTGAGCGGCTTCGATCAGTTGTTGCAGTTGCTGTTCGTCTCTCTCCTGGCTCAAGGCCTTGGCCTGCTCTTTCCATGATGCCAACCTGTCGGGCTGTTCGCCACTTCGCCCACTGTGCAACAGCCAACCCAGAGCGGAGTGTGCAGCCTGCTTCAGCAACCCCCAAGGAAGATAACAACGGTAGCGTGGACGGGTCAAAGCCACATACAGCAGTCGCAGGTTTTCCGCCATCGCCTCCTCACGGTAAAAGCGCTGGTTTTCCAAAAAATGCTCCGATCCAAGCTCCAGTACGGCAGCATAATCATCCGCTGGATCATGAAACAGGAACGGCCGGTCATTAGCCTTCTCAGTTGATTCATCCCATAAATAGGGACAAAAGACGATGCCATACTCCAGCCCTTTACTGTGGTGTAATGTATCGATCTTCACCAGCTCCCCATCACTCTCCAAACGCAGCAATCGCTCATCATCCTGGGAAATCGATTGGCGTTGACGACCAAACCACTTTACCAGCCCCTCCATACCGGGTTGCACTGTACTATCGTGTTGATGCAGCAGTTCCAGCAGATGATAAAAATTGGTCAGTCGACGCTCGCCATCCTGAAAGTCGAGTAGCCGATTTTCGATCCCTTGCTCAACGATCAGTCGCCTGAACATGGCGATAAAGCCATCATCCCGCCAGCCGCGATGATAGTTGAAAAAGCGGTTAAACAGGTCACTTTGAATCCCATCGTCACGATTCAACTGATCAATAGCGGCACCATCCCAACCCAGCAGCGGAGTTGCCAGTGCAGCTCGCATCAAGCCACCCCGGTGGGGCTCCAGCAGTGCAATGAGCAGTCGTTCCATCTGCTCAGCTTCACGGCTCCAATAGACACTCTGTTGACTACCGCGTACTGAGTGTATGCCTCTCTCACGCAGCGCCTCGGCGATGCGTGTCGCCTGTTCATGTTTTCGCACCAACACAGCAATATCACTGCCACGCAAGGGTCTCTGGCCAATCAGAGCCTGACCTTTCGCGGCTTGTGTCAACAGCGTGGTGATCTCACCGGCAGTCGCGTCGGCCACTGCCTGGCGAACCTCTTCGAGTGAGTGTTGGTCATCAAAAGCCAATTGCCAGATTTGAAACGGCGCATCACACTCACTCTTTGAGGTGAAGGTCTCCATCTCCCGGGCTGCCGGTTTCACCGGCTCGAAGCCGATACGGTGATCAAAAAAGGGGCTTTCCGATTGACAGAACAGGGCGTTCACTGCCTGTACCAGCCCTGCTGTTGATCGCCAATTGGTATCCAGGGTATGACGCACTGCCCCCGTCTCGTCCCTGGCTCGCAGATAAGCGAATATATCGGCGCCGCGAAAACTATAGATCGCCTGCTTCGAATCCCCAACCAGGAACACCGGCAGACCACTCTGTTGGTAGATCTGACGAAGGATCTGATATTGAACCGGATCGGTATCCTGAAACTCGTCCACCAGAGCGGCAGGATAGTGTCTGCGCAACATGTCTGATAGGTTACCGCTAGTGTCGGTTTGCAGGGCATGCTCTAGCTGCAACAACAGGTCATCATAGGACCACTCCCCCGCTTCAGCCTGTCGTTTGGGTAGTTCACCGAGGAGATAGTCGTAGAACTTTTTTTGCAAGGCGACAACCGCTTTATCATAAGCCTCGGTACACCTCTCGACACTGATCAGATAGTTTTCCAGCTGTAGAAAAAACGGATGTTGTGGCGTTGTTTTACCCTTCTTCACGGCGGCCGCGATGATTGCCGGGGTAAATCGATCTGCTTTGTCGAAGGGTCTTTGATAGGGCGTTGCCTGCAGCCATAGGTCCATTTTTACACACCAGCTCTCCACCCAAACCTGTCGATAGACATTGCCCTTCATGACCTGGCTGTCACTTAGCAATGCCTGAATGGTGTCGCGTCCCGTTTCCCAAACCGACCTGATATCCGATTGTAATAGGAGAGCCTGCTGTTCGAGTTGTTGGAGCGATTCAGGCCACTGTGCAGCCCTGACGCCCAGATAGGGCTTGCCCAAGGCTGGACGCAACCGCGACAGAAGGGCTTCAGGGGTGGAAATCCAGTCACGGAAGGCCTGCAGAAATTGTGGCGGTAAACCAGCCACCTCCCGACGCCAGAAATCGTCTGCAATCTGCTGCACACGATCCCCCTGATCAGGCACCAACTCTGTTTGAAATGCCTGTCCGGTCTCAAACGCTTGTTCGGACAATACCCGCTGACAAAAACCATGAATGGTAAAGATGGCTGCCCGGTCAAAGCTGGCAATGGCCAGATCAAGACGCTTATGTGCCCTCTCCCTGTCCTGCAGCTTTTCGTATACGGCGAGTAACAGAGGGTCTGTCGATACACCCCCCTCAAACAGGGTCCTGGCCTCGAGCAGCCGTTGGCGGATACGCGTTTTCAACTCCGCCGTGGCCGCTTTGGTGTAGGTCACGACAAGTATCGAATCCGGACTATGCCCCTGCTCCAGCAAGAGTCGCAGATAGAGACTGGTCAAGGTGTAGGTTTTACCGGTACCCGCACTGGCCTCGATCAGATTAAATCCTTTCAGCGCAACTGATTCGATTTGCATTACTGCCACTCCAGATGATCCATCAGTGGCTGTAGCAATCTTAAACTGGTTTCACAGAACGCTTGATCTAAAATGGGACGCCCCGGCATCAACAAGCGATTATAAGGTTTATCCACATCACCCAGCATATATTGATTGCCAAACCACCTGTTATTGGCCGCTTTGAGGGCCTTCTCTTCATCACCCTGTTGTAAGCTCTCCAGAAAGGTCCAGGATGTTGTCGGATAGAATCGCAGTGGTGTTTGCAGCCCCGTTCGATAGTGCTGTAACAACACCTCCAGGTGTGAGCTAGCCTGTTCAACAGGTCTATAGCTTCCTGTTCTGCCGCGCTCCAACAGACGACTCTGTAACGCGACATCAGCGGGCTTCAACTCGCTCAGCAACAGGTGACGAATCCACTGCTGTATCAACAGATAGGGGTAGAGTCGTTCTGTGCTGTAGGTCAGCAGACCCGCTTCACTGATACCATCCAGATGACCCACAAGATGAATCTGACCCATTGTCAGGTCGATCTCCTGGGGCGCCAATTGGCAGTCGCCTCGATGAGAGAGTACCCGCTCGGCCATCTCAGTAGCCCGCACCTGCATCTGCTCATAGACTTGTTCACCAATTTTTCCATGGGGCAACTGACCACGGGCGTCTAACCGATGGTAGAGAGATTCTGGTGACTCTCCCTGGAGTAATGACTCCACCAGTGCATGCTCCAGATCCAATTGATCGAAACGTTCAAGGGCAAACGGTTCGCGCTCCTCCGGAAGCAGTTCAGCCGGTTCGAGATTGATATCAAGCCGGTGGTGAGCAAAACCTCGTTGCGGGTTGGCAAAAAAATAGAGCAGCTGCTGCAGATCTATCTCAATGATGTCATCGAGTTCTGCGAGTGTTTGTGTCACCAGAGGCGGATCACCTTCTCTACCTCGACCGACCCGCATAGCGGCCTCTCGCATCTCTGGAGAGTAGCTGAAGAGTGCACTGTCACTTCGAAAATAGTCAGCCGAATAGGGTTGTAAGGGATGGTCGAACCTGATCTGCTTGATACCCTCTTCGCCAACCATTTGCTGCAGAGTGTCAGATAACTCATCCACGACCACAGAGGGAGGAATCAGGCTGTTGTCCCGCTGATTCCGTCCGACATAACTGACTGTAAGGCAATCCCTTGCTGATATCAGCGTCTCAAGAAAAAGGTAGCGGTCATCCACCCGTCGTGAACGATCACCTGGACGAAACTCAGTGGCCATCAGGTCGAACCCAAGTTCCGGCTGCCGGCGCGGAAAGGCGTCATCGTTCATTCCGATGAGACAGATCACACGAAATGGCAGGCTACGCATCGGTGCAAAGGCACAGAAGTTGACACCACCACCCAGAAAGCCACGCTCGGAAGAGAGACTCAACATCTCCTGCAAGCGATGACGAATGATCGATACCGATACCGGCTCATGAAAACCTGCCTCCTCGGCCTCTTTCGCCATTTCATGGATCGTCTCCCTGACCGACGCGATAAGTGGCTCATTCTCCTCATCGGTGTAAAAAAACTGTTCCGTGAGATTGATCAAAAAAACCATCCATGCTTGGGGTGTTCGACTTGTCTCGAGTTGGCTTTCCAGGCCGAATACCGCGTCACAGAAGGCCAGTAGGCTCCCTAGCCACTGACTGGCAGAGCCCTCAACCACATCCAACGGATAGGTCTGGCGCCATAGTTGTTCCCCATCACCGGGCATGACATAACCCAGCATGAGTTGGCGCAGACCCGCCTGCCAGGTATTGCGCTGTTCGGGAGGAAGCCCATGTTGCTGCTTGTTATCACCATCCCGTCCCCAACGGATGCCGGCCTGAGCTATCCACTGAGTCACCTGTTCGAGTCCCGCTTCATCCAGCGCAAATCGGCGTCGGATAGCGGGAAACTCCAGTAGATTGAGCAGTTCGCTGACGCTATATCGAGAACCCGGCAATTGCAACATCTCGATCAGGGCAACAGCCAGTGGGTTGCTCTGCTTCAGACTGGCATCACTGATCCTGAAGGGTATAGAGGGTCGACCACCCGGCTCTGAAAAGAGTGCATCGATTAACGGTGCATACCGATCGATGTCAGGTGTCATGACCAGAATGTCAGCCGGCGTCAGGCCGGGCAATTCGTCCAGCATCGCCAGTAGTTGATCGTAGAGTGCCTCTACCTCTCGCATCGGACTGTGGCATCGATGCAGTGAAATAGAGCTGTCAGGTAAGCAACCGGCCAGTGGAGGCTGCAGAGACAACATATTATTTTGCAGTTGCTGTAGAAGCCGATCATCCGGTTCAGTTTCGAATAACTCTTCACCCCCTGGGTCCATCTCATTGATGGCAGCGAAGAAATCCCTCCCCTGCCTTCCCATAGTGGCTAACAGAGGATTCCCTACGTCGAGATAGAGCTCTTCCTCAACCGATTTGAGTGTTAACTGAGCCTGCTCAGCGGGTGAAACGATATCGGCCCAATGAACTTCACAGGGATTGATCAGGAAAAGATGGACCTCCATAGTGGATGAAATTTGGCGAATTATCTCCAGGTAGCCAGGCGACAAGGTAGGCACACCAAAGATAAAGACCCTTGAGGACGGCTTGTCTCCATTGGGTCCAGGTGATAACTGATATAGCTGTTGCTGTAGACTCACCCAGTGGATGGGATCTTCCTGTGCAAGCTGACGCCAGATATCCGCTTGCCATTCATCACCCTTGGTTGCTGCCTCGCCCTGTTGCCATTTAATAATCCAATCGGGCCGGTAGACCAGATACCGATCGAAAAGAGTGGCCAGTTGCTGAGCCAACTGAAAACGACGTACATCCTCTCCTTCTGCCAAATAGTCTAAAACCGGTCGGTTCTGAAAGTTGACTTCAATGGCTGACAAGCAGGCAAATAGTCGCCAGGCAAGACGCTTTGGCTGATACCGGTCATAGGGGGTAACTGCGGGCAGGAGATCACGGAATAGCTGCCAGATGAAGGCGGCAGGCAAGGGAAACTGCATATTCGCACAGATACCCAGATGGCTGGCGATCTGCAAGGATAGCCAGCGTGCCATGCCTGGGTGTTGCACGACTATCTGATCTTGCTGAAGAGGCGCTCCGCCCGGCTCCGCAAGCAACATGGCCAGCCGTTTAGACAGTGATTCGAGATGGTTGGATTGGTAGAGCCTCAACATGAGGCCGTATTCTAACCCGTTTAGGGCTCAATCACTGAGTTCATGGAAAATAAAAGTAGCCAAGATTCGATTGTGATACTTAACTCGGTTGACTTTTTTGGGGCCTCAACTTCGGCGCTAACACCACATCCATGATCTCCGAGACCTTTTGCGGAATCTCCTCCAGTAGGGGTTCGATTTCATTGACCTGTAACCCGGTGATCTGCCAGATTCCTGTATCGATCAGTTCATATACCTCATGTAAACCGACGCCGCTGATCTCTGTGTAGGCTAAGGTGGATGCCAGATGCAGCAAAGAAGTCTCCAACTGAAACACTTTCGTTGCATACGGACGATGGTGGTAGGCAACCACAGTGATAATGCTCTCAGGCAGCTTCCACTTTCTCAGCAAGGCTTCCCCGACATCCATATGGGTAAATCCGAGAATTTCGTACTCTGTTTCCGGTAGCAGAGTATCGTCCTCACCAGTGATCAATAGGATATCCCTGGCCTCTTGTGGCATCTTCAGATAGATCGCAAGCCTACCGATATCATGCAACACTCCCATTACAAATAACCGCTCGCTATGCAATACATTACAGCGCTTGGCAAGTTCTGCCGCGATCACCCCCGTCGTTATGGAGTAGCGCCAGTAATCAGCCATGTCCACTAAATCCCCGGGTATACCGGTAAAAATCCTCGCTGCTGTCGTCGCCATCACCAGATTACGCAGTTCGTTGGTTCCGACAACAGTGATCGCCCTGGAGATGGTCTCAACGGGTGCTTTAAAATTGAAAAAGGCACTATTCACCAGACGTAACAGGCGGGCAGATAGATCTGTATCCTGGGATATCAGATCACCTAACGTTGCTGCAGAATAGTTCGGCGCATCGATGAGTCGATTAACTTTGACACAAACGTCAGGCAGGGAAACTAAGTTTTCAATTTCAATTACAAGTTGTTGCGGAGTCATGACTTCCACCTCACAGAGCGAATCCAATATATCCCTATTCTGTTCCGATTTAATACACTGATATACAAAGGATATTGGGATATTCTTCGATGCCGTATTCGGTTACTATCCTGGCTAGTTCTTTAAGTTAGCGGCACTATTTGACAAAGCTTGACCGCCTACCCGCTGTATTGGAGTGTAAATCATGCCTTTTTTTGTTTTCAAAATCTCAGCAGACAATAAAATCGAGTACATCGACGAAGAAGAGAAGTACCGTCCTGCCCGTGAAAAGGTGAAAAAACTCCGTGCAGCCCATAATGAAGACGATGGCACCACCTATCGGATGATATTTGCCAATAGCATCGGTCAGGGTGAGATTCTACTCTCACCAACCGAGTCCGATAATAGGATCATCGGTGACGACTGATAAAGTTGTTGGAATTTGAGCCGATAGCAAAGATAGATCAAAAGAAATTTACTTGCTCAATGAACAGTAAACTTAAGTATACGAATATTCATCTTAGTGTTTCTTCGTGCTACTCTTTACATTTGTAGACTATAAAACACCTAATAAACCGTTGAATCAGTAGTGTCATCCCAATTCATACTTTACCATTGACCCACTGAAGGACTCACCAATCGTGTCAATCCAGGATAGAAAAAACAAGTACCAGAGCCAATTTCAGCCTTTGCTGAATCGCTGCAGAGACACGGTTATTGTCTATATAAATGCCCTTTTGACAGAGCTTTTCAACAACTCAGACAAGGCGCTCACCAGCTTTGCCCAGAAAGCCGAAACCAACGAGATACAGAACCGTTTCTTCGAGGCCATGGCAATGGTCCGAAATCGGCATGGCCTGGTGGAGCATGAGTTCCGGCAACTGGTCAATGAAGGATTCGAAAAATTCTGGAACAATCAACCTGAGATTGATAGTTTTTCTACCCTTGATGAAGACACCGAACTGGAATTGGTCGACCAGGAATCGATGGATGTTTCGACTGCGCTTGAAAACATGATCAGCAGGACTGTGGGGCACCATCGCTCTCAACTCTATGCGCTAGGTCAACGGTTAAGCGTGGTGAGTGGCGGACATAGTGTCAAGCATAAACAGATCCCCTCCGGTCCTCATCACTTGGCTCACGCGTTTAATGATGCTATCGATGCCTTGGGCCTGGAATCTCGGATCAAAGTGATCATCCTCGCTCTGTTCGATAAATATGTCTTAAAGCAACTGGGGTCGATCTACGATGATTTTAACAACAGCCTGAAAGAGGCGGGTGTCCTCCCTCACTTAAGACCATCCATTCAGAAATCACCTGATGCCCGGGGTTCGGGCGAATCAGAAGACACGAATCAATCTGAAGAGGCTTCTGAGCAATCCCAGGAGGAGTTGGGCGAGGAGCTGTTTGGTTCGATCCTGGATATGATGGCCAGCAGACGTCGAGTATCGCCGGAGAAGAGCCAGGCGAAGACAAATGCTGCAAAAGCAGCCGGCCGTCAGCCCGGCGGCGCACCCCCTGCAACCCATGAAAATCTGGTCAGTGCGCTGGATAATATTCAACCAGCAAAACGATTCGATTTTGTACCGGACGTGAACAGCTCTGCCGGCGCCATCTCTAATATCGAAATTGACGAACAATTCCTCAACCGTGTCAAACACACGCTTGCGGAAGAGCGCCACAAACTCTATGCCGAGGTTGGGGCAGATCGACTTGAAGCCGCTGACGAGGATACGATAGATTTAGTCGGCATGCTGTTCGAATATATGTTGAATGATCCTGTTCTGCCTGCTGTTGCCAAAGCCTTGATAAGTCATCTGCATACACCCTATCTAAAGGTTGCGATCATTGACCGCAAACTGCTAACCGATAGCGATCACGAAGCAAGACAACTTCTCGATTCCTTGGTTGAAGCGGGGAGTCACTGGATAGATGAACGCAATCTTAAACGGGGTATTTACCCCGATATGCAGAATGTGATCGACAGAGTGTTAAAAGAGTTCTCTGACAATGTCAGTCTATTTGGTACGCTTTTAGAGACGTTTAGAAAGCGTATGGATGAATTCAGACGCAAGTCAGACATCCTTGAGAAACGAGCTCAGGACTCTATCAAAGGCAGGGAAAAGCTCAACATAGCCCGACAACGTGCTTCGCAGGAGATGAAAGCCAGGTCATTCAGTGAAAACCTACCTCAACCGGTTAAGGATTTTCTCGAACAGACCTGGGTCGACAAGCTTATTTTTGTCCTGCTACGCCACCCGGATGGCGAAATGAGCGATGACTGGAAGGAGGCACTTCGTATCGCGGATGAGATTGCCTGGACCTTTGAACCCAAAGATCAGGCTGAACGTGAAGAACTGGAGAAAACTTTACCGGATTTACGTAAAGCCATTGAAGATGGACTAGCCTCTCTTGGTGGATTCCATCAGGAAAAGAGTCAGGTTATATTTGGCCTGCTCAGCAGTGTCGAGACAGCAACTATTGCCTCTGAAAAAGCAGCAAAAGAGGTACCAGCAGCAGCATCGGAGAGAGTCGTACCGATTTCAGAAAAACCGGCATTAGAACCTGTACCCAGCAAGCCAGTTGTGGCTGAGACTGCTGAAAAGCAGGATGACGAAGTGATACCCGAAGACGAAGAAGCAATGATGGAAAAATTGCGAAAAATTCGATTCGGAACCTGGTTCGAAATACCCGATGCACATAGTGGTGAATCGCAAAAAGTTAAACTGTCATGGCTAAGCCCCTTGACAGCATCATGCATGTTCGTAGATAGGGCTGGTGTACAGACGGCTATCAAACCACTTCGAAAACTGGCACAAGAGATCCTTAAAGGTGAATCAATTATTCTTGAGGATAGTAGTGACCCATTTGTGGAGAGGACATTGCATGCCATTAGACGCATGCTGCAACGCTCCTTGAAAACCACAGAAGATATCGCCAGTGAACTCATCGATGATGAGGGTAATGAGGGCAAAGAAGTCCGTTAAGGGCCTAGGAAACGATTTCATGCAAGAACTACGTCAATCCCCACGTAAAACAGCTAACGATGTACTGGTTGTCGCCGATCAAATTACCGGCAGCCATATTGGACGTGTGGTCAATATCAGTGCAGAAGGTCTTATGCTGTTAAGTGAGGAGCCCGTTATTACAGGCTCGGTTTATCAGCTCGACCTGCTACTTACCTCTCAGGTAAATGATTCGAGTAAGATATCTTTTGGTGCCGAAGCCGTGTGGTGTACGGAGGCATCCCAACCAGATAGTTTCTGGAGTGGTTTCCACATTATCGATATTGGCAGTGAGGAAGTATTGGTTATCGATGAACTGACATTGAAATGGCATGCTGATTGACGTGGTATCTAAACGATAGATCAGTGATACTCGCTAACACCTAGCCCTGTTTCTCATCCAGGATCCATTTCCGGATGAAACCTCACCTTGCCATCGCAACCACCCTGATGATCATAGTCTGGACAGTGATGGCGATGCACTTCCAGCCCTCCCCTATCCCTACCATTGAGCAACTACTACCCCCTGAGTCAATTGCACAAACACGAGAGATACGCAGTTTATTCAGTGAAACCAGCCAGCATGTTCTCTTATACCTGCCAACAGAAATGGAGAATAATTCAACAGCAACGCTGTTGAAGGAACTTCATTCATCGATCAGCGGGCTTCACTCACTGTGCTTTTACTCTTCTCGTATGAGTGAAACATCAACGGTCGATTTGCTACCTTTCACCCTGCTACCTTGTAGCAAAAAAGAGAGCATCAGCGGCCAACCCAACCTGATACTGTTTTGGCGCATCACCTCGAGACAGCTTGCTGTTGACACGCCCTCACTAAGAAAGCAGATTGAAGACAATCTTAAATCTGCTCTTTCACCTCCCTTTGTCAAACAGAGTCATCTCTATGCCCCCGAAATCATTAGAGAGGCATCCTGGGAGGCAGCCCTAAGCGATCTTCGATGGATTGCACCCCTACTAGGCCTTATCGTTTTTGTAGTACCACTATTCGCTTTTAGATCATTGACTGCACCTGCATTCATCTTTCTAACTGCGGGGCTAACCACCACAACCACCCTGTTGCTGTTTAATGGGAATCTCCACGGAGGCTTTAACGCCTTGTTACTTGCTGTGGTACCCCTACTCTGGGCCGTTGCATCAATGGATGCTGCTCACTTGGTTGAACGCGTACAATCCAATCAGATACGTGGCTTGCCCAAACCGTTCTATCGAGCCATCCGTGATTTAGCGGGACCCTGTACAGTTACAACGGTAACAACGGCAATCGGATTTGCAGCCCTCGCCCTACAAGGTGATGCCCCTTTACTCCGGACCTTCGGTTTAACAGCAGCAGCCGGAACACTCCTTGCCATCATTTTCACTACCCTTCTCGGATGGCTGTTTTTAAACAGTGGTATAACGCGTAAAACAGCACTGTCTTCCATTAATCCATTGGCTGATCTCAGTCACTCACTGGTCCAGACATCCATTCGATATCCCGTACTTACTCTGATCATCTGGGGTCTCCTACTGATCTCATTGATACCGCTCGTCTCACGCGTCACAACTCACACACCTTTTCCACATATCTTTTCCCAGGATCATCCACTGACGGCTAAAACAGCAAAGCTGCAACAACTTCTCGGTACAGATTTACGTCCATTAACAATCTACCTGGTTGCAGATAAGGAGAGCGGATTAAACAAGCAGCGTCTACTTCATGCAACGGCCGCTACTGTTGACTATCTGGCAAAACTACCTGAAACACGCCTGATTTTACCTGTCGCACTGGTCAGTCAGACATGTGATATAGCGTGTCTAGAAAATACGATATCCACAACTGATCTGCTGTGGTTCCATGAAAAGAGAGGAATTGCACGTATTGAAATCCATTTCGCTGTTGCATCAGCACAACGACAGCAGGAAATTCAGACATGGCTTGAAAAATTCGATCAGACGATGCTTGGCCATCATCGCTTAATATTTGATGGACCCGGATATCACTATCCAACGGTGGAAGCGCTCGGTATTTCAGGCGCCTTTACCGGTATTATCTGGTCACTAGCGGGAATCTTATTCTCACTGCTGGTTGTGTTTCGTCGACTAAGGGTTGTGTTACCTGCACTGCTAGTAACACTCTTACCCCTGTGGCTGGTTATCGGTCTGATGGGGGCGGCTGAAATCGATTGGTCACTCGCACTACTGGGTGTCCCGGCAATGCTGTTTGGATTGGCAGTTGATGACACCATTCACTTGCTCTGGAGCCAAACGCCAAACGCATCTGTCAACCGAACCCTCCGCTACAATGCACTCAGAAGCGGTGCCGCTCTGACCGCAACAACCTTGATGTTGTGCCTTAGTGTATTAACACTGGCCTTATCAGATCTTCAGGCCAATCGGGAGATCGCATTACTGCTATCAGCGGGCATGGCCCTTGCACTGGCTATGGACCTGACACTCTTACCTGCATCTGTCAGCTTGATGAGACACAGATCACCTCAATCAAAGCAGTGAAAATGACCGGGCCAGTTGCGGTTTTTCTCACCTCAATGGTTGCGCCTGGAGCGTTATCAGTAGCAGCTGTCATGGCGGTTAGCAACGCTGAAAAAACCGTATCGTGTGGTGTCTCAACCCCATCAACCCTGTAGACCAGAGTACTGAGTCCTGTTGATGGCGTAATACCTTCAGAAGCAAAGGTACTGCCGGCAGAGCTGCCGCTTACCAAAGCCCTGAAGCGCAGATGATAGGTTAACCCCTGATGCGCCGCCTTGATCTCCTTACGGTAAGTGCCCGCTACGGGAAAGCCTTCTCCAACACCAAAACTGCTGTTATTGAATCCACTGGCGCAGATACCGGCATTTCCAAACAGCACCAGATCTGTAATATTAGGACTACCAGCAGGATCAATTCCTATCGAAGAGAGCGTTATTTCATCGCTATTCTGCGCAGGGTTCCAGAAGCTATCCAGACCACATTTTTTACTGTAGATATCGCTATCAGCACCATTAAAGGGAACATCCAGGTAGATCAAAGTACCTGACTGAAGTGCCGTTTTCAGGTCACTCATGGCAGCTGCATCAATCAGAATATCCTGAAGTGGACAGGGTGCAACATCCGGCCTGTCAGCTGTCTGCAACACCAGTGTTCCGGAAATACCACCACCCGTTCCATCATCTGGGGAGTCACCACCACCGACGTCATCACTGCTATCGCCTCCAATGTCTGCAGTGGAGTCATTGTCACTACCACCCGGACAACCACCCAACATAGTCACAAGTAATAGTACCAATAGAAGTTGTAGTATCTTGTTCATCATCCACCTCGGAGGAAGTCGATCTTGAAATAGGAGTGGGGCGTCATAACACCCCTTCTGGTCTAACCTTGCAAACACAGACTGTGTTGTCAATTTTCATGTTTGCACAAGCGTTTTTTTGTGGTGGGTTGGCTAACCGTTCCGCCCACCATTCTGTAGGAAAAGCATGATAGGGAACGGCAGGAAAATAACCCGCTTTTTTGATGCTGGCCCAGCAAATAGATGGTAGACCGATCAAAGGGAGATAGAGGGGTCCAAGTAGGAGTGATTGTAGATAGTGACCGTATTCATGCAAAAGTACGCCATGCTCTCCTCTTGTATCATCGTAAAATAGAAATGGGCCCAAACTTACACCACCGTTCAGTTGCCTATAAACGGTGACTCGTACGCCTCTCCACATCCCTATATCACGTGAATACTTATCCAACAAATGCTTCACCATGATATACCAGAACAGGCCTACTGACGTTTGCGGAAGACACCAAGTCCAATTCAGAAGATGAGCTAAGCGTCTATCCATTCCTCGAATTCTTTTTGTAGTAGTCTCATTTAAGGCCACTTTTTGTGGTAAGTATCTGGAGAGTTGGGGAAAATAAATCAGGGGTCAATACAAAGGGCGCCATCAATTAAACCTTCGCAACCACACTAGTTGAGCATCGCCAGGCGATTACGCTCAAATTCATTCAACACCTTCTTGACGTAGTTTTGAGTCTCGGGATAAGGGGGGATTTTCTTGCCGTATTTAAATACAGCATTTTCACCCGCATTGTAGGCTGCCAGAGCGAGCTTGATATCAAATTCGAACAGCTTCAGTAGATCTCTCAGATATTGCGCCCCACCTTGCAGATTTTGTTTCGGGTCGTAGGAGTCATTGACGCCGTAACGATTGGCGGTAGCAGGCATCAACTGCATCAGCCCTTGGGCACCTTTTCTCGATATTGCCTTGGGATTGTAGGCTGACTCAACACGCACTACGGCATGTAGTAACCCCGGATGAAGATGGAGCTCCTTAGCGATATTTTCTATGAGTGGTGTAACCTCGGCCTTATTTTTGCGCATCCGTTCAAGACTGTAGTTACTGTTTCGGGCTCTATTTTTACCGCTGCGCCAAAGCAGCCGGTAATTACCCTTCATCGGCTTATCCGTGAAGTGGATCCCGCCGTTAGAACCTCGATACTTGAAGATTTCCGCCTCTGCTGACAAAGGGATACAGAGGCACACCCATAGGATGAGTATGCTATAAAATCTTTGTCTCAATTGCTTTAGTGTTGGCATCTGACAGCCTTACCCTGCACGCTTGTGGCTAGGGAATATGTCGGCAATCGATGTTGAAACTTGAGAATCATGCTGTAACCCGAATATCACTCATTGGTAAAATCAAGCACCGCAACATTTTTTAAATTTCTTACCACTGCCGCAGGGACAAGGTTCGTTTCGCCCGACTTTCGGTTGTTTTCTCATCTCGGGTTTAGGGGGTACCAGCTGACCATCTACAAAGTACCAATCCCCATCCTGTTTGAGAAACCGACTGATCTCATGGTGAGGCCGAACCACCCCCTTCTCCTTGTAGGTAGCGATAAACTCCACACTACCCTCCTCGTCTGTCTCTGTTCCACCCTTCAATTCTACAACTTGCAGATTCATCCATTGGGCATTTTCTGACCAACGCCTGGTGGCCTCGATATCGTGGTCATGACGATGATCAGGATGCAGTGATTGATGCAGGAATTCTGCCTTATGGGCCGCAAAAGCACTATAGCGGGCACGCATCAGCACTTCAGCAGTCATCGCCTTGGTTGTACCGTCAAGAATTGGCTCACAACAGTTCTCATAGGCGACGCCAGACCCACAGTAACACGCTGCCATCGTATCCTCCCGCTTACAATTATTAAGCATGAACAATAACATAGCGAGTCATCTACACCAAGATGCAGGCTCATTCGAAGGGTAGGATATCAATTGATAGTCATATATTGAGAGGATAAAAAAAGGTGGGTAAATACCCACCTTTAAGGTGCCTCTATCATTGAGGCCTGAGACTGGAAAAGCGGAATGATTCCCTGATGAGGATGCCTCTATTCAGTTAGCCGGTATAGGCATACTCAGAAATCTTTCCAACGCGATCAACTTTAACTGTTAAATATGAAGATTTTATGACCGATCCATGACGTTATCATGAAACCGTAGATTTAGGATTATAAGGAATTACAATCCCATCTCCTTATAACGCTTTTCCAGCCGCTTGATAGAGACCGGGTAGGCCGTACCCAACTCTTGTGCGAATAGTGATATACGCAACTCCTCAAGCGCCCAACGTATCTCCTCAATCCGCTCATCTATACGGCCATTTTGCCTGCATTGGTTCTCCCACTGCTGCCATTTTTGCAGTAATTCAGCCATTTCCCGCATCCGTTGCTGATCTCGCGCTGCAGCATGGACCAGCTTACCGGCTCTTTTCAATACCCCCTGCAGATAACGTGGATAATCTTTCAAGCGTTGTTCTGGCACCTGTTGTAGAAAACCCTGATAGACCAGTCGATCCACCTGGCTTTGCATGTCCATCACAGCGTTCATCCAATTTACCTGGGTAATGGAAGAGAGGGCTTTTCTGCTCAGATGATAGATTTCCAAGATCTCTTTCAACTGCGTACATACCTTGTTTCCCTGCTCTATCAACTGGCCTCGATGACTTGCCAATCGTGCCTCGAAGCTCGATGCCTCTCTGATCTCAGGTAGATGATTGAGAAATGTCTGATCAAAGATCAGACTAATCAACTCATCCTCTAGATTACTGTGCTGCTCTAAACAGAAACCTTCTGCCGCTGCAGGAACTTTGGCATATAGCAGTCGCAATCGATCCAGTTGGGGTAAATTTTTACGCAGATAGCGTATCTCCCTGGGAATCTTCAGCATCAGCAGACGCCGTACACCTCTCTTATGGGCACGAGTGGCATTAATCTTTTCATCAAGCAGCCGGATAGCGACACTCTCTCCTTCATCCACCAAGGCGGGATAGCCCTGCAAAACGATCCCCCCCTGCTCGATGCTTAACTGTTTTGACAGCCGATCAAAATCCCAACTCTTGAGTCCACTACGTTCCAGTTCAGGCGAGTTGAGATGGCGATGCTCCGCTTGTGCTTGAGTGGCATGCCGGCGTTTCATGCCCACTAGATCTCGACCCTGCTCCAGACTCTCACCTGTCTGATCAACCACGCGCAGACGTAGACGCAGGTGATTCGATATTTCGCTCTCCACCCAGGCATCCTCAGGGATGTGTATACCACTGAGTTGTTTTAGCTTCTCCCCCAGTACTTGTACCAAAGGGCGATCGCTGGGTTGCAGATCGGCTAAAAAGGCATCGGCATAATCGGGAACCGGAACAAACGAACGTCTCAGCGTTTTCGGTAAACCTCTGATCAGGGAGATCACTCGCTCCCTTAATAATCCGGGCACCAGCCATTGCAGACGTGCTTCAGTGATTTGATTTAGCACATCCTGGGGCACAATCAATGTAATGCCATCTGCTACATTGCCTGGTTCAAAGTTATACTCCAAGGGTAACTGCATGCCATTGATATCCAGCTTATCCGGAAACTGTTCACTGGATACTCGCAACGATGCTTCCCGCATCAGATCGGCTTCTCGCATGTAGAGTTGTTTAGGATGTACCTTGGCTTGTGTACGCAGCCATTTTTCAAACCCAGGTGTTGTCGATATTCCCTCAGGTATCTGCTGATCGTAGAAGCTGTAGATTCGTTCTTCATCCACCAGGATATCCCGTCGTCTCGATTTGGCTTCCAGATCCCGAATACCGTCAATCAGCTCCTGATTATGACGCCAAAACGGTGCCCGAGTATGGAAATCACCATCCACGAGGGCGGTTCGTATGAAGATCTCACGAGAAACAGCCGGGTCGATGGGAGAGAAATTGATTTTGCGCCGGGGGATCAGGGTAATACCAAATAGTGTGACTTTTTCATAGCCGGCCACTTGGCCACGCTTCTTTTCCCAATGCGGTTCGGAGTAGTTACGTTTAACCAGATGTCCAGCTGCTTTTTCAATCCACTCAGGCTGTATGGCTGCCACTGTTCTTGCATAGAGTTTGCTCGTCTCGACCAACTCCACCGCCATAACCCATTTTGGCTGCTTCTTGAACAATCCTGAACCGGGATAGATGAAAAACCGACTATTGCGTGCACCCAGGTAGTCATGGGTTTTGCTTTTCAGTCCTATATGACTCAATAAACCGCTTAGTAGTGCCCGATGGACTTCTTCATAACCTACCTCTGCACTATTCTCGCGAAAACCCATTTCATGTAACTGTCCACGTAACTGTGTATGGATGTCATGCCACTCTTGAACCCGATTCCATGAGAGAAATTGCTGTTTACACCAGCGGTGGAACTTGTGCTTGGACAAATGCCTGCGCTGCTGTTCCACCTCACTCCACAGCGATAGATAGCTTAAAAAATCCGATTGTTCATGACGGTATCTGGCATGAGCCTCATCTGCCTGCTGTTGCTTTTCCAGTGGACGGTCCCGAGGATCCTGTACACTCAGTGCAGCAGCGATCACCATCACCTCTTTCAAGCAGTGTCCGTGTGCAGCAGACAAGAGCATACAACCAATGCGGGGATCCACGGGAAGCCGGGCCAGTTGTTGGCCCAATCGGGTTACCCGCTGATCTCCAGCTACCGCACCAATCTCCTCTAATACCCGATAACCATCCTTGATCAACCTATGATCAGGAGGATCGAGGAAAGGAAAGTTGCTGATCTCTCCCAATCCAAGCAGCTTCATCTGCAGGATGACTGATGCCAGATTGGTTCGCTGTATCTCCGGTTCGGTAAAAGGTTGACGCGCCTCAAAATCCTCTTCCGTGTAGAGCCGTATACAAACACCGGATGAAATTCGGCCACAACGGCCTTTCCGTTGATCGGCCGAGGCCTGTGAAATACGCTCTACGGGAAGACGCTGAACTTTGCTGCGATGACTATAGCGACTGATGCGTGCAAAACCCGTATCGATCACATAGCGAATACCAGGTACAGTCAAAGAGGTTTCAGCGACATTGGTAGCCAACACGATACGTCTGCTTGTATGCGCTTTGAATACTTTATTCTGTTCATCCACACTCAACCGGGCATACAGAGGTACAACTTCAGTTGCCGGGAGCTTGTGTTTACGGAGTGTCTCAGCAGTCTCACGAATCTCCCTTTCTCCACTCAGGAATACCAGCATATCACCCCGGTCGATGCGGGTAAGTTCATCCACCGCATCCACAATCGCTTGTTGCAGGGGATCGTCACGTTCACTCTCCCCCCTCTCCTCAGGGGGCAGGTAGCGCACGTCCACAGGATATGTGCGTCCAGATACTTCAATGATCGGTGCATCGTTAAAATGATCGGAAAAGCGATGAGGGTCGATTGTAGCCGAGGTGATAATCAGCTTAATATCAGGTCTCTTCACGATCAGCTGTTTTAGATAGCCCAATATGAAATCGATGTTCAGACTTCGTTCATGAGCTTCATCGATAATCAGTGTGTCATATTGATTGAGATAGGGATCTTGCTGAAGCTCTGCCAGAAGGATGCCATCTGTCATCAGTTTAATATGCGTATGAGATCCTACACGATCACTAAAACGTACTTTGTAACCGACGACTTGACCTGTTCGAGAGCCCAGCTCGCTCGCCACACGCGTTGCCAGCGCTCGAGCGGCAACTCTTCGTGGTTGGGTATGTCCGATTGTTCCTGATATACCACGGCCCAGGGAGAGGCATATTTTTGGCAGTTGCGTCGATTTTCCAGAACCCGTCTCACCACAAAGCACAATAACCTGATGGGCCTGGATAAGTTGTTTTATCTCATCCAAACGATGGCAGATCTGCAACTCATCAGGAAAAGAGATAGGTGGTACCTGTTCACGACGCTGATCAAGGCGTTGTTGTGAAGCCTTGATGGTTTGCCAGAGTTTCAAGAGGCCCTGGGAGTACTCACCACCTCTGGATGCACGCTTTCGCAAACTTCTCAGTTGCTGAGAAAGGCGATGTTGATCCTGCAGCATACATTTTTGGATTTGCTGAGGATCGGGGAAATCGTTCTGAGTAGTATTCACAGTAAGGTTACAACAGTATTTTGCTGCCATTGAACACCATTAACTAAATGTGCTCTCTGACAATCCTTAACCTCATCCTTTCATTAAATTAATGATTGTAACCTTCAACCTTGTGGAATAGCTCCTACTGTTTGGCGAGTTTTCCAATGCAGGATGCCGCCTTGCCGCATCGGATACTGACAGCATGATGCGGCATTGCCGCACCCTACATCTGTGTCAGTATTGGATATGTGTTGGCGTTGAATTAGCGATGAATGTTGTTTATTTGCGACCCAAATGTAATATCTAGTTAGTGGCTTGTTGTGGATTCGGTACTAGTGACCACCACCCTTGAGTGCAGAAACCATTCCCTCTATGGTGTCCTTTGCATCACCAAAGATCAGAGAGGTATTATCCTGATAGAAAAGTAGATTATCCACTCCGGAGTAGCCGGGATTCATTGATCGCTTGAGAAAATAGACCTGTCGTGATTTGGCTGCATCCAGAATCGGCATGCCATATATCGGACTGGATGAATCTGACTTAGCCGCCGGGTTGACCACATCATTAGCGCCGACCACTAGGGTTACATCGGCGGTGGGAAATTCAGAATTGACGTCATCCATCTCCATCACATGGTCATAGGGGATATCCGCCTCAGCAAGCAGAACATTCATGTGTCCTGGCATACGCCCCGCCACAGGGTGGATACCAAACATAACCGTTACATCCCTCGCTTCCAGAAGCTCCAACATCTCTTTCAGGGCATGTTGGGCTTGGGCCACTGCCATGCCATAACCAGGAACAATGATCACCTTATTGGCATCCTCCATCCAATAGATGGCATCATCCACTGAGGCCGATTTGACACCCTTCTCAGCAGCCTGACCTACTGCACTTGCCTCTCCACCCGCATCACTGCCAAAGCCACCGAATACGACATTGATAATCGAGCGGTTCATGGCCCGACACATGATGAATGATAGGATTGCACCTGAAAAACCGACCAACGCACCCACGATGATCAGCAACAGATTCCCCAGTGTAAAACCTGTAGCTGCCGCTGCCCATCCTGAATAGCTGTTGAGCATCGAGATAATGACTGGCATGTCCGCGCCGCCAATCGGAATGATCAGGGTGAAGCCAAGAATAAAGGCCAGTAGCGTCATGAGTATCAGAGAAGTCATACTCTCTGTCATGCCAAAATGAAAGCCGAATGCAACGGTGGCGACGGCCATTGCAGCATTCAGTGCATGTTGCCCTTTGAACTTAACGGGCGCCCCGCTGACAAGTCCCTGTAGCTTTGCGAAGGCCACCACAGAACCGGAAAAGGTGATGGCACCGATTATAATACCAACGGACAACTCACCCATCATGACCGTATTGAGTGTACCTGCAGCATCGTGGTTGAGATAGGTACCTATAGCTACTAACACTGCAGCCATACCCACAAAACTGTGCAGTGCAGCGACCAGTTGAGGCATGGCCGTCATCTGTACACGAGAGGCGAGCACTATGCCTATCAACGCACCAACAATGACGCCAACAACTATTAAGTTATATGACTGTACTTCGTTGCCTAAAAGCGTGGCAAGAATAGCAATGCCCATACCCGCCATGCCGAGATAATTGCCACGACGTGCCGATGCTGGGTGGGTTAGCCCCTTTAGGGCCAGGATAAACAGGATCGCCGAGATGAGATAGGCAATCGCTTGGGTATTCGCTGAAATCTCCATTGCTCAGGTTCTCACTTATCTTTTTTCTTGAACATGGCCAACATCCGGTTGGTTACCAGGAACCCACCGAAGACATTGATCGAAGCTAGTAATACGGCAATAAAACCGAAAATTTCGGCTGCAGTGCCCGCAGACTCAAGACCTGTTACCAGCAGGGCACCCACGATGATGATTCCTGAAATGGCATTAGTCAGTGCGACCAATGGGGTATGCAACGAAGGTGTAACACCCCAGATAACCCAGTAGCCGATGAAGCAGGAGAGAACAAAAACATATAATGCAACCAGTGTGTCAGGCATAGGATCACTCTTTAGTTGGTTATAGATGTAAGCAGAGACATATCGACCTGCTAAATCTTAAGACTCGGGTCTAAGGCGCATTGTGGAAGTGATCTCATCTTCCTCAAGGTCCTTCAATACCAAACCGTTTTCGGTTTTATCCACCATGATATTCAGAAGATTCATTATGTTCCCACCATAGAAAGCACTCGAATCTGACGGAACCATCGAGGGGTAGTTGGTATGTCCGACAAGTGTTACGCCATGCTTTACAACCACTTTATCCGCCTCAGTTAAGGGACAGTTACCCCCATTTGCAGCAGCTAAGTCGATCACTACCGAACCATCACGCATATTCTTGATGACCTCTTCAGTAATCAACACGGGGGCCGGTCGACAGGGAATGAGTGCTGTAGTGATGATGATATGAGCTTTACTCAGCTCATCCGCGAGAGCTTGTTGTTGTTTCGCTTTGGCCTCTTCAGAGAGTTCCTTGGCATATCCACCTTCTCCCGACCCACTCTCACCGATATCCAGCTCAATAGCCTTTGCACCCAATGATTCAATCTGTTCCTTGGTTTCCGGGCGCACATCATAAGCCAGCACATCAGCACCTAACCGCCTTGCGGTGGCTATTGCCTGCAAGCCTGCAACACCAGCTCCCAATACAACCAACCTAGCTGGTTTGGCAGATCCGGCAGATGTCATCATCAGAGGAAGAAAGCGGCCATAGTGGACAGCTGCTTCAATGACCGCCCGGTATCCCGAAATGTTACTTTGCGAGGAAAGTGCGTCCATCGCCTGTGCCCTGGAGATTCGGGGTATCCTCTCCATAGCGAGATAGACAACCTCTTTCTCCAGAATCACATTCAGTGTCTCATCCAGTCCACAAGATTCAATATGAGAAATTATGATTGAGCCACGAGGTAACTCAGCAACCTCACTATCAGTGGGTTTTCGTACTCTTACCAGGATATCCGCTTGCAATGCCTCAGACGGGGAGACAATCTCAGCCCCAGCATCTCGATAGTGGTCATCGGAAAATCGGGCATGATCTCCGGCACCGGAAGTTACCTTGATTTCAAAACCCTTTGCACCCAGCTTTTTAACAATATCCGGTGAGAGGGCAACCCTTTTCTCTCCCACCACCGATTCTTTTAACAGGCCTATTTTCATCGTTTTCTTTTACTCAGCCAATGATTGAGTCGTAATCACACTATATAAACGCGCTTCATTATCCAGCCAAAATTTTAGATTCACAAGGTCAGCGATTATATGCTTACAGTGAGAATTATGAAGGAGATATAGCCAAGACAACTCAGTGATTTGATGGTTATATTTCTTATAATTCAGCAGTTTATCTTATATCACGCACGCTACATGATATAAAATCACAGAAAATCCCAACAGAAAAACATAAAGGACCAACCGAATAATTTATATCTGTTTTGGGAATTTTTTCACATTTTTAGTAAGAATAACGCACTGTATCTGACCTACGGAAAACCAAAAATCCTGCCGGAAACATGATTCTTACACGTCAATTTCTCCGAGATATGCGTAAGCGATCAATAAACAGCATCTACTCTGCACAGTACCCCCAGTCTATTCTGTTCCCATCGAATTCAACAGGAGTAACAGATGGCCAGA
>JAIVEQ010000051.1 GCA_023838465.1 Candidatus Thiodiazotropha sp.
AGACCAAGAAAATGTCTTGGCATGAAAACACCTAATCAGGTATTTTTAGGAATCAACCCACCGGTTGCACTTGCGAGTTGAATCCGCGTATGTTGCTAATACATGCCGTTGAAGCTTATCTGAATCCATATTCAACTCCATTTAAGTTATTCATGGAAACAAAGAAATTACTTGTCTCTATCAATAACACAACAAAATACAGATACTAAAAAGTCGAGTGTAGTAACGAATACCTCATTCAAGTAAATCTGCTTGTGTAGATCCACTGCTTGGTTTTTCGATACGACTATTAACCCGACACACGACGGTTGAACATGGCCTATTAAGGTGTCGGGTTAATAATACCAGCTTTTTGGTGTGAACTATCCTTGACTCAATAGATTCCTCAGATCGATAATTGCTGCGTTAGCACGTGATATATAGGAAGCCATGACCAGTGAATAGTTGGCAAAGATACCGAAGCCGCCGCCGTTCAATACTACCGGGCTGCTGATTGGCTCCTGGGTGGCTTCCAACTCCCGGATGATCTGGCGTAAGCTTACTAAGGCATTTTTCTTCTTCAGTATCTCGTGGAAGTCGATTTCCACCGCATGTAGGAAGTGGATCAATGCCCAGGTTGATCCACGGGCCTCATAAAAGACATCATCGATCTCCAGCCATGAGGTTTTTACCGTTACATGGTCTGAAGTTGAAGTGGATTGTGCAGCGTCTGGGTCACCGGCCAGATCGGTGTTGATCCGTTCCTGTCCGACGCTGGCGCTCAGCCGCTGTGAAAGACTGCCCAGACGTTTCTCCATGATAGCCAGCCAATCACGCAGGTTATCTGCCCGGGCGAAGAATTGTGCATTCGTCTTTCCTTGTAGGGAAAGACTGCTCAGGTACCGTTTGAGTGCATCAATACCTTGATAGTACTCACCTTCGGTTGATGGAAATATCCAGGAATCGTTGCTGTAATTGAACTGGGGTTCGGTGATTGCGAGATCCTTATTTTCCAATGATTGGGATTGTGATCGGCTCATATCGTTGCGTAGCGAACGGGCCAGATCGCGGACTTGTGTCAGCGCACCGAATTCCCAGTTAGGAATATTATCCAGGAATACGCTGGGGGGCATGATGTCATTACTCAGATAACCCCCCGGCTTTTCAAGTAGGGTCTCTATCACTGTCAGTAGTGTGGTTGTGGTGTAGGAGCCTGTTACCGGTTCAAGATTTATCTCTGCCAGGGTGTTGCGGGTATTATCGCGCACATTGAATCGGTCCGGCACACTACTCCAATAGACTCCGATGAAGTAGAGAATAATGATAAGGGTGATCGTGCCGAGTCCGCTGCCCCAGATCCAGCCTTTTTCCCGCAGAGTTTTGGGATGGTAGAGTTGAGCAATGCGACTGATGAGTAATGAAGTGCTACGGGCAAGTCTACCGAAAAAGTCTTTCACAAGATTCAATCCCTACTTTGATGGTACTACTGTTATCCAGGTATATGCTTGGAACAGTATCTGAGACAGCAGGGTCAAAGCAACAGTCAAGGTGAAATTCAGTTCGAGATCATTCACATTGAATTTGCTGTGATTGGCATCCATCTGTGGCCAATAAACGATTCCATTGATCACTGAAATCACAAGGGTGCGGCACCGCCGCGCCAATCACATCATTTGGAATGTTAGGCGGTATTTCAACTATTCTTCTGTTAGATCCGAAACGCTTATGGTAGGGGCACGGCAGGGCCGCACCCTAGCACTGCAACTACACTCTGTGGGGAAGAGCCGCTTAATTTACTCCAAATCCAGGCATAAGCAGATTCAAATAGTGATCAGCCAGCAGTAGTGTAAATAGTAAACTGAGATAGAGAATCGAAAAGGCGAAGGTCTTCATGGCATGTTCGCGACCATCGCTGCGTAACAATTTATAGGCGTGGTAGATAAAACCACACCCTAGCAGTAGCGCACCCACCAGGTAGAGATAACCACTCATATGGATGGCAAACGGTAGCAACGAGACAGCAAGTAGCATGATGGAATAGATCAGTATCTGCTGTTTGGTGAACTCGATCCCGTGTGTGACCGGTAGCATGGGGACATCAGCCTTGGCATAGTCATCACGACGGTGAATGGCCAGAGGCCAGAAATGAGGGGGTGTCCAGACGAAGATAATCAACAGCAGTAAAAAGGCCTCAGTAGTGACTTCACCGGTGATTGCCGTCCAACCCAAAAGTGGGGGTGCTGCACCTGCCAAGCCACCCCAGACGATGTTTTGAGGTGTATTGCGCTTCAGGTAGAGAGTGTAGATCACGGCATAACCGATCAATGCAAAGAAGGTGAGCAGCGCGGTCAAAGGATTGGCAAGAAAATAGAGCAGCAGCATGGAGACGCCGCCCATCACCAGGGCAAAGCTGATCGCGTGCTGGGTATCCATGTGACCGCTGGGGATGGGGCGCCAACTGGTGCGGTCCATCATGGCATCAATACGCTGGTCGATTATGTGGTTGATGACGGCACCGGATGCAGCAGCCAGGGAGATACCGAGCAGGCCAAAAAGCAGTGGTTGCCAGGGTACAATGCCATCGCTCGATAGCAGCATGCCGACCAGTGCAGTGAAGGCAATGAGCAGGACAACCTTGGGTTTGGTCATCTCATAGTAGTGTTGCCAGGCGAAGCTGGCAGACTGCTGCGTCGATATATTACTGATGGCCATATTGACCTCCTTTAGCCCAGCTTTGCGAGGCTTTGAGTAGTTTTTCCAGATCCTGCAGGATCTGTTTGGATGTATTTATTGTGGTGTCGTGTACCATCATCAGATCACCTCGTGGGTCGATTAGAAAGATGGGGATCGCCTGTTCCGATAGCTGCAACGGAAACAGGGACTCAACCGCTGTACGCTGATGCTTGTCGGCTATCAGCAACTGAGTACCTTCCAACCCTTCAAGGTTGGGAGTAGTGAGACGACCATCTGCATCGGGTAGTAGGATCAGTACTCTTGCTATGCGTTGTCGATTGGCCGCTGTGGCGCGACGGATCTGACGTACCTTGATCAACGCTTCTATGCAGGCGGCATCGCAACCGCCTTCGCTGACCAGAGTCATGCTCCACATATCCTGCAGTGTCTGCCAGTCAAAAGGGGTGCCTTCCGCTGTCTGCAGTATCAGGGACTCGACAGGTCTTGGGGGAGTGATCAGGGTACCGTTATTGGTACGGCCTGTGGGTAACCACTGAGGATTGAGATAGAACAGCCAGGCAGCCATCAGTGGCAGAGCAAAAATGCCGATCAACAGCCACAGGGATGCCAGACTACGGGGCTTACTCCTGTTGTCCGCTACGCTGGTCATGTCGTTGCTCCGGTTTCCTCAGATGTGTGCAGTGATAGGCGCAACCACACCAGCAGGGTGATTAAGGCAAATGCAAACCACTGAATGGCATAGCCGATATGCATCATATCGCTAACCCGGGGGTGAGGCCATTGGCGTACAAAGCCGCCTCCATCTTCAGCTGATTGGAGAACGATGAAAGGCAGAATATCGAGGCCTGACCAGGCCATATAATGATCCAGGGTGAGGTATGGCCAGCGGGGGATGGTGACAGCTTCTGTGTTACTCTGGTCCAGTTCGATGGCCGGAGGCTGCGGGATGGTGATTTCACCATGCACTGTAACGGTTTCACCGGAATCTGTAAGGATCGTTTCATTTATTTGGTCGTGAGCAACCCAACCACGATTGATCAGTACAATCTGTCTGTTCGTGATGAGATGCAAGGGTGTCACGATGTGGTAGCCGGTCTTGCCCAGATGCTTGCGATTCTCGATCAAGATAGTTTTGTCGTTAAGATAGTGACCTTCTGCCACGATATGACGGAAAACCAGCTCATCGGCATCAGGTAAGGTATCGTTGAGCGACAATGCGGGTAGCTTACGCCGCATTTCCAGTGAAGCACCTTGGGTACGTTTCTGCTCAGCACGGTCGAGCTGCCAGATGCCAAGGCCACAAAACAGGGGTGCCAGGATTACCATGATTATTGTGGGGACGGCCTGGATGCGAAATTGTCGGGTGCTGCTGGTCATAAGATCTATAGTGAAGTTATCCGTACCTGTTGCTGCAGGGGAGGCAGGTCAACCCAAATCAAACCTGGATCAGGAGCGATCATGGACATCATTTTCAAGCTACCGGTGTTGCTGGTACTGCTATTCATCCTCTTTTCTCTATTTCAGGGGATGTACTTTATGGCCAAGGATGATGGCAGAAATAACAGTACTCGCGTGGTTCGCGCGTTGACCATCAGAGTGGCGCTTTCGTTACTGCTGTTTATCATTCTCATGGCGGGTTACTACTTCGGTCTTCTCCAGCCTCACGGCATCCTGCCGCAATAAAAAGCTGGGTTAGAGCCAATAGACAAAGACGAACAGACCCAGCCAGACCACGTCAACGAAATGCCAGTACCAGGCAACCGCCTCGAAGGCGAAGTGATTGTGGGCACTGAAATGGGTTTTCATGCTCCGTCCGAGAATCGCCATCAGCATGATGGCCCCCATGGTGACGTGGAAACCATGAAATCCGGTTAACATATAGAAGGTCGAACCATAAGCGCCGGATTCCAGTGTCAGATTCAGCTCTGCGTAAGCGTGTCCGTATTCGTAAGCCTGAAGGATGACGAACAGCAGACCTAACGCAACCGTAGCCACCAAACCCCATACCAATTGCTTCTGATTATCGATTTTCAGGCCCCAATGGGCCCAGGTGATCGTGGCGCCACTGGTGAGCAGGATCAGGGTGTTGATTGCCGGTATGCCCCAGGGCCCCATTGCCTGGAAATCCCCACCGAGTTGACCAGGGCCATGTGTTGGCCAGACATTTTCAAATCCGGTATAGAGAATCTCATTGGTTGCGCCGAGATAACCCTCGCCACCCAACCAGGGGAGGGCGATATTACGGATATAGAAGAGGGCACCGAAAAAGGTGAGAAAGAAAAAGACCTCTGAGGCAATAAACCAGAACATACCCAAGCGAAATGAGGTGTCGACCTGCTTGTTGTAGCAATCGCTGAGGTTCTCTTTGATGACATCGCGAAACCAGCCATAAAGCAGGTAAAAGAACAGCAGCAGACCGGCGCCCGCAATGAACTTGCCAATTGAAATGCCATTCATGGCAAGTGCACCGCCAAACAGGGTTGTTAGCAATGAGACCATGCCAATAATCGGCCAGGGACTGGGATCGGGTATGAAGTAATCCCCGCTATGTTCCTTTACTGACATTGTAATATTCCCCTTTGTGCCGTAGATCTTATTGTCATTAAATGGGTTTGCATGCTATTGGTCCGCCTGCTTTTCAGTTATCAGGATTCGCCGCGATCAATGGTGGGAGATCAGCATCTGCAGGTTGTTTCTCGCCCTCCTTCAAACGCATGAAGCTGTAGGAGAGGGTCATTGAGTTGATCTCTTCAGGTAGATCTGTTGAAACCATAAACCGTAGCGGCATCTCAGTCTTTTGAGTGCCGGTCAGGGTTTGTTTATTGAAGCAGAAACACTCCAATTTACTGAAGTAGGGTGTTGCCTGCCAGGGCGCTACACTGGGTATTGCCTGCCCGGTCACCGTAGAATGGCTGCGGTTTTGGGCAAGGAAATTGACCTCATAGGTCTTGCCCGGATGAACTCGCATGGTATGGGTGACCGCACTGAAATCCCAGGGCAGATTAGGATTCACCGTAGCGTCAAACTTGACGGTCACCCAGCGGTTCTCATCAACGCCATCAGTTGAAGGCCTGATTTGTCCGATGGTACTGCGTTGTGAGAGTGATTGGGTGCCGGTGACCTGACAGAAGAGATTATAGAGGGGGACCATGGCAAACCCAAAACCGAACATCAGCACGACCACGCCTGACAACAGTAGTGTTGTGCGACGATTGTTACTACGGTTTTCAGTTGCCTGGTCGTTCATTGCAGTGCCTGTGTACCTACAATACGAAAGATCCCTGTCCAGAAGGGGAAGGAGGTCACGAGAAAGAACAGTGCAAGTCCTGCAAGACCCCAGGCAAGACGTATATTCCTGCGTCTCAGTTCAGGCGTTTGATGTTCAGGGATACTCATAAGATTGTCTTCTCTAGCAGCCATTATTTAATCTGAGGTGCAACGGTCCAGGTATGAAAAGCGGGGGGTGAATCCAGCTCCCATTCAAGACCCTTGGCACCTTCCCAGGCACGGCTCTCAGCCTTTTTACCGCCACGGATGGTTTTGATAACGATGTAGAGCAGTATTAGATGACTCAGACCGAAGATCATGGCGCCGATACTGGAAACAACGTTGAACTCAGTGAACATCATGTTGTAGTCGACTATGCGTCGCGGCATACCGGCCAATCCAAGAAAGTGTTGTGGGAAGAAGGTAATATTGAAGCCGATGACATTGGTCCAGAAAAAGATTTTTCCCAGCTTTTCGTTATACATATGCCCCGTCCATTTCGGTAGCCAGTAAAAGACCCCGGCAAACAGACCAAATACGGCACCCGGCATCAATACATAATGGAAATGGGCTACCACAAACATACTGTCGTGATACTGCATATCAGCAGGCACAACGGCCAACATCACCCCACTCAGACCGCCGAAGGTGAACATCAAAACTATACCCACCGCAAACAGCATCGGGGTTTCGAAGGTCATCGAACCACGCCACATGGTGGCGATGAAATTGAAGACCATCAAACCCACCGGAATAGATATCAGGATGGTGCCGATCATAAAGTAGGTGACCGCTCCCAAAGACATTCCGATAGTGTACTGATGGTGGGCCCAGACAACCATACCGATGGTAGCAACAGCGAGCATCGCACCAACCATCGACTTGTAGCCAAATAGGGGTTTACGGGAAAAGGCTGGTATGACGTGCGAGAGTACGCCGATTGAGGGCAGTAGCAGGATATAGACTTCGGGGTGACCGAAGAACCAAAACAGGTGCTGAAAGAGTACCGGATCGCCACCACCGGCTGCATCAAAGAAGCTGGTGCCGAAGTGGCGGTCAAACAGCAACATGGTGACGCCGCCCGCTAATACAGGCACCACAAGAATAAGCAGGAAGGCGGTGACCAACCAGGTCCAGCAGAACATGGGCATGGTCATCAAGGTCATGCCGGGGGCTCGCATGTTAAGTAGGGTGACGATGATGTTGATAGAGGCCAGTACTGATGAGATACCCAGTAGATGGATGGCAAAGATCAGAAAATCCATCGACATCCCGACCTGTATCGAAAGGGGTGGATAGATGGTCCAGCCGGTATTGATCTGTGTGCCGCCACCAGGGAAGAAGGGGATGATGAAGGAGAGAATTAGCATGGTAGCCGCTGCCGGCAATATCCAGAAACTGAGATTGTTCAACCGTGGCAGGGCCATATCGGGTGCCCCGATCATCATCGGGATCATCCAGTTGGCGAGTCCCGCCGCGGCAGGCATCACTGCACCAAATATCATGATTAAGGCATGATTGGTGACCAGGTTGTTGTAGAGATCGGGATCGAGGAACTGAATGCCCGGTTGAAATAGTTCCATGCGGATCAGCATGGCACTGGCTCCACCCAGGAACAGCATAACCAGGGCAAACAATAGGTAGAGGGTACCGATATCTTTGTGATTGGTACTGAAGAGCCAGCGGCGCCAGCCTTTTGGCGCTTCGTGATGATGAGCCTCATCATGGGTCAGGGTGGTAGTACTCATAGTCGAATTCTCCTCTATCTGGCCTGTTTGACGTCTGCAGGCTGCACGACATCACCCGATTTGTTATCCCAGCTATTACGTTCGTAGGTCACTATCGCTGCGATCTCCAGATCGTTGAGCGTACCCCATGGCTGCATCGCAGTGCCTTCTTTGCCCTTGATGACGATATTGAGATGATCTGCGATCGGCCCGGTGGCGATGGCAGAGCCATTCAGGGCAGGGAAAGCAGGTGGCAGACCCATGCCATTCACTTGGTGACAGGCGGCACACTTGGTCTCATACAGTCCTTTGCCCTTGGCCAGAAGATCATCCATGCTCCACTCTTTGTCTGCACTCGCTTCGGCGGCTGCAGCAACCTTGATAGATTTCTGATCCTCGGTCCAGGCGGCGAAACGTTCCGGTGAAACCGACTCCACCACGATCGGCATACGTGAATGCCAGGTGCCACAGATCTCTGCACACTGGCCCCTGAATACCCCTTCCCGGTCCAATTCCGCCCAGGTCTCGGTTACATAACCTGGAATGGCATCCTTCTTAACCGCCAGTTCGGGTACCCAAAAGGCATGCAGCACATCGGCTGAAGTGTGTAAGAAGCGGATCTTAACGCCGGTAGGGAGGACCAATCGGTTATCCACCTCACGCAAGTAAAGATCACCCGACTTGTCCTTAGGCACAAAGCGGCTCTCCACCTTGATGTCGTGATCGAGATAATCAAATTCCCACCACCACTGATGTCCTGTTACCTTGACATCCATGATGTTCTCTTCCTTGGGTACATCCCAGACACTCTTCAGTACCGCGTCAGCCTTGCCGGCAATCGTCAGGTCGACGCCGAGCACCAAGGCCGGCACGATGACCCAGGACCAGTTGCCGAACCAGGAGTTGTGGAACTCCTGGTCAGCCTCGTAACCACGGCTTTTTCGATGATAAAAGAGTGAGTAGAAGACAAACGCGAATACGATCACCAGCAATATTGTGGCAATCGACATTGTCATCATGTGGATCCCGTAGATCTCCCTGGCGACTCCGGCAGCAGGCTCGGGGAAGTTGAGGCCATATTCAGCCATGGCCTCGCCCATCGTCAGCATAGTGGCGGTCAGTAGGCCACCCTTCAGACAAAGTGGCAGGTTTGGAAATCGGTCGTGTTTTCTGGGTTTTGATAAAGGCTTATTCTCAAAACCGTACGCTTCGTTGGTGTGATTATTATGCATACCGATCAGGCGCCCTCGATTGCGCTTCTTAGATTATTCGCGAGCATTTCTCGCTCCTCCTCGACCAGATTTTTCCCTATTTCAATATATTCACCATGTGAACCGATCAGCAGGCGACTGGGATACCAGCCCTTTGGGTCCTGGTTTTGAATGATCTTCAGCCAGGCTTTGTGAAAGCACTTTTCAGCCTGCGCGTTTTGGTTGTCTCTTATCCTCACATGTGTCCCATCAATGCTGATGACTTGCTGTGAGTGCGCACAGCAGCTTTGGCAATAGATGGCGATGCCGACTATGACGATCTCCAACCCAGCGAAGGGAAGCACCAACCAGGCGCCGAGCGAGTAGAAATAGCTCCCTACCAATCCAATCGAAAACGCGAAAAAGAGAAACAGCCACTTGGACTGATTCCAGGTCAGATTTCTATTGGGTTGGATGATGAGAACAGCTTCGTCAGCATCACTATTTTGGTTAGCCCTGAGGACCATTTACCATCCCGCACTTATCTCTGACGGCCGGATGCTGCTTGGCGTCGTTTATTGATCTAGGTCAAAAGAATATGACAAAATTGGGTCTGAACGCAATAACTAAGTTGAACTCTCAACTATTTGTAAGGCCTTGATTAAAAATTAGAATAAGTGAATATATCTATTTACTGAAGGTCTGGAACAAGTGTTTTTTACTTCGATAAATAATTCTTGTGCGGGTATAAAAAATAGAGACTGCCTGCTAGTGCTTTGTGGTATTGACTGGTAGGCAATCGTTATCAGTCTATTCGTATAAGTTTTGTGTCAGGAAATGCATCCTCAAGATCGAGTCGCCAGATCTTATCCGTCATAGATTGTTTTAAAGACTCCAACGCTTCTTGTTCAGATTTTTGGGCTCCATTATGGTTGATTCTGTCAAGCAGCTTTAGAAACGCCTTGGGAACAATATCCTCTGCCAGCTTTAAATCGACGCATTGAGTGCCATCGTCCACCTTCCAGCGATAGTCCATTTTACCCACACAGCGTGGCTCAGTGGTTTTACAGGTCAATTCATATCGTCCATTGGAGACACAGCCCGTTACGTACTCAATGGTGTCTCTTACGCCGGGGCCGGGATGGCCGCTCGTGATTCGGAGGTTCTGCCTCTCCCATGTTTGTTCTCGTGATAGGAACTTGCCGGCAAGCTGCAACATTCGATAGGCCAGTGCACAGCCCCAGTAGGCATTACCCTCGTGGTAGCTAAGAGCACCTCTATAGGTAAGTTTCAACGGTTTACCATGATCATTGATGAGAATGATATTCATAGTCACTCATACATAAACCTACAGGTTCTATTATAATAGTAGGATGTAGGGTAGTTGCATGAAGTCTGGTGCAAGTGAGTTTGCTGATGACTATCAATGTTTGGTGGTTTGGCTTTCCATTTCTGAGTGCTCCGCTGTTTGCATTGGGTGTGAGTGGCTATCGCAAACATCAGCAAGCAAAGTCAGCGACCGAGCGCCGATGTGGTAATCACACACCAGCTGATCCTTGGCATAGCACCGATCTCAAAGCGATTTTACAAAGCATCGATAGCGATGTGACAGGCTTATCAATGGATGAAGCCATTGTTCGCTTGGCTAAATACGGACCGAACCGTCTACCTGAACCTAAGCTCCGTAGTCCACTGGTACGGTTTCTCCTCCAATTTCACAATGTCCTGATCTATGTATTGATAGCTGCGGGTATGGTTACGACCCTGCTACAGCACTGGGTGGATGCCAGTGTGATTTTTGGTGTGGTGATTATTAATGCCACTATTGGATATATACAAGAAGGCAAGGCAGAAGATGCTTTAAAAGCTATCCGCCAAATGCTGTCACCCCGCGCTATGGTCATGCGTGATGGGAAACAAACATCTCTGGATGCAGAGCATCTTGTAGTCGGTGATGTTGTGCTGTTGCAGTCGGGAGACAGAGTGCCTGCTGACATGCGCCTGATTCAAGTCAAGGGTCTGCAGGTTCAGGAATCCGCATTAACTGGCGAGTCAATGGCGGTGGAAAAAATCATCCAGCCATTGCCAGATAATACCTCATTAGGAGATAGGCTGAATATGGCCTATTCAGGGACGCTGATCACACATGGTAAGGGTAGCGGTGTTGTTGTGACCACAGGTGCACAAACTGAAATTGGCCATATCAGTTCATTGGTTGCAGCAGTGGAAATGGTCACAACACCCTTGCTGCGCCAGATGGCGCAATTTGGGCGTTGGTTGACTGCGGGAATCTTGATAATCGCAATTTTTACATTCTTCTATGGGGTGTTTATACAGGATTATCATCTGGCTGAGATGTTTCTCGCTTCTGTCAGTCTCGCTGTAGCTGCGATTCCGGAAGGTCTACCGGCAATCATGACAATTACGCTGGCAATCGGTGTGCAACGCATGGCTCACAGAAATGCCATTATTCGAAAACTTCCCGCTGTGGAAACACTTGGATCAGTGATGGTGATCTGCTCTGACAAAACAGGGACCCTGACACGAAATGAGATGACTGTACGGTCTATAGCTACTGCCAGCGAAACACTTCATGTAGCCGGTACCGGTTACGATCCACATGGAGCGATCACCCTAAACCAACATGATCTTTTACCAGAAGGGCGACCACTGCTCAGTGAGGTAACAAGAGCAGCCGTACTGTGCAACGATGCCTCACTCCAGCAGAAGGAGTCAGATTGGTTTGTGCATGGAGACCCTATGGAAGGTGCATTATTGATTGTCGGCATGAAGGCAGGTGCAGATATCGATATCTTGAACAAGCAATACCCACGTACCGATCAAATACCTTTCGAATCTGAACATCGATTTATGGCCACGCTTCATCATAGTCATACAGGTGAAGCCTTTATTATCATCAAAGGTGCGCCAGAGCAGCTATTGAAAATGAGTGCACTACAGCGGACATTGGATGGAGATAAGCCAATAGATTTGAATCGTTGGGTGCAACGCATTGAAGCGATGGGGGCGCAGGGGCAAAGGGTTTTGGCGATTGCCGTTAAACCTGTTCACAGTGACAAACTTGAATTGAACTATGAGGATGTTCTGGATGGAATGATCTTTCTGGGGATGTTTGGATTGATTGATCCTCCACGAAGCGAAGCGATCGAAGCTGTGGAGATCTGCTCTCAGGCAGGTATCCGAGTAAAAATGATTACCGGAGACCATAGTGCCACAGCACTAGCCATTGCCCGACAACTGAATCTTACTAATGTGGAGGATGTATTGACTGGACAGGCATTGGAGTCATTGGATGATGAGAAATTACGGCAATGCGTCAGAGATATTGATGTTTATGCCCGGGTTAGTCCTGAACATAAATTACGGCTTATTACACTATTGCAGGAACAGGATTTAGTGGTTGCCATGACAGGCGATGGTGTCAATGATTCACCTGCTTTGAAACGTGCAGATGTAGGGACAGCAATGGGTCAGAACGGAACGGAAGCTGCAAAAGAGGCCTCTGAGATGGTTCTCGCCGACGATAATTTTGCCTCGATAGTTTTCGCTGTGGAAGAGGGGCGTACTGTATACGATAATTTAAAAAAAGCCATTCTCTTCATTTTGCCCACCAATGGTGGTGAGGCGTTGATTATTCTGACAGCGATTGTGTTTGGTTTTCATCAGCTCCCGCTGACGCCGGTACAGATTCTTTGGGTCAATATGATCACTGCAGTGACCCTTGCATTGGCCTTAGCGCTTGAACCTGCAGAGCCTGATGTGATGAAACGCAAACCACGAAAATCTGGGGTACCGCTCTTGTCTCCCTTGTTATTGTGGCGTATTGCATTTGTCTCAGCCATTTTGACAGGTGGCACCTTTGGACTCTTTATTTGGGTAAGAGAGCAGGGGATGAATATCGAGGAGGCAAGGACGGTAGCAGTCAATACACTGGTCATGTTCGAGATATTCTATCTATTCAATGTCCGCTATATCACTGCTTCTGTGCTCAACTGGAAGGGGTTGGTTGGGAATAGATATGTGCTTTATGCCATTGCCATATTGTTACTGTTCCAGATGGGCTTTACCTATCAACCCCATCTACAGCTGCTATTTGGCACCAGTTCTATTGAGGCGTCAGTCTGGCTACGTATTGTACTGGTCTCTTCATCTGTGCTTTTCCTGGTGGAGTTGGAGAAGCGTGTTATTCGGCGTCTGACCAGCAATAAACGCTAATTACCGCCAGGTTTGATGAGATAGAGTTTGGATTGGGGGGAAGGTCTCTGTCTTGGCTTGAATGCCAAGACAGAGGCAAAGAAAAACTACCAGGGATCTGGCATTTTATGCAGCAGGAGCCGCTTTTTTCTTTGTGGTTCTACGACGGCGACGTGTCCTTTTATCAACTGCCTTCTCAAGCGATTTAGCCGCTTTATCGAAGTCTTTAACCATCCTGGCTCGTGCACCCTGCATGGCCTTGTGGAGGCCTTTTGCCAGACGTGCCGCTTTCCGTTGTTCAGTAACTACTGCAGTACGTGCAGCCTTGACCTCTTTCAACTTTGCTTGGGCATCAGTAAGACGGGCTTTTGCCTTTTCTTTACTTGCTGCTGTTTTAGCTTTGGCAACGGCTGATCGGGCTTTGTTTACCCTTTCGCTATTGGTGTCCACTATTTTGTCCTGACGTGCAACAGCCTTGTCAGCTGCATTTAGCCGGCTCAGGGCACTCTTGATAGAAGTGGATAAGGTGATTTCGGCCTGTAAAGCTTCAACGATTGTCTCCATTGAGACTACTTTTCTTTTAGCTCTACGACGCTTTTTCACAGTTTTCTTTAAGGCCATTGGTACTCCTTAGTTATTGATGAACAGTGCACAATATAGTTGGAGTTGAGAATAAGAACAACTCTCTTAACTCTTTTTGTGAATACAAAGTGCTTTTTTTCTACTTTTCTTGCTTTAAAAATAGTCTGTTCACTGTTTTTTTATTTTTTATGGGGTGGCTTTCTGGAATAGGGCGGCATTTTTATAATGGGTCATTATCTGTAAAAAAATGTGTCCTGACTTGAATCAAATATTAAGGAAGCTCTGAACAAATCATTACTGATCTCAGCAGACCAGACTGTCATCATGAATATGATGAGGTAACAATAGTGGTGAATTGATGTGCATTCTGCATCTGCCACTGGGTGGCGTTTGATTACTGTTAAAAATAGGCACAATCACTGTCGGTTAACGTGCAGATTGATGTTTGATACCAGTAAGCTATATGGCTTCCTCTTACAGAGTGGGTAAGTTGAAAAAAGATCAAAATTTCATTCATTGAATCAATATCTGGTCGTAAATAAACGCCATTTACCGCAATTTCCACACCAATACTTATCCACTACTGACAGTGCTAATGTTATCGAATTGGTCACGGAAAGATGGTAACCCAGGAGAGTAATCGACTTGGCAGGGTGTGGCCCTGCCGCACATAAAAGTGTGTCTGATTAAATAAACGAAGAATTGATATCGGTTTTTGCTGTCTTAATGGAGCGGATCTGCGGATAAAGTGATCGGTGCGGAAGGGCCGCACCCTAGATGGCTAAAAAGTGGCTCTTCAGCAGAAATTTTGGGAATTTCAACGCAAAAAAATCTTGCAAAGGATGATCGTATTCATTGAACAATATCTCATGGCGAATCTGAACTGTACTATCGGCAACACAGGCTGTTCAGTCTCATTTTGTACCACTAATCATTTTTTCCTTTACTAACTTCGCGTCTTTGCTGAAGGTCGTACAGATAACTCAGTGGGAGGGTTCAACCCTACAACCTCCTAACAGATAGATGCTCTTACAATGATCATCCCGTTGAGTGTACCTTGCCAGCTTTGGAGCTGACCATTTTTTCCGTGCTCATTCCCTGCCACATGCAGTGCAACACTTCGTCGTAGTAGGACGTCAAAGGCTTTTTGATTACCCCATCAAGTCGCAAGTGAATCATGCGAATCGCGCCACCAAAGATAGTAGCGGCAGCTACCCAGGGATCACCCTGGCTGATTTCTCCGGCTTCAATCCCCTGTTCCACGATGCTTCTCATCGACTTGAATGGCGTAGAGCTACAGATGGGTGGCTCATCAGGTAAAAACTCTCGGTGCTTGGCGTGCAGCATATAGGCGATGATGTTGCGTCGACTCTCCGTATATTCAAACAGCAGGGCGACAATCTTGTTACAGCGTTCCCGGTAAGTCATATCCTCTTCAATGATCTCTTCAATCATCTCCTCGAACTCCTTCAGCAGATGGTAGTAGAGGGCTTTGGCGACACCTTCTTTTCCACCAAAGTGGTTATAGATCGAGCCAATGCTGACATTTGCCTGCTTCTGAACATCGTGTACCGAAACGTTGTGAAAGCCGCGCTCAACAAAGAGATCAAGGGCTGCTGTCATAATGCGGCAATCGACAGGTTCAGGGGAGGGTGTCTGCTTGTTGAGGTATGGCATTTCGGCTCCGTTAACACAGGGTTTTATAACTACATCCTGATTTCGTGGGTTCATGATGGTGTATAGCGCTAACGCTTGGTATCCCAGTGAATAAAAAACCCCGCTTAACTGATGGGTGAAGCTAAGAATTTTAATTCCTCATGAAAATCAACAGCATACACGCTGTATCCGCGCTGAACCCACAGATTCAGGTTCAAGATTATACATAGCATAGAAAAGATATTGACAAAAATGAACATTCATTCTATTTTTTTTGTGCGAACGTCATAAATACCTTCGGAGGAAATAATGATGAGGCTATTTAAAATAAAGCTCGCAAAACCCGCAGCTCTGGCATCCGCCATAGCGTTAACCATGACCCTGTCTGGGGCTGTTCTTCCTGTTCACGCCGATGAGACATGCCAGTCACCCTATATGGCAAAGATCACTGGACAGGAAGATTTTGTCTATGTTTGGACCTTGGGCGTAGAAGGCCTGGGTGATGGACAGGATAAACTGGTCACGGTCGATGTGAATCCTAAATCAGACCATTATGGAAAAGTGGTTAACACCCTTTCCGTAGGTGGTCGTAATGAGGCACACCACTCCGGTTTTACCGATGATCGGAAATATCTTTGGGCCGGCGGACTGGATACCAACAAACTGTTCATATTCGATGTCGCCAGCGATCCGGCTAAGCCGAAGTTACACAAAGTGGTAACTGATTTCGTGGAGAAGAGTGGCGGTGTAGTTGGACCGCATACCACCTATGCATTACCTGGCAGAATCATGATTACCGGACTCTCCAATAACAAGGACCATGGTGGGCGTACGGCGCTTGTTGAGTATACCAATGAGGGTGAATATATGGCCTCCCATTGGATGCCCACCGATCAAAACCTGCAGGGAGCTGAGAAAACCGGAAAATTTGCTGACGGTTATAACTACGATGTACGTGTGTTGCCGAGAAAGAATGTGATGCTGACATCATCCTTCACCGGATGGTCCAACTACATGATGGATTTCGGCAAGATGCTACAGGACAAGGAGGCGATGAAGCGCTTCGGTAATACCGTTGTATTGTGGGATCTACACAGTAAAAAGCCGAAGAAAGTATTCGATGTCCCTGGTGCTCCACTGGAGATTCGTTGTGCCTGGCAACCGAATAATAACTGGTGTGTGACAACAACTGCGCTGACATCAAAGATCTGGCTGATCTATGAAGATGATAAAGGTGAATGGCAGTCAAAGGCGGTTGCCGACATTGGTGATCCATCAAAGATTCCATTGCCGGTGGATATCTCCATCAGTTCCGATGACAGCCGTTTGTGGGTCCAGACCTTCATGGATGGCAAGACCCGCCTGTTCGATATGACCGACCCACACAATCCCAAACAGACTTATGAAAAGGTGGTTGGGCGTCAGGTCAATATGGCATCATCGAGCTGGGATAGTAAACGTATCTACTATACCTCTTCACTGTTGGCCAATTGGGACAAAAAGGGTGAGGATAACGAGCAATACTTCAAAAGCTTTGTCTGGGATGGCAAAAAATTGATAGAGAAGTTTGCTATCGATTTCACCAAGGAGAAGCTTGGACGAGCCCACCAGATGCGCTTTGGTGCCTATTCACTCTACAGCGCAGTAAAGCCAGATGAGAAGGATGTTTCATTGGCAAGTCTGGAGAAATAATAGCTAGGAGCCTGTCGGGCTTAGGATGACTCAACATGGCTTTCCCTCGCTACGATCACCTAAGTCCGACAGACTCCTAGAGTTGTACAGATGGCCTCTGTTGCCATCTGAATAATAAGCCTGTCTCGGCCCTGTATCGATTTATAGGGTCGAGACCTTTTTCAACCACCGGAGACGAGTATGCTCACTCGAGCCATTCGTGCCTTGTTAACTCTTACATTGTTTGCTGTACCAGTGGCCCAGGCAGATACTACGGCAGCGGGACTGGCAGCGGCCCCGGGATACGGTGAACTGGGGTATGAGTTGCCGGTAATCGGCAGCTATCAATTACCTTCTCTCGGTTATGCCCATGATGGTGAAGTACTGGATACACAGGGTCTTCAGCAGCGCTTATACGATTTGTTCGATAACAAGTATGTACTGCTTGCATTCATTTACAGCACCTGTAGCGATGTCAATGGTTGTCCGCTGACCTCTCATGTCTTCTACAAGATCAAATCGGCAATGAAGCACGATTCGGCTTTGGCGGAAAGACTGAAGTTGATCAGTCTCAGTTTCGATCCCTCTGTGGATACACCAGAGGTGATGAAACTCTACAGTAATAATTTCCGCTATGCGGGAAATGCAGGCGAATGGCAGTTTGTCACAACCGATTCTGAGCAGACACTCGATCCGATTCTGAAGGCGTATAATCAGGATGTGCAACGCCTGGCAACCAGTGATGGTCGATATGATGCAGGATATTCACATGTTCTCAGAGTGTTTCTGATCGATCCGGAAAAAGAGATACGTAATATCTACAGTGTCGCTTTTCTCCATCAGGATCTGATTCTCAATGATGTAAAGACGCTATTTGAGCAGGGAATGAATGCTAAGCATGCTACCGGGCTGATGCCGGTTTCTCAAACCGCTCTGCTATCCACGCCAGGCGACGACAAGCGGGGATATGAATCTGCATCTTATACAACCAATGCACGGGCTCTTGAACTCCGTCAAGGCAAAGAGGCCGACTTGATGCAGTTTATCGATTCTCCTCCCTTGGGTCTGCCAAGTGTGCCGATACCTGTGGATAACCCAGTTACCCGGGAAAAGATTGCCTTGGGAAGGAAACTATTTTTCGACCGTCGTCTCTCTCTCAATGACACTTTTTCTTGTGCTATGTGCCATGTACCTGAGCAGGGTTTTACCAGTAACGAACTTTCAATGGCTGTTGGCATAGAGGGCCGTAGTGTCAGGCGTAATTCCCCTACGATCTATAACACAGCCTATGCTTCATTGCTGTTTCATGATGGTAGAGAAGATACCCTGGAACAGCAGGCATGGGGGCCGTTGCTTGCAAAAAATGAAATGGGTAACCCGTCTATCGGCCATGTATTGAATAAGATCCGTGGTATCCCCGAATACCAGGGACTGTTCGAAACTGCATTCGATGGCAGGGGCGTTACGATGGAAACGCTGGGTATGGCATTGGCATGCTATGAGCGGAGTTTGGCTTCCGCTAACTCAAACTTTGATCGCTGGTACTACGCTAAAGATACCCAAGCACTCTCCTCTTCAGCACAGCGGGGGTTTGAACTCTTTACCGGTAAGGGTGGATGCTCTGCCTGCCATACTATTGGAGCGGAATATGCCCTGTTTACCGATAACCAATTGCACAATACGGGAACAGGCTATCAGGAATCGATGGGCATCAGGCCCGAAAAACAGCAGATTGTTGTCGCACCCGGCGTTACGTTAGAGGTGGAGCGTTCAGTAATCGACCGAGTGGGCGAAAAGCCACCCACTGATGTAGGTCGCTACGAAGTGACTGAAAATCCACATGATCGATGGAAATATAAGACACCCTCTCTTCGTAATGTTTCACTCACAGCGCCCTACATGCATAACGGCTCGTTAAGTACCCTGTTGGATGTGATTGATTTTTACGACCAGGGCGGTGTTCCCAATGAATTGCTTGATCCGCAAATCAGGCCACTGCATCTCTCTCAACAGGAGAAGCAGGATCTGGTCAGCTTCATCAAATCACTGACCGGCAGTAATGTCGATACGATAGTCGCCGATGCCTTTAGTGCACCTATCGGTGACATTAAAAAGGGTGATCCAAGTTGGGTACACGGTACCGATGTGGAGGTTCGCTGAATGCCATTCATGCGCCAGATATCCGTCCTGTTTCTTTTTATAGCTTCGATCGGTTTCGTAAACTGCCATGCTAAAGCGGCAGAGATGGGTGGTGATTTTAGTCTGCTGGATCAGGAAGGCAGTCCCTTCCAGCTGCAACAACTGCGGGGTAAGGTGGTATTGCTCTTTTTTGGCTATACCTATTGTCCGGATATCTGTCCTACCGAACTCTCAAACGTTTCTGCCGTCCTGAGTGGGCTGGAGCATCAAGCGGATCAGGTACAGGGACTCTTCATCACCCTGGATGCTGAACGCGATAAACCAAAAGTGCTCAAAGACTACACCGGTTTTTTCAATAAAGATCTTATCGGCCTTACTGGCTCACAAGCTGAAATCGACCAGGTTGCAGCGCAGTATCGAGTGAAATTTCAAAAGCACATGACGGGTAAAGATCGTTACACCATAGATCACTCCGCCAACCTCTATGTCATCGACCGGAATGGGCAACTTGCCACCGTAGTTCCCTATGGTTTTCCACCTGAACATGTGTTGGATGTTGTACAACATTTGCTGGATGGAAAACCCTAAAGATTTGCTATGCAAGTGACTAAAACGGGCCATCAGCCTGCCTTTAATGACGATGATAGAGAGAATGAGATCAATGGCGATCTGACCATTCCGGCTATATTGGAAACTTCTCATCTGGTCTGGGAGGCGTCACCTGCTTTGGGTGTTCAGCGTAAAAGGCTGGAACTGATTGGTCAGAGCCTTCCTCAACTGACGACATTGGTATGTTTTGCACCTGGAAGCAACTTTGCGGTTCATACTCATGATGGAGGTGAGGAATTTCTGGTGCTCTCTGGCATTTTCTCCGATGCTAGCGGTGATTATAAAGCCGGTTCCTATGTACGCAATCCTCCTGGAACACGACACGCTCCGTTTACCCGGGATGGCTGTACGATTCTGGTCAAACTGCGGCAATTCCAACCGGGTGACAATCGACAGTGCTCGATCGATACACGTCAAGCTGATGCAGATTTGTGGCATGAGGAACTAGCTGGCATCAAGTCTCTGATGTTACATAAGTATCGAGATGAGCAGGTTCAACTCTTACGCCTGTTACCGGATACTTTAATTGCCGCTTACAATTTTTATGCAGGTGTCGAGATCTTTGTCACCGAAGGCAGGTTAAGCATCGATCAAAGAGACATGAGTGCCGGTTGTTGGTTGAGGTTTCCACTTGCCAGCAGGCTCAAACTGCAAACAGAAGAGGGGTGTCTTCTCTATGTAAAACAGGGCCCTGCAAACCGATACGGAAAAAAGCTTGTCTCTGGAGATTGACAGAAATGAACATTCATTCTATTCTCTGTTGCGAACTGGAAATGGCAGACGTGAATCCCCCGTTAATAGCCCAACCAGCGGAGGGATGAAGGTGTCTCTTCGGTTCAGACACATTGCGCTTAACTCAAGATGGTTGGTCACTGTTTTTATACTTTTTTTCAGTTTTATTGAGTCACTCAGTGCCAGCCAGACGGTCGTGCCTCATCAACATCTGATGCCCGCACCGCCATTCCATTTGCAGGATCTTGATGGCAAGTTTCATCACTTTTCCGATTTCAGGGGCAGGGTGCTGATTGTTAATTTCTGGGCAAGCTGGTGCACACCCTGCCGAGAAGAGCTACCTTCGATGAACCGGGCATGGAGCCAACTCAAGCAGGAGGGGATCTCCATGCTGGCTATCAATGTCGGTGAGGATCAGCAGGCGGTTAGTGCTTTCATTGAAGACTACCCGATCGATTTCGGTCTGTTGCTGGATAGTTATGGAAATATCAGCCAGCGATGGCAGGTGAGGGGATTGCCAACCACTTTCATCCTTAATCCGAAAGGGGAGATCGTCTATCGTGTTGTCGGTGATCGCGAGTGGGATGATGCAAGCCTGTTACAACAGGTGCGTGACCTTAAACCGACTGATGATGTGAAGCCAAAAATGAAATGGTATTGAACTGTAAGGTGGATTTTTAGGGGACAATCAGGGTGTTGATGATCGAATATAAAGCATTGAGTTGGTGGTATTGGTTTGTCACAGCGATCTTTTTGACGCTGGGCATATCAGGCTGGGAAGAGGCCTTCTTATGGGTGATAGGTGTGACGGTTATTCAGCTGATTCACTTCGCTATTCGTGAAGCTGAATGGAATGCTTTTCCCGTACAAGTACGCTTTTTTTATCTGCTGCTGCTTTTAATGGCAATACCCGAACCGTTGCAACTCATTTTCTGGATACCAATGATCGGTACCTGGGCACAGTTGATTTTCGGTTACTGCACAATGGCAAGGCTGGTTTCTCTATTTCCGTGGAATCGCCAGGAGCCATTGACCGGAAACCTGATAGGAAGAACCTTTTTTTCAGCACCTGTACGAGGCAATATTCTACAGGGACTGCCGCCTGGGATTGAATCATAACGTACATCAGATTACATTTTTTAAGTGCTTAAAAACAACAATATAATCAATAACATTTAGGAGAAACGACATGAAGGCTAAAGCTGCTGTAGCTTGGGAGCCAAAGAAGCCCCTTTCGATTGAGATGATTGATGTGGAAGGTCCTAAAGAGGGCGAGGTCCTGTTAAAAGTCATTGCTTCCGGCGTGTGTCATACGGATGCCTTCACCTTGTCCGGTGATGATCCGGAAGGTGCATTTCCAAGTGTTTTGGGACACGAGGGTGGGTGTGAGGTGGTTGAATGCGGTCCTGGAGTGAAGGATCTGAAACCTGGGGATCATGTGATACCTCTTTATATCCCTGAGTGCGGCGAATGCGACTATTGCCATTCCAAGAAAACCAATCTTTGTCAATCCATTGCAGGTACAGTGTGGACAGGCTACATGCCGGATCATACACGTCGTTTTTCCATGAATGGTAAACCTATCTTTCACTACATGGGGTGTTCAACTTTTTCCGAATATACCGTGGTCCCCGAGATAGCATTGGCGAAAGTGAATAAAGCTGCACCATTGGATAAAGTCTGTCTATTGGGTTGTGGCGTGACCACCGGTATTGGTGCTGTGCTAAACACCGCTAAAGTGGAGCCGGGTTCAACAGTTGCGGTGTTTGGTTTGGGTGGTATCGGTCTCTCCTGTATCCAAGGTGCGGTCATGGCCAAGGCGGGACGTATCTTTGCAGTGGATATCAACCCGGACAAGTGGGAGATCGCAAAGGCATTGGGTGCGACTGACTTCGTCAATCCCAAGGCACTCAGTGGTAGTGTCACTGAGGCCATTGTCGAAATGACCAATGGCGGTGTCGACTACTCATTTGAGTGTATCGGTAATGTACATGTCATGCGCGAAGCACTGGAGTGTTGCCACATGGGATGGGGTGTCTCCACCATTATCGGTGTGGCGGGTGCCGGGCAGGAGATCAGTACCCGGCCATTCCAACTCGTGACCGGACGCACCTGGAAAGGCACTGCCTTTGGTGGTGTGAAAGGTCGAACTGAGCTACCGGGTTATGTGGACCGCTATATGAAAGGTGAGATCGAGCTTGACTCCATGGTTACCCACACCATGCCGTTGGAAGAGATCAACCGGGCATTCGATTTGATGCACAGTGGTGAGAGTATTCGTTCGGTCATTATTTTCTAAGGTGCTGGTATGAAACAGATTGAGAGTATCAAGGAGTTCGGTGGTTGGCTGAACCGCTATCAACACTCATCGGAAAGTTGTCAATGTACCATGACTTTTTCTGTCTATCTGCCACCCAAGGCAGAAACAGAGAGGGTGCCTGTGGTCTACTGGCTTTCAGGTTTAACCTGCACGGACGACAATGTGCGCACTAAGGCAGGAGCCCAACGCTACGCATCGGAGCTGGGTATTGCGCTGGTCATGCCCGATACCAGTCCACGAGGCGATGATGTGGCTGATGAACCTGAGCGTTACGATCTCGGCAAAGGCGCCGGTTTCTATATCAATGCGAGCCAAGCTCCTTGGGCACCCCACTATCGAATGTACGATTATGTAACAAAAGAGTTACCTGCCTTGATTGAAGCGAGTCTGCCGGTCATTGCAGGTCTCAAATCAATTACCGGGCACTCAATGGGGGGGCATGGTGCCTTGATCTGTGCCCTCAAAGAGGAGGGGGCCTATCGTTCTGTGTCCGCTTTTTCACCTATCTGCCATCCTTCAATCTGTGGTTGGGGAGAAGGCTGTTTTACGGCTTACCTGGGTGAAGAAAAGGGTGATTGGAAAGCCTACGATGCTACTGAGCTGATCAAAGCCGGGGCAGCAGAGATACCACTGTTGATAGATCAGGGTACAAACGATGAGTTTCTTGCAGAACAACTCTATCCAAAAGAGTTGCAAGCTGCCTGTGAGGAGCGGAGTTTTCCGTTGACCCTGCGGATGCAGGAAGGTTACGACCACAGCTATCATTTTATTGCCAGTTTTATCGGTGAGCACCTTAGTTACCACGCGGAAGCGCTTAGAATCTGATTTGTCCTCTTTGGAAGATGCCCTCGATGACAGAGACCGCTTCATCATCGAGGGCCTTCCCTTCTCCTTTCTCAGTTTAAAGTGGGTTCTCGATAGAGACTCAATTTGTCACAGCTGCCTATTAAATCGTGCAAACTGTTCAACTTTTGTGCAGTTGTCCGGTGTTGCATTCTTTTTGCGTTTGTTAACTCTTTGATACAGAGAGCAAAATGTAGATGGCCTGTTTCCTGCTAATAGCATTGGTATGCCAAGCATCTAGATAAGTTGTTACCTTTGTATCCTCCACATTCTCCCGGCGCCTGCCGGGATTTTTTTATCCGTTGTTCTTCTGGAGGCGATGGATATCAAGAAATACCCTGCTTTAATCAAGTCATTGTGATGGCGTGATAGGAAGTTGATAGACATCATGCTGAGACCCTAAGTTATTGGTTGTAATACAAACAGTTTTTTACACACTTGCATCATGAGATAAAGCTATACTGGCCTAAAAAAGGGATAACTCATGATAGAGAGCGGACTACCGAACCCTCACACCCTTGCTGTTCTTATACTCACGGTTGTGGCGTTGATACTTTTCAGCCGTGAAAAAATCCCCTTGGAAACCTCCTCTCTTTTGGTGTTGACCGTGCTTGCTGTTGGATTTGAGGTTTTTCCCTATCAAGGCGAGGCTGGAGCGGTCAGGGCAGTCGATTTTTTTCGAGGTTTTGGCCATGAAGCGTTAGTAGCTGTCAGTGCATTGATGGTGGCTGGGCATGGTCTGGTACGCTCGGGCGCACTTGAACCGGTTGGCAGAACATTGGCAAAAATGTGGAGTGTGAGTCCCAGTATCTCTTTTTTGTTGACATTGGTTATTGCAGGTGTTCTGAGTGCATTTATAAACAACACTCCGATTGTCATACTACTGCTGCCAATATTAGTCAGCGTCTCTCTGCAAACCAAGTCCAATGCCTCTTCATTACTCATGCCGATGGGTTTTGCCACACTGATTGGTGGTATGAGCACCACAATTGGAACATCCACAAATCTGCTGGTCATCGGTGTTGCAGCTGACTTGGGCCTGCGACGGATGGAGATGTTTGACTTTATACTGCCTGCTTTGATTGCCAACAGCATCGGATTAATCTACCTCTGGTTGGTTGCACCCAGAATACTGCCCAAGCGTGAATTGGTATTGGCTGATACTTCACCGCGGGTTTTTACTGCGCATCTGGTGATCATGGAGGAGAGTCTAGCTGCAGGCATGACACTATCGGAAGTCATTGGCCTTACCAACAATGCTATGAATGTTGAAGGTATTCGACGTAGCGAGACTACCTATATTATGCCTTTACCTGATGCAATTATAAATCCAGGTGACAGACTTTTAGTGCATGATACGCCAGGGCATCTAAAGGAGTTTGAACAGCTGTTAGGTGCCACACTCTACTCTGCAGGTGATGAAGTTGATGATGATCATCCCTTGCAGGCAGATGATCAACAACTGGCGGAAGCGATTGTTTTTCAAGGATCGCCATTGCAAAACAGAACCCTTAATGAAATCCGTTTCGCAGATAGCTACCAGCTTGTTGTTTTGGCGATTCACCGTGCCAATGAGCGTATTAAATCCATGCCACAAGGATTGGGGAATCTTAATATGAGGATCGGTGACGTGCTGTTGGTGCAGGGGAAGCGCGATCAAATTAGCGAACTCAAGCAGCAGTCTATCGTTATGGTACTGGACTCTACAACTGATCTGCCCCATTCCAGAAAGGCACCCTATTCACTTGCTATTATGCTGGGTATTATTCTGTTAGCGGCTACAGGTATCCTGCCAATTGCTGTTAGTGCCACTGGTGGTGTGCTATTGATGCTGCTGTGTAGTTGTCTTTCATGGCGTGATATCAGTCGTGCATTGAATGCCCAGGTTATACTCATCATTGTTGCCAGTCTGGCGCTCGGGAACGCCCTGTTAATGACAGGAGGTAGTGCTTTTCTTGCAAATACCTTTGTTCACATGACAGAAGGTGCATCGCCAACAATTGTGCTCAGTAGTTTAATCCTGTTAATGGCTATTTTAACGAATGTTGTTTCTAATAATGCTGCAGCTGTGATCGGTACACCCGTTGCGATTAGTATCGCAAATACACTCCAGCTTTCCCCGGAACCCTTTGTACTTGCGGTACTGTTTGGTGCCAATATGAGCTATGCCACTCCCATGGCCTATCAGACGAACCTGTTGGTTATGAGTGCAGGAAACTATAAATTTTGGGATTTTATGCGAGTTGGCTTGCCACTCATTCTAATCATGTGGCTTGCCTATAGTTGGATATTGCCGGCGTTCTATTATTCTTAGAACTTCTGATTAAAGTTAAGAACTACCCTATAGACGATCAAACAAATCTATCTTCACCCAATGGGTTAATAGTATCCGGGATTTCCATAAGAAGCATAACCAGTAGCATGATGGCCTGCCAACAAGTGAGAATCGCGTTGGCCAAGCTGGAATGGTTGTTGAATATCAATGGACATTATGTGAAATGGCTTCTATTCTTCACCGATTGGATGGGTTGGGTGCAATACCGTTTGTAAACGTTACACCTGACTTTATACTTGCTGCTGTTATTCGATAGGGGTTGGAATTTAATGGGAGAACATAAGACAAAACCGAGTGGGGACTGGCTGGCATGGTCAAAACAGAGAGATAGCCTCAAAACTCGATGGGTCATTGTCGTGGTTGCTTTTTGGGTGACAGGAATAATTGCAGTAGCCATGTACCTATATAGTAAGGAACTGGATTTCATTCTGACATCCATCGCAATCGGTATGATGATATTAGGTGTCTGGCTGAAATCACGTTATCAAATTCATGTCAGAAATGAACCTGAAGAAAAACAGCTGGAAAATACTAAGGATTAACTCCTACACATGTCAAATCTCATCAACCTGGGTTGTGATGTCTCAGATGTTCACCGCCGATATGCAGAAATACACGGTGCGCTTTTTGGTATTACATCCTATCGTATGGTCATCTATGCCCTGAAAGGGGAGTCACGCTCAATGTATAGCGATTATGAGCATAGATTAAAGGGTCTCGAGGAAGAATTGGCTGAGCATATCAGTAGTATCAAGAATACGGATCTTCCGCTAAGGAATTCGGCAGATCTTCACGACTCGTTGATTGAGTATACGCGCATATTGAGTCAGGTAATCAGTGGGCTTAAATCTATCTGTAGCCAGCTAAAGGATGAAGAGGATGAATATCGTTCAAGCGCCGATAATGGCCAGTCTAGATTTCTTCAGGATAAGGTCAAATACGACTATTCAATACGCGAACTGGAGCGTATTGGTACAAAACTCAATAAGTTATTCTCAACTTATTAGTGTTCACTGGTCTTGGTCTGTAGATTACTTATCCAACTATCAAGTCAATATCAGCTGTTCTATTTTTGCGGTAGATAGTGATAGTGCGCAGTAATCCGATAGTGAAATAACATATCTTCAATCACCGGTCCCGAGCCAATATTGTGGACGATAAGAGGTAGACCTGTATGGGTGCTGAGTTTATCAGTGACTATGCCGATATGAGGGAGATTGCCAGGTAACATCCAAGTCACTATATCACCTGGTTTATAGTCACCACCATGGCGACTAACAGGTAGCTTTATAGCATTCCGTTCAAAAAATACCTGTAGATTGGGAACACGCCGATGATCGATATTTGAATCAGGGTTCGAGAGACCCCACAACCTCTTAGACGGATAGGCTTTGAAATTCGCGACCATATCTTCGTGAATCAGCTGTTGGAGGTCCGTACCTAATGCCCGGTAAGTGCGGATAATCACATCCGTACAAACACCCATGTGATCCGGTACATCACCACCAGGATAGGCAATCGATATGTAAGAGCCATCGTAGCGAATAGTGTGTCGTGTACGCTCTAATGCAGCAGCAACCAGATCCTCCTCAAATGTGGCAGATAGGCTGGTCGTTGTGGTTGCCAATAATATCAATGATAGGGTGAATTTCAGCACGGGATGACGCTGTCACCTAGGTCACTGATTCTGAATGGGAGTTCCAGCTGTTCTTTTTGCATACATACCCGTAATCTTGTTCATATCCTGGAGTAGACTTTCAGTCGTACGTGCAACAATAGAGGGCAGGTATTTGTCTTTATCCATGATTTTTGTAAGTTGGAAAAAACGCCACTGTTTTTCAACCTTCTCCAGTGCATTTGAAATCTCTGTCGTGTTAAGCGAAGAGGCCTTTAATTCCAACAGTGCTTGGGAGAACTCCTGTTCCGCTTTATTGAATTCATCATGATACTCAGTCTGGTCCAACCCCCAAGACAAGAGTAGATAGAACTTGGCCATGCGTTGGGAGAGCATTCGCTGTCGTCCGGAAACATCAACAATATGTGCCTTTTCTGACTTTGCCTCTTTCACCAGCGCCTCTACGACTTTCTGGCTGGCTTGAAGCAGTTGTTCACTCACATGATTGAAATTGACTGCATTATCCGGATTAATATCAGTGCCGGCTAATACCTGATATTTCTTCCAAACGGCCTCTGCTCTACTGAGTGCACTCTGACTATTGGCAGTCTTCGCGAAGCGTTTCAGATTATCTAGCTGTTTCTGGTATAACTTCAGTGCGCCATTCAATTGTTTGCGTGGCCTTGCATACCAGATCTCGAGTCCAATCTGAGCATATGATTTAACCATCCGTTGACTCAACATACGCTGACGACCTGCCTGATTAACTGCCTCGCCATAATCCTCAATAGGTGCAGCGGATAGACCGCTCGAAATTAGAGTCAGCAGAAACAACGTCAGGATGGATGGGAGGGTAATTTGCAGAGACACGATATTTTCCTCAATGAAAAATCGATGAACCTAAAAGGTCCGCTAAAAACTGTCTAACTATTGTAAATCGGTCTGTTCATAAATATCTTTGATATATGTTAAATGCTGGATACATATATATCTAATATGCAGATTGATAAGTAGAAAATGTATTTTAAAGTAGCCATATATGACGCGGATTCAACTCGCAAGTGCAACCGGTGGGTTGATTCCTAAAAATACCTGATTAGGTGTTTTCATGCCAAGACATTTTCTTGG
>JAIVEQ010000052.1 GCA_023838465.1 Candidatus Thiodiazotropha sp.
CTAATGCTTCTATCTCTTTCTTGTTCATCTTGCTTATCTCCCTTTAGGGGTTAATGATAAGCAGATACACAATCTAATTTACAGTCTCGTTTCTAGCGAACTGAAAATAGCTAGAAGATCTTTATTTTTAAGTAAAAGCTTTCCCCTCTCTGTCAGTCATCATTGAAACCACCGCCCAATAGTGCAGCAGTCTCTTTTCTACGTCCCGGGCGTGCATGCCGATGTGTTGATTGGGTTTTATCCTCACTTTGTTTTCGACGGCTATGTTTGTGAGGGGGTTTTGCTTGTGACGATTGCTCATCTTTAGCCTTTGAGTTCGAGTGCTGTCTAGCGCTTCCAGGTTTATTGGCCGTTGTTTTTATACCATTTCTTCTACTGCTAGGTTTCCTGCTTTGAGTGCGATCATTGTTGTTTCTTCGTTTCTGAATCGGCTCTGCTTTAATGCTTGGATCCGGTTCATAACCCGCAAGTAATACCTCTGGAATCTTCCTTTTCAAAAGTCGTTCGATATCACTTAACAGTTTGTGCTCATCCACACAGACAAGTGAAAGGGCTTCTCCTTCATTACCCGCACGTCCTGTCCGTCCGATACGATGTACGTAATCCTCAGGGACATTGGGTAATTCGTAGTTAACCACATGGGGCAGTTGGTCGATATCCAGACCGCGGGCTGCGATATCGGTAGCGACCAACACGCGTACTTCACCACTCTTGAAGCCGGCTAGTGCCCGGGTACGAGCCCCCTGACTTTTGTTGCCATGGATTGCCGACGCAGTCAGGCCGTCCTTCTCCAGTTGCTGGGCCAATCGATTTGCACCATGCTTGGTGCGTGTGAAGACCAACACCTGTTGCCAATTGTTTGAACCGATCATGTGGCTCAACATCTCTCGTTTGCGACTCTTATCCACAGGATGAACCACTTGTTTAATCCGTTCTGCAGTCGTATTTCGACGGGCCACCTCTATCAGTTCCGGGCGATTTAGCAAACGGTCTGCAAGTGCTTTTATATCACTCGAGAAGGTAGCGGAGAAGAGAAGATTTTGGCGTGCACCATTTGCTGGCAGTAATGCCAATATCTTGCGTATGTCATGGATAAAGCCCATATCCAACATGCGATCGGCTTCATCCAGTACCAATATTTCAATCTGTGACAGATCAACTGTCTTCTGGCCGGCATGGTCAAGCAGCCTGCCTGGGGTAGCTACCAGGATATCAACACCTCGACGCAGTTTTTCGATCTGAGGGTTGATCTTGACGCCACCGAAGATCACAGCCGAGCGCAATGGCATGTGGCGGCCGTAGGTTTCTACACTGTCAGCTACCTGTGCTGCCAATTCCCGAGTCGGTGTGAGAACCAGGGCTCGAACAGGGTGTCGACCACCTTTAATCGGGTTTTTACTCAACCGTTGCAGTAGGGGTAAGGTGAAACCGGCAGTCTTACCTGTACCGGTCTGGGCTCCAGCCATGACGTCTTTGCCATCAAGGATGACGGGGATCGCCTTACGTTGAATAGGGGTAGGTTCAGTGTAGCCCTGCTCGCTTATGGCGCGCAGGAGTTCAGCCGAAAGGCCGAGGTTATCGAATGACATTGGGATAATACTCCAGTCTTGCCCTCCCTGCAGTGTGCGTGCTAGCGGGAGCCGGTCCGGGCTGGATAAAGGGATTCTGTTACTAAGCGGGAAGCACTGTCCCTGACGAGGGAGAGGCGAACGGCTCAAATTGTTCCGACGATCATGAGACCGTAATGGGCGCTAACCGGTCAAGCGCCCCGAAGCGGGGCACTATACCAGAAACTTTTCCATCAATCAGATTTCTTTCGCTTTTTCACCTTGTTTCGGGGTTTTTTAGGTTTTCCAAGTGGCTCCAATTTGGAAATATTCAGACGCTGACCACACACCCAGGCACGTTTCAGATCCTGGAAGACATCATTTGGCATACCCGCTGGCAGATCCACGAGACTGAAATCAGTACGGATATCGATATGACCGATGTGCTGAGCATCCAGTCCTGCCTCGTTGGCAATGGCGCCGACGATATTCCCGGGTTTGACCTCGTGTTCATGTCCCACTTCGATTCGAAATCGTTCCATGCCTTTCACAGAGCGGGTTTGTGGCTTACGTTGTGGCCTTTCTCCCCTCTCCTTGTGCTGTCTTGTTTCTGTGTTACGGCGTACAGGTTTTTCTTTTTCAGGCTTCAGCAGCAACGGCCGATCTCCGATCGAGAGCTTGGCCAATGCAGCTGCAATCTCCAGTGCGGGCACATCGTGTTCCTGTTGGTACTGCTCCAGAAGACTCTGCATGAAATCTAATTCGCCGGTGGCCAAGGTATCACTGATGCTCTGTTTGAAATCGGCAATACGTTTGTTGTTGACCATCTCGTTGGTGGGCAACTCAAGTGGTTCAATCTTTTGTCGGGTCGCCTTTTCGATGGCACTGAGCATGCGTCGTTCACGGGGGGCGACAAACAGGATTGCATCACCCTTGCGGCCGGCCCGGCCGGTTCGGCCGATACGGTGTATATAAGCTTCGGTGTCATAGGGGATATCAAAATTGATGACATGACTGACCCGTTCCACATCCAGACCTCGTGCAGCAACATCGGTCGCCACAAGGATGTCTAGTGAGCCCTTTTTTAGTCGTTCGACCATCTGTTCGCGCTGTTTTTGCACCATGTCGCCATTCAAGGCCGCTGCCGAATAGCCTCTGGCTTCCAGACGCGTCGCTAATTCGGTGGTAGCGGTCTTGGTGCGCACAAACATGAGGATTGCATCGAATGGTTCTACCTCAAGAATCCGTGTCAGTGCATCTAATTTGTGTAGACCACTGACCAACCAATAGCGCTGACGGATGGTGTCAGCGGTGGCTGTACGTGTCTTGATGGCAATCTCTTGCGGTTTGTTGAGATGGTGTCGTGCAATGCGCTGAATCTCTTTTGGCATGGTTGCAGAGAAGAGGGCGATCTGACGCTGCTCAGGGGTTTGGCCCAGAATCCACTCGACATCGTCGATAAAACCCATGCGCAGCATTTCATCCGCTTCATCCAGCACTAGCGCCTGAATAGCGTCCAGTTTGAGTGTACCTTTGCGCATGTGATCCATCACCCGTCCCGGGGTACCGACAACCACATGTACACCCCGTTTAAGTTGTCGAATCTGACCTGAATAGTCCTGCCCACCATAGATCGGGAGTACGTGAAATCCCTTTATATGTGCGGCATACCGTTGAAAGGCCTCAGCAACCTGGATCGCCAGTTCCCGGGTTGGAGTCAGGACCATCACCTGTACATGCTGCTTTTTGGTGTCGAGTCGCGACAGTAGGGGTAGGGCGAAAGCTGCCGTCTTACCTGTACCGGTGGGTGCATGCCCCAACAGATCCTGACCCTGCAACAGATAGGGTATGGTCTGCGCCTGGATTGGGGAGGGGGTTTCGTAGCCGACCTCATCCAAAGCCGTCAATAGTGGCTTAGGCAGGTTTAAATCACGAAAACTGGTAACAGAGGGGGTGGCATCGGACATCGGAGATTCCTGGTGAAGGGGTAGACAAGCAGTAATAGGCAAAGCTGGGCGGTGCAGTATAATACCTCGTCTAATGATTACAATAGCTTAGTGCAATATATGAATTCAAAGCAGATTTGGGTCGATGCCGATGCCTGCCCGAAAGTGATTAAAGAGATTCTCTACCGCGCAGCGGAGAGAGTGAAGGTGCCGGTAGTACTGGTTGCCAACCAGCCCCTCCAGGTCCCAGGATCCCGTTATATTCGCTCAGTCCAGGTGGGTGCCGGTTTTGATGTGGCGGATAATTACATTGTTCAACAGGTAAAAAAAGGTGATCTGCTGATAACGGCAGATATCCCATTGGCGGCAGAAGTGATTCCAAAAGGTTGTCTGGCCTTGAATCCTCGAGGTGAGCTCTACACGGAAGAGAATATTCGTCAGCGCCTGAATATGCGGGATTTCATGGATACGTTACGAGGCAGTGGCATCAATACCGGGGGACCACCGACGCTCAGTCAAACCGACCGACAGGCCTTCGCCAATCAATTGGATCGGTTGCTGGCTAAGCATGTATAGAAAACGATTGTTAGCGTCTGACCAGAAACTTATTTTTTGTGTAAACCTTGTGATCCCAACGAAGGCCGGGATCTGGATGATTCAACGACAGTAGACAGGGGTGATTAGTCGTCGTCGTCATCGTGATCGTCATCCCAATATTTCTCCCTCTCTTTTCCTCTCTGATAACTATTCTTGAATGAACCTGCGCGTTCTCCCTGGTAGGATTTGAAACGCTGAGAGCGCCAGATTCGCTCAGCCTCTTCCTCATCGCCACTTCGGTGACACTCAACACAGACTTCATAATCATAGATGCCTTCCTCAACATGTTCTTCACGTATCTTCGAACGTGAGTGCTCATGACAGCCGTAGCAGGTGTAGTGACTATAGTCACTGTTAACATGACAAGTAACACAATCAGTATCATGATGTCTGTCGAATCGGAAATAGTCTGCATGGTTAAAAGTGGCCGGTATCCATGCTTCCTGGTCATGGCATTCTGCGCAATTGCCCTCAATCTTAAGGTGTAGTGCATCACCTGGATTGTTATGGCAGCTGTCACACTGCTGCTGTAAGTCAGGTTCAAGTAAGCGATGAGAGAACTGACCAATTGGGCGAAAGGCTTGTACGCCTTTGTGGTCACTATGGCAGGAGACACAATCCTCTTCGATCAACTGTTGGTGAAAGGCAACATTTTTTTTCTCTTTGGCGATGGGTAATCCTTGAGTGGTTTTAATACCGATTTCCTCAACCTTATGGCAGGCGATGCATTTGTCTGCTGTACTGCCAATAAACGGGGTATGGCAGGCAAAGCAATCTGTAGCAAGATCAGCATGTGCATCAATTGGTTTCCCCGGGCTGATCATAAATTGAGGAATGAGTATTGCCAAAAGGACCAGTAGGGTCAGATTGATGGCCACGATCAGAGTTATTGTGTTGTATTTCATCGCCATTGCCAGAACAGGAAAATGCTTAGAATATGGGTGATGCCAAGTACTGCGAAAGCCAGCGTGATAGGCAAATGGACCACTCGCCACTGCTTCATCATGTCGAAGGTCGTAGCATCCCAGAAGAGCTGTTTTTCGATAGCCTCATCAGACAGGCCCTGTTGTAAATAAAGCGCTTTCTTTGTGTTGATATGACGGCGGGATCGATCCAGCAAGTACTTACCCGTCATACCACTGATGATGTTGACTAACATGGCGATCAGCGCAAGCCAGGGCAGAATGACATAGACATGGATGCCGGCATGGACAAGGATCATCAGGGCACCCAGTAATGTGAGTGTTTCATGCAGTGTAAGGAGTGACTTTGGTTTGCCGAAACTGATCATCTTACGTTTTCGCATGGAATAGAAAAACGAGAGCAAAATCAGAATTGTGCCTGGTATTCCCAGGTATCTTCCAATCCAGACCAGTTCAAACTGATGGAGAAGGATATCGATGATGGTGGTTGCCACTATTAATGTACCGAATATCAGTAAAAAGGGGATTACTTCTTTGCGTACCAGTGAGTGTTCCATCACTAAGCCTCCAATACGAGATCGCCCTTGGGCCTTGCAATGCATAGCAGACAGTGTCCCGGTTCTGTAGAAGCATCCGGCTGCTGATTGTATTCGACCTCGCCTTTTATCAAAGATGTTTGGCAGGAACCACAGCTACCAGCCCGGCAGCCAGAGGGCACGTCAATATCGTTGGTTTCTGCAAATTCCAATAGGGAATCGGCTGTTGCATCCCAGGGAAGGCTTCGATCGGAGCTGCTAAAGGTAATCGTCATGGGTTCGCTTTCAAGTCGCTCCTGTTCAGAACGATCCTGTTTAATGAGTGTGGCTGGGCCGAATGATTCGTAATAGATATCATTGGCATCTACACCCCAAGCCTCCAACCCTGGCACAAGAGACTCCATCATCGCTTGGGGACCGCAGACATAGAATTGGTAACGCTTCAGGCTCAGCGTGGAGCGTAGCAATGGGATGCTGATCCGTTCACTATGGTGGTAGTCGATCTCCTCCTCATTATCTTCATTCGGTGCACTGTAACAGACATGCAAATGGAAATTTGAGTGGGTCTCGGCAAGCATACGGAGATGGTTTTTCATCATATCTTCATCACCATTGCGCACCCCGAAATAGAACCATACTTCCCGACTCAAACCGCCCTCAATGAGGGTGTTTAGGATGCTCAACATCGGAGTAATGCCGATCCCACCAGCAACAAGCACGATGGGTAAATTCTTATCATTCATGAGATGGAAATGCCCAGAAGGGGCCTTGGCTAGTAGTTTACTGCCTTCATGTACTTGTTCATGAAAGAAATTCGAAGCGATGCCTGCTGGCAGATCCGGCTGACCAACTGGGGGAGGGACTCGCTTTATCGATACCCGGTAGTAGTCCGGTCTTGGTCTATCCGATAAGGAATAACAGCGTGTCACTGTTTTCGATTGGCCTGATGAAGGGTTGTCGATCTGCAGCTTGAAGGTGAGAAACTGCCCTGGTTCAAACGAGGGTAAGGGTTTGCCATCGGTTGGTGTTAGATAAAAAGAACAGATCGAGTTGTTTTTATCTTCCATCTTCCGCCGCAAGACACGGAACTCCCGGTATCCGCTCCATGGAAATACCGAGTTGAATGATTGATCATTCGATAATACATCCTCTTGAGAGGATGAATGCTGTACCACCTTTGTGACTTGATTCTGCTGGCTTTTCTGAAGTTTTTTACGACGATGTAAACCGATCAGTACAAGGATGGTGGTTTGTATCAGAATTGCAGCAAAGATGATCATTGCTAAAGTGCTTGTTGTCATGATTCCAAACGCTCACTACCTTGGTCGAATTAAATCAATACAAAATTGTCTCCGTGAATCTGATTGTAGGGAGGGTTTCTGAAATGAAACTGAATAAATGGGGGCTTGGCCTAACATCGCCTACCGAAACGATTTCAGGCTGCTCTTTCTGAGTCAATCAGGAATCGATCTTGCAGCTGCTCAGGCCAAAGGGCAGGTAAGCCGGACACCAGCCTATTACACCGGTGAGCAGGGGGATGAGACCAATGGCACCCCACGAACGCTGAGCGCCAAGGAAGGCTGAAAGCCGAGGCGGTTAGTCCCCGGTAGGCGTGAGGCGAGACTGTAGACCCGTCGTGCCTTGCGCCAGAGGGGATGCAAAGCGAGCATCCGAACACGGCGTCCAGTCATTTGGGAACTGACGGCGGAGTGGTCACGAGCTTGCGATGTGATCACGTAGTGTCAGTGACCAGGACCGTCCGGGGCACTAATAGGTTGTCAAAGATCGAGTGTCTTTTAGGCCTGGGACGCCTAAAAGACATCACGAGATCGAAGACTCACTTGGTTCTCACTCTCAAGGGGAATTGTGGCCAGATATTGTGCTCCCCAACCCCATTGTTTCTGCTTGCCCCAGTAAACTACTCCAACAACAGCATCCCAGGTACCGGAACCCAATTGCATTCCGTAGGCCAACCGGGTTTTCACCTTGGTGTTCATCGGCGTCAGATTATAATCCTCTTCCGTAATGCTTCCGGTCGGAGCACTCAATACTGCGTCAAATAACATATTGTGACCATAATCATCGCTATTGTAGGCTTTAAATATGGTGCCGAATTTTATATCGCCCAATCCTTTTGTGGTAACCGTATTGGTTCCCAGACTGTTTATACCTCCGCCACCTGAGAAGGTCTCCAATACAGTCTCCTTACGGATCAGGGGTGCCAGAGCGACCAGAGCGAAATGGTCGTTGATGGCAAAATTCGCAAAGGGAAATATCACATCGGCCCGGGCACTTTCCGGCACGACCCGCAGAGTTGGCGGCTGCATGGGATTGCCAAAAAAACGATTAGGCGCCGAAGTCACTACTGTTTCCGCCGAAACAGATTTGCTGCCCTGTATCAACCCATCGAACTCATGGTGCTGGTAGTTTATACCGGCAACTCCCTGACCTTTTTCAGGGAAAGCATAAATACCAAAAAGCCCAGAGGGCACCGGAATGGGTAGTTTTTTTCTCAATGCCCGCAACTGTTTAATCCGATTTGACAGTGCGCGGCGCTGCTCCAGCGTGGAGCTACTATCTTGATCATCACCAACCGCAAGAGCATATGATGGTATGATACAAGCTAGCGCGAGGCTGGTGGAAAGCAAAGTTACCCTGCATTTCATAACATTCCTCCTAGATGACAGGCTATTCTCAATCAGGTCTTTATAGTTATCGTGATTGAGGCCAGATAAATCAGATTAACGCAGCAAATCCGAAACGCCGGGCTGAGTACGAAAAACACCATGACATGCCACGCAACCTGAGCTGATCGGTCCTACGAGTGATGCCGCCGTTGCCATGTCGCCAGCCTCGGCTGCGGTAGCAAGTTTCAGAGCATTCCCCTCTACGCTGGTGTTAAAACCGTCGAGAACAGCCAAACGCTCATCACTGATATTTTCCATTCCCAAATAGGGAAGAAGTCCGCCAACGGGGATACGATGATTTGCAAGGCGCCGCGCGCTATCCGCAGTCTGCTCTGGATTGTCTGTCATGATTCCTGCGAGTATGCTTTGGAAATCTGACAAGACTTCCGTCATCACCTGGCGCATGGTTACGCTTTTGCTGTAACGGTTGTGCATAGCCAGTATCGCCATCAAGGACATTTTGGTATCCATCGACAGCCCCTTTACCTTCTCCTGCAATTCCGGCGTCATAAGTTCAATCTGTCCCTGCAAAACTTTTTTTAATTCCTCCATGCCTGGATCAGCCGCGCTCACATTGGATGTCAGAAAGGTACTGCCAATCAGCATCACAGTTGCGATAGATGAATACCGTAGTTTCTGGATTCCTGGAAAACGGTCGAAGCATTTTTTAGCTTTATTGCGCTGGTGTTTCATGGGGCTTGTGTTCCTCAGTAGGTTGGCGTCGTTTTCTACAGCGCATACAATAAACACAATCGCTGAGCGCCAAGGAAGGCTGAAAGCCGAGGCGGTTAGTCCCCGGTAGGCGTGAGGCGAGACTGTAGACCCGTCGTGCCTTGCGCCAGAGGGGATGCAAAGCGAGCATCCGAACACGGCGTCCAGTCATTTGGGAACTGACGGCGGAGTGGTCACGAGCTTGCGATGTGATCACGTAGTGTCAGTGACCAGGACCGTCCGGGGCACTAATAGGTTGTCAAAGATCGAGTGTCTTTTAGGCCTGGGACGCCTAAAAGACATCACGAGATCGAAGACTCACTTGATTTATCTGGATGATGGCGTAGCAGTAACAAGATGTAACGAATTTGTTTCAGAATTACGTCATTGCAACAAAAGTGTGGGGATATCAATTGAATAAGCTGAAACGGCGACTGCTGGTAGTCGATGATGAACCTGAACTCAGGAATTTGTTGAAAACCTATCTTTCTAAAGAAGGATATGACGTTGAAGCGGTTGAAGATGCTGATGCTACGGACCGTTATCTTTCCTGCCACGATGTTGATCTGGTCATCCTCGACCTTATGCTTCCAGGTGAAGATGGCCTTTCGATTGGCCGCCGATTACGCAACCAGAAAAACCTTCCAATCATAATTCTCTCTGCACGTGGCGAAGAACTGGATAAAATCGTTGGCCTTGAAATGGGTGCAGATGACTATCTAACAAAACCTTTTAATCCAAGGGAACTGCTGGCCAGAATACGGTCAGTGTTACGCAGGTGTAATCAAACCGAGCAAACCCCTTCCACCGGCGATAAATTTATGTTTGGCCCATTTCGGCTTGACGCGCAAAGGCATAAGCTCTTCAGAAGCGATCAGGAGATCCCACTTACCACGGGTGAATTCACACTTCTACGCATTTTTCTTGAGCACCAGAATCATGTGTTGAATCGAGATAGATTACTGGAAATGACTAAAGGTTATGATCGGTCACCCCTAGATCGCAGTATCGACGTCTGCGTGGGACGTTTGCGTCGAAAAATTGAATCCAATCCTTCGGAGCCTGTTTACTTGCGTACAATATGGGGTGCAGGTTATATCTTCTCATCAGAAGAGTAATGAATATTATTAAGACTTTTTTTCAATTCCGAAGCTACTTCTGGAAAATTCTTTTTACCATCGGCATCGTATCGATTGGATTTCTGGTAGTTATGCTATCAACCATAGCCTACTATATGGTGGTTCCGCTTGGACAACGCGCGACTGATGACCTGGCCAGCATAATCTCTCATGCTGCTGAAAGGTGGGAAAGTCTACCCACTGGCGAGCGTGGTGTATTTGTTGAACAGATGTGGCATAAACACAATCTCCGGTTAACCAGCGCGGAGGCATCGCTACCAGATTCTACCAGCCTGCTGCCGTATCTGTATTTTCTTGAGGCATCGTTGCAAAAACAGTTGGGAAACGAGATACACATTAAGACCAGTCGGGATAAAAAAGACGAGAAGTGGTTCTGGGCTGATGTCCCGCTATCAAATACGATTTTACGCTTTGGATTTTCACGCTCGCGCATAGGGGTCAAACCATCGGTAGCTTTTTTTGTCGTCCTGATCACCGGATTTTGTATGACCTTTTTCACTGCGACCCTACTCACCCGACGCCTGACAGTTACCATAGAACGTCTTTACCAGGCAGCGCAGTTAATAGGGAAAGGACAGTGGCCGGACCCTGTTAGGGAGGAGGGACCGGAAGAACTGATCGTTCTTGCCAGAGAATTTAATCGCATGAACATCCAGATGAGAGAACTACTCACCAACCGAACGACATTGCTAGCGGGCATTTCACACGACCTGCGTACCCCTCTCACACAAATTCAGTTGGCCCTTGCTATGCTGCCAAACGATGGCGGAGATACTCAACTCATGAATGGTGTTTACCGGGATCTCAATGCCGTTAACCGACTTATAGGACAAGCACTTCAGATCAGCCTGGAACTGGATAAGCAGGAAAAGGAGCCGACACAGATTGCCGGGGCTCTGGATCATATAATTGTAGCTGCAAGACGTGGAAACCAGACCATAGAATGGAGTACTGATAAATCCTGCAGCTTTATGCTGAACCCTTTGGCACTCCAGCGCATCGTTTCAAACTTGCTGGAAAATGCAATACGCTATGGTGAAGGAAAGCCGGTAAGCGTTGAATGCAACTGTGATAAAGATTTTCTCACAATTGAGGTACTGGATCATGGACCGGGTATTCCTCCAGAACAACGCGAAGCTGTATTCCAACCATTTTTCAGACTGGAAAAATCTCGCAGCAGCGTGACCGGAGGAAGTGGTCTTGGATTAGCCATTGTTCGCCAGCTGGCCGACGCAAACGGCTGGACAGTAAAACTCCTGGAGCGTGATGGTGGAGGAACTTGTGCCAGACTTATCATCCCAATTGAATAATAAAAAATGAGTAAAATCCGGGTGAGATAGTGTCAGTCAGCCGTCGGCAATTCAAGCCGCACGCTCAACCCACCGCCAGCTACTCGAGCCAGCACGGCGCTTTGCCCAGGAGATGGCGCAAACCGCGTACAAAGACGAGTTTGTGACTGAAGTGAAGGTACACTTTTACTGAAACGAACGCGATGGCGATATATTAATCGGCGATTACCCGTAAGAGGGAGAAGTGCATGACTTGATCAGCCTGATGTATTTGATCTAACGTCTTCAGGTGCTTGAGCCTAACCGCTGACAGCGGGTGGATTCAGGTTTGTTTGAGCCATCCCCTTTTCCCTGGCATTTAATCTGTATATCCAGTAGGTCTTATGCTGGTATACCACCTCCAGCTCTTTTAAGTGAACAGGATCGGAAGTAGTAAAGGGTAGTAGATTCGCCAATAATGTATTCTGACTATCCTTTTTGGTGAAGAAATTGACGCGTAGTACGTTCTCCTTCATTGGCTGAATGGCATACCCAATACAACCGGTAATCGGTATCATTTCTCACAAAAATGATCCAGTGATTTGATTCCTGGCCCTGTGGATTCACTTTCACCGATTATGCCCAGTGCTCCGAGCAGGTGTTCAAATTCGAACTCTGAGAATAATGGCACTTAGTTAACGGCTAAAGATCGAATATGCGCGACCTTATTCATTCGTGGTTGGTGGGGCAGGGCCCCACCCTATACCCCTGGTTATTAGGTAGGGCAGGGCCGTACCCTACTGCTCTCCAGAGGTTGGCAGAGTTTCACAACCTATTCGATTGTAAACAGTACAGAGTAGACTATTTTAGCCCTATTTTTTCACTGGTGGATTTTGTATTGAGGCCCAGTAGTGAATAGAGTGGACAGATACCGAATAGTCCCGTTGCAAGAAGAATCACACCTATCCAACCTATAGGACTCTGTAGTGCATAAAAGACATTGCCAATTAGCAGTACACCTAAAATAATACGGATTATACGGTCAACCTTACCAACATTATTTTTCAATAAATCCATGGTCTTTCCCTCATGCTAGCGAATGGATAGATGTCAAACTGCAGTCGTCATCCTGAGTGCTTGATATAATAACATGGCAATTGAACAGGTGATATTACCCAATGAGGGTGTAGATGCATGGATGGTGTATGGCAAATGATAGGAATGAGAGATGAAAGCAAAAAATCTGAGTAAGATTTTGCGTGGGTTAGCGGACCCTGCCATTGCGAACCATTCCCAGCGCTTCTTTAAAACTGGCAAAGGTGAATATGGAGAAGGTGATCGGTTTCTAGGCATAAGGGTACCTGTTCTCAGGCAACAGGCGAGGCGATACAAGGAAATGAGTCTCGATGAGATCCTGAGAGTATTGAAATCCTCCTATCATGAAGAGCGTCTCTGTGCACTCTTGCTGTTGGTAGAAAAATATAGACGTGGTAGTGAAGAGGAGAGGGAGGCCATTTATCTCTGCTATATGGATAATACGCGATATATCAATAACTGGGATTTGGTTGATAGCACGGCATATCATATTGTGGGTGCCTACCTGGAAGATAGAGAGAGGAATACGCTTTACGAAATGGCCGGATCGCCTTATCTCTGGGAGCGGCGAATAGCGATTATTTCAACATTGCATTTTATCAAAAATTTACAATTTGACGACACATTGAAGTTGTCGCTGCAGTTAATGAATGACGACCATGATTTAATCCATAAAGCAGTAGGCTGGATGCTGCGGGAAGTTGGAAACCGGGTGCTCTCTGTTGAGCAGACATTTCTAAACAAGCACTATCAACATATGCCTCGTACTATGTTGCGCTATGCGATAGAGAAATTTCCTCAGAAGCAAAGAAAAAAGTACCTGAGTGGGCAGGTGTAATTCACTATCCGGTGTGGCTGTGCACGCTACCAGTACTGCTACTCTACTGCCATGTAGGGTGAAACGAATCTTAATAACCATTATGTGGGCGAAAATGTGCAATACACGTTTATGAGGAATATAATATTCTTCATACTGTAAATTAGATAATCAACCGTGACCATGAGCAACAAGGCCAGATTCCTTCTTTTACTGCTGATGAGCTACGCACCACTTGTTCAGTCCCATGGGATTGAAATGAGCATTGACCAGGCAGAAGCAAGTATCATTACCCTGCGTTATCACAATAACCAGCCTTTTGCCAACGTAGCCTATGAGCTCTTCGTGGCGAAATCTAAGAGTGCCTACCAATCGGGTCGTACTGATGCCCAGGGGAGGGTGGTCTTTGTACCCGGATCTATCCGGAAGTGGCGAATACGGGTTTTCAGCGAAGATGGTCATGGTACCGACACACATCTGGAGGTCGATGCTGATTCGATATCCCGGTTCTCGGGTGGTGAAACGGTTTCACCTACTGCCTATCTGGTGTTGGGTGTTGGGATTCTGCTAAGCGGGTTCGGCTTATTGTTGCTGACTGTGAAGAGAGGTAAGCCGTGAGTAGTACCAGGCTCTATCGCAGTTAAATCGATGCATATACCAGACGGATTTATTGCACCTCAGTTCTATTTACCGGCCTACCTGCTGGCGAGTGGCGCCTGGGTGTGGGCTGCCCGTGGTATTCGTCGAACGCTCGATGAGGAGACCATTCCCCGGTTGGCTGTGATTACAGCGCTGGCGTATGCCATTGGGCTGGTGATGCTGCCACTTCCAGGTGGAACTTCCGGGCACCTGCTGGGGATCGGTATATTGGCTATGCTGTTTGGTGTCCGACTTGCCTTTCTCGCTTACAGCCTTGTGCTTTTACTACAGGCGATGCTGCTTGGCGCAGGTGGTATCACCGCCTTACCAGTCAATGCCCTGGCAGTCGGACTAGTCGGTGCTTCAGCGATGGCGTTGTGTGTTCGTTGGCGGTCCACTCGGAATCCCTTGCCGGCCATAGCGGTTGGTGCCTTTCTTGCTGTCGTACTACCTGCCTTGCTGATTGCCTTGGTGCTAGGGGTACAGCCTATTATTGCCCAGCAGGATGATGGTTCTCCGCTATTTTTTCCCTTTCGGCCTGAGATTGTAGTGCCTGCTATCATGCTACCCCACCTACTGATCGGCATTGCTGAGGCGGTGCTTACCCTGGCCGTGTGGCGTTATGCCTGTGATAGGGGGTGGTTGCATTGAGTGATCTTCATTGGTTGCTTCTCTATCTGCTGGCAGTGGTCATTGTCAGCCTGTTGCATCAGCCTTTATGGTTGGCGATGGGTCTGTTTCTGGTGATCTTGTTCTGTGGCCCCATTCGCTGGCGTCTGTTGCGTAAATCATTGTTTTCCATTCTGTATTTCAATACTACTGTTACACTCGGTTATCTGGTCGTGGCGGGGATGCAGAATCAGTTTCGTGCTGAGTATCTGCTGTTGATTAATTGTCGCGTGTTGCTATTGGTCATGCTTGCTTTCTGGTTGAGCGCCAGGATTAATATCGCCAATGCCTTGCGATTTTCATCCTCCCTATCATTTCTGACGACACTGACAGTTGGACAGTTTCGGGTGTTGAGTCGTGTGGTAAGCGATTTTCGCGCTGCTTTCAAAAGCCGAAATCTGAAGCGGCCGGGATGGCGCGAACGTGCCCATCTTGCAGTGGCACAAACTGAGGTAATAATGGAGAAATCACAGCATGCCGCTACAGAAATCAGTCAGGCAATGCGTTCAAGAGGTGTGTTCGATGATTGAACTGCATGATGTTGGGTTTAAATGGCCTGATGGTCCTGCAGTGCTTCAGGGCCTTACCCTGAAGGTTGATCCAGGAGAAAAATTGGTCCTTCTGGGTGCGAACGGCTGTGGTAAATCGACCTTGTTGAAATTGCTGAACGGGCTTCTGTTAGCCACATCGGGAGAATATCGATACAGAGGGGATAAGGTATCCAAGCCACTGCTGCGGACACCCCAATGGTCAAGCATGTTCAGGCGAGAGATGGTACTGCTTTTTCAACATCCAGAGGCGATGTTGTTCAATCCAACCGTGGCTGATGAGATTGGTTATGGTCCTCGTCAATTGGGCCTATCTGATAGTGATGAGCGTATCGTGGAATGGGCGGAAATATTGGATTTGCAATCACTGTTGGAAAAACCACCCTACACCCTTTCTGGTGGAGAGAAACAGAAGGTAGCCTTGGCTGCGCTGTTAGCACTTGATCCACAATGTCTGCTGCTGGATGAACCGATGGCCAATCTCGATCCACGCAGTAGTGGCTGGTTGGTCGATTATCTGCTCACAACAGAGGCAACCGTGATTATCACTACCCACAATCTCAGTATGGCTACAGAATTGGGTGAACGCTGCCTGATCCTCGATGAGCAGGGATCGCTCTGTTTTGACGGCCCGGTCAAGCAGGCACTGGCAGATATGGTGTTGCTGCAAAGCGCCAACCTGGTGCACCGTCATCGACATAGACATGGTCAGGTCACCCATTCCCACCCTCATATTCACGATTGGGAGTAATTGAAAAAATGACAGAAACGGAAGAAATTGCCCGTGTCACTGTCTCCTTGTCTGAAGGACTGCTACACGAATTGGATAAACGATTTGTTGATCAAGGTTACGCATCCCGTTCGGAACTGGTCCGTGACATGATCAGAGAGAAGCTGGTAGAGGAGCAGTGGGCCGATGGCGATGGGGAGGTGGTCGGTGTTTTGACCATCAGCTATGACCACCATCAACGGGGTCTGACTGAGAAGATTACCGATACCCAACACAACACCTATATCAACATCCTTTGCACCACTCATGTCCATCTGGATCACCATCACTGCCTGGAAACTATCATAGTTCGGGGTAAACCGAACGAGATCGAACAACTGGCAACCAAGATAGGTGGTATGAGAGGAGTACGTTTTTCAAAGCTGACCAGGGCATCGATGCTGGAGCTTTGAAATTGTCTTTTAGACCTTTGCACTTCTTCGCGCAGTTTAAGTAATTTCTTCTATTGTTTCCAGGTAGGGACCTCTATTTGGTCTCGACAGGGAGATTGTGGTGAAGAGAGAGCTGGAAGAGCGTATTCAAATCATCGGCCATCAACTTTGGGCTGAGATGCAATCACAATCCACGACAGCCGGACAGGGATGGATTAATCGGTTGATCGTTCAATTGATGGCTGACAGCCAGTTTCGCCTTCAAGCTTTGCGTTTTGTAGATACTGCGCCGGTACTTGTTGATGATATCGAGATGGTTCGCCATTTCAGAGAGTATTTCTCAGATATGGACGAGGGGCAGTTACCACAACTCTTGGCCTGGGGAATCAGGCGGAGTACCAAGCTTTCATTACCCACCCTTGTGGCACCGGTGATTCGTGCAGCGGTTCGGCGTGTGGCGCATCGGTTTATTGCCGGTGAAGATGTGAAAGGTGCTCTCAAGGCTGCCGGGCAACTACAGGGTAGGGGTATCAATGCCAGTCTCGACCTGCTGGGCGAGGCAACTGTGAGTGAGGCCGAGGCTGTTCGCTATCAGCAGGCCTATCTCAACTTGATTGAAGGGGTAAGCAGGGCAACACCACGGTTTGTTGATTTGAACCTCTCAGTAAAAGTCTCATCCCTCTTTTCGCAGATTTCTCCGGTCGATAGCGATGGCAGCATCATGGTGCTGGCCGAACGTCTAAGACCCATCTGTCATGCTGCCATGGCAGCGGGTATCAGTATCACCTTGGATATGGAGCAGTACGACTATAAAGCGATTGTTTTGCAACTCTTCAAGCAACTCGCCATGGAGGAGGCATTTCGTGAATGGGATGGATTGGGACTTGCCATACAGGCCTATCTTCGGGATGCGGATGTTGATATCGCTGACTTGACTGAATGGGTTGAGAAACGGGGTTCACCCATCATGCTGCGCCTGGTGCGTGGGGCCTATTGGGACATGGAAACAGTCGTTGCCAGACAGCAGGGCTGGCCGGTGCCGGTCTGGACATCAAAGTCTGACACCGACGCCTGTTATGAACGTTGTCTGGTGCAATTGTTCGCATCACCAATGATCCGCCCTGCGGTGGCTACCCATAATCTTCGTAGTCTTGCCTGTGCCATAGCGTTGGCCGAGTCGACCGATAGGGCTCGCGAGGAGTACGAGTTTCAGATGCTATACGGCATGTCTGATGTACTTGAACCCCTGATTACCAATCAAGCAATGAATTTACGGCTCTATCTGCCGTTTGGTGAGCTTCTACCGGGCATTGCCTATCTGGTGAGGCGTTTGCTTGAGAACTCTTCCGATCAATCGATTCTACCGCTGATGCCGAATTTGGATATCGGTCAAATACTGTTGCCGCCTGAGGTGTCTCATGAAGATAGTCCAGCAATGGATGGAGGCTTTATCAACCAGCCATTGCATCGTTTTGTTCATCGGAAAGAGCGTGTGAGCTTTCAGACAGCGTTGCAAAAGGTGGAAGAGCAACTGGGTAAAACCTATCCCTTGAATTTGCCTGGCCACATAGCCTTGCAAGAGCAGGTGATCAACTCCACAAATCCCGCAAATCCAGACGAGTTGGTCGGTCAGGTTCAGAGTGCTGGTCCTGATGATGCTGAGATGGCGCTTCGTCATGCTGAAGCTGTATTAAAAGTGTGGAGTAGCCTCTCATTGACGGATCGTGCAGCCTATCTTGACCGGGTAGGTAAAATGCTGACTCAGCGACGTGATCAGTTTGCCGCATGGCAGGTGAAAGAGGCGGGTAAGTGTTGGACAGAGGCTGATGCAGATGTTGCGGAAGCGATAGATTTTCTCCACTATTATGCAGAGCGTGCACGGGAGCTCGATCGTCGTCACAATTACTCCTTGCCCGGAGAGGATAACACCCTGACCTACCATGCACTGGGTGTCGGTGTGATTCTTCCACCATGGAACTTTCCGCTTGCGATTCCAGTCGGCATGCTTTCAGCAGCGATTGTTTGTGGGAATAGCGTGATTCTCAAACCGGCATCTCAGACGCCAGTCATTGCCTGGCACTTCTGCAAATTGCTGCAAGAGGCCGGGCTGCCCGATGGAGTGGTGACATGCCTGCCTGGTAGCGGCGCAGAGATCGGTGAAGCCTTAGTGCGCGACCCACGCACTCACTTTGTCGCCTTCACGGGCTCAAGAGAGGTCGGTTTGCATCTGCACCGGATCATGTCGCTCCAATCTGAAACTCAGCGTCATGTAAAGCGCTTGATTGCTGAAATGGGCGGCAAGAATGCCATCATCATCGATACCGATGCCGATCTCGACGATGCTGTAGTTGGTGTCATCGAATCAGCATTTGGCTATCAAGGACAGAAGTGCAGCGCTTGTTCCCGGGTCATCTGTGTGGGAGATATTCATGATGGTTTTGTGCGACGCTTAGTAGAGGCAGCACGCAGCTTACGCATGGGTGATCCCCTCATACCGGGCAATAGGTTTGGGCCAGTCATCAGTAGTGAGGCACTAAGACGTATATGGCAAGTTATTGAGGAGGCCAAAATTACAGCCAAACCGGTATTTATTGGAGAGTTGAGTTCAACGGGTGGCCACTTTATTCCACCGGTCATCTTTTCCGAAGTAGAGGAGGAGTCACCCCTCGCCCAGGAGGAGATCTTTGGTCCGGTTGTGTCAGTATTTCGTGCAAAAGACTTTGATGAGGCACTGCGTATTGCAAACAGCACCTCCTATGCGCTCACCGGTGGTATCTACTCACGTTTACCATCCCATCTTGAACAGGCAAGACGGGATTTTATGGTTGGGAATCTCTATATCAATCGAAAAATCACCCGAGCAATGGTGAAGCGGCAACCTTTTGGCGGTTTCAAACTGAGTGGAATGGGTAGTAAGGCTGGCGGCCAGGATTATCTTCTGCAGTTTTTGAATGCACGTAATGTGACCGAAAACACTTTACGTCGTGGATTTGCGCCAGACGACATAGTACCAAGCGGAGAAGAATGATTGCCATGGTAGAGAATACATGGCAATATTTTGGAATTATCCTATTTATACTTTCTATAAAGACGAATGGATATTTTGTGACAACAAAGGCAGCAGGATTGATGTTCAAACGATACTTTTTATAGTCATCAAATGAGCATGTAAGCTCAAAATAGGTTAATCAAGCATAATGAGTTCTACCAGTGACGGATAAGAGCCAAAACGAATTAAACGATCCAATGGTGAAGTACACTGAAACGCCACAACAGGCAGGTGAGTTGTTTCGCTTGGCAGTCGCGTTTCTCGCAAAGCATAAGCTGGCGATTCATCCAGTAAACTATGGGCTTGCCTACCACTATGTTGCAGGTAGTGACGCCGCACTCAATGGCCGTATGGATGAGTTGCTGATACCGGGTGAGTGGTCGGATCGAGTGGCATTCAAACTCTTTTCGCATTATATCAGTCATTGCGATGAGGCCATGCTCAGGGATCTGAGGGAAGAACTTCTAAACATTGTGGCTCACACGCTAGGTACAATGATTGATCTGACCGGCAAGACCTCTGTTACCAATCAGCATATTGAAAAACAGATTAGTACTTTGGCTGAAAGTACAAAGGTCGAGAGTGTCATGAAGGCTGTCTCTTCAATCCTGGCAGAGACGCACTCTTTAGTGATGGATACCAACAAGTTCGAAGCCCAACTTATCTCGTCAACGGAAGAGATGGAGAAATTGAAGGAGGAACTGGATTACGCCAGGCAGGAGGCAAGGCGAGATCCGTTGACTGGCATATTAAACCGACGAGGTTTTGATCACAAGTGAGTCTTCGATCTCGTGATGTCTTTTAGGCGTCCCAGGCCTAAAAGACACTCGATCTTTGACAACCTATTAGTGCCCCGGACGGTCCTGGTCACTGACACTACGTGATCACATCGCAAGCTCGTGACCACTCCGCCGTCAGTTCCCAAATGACTGGACGCCGTGTTCGGATGCTCGCTTTGCATCCCCTCTGGCGCAAGGCACGACGGGTCTACAGTCTCGCCTCACGCCTACCGGGGACTAACCGCCTCGGCTTTCAGCCTTCCTTGGCGCTCAGCGATCGCTTGAAATGATGATAGCGGAGGCCGAGGAGCAGCACCTGGCTACTTTCAGTTTGATGTTGATGGACATAGACCTATTCAAGGAGATTAATGATAATCATGGGCATCTGTTGGGTGATAAACTGTTGCAGGGTGTTGCTAATCTATTAACCCATCACACTAAGGGTAAAGATGCATGTGCCCGTTTTGGTGGCGATGAATTTGCCATTCTATTACCGGAGACAGGTGTTGAAAATACCAAAAACTTAGCGGAAAGCCTTAGGATTATCATTCAAAAGATCGTTCTTAAACGCCCTAATAAAGGCGCTGTCATCGGTGGCATCACAGTATCCGTCGGTGTCTCTGCCTACCGATTGGGTGAAAGCAGTGAAGACTTCATCCAGCGATGCGATAAGGCTCTATATCGATCTAAGGCACTTGGTAGAAATCGTGTCACAATCGCTGGCTGATACTCGATGTTTTACAATTTATAACGCATCAAATGTGGCTTCCATTTTCTTCCGCATTTTCCTATCAGGTAGTTGTCCAAATCCCGCCTCCATATTATCTATCATGTGATGTACCTTGGAAGTGGCAGGGATAGCACAGGTAATTGCCGGATGGGATACAGCATATTTTAGAAAGAATTGTCCCCAGCTATTGCAGCCAAACTCATCCACCCAATCCGGCATTGCTCTACCTTTGGTCTGTCTGAACAGGCTGCCTCGCGCATACGGACGGTTGGCAATCACAGCGATACCTCGCTCACTAGCTAAGGGTAATAGTCTCTTTTCCACTTCGCGGTTGCCGATGTTATAACTCAGTTGAACAAAATCGAAAGGGTGACTGGAGAGAATCTCAAACAACTCATCATGAGAACGTCCGTGAGAAGTTGTGACTCCGACATAGCGGATATCCCCCTCTGCTTTCATTACCTTCAGTGTCTCTAAGTGAGTACGCCAGTCTCTCATATTATGTATCTGCATCAGATCAAAATGTTGAATGCCCCATAGTTTTTTTGAGAGTGCCATCTGCGCTACTCCATGCGCTTTACCATCAGTCCAGACTTTAGTGGCGGCAAACAAGGACTTCGGTTTATTCGCGGTTTTCAGCAGGGTGCCGATTACTTGTTCAGATGAGCCGTACATAGGAGATGAATCGATCAGCGACCCGCCTTGTTTAAAGAATGTCTCCAATACTTTTCCAAGGTTATTGATCGTGTCAGGATCTCCCGCTGAGTCAAATGTCCGGGAGGTGCCCAGGCCGATGACAGGAATCATCTCATTTGTAGAGGGTATGGCCTTTCTGATGGGTGTTCGGTCTGCTGCATAGGTAAACGCTGGAGCGATCCAGTAACCGCCTGCCAAACCAGCGATCAGTTTCAGTAACTCCCTTCGTCTCATTTGGTACTCGCCTCTACTCATATCAATCTCCTTCATTTTGAGCTGTTAATTGGCGTTCGATTGCTTTCTGTTTTCTACCAAGCGCATAGGCGATCCACGCCCATATCAGAGATATAGGTACAGCAATCCAGGCAATCGTTGACAGACTAAAACCGACTCCTTTAAAGCCCGCATAGATCCAGGAACTCACTGCGTCACCGCCACGATAGACCACCGTGTCGATGAAGTTCTTCGCTTTGTATTTTTCTTCCCTACTAAGTACTACATATAGCATCTCCCGTGCAGGACGCATAATGGCGTAATTTCCAGCACGCCTCATTACCTGGACTGCAATCAAGACCGGTAGTATGGGAAAGAGCCCCAGTAACAGGAAGCCCAGACTGAGCCATAAGGGTATAAGGGCTAGGGTAAGACCAAGTCCCAACCCTTTTACCAGACGTGCAGTGATAAGTGTCTGGATGATTAAGGTAAGGGTATTGACCGTGAAATCAATTGCAGCAAAAACTGCAGTACGTGTTTCAGAATCAGTAAATGCCTCTTTAACAATCTGTGCTTGTTGAAAATAGAGGAATGTGGAGAGCAATGTAAATAACAGCATTAACAGTGATATCCCTAACAGATAGGGAGAGCAGGCTACCAGGCGAATACCATCAAGTAGTCCTCCACCCAGTGGTTTTTCATGCTGATACTGGTTGGTTTCCTTATCATGCTGAGCATACTGCCAGCCAGATAATTGTCGAATACAGACAATCGACAGTCCAAGCAGTCCCACAGATATCAACAGCATAGTGCTTGTTCCAAGCTGCTGAACCAGGATAGTTGTCAGTAGAGGACCGGCAATTGCACCTATTGTCCCACCCGCTGCAATGAAGCCAAACAGACGTTTAGCCTGCTCACTGCTAAACAAGTCGGTCATGAAGCTCCAGAATACCGAAACAACAAAGAGGTTGAAAACACTAATCCAGATAAAAAATGCTCGGGCAGTAATGACTATCGAATATTCAGACTCGAAAAGTAGATAGAAAAGCAGGATATTAATAATAAAGAAATAGTAGACATAGGGAAGAAACTGCCTGCGTTGTAAACGTGATGTAAGATAACCAAATAAAGGGACAACCATCAGCATGGCGATAAATGTTCCGGTAAACAACCAGTGCAGGTTCTCAATTCCTGCAGTGATACCCATCTCATCTCGAATGGGACGAAGTATGTAGTAACTGCTGAGTAATGAGAAAAAATAGATAAAAGACCAGACAATAGCGCGCCCCTCGCCCTGTCGAATATTGACCAGGCGTTGTATTATAAGCTGTATTTCAGGGACAGCTGTCAGTACGCTTCTCTCTTGTTTTGTGACAAACGGAATCTTTCAATATGAGCCTGTGCTTGTTCAATAAAATCAGCAATACGTTCTGCTTTCAGTCGTTCATCCTTGTGATAAAATATGACTTGCCTGCCACGACTCTCAACCACCCATCCCGGATTATGCGCGAAGTGCGCCAGCATTTCGTCATTGAAAAGTAATCGAACTGATGCTTCTTCACGTGCGGCTAAATTATAGTGTTGAGTGAATCCATGGGCATCATCAAAACCTACTGACCTGAATTCGCTGTTTAAGGTTCGCTTCGAACCATCTTTTGGACTCAAGTCGAAATGTGGTATTGGTTTAATATCCAGAAAACAGGCAACAGTTTGCATATAGGTAGTGATTCTGCCCTCATCACTTAAGTTAGGTAATTCACGCGAGCCTTCAAATCCTTCAGAGGCCGTATAAGAGTAGTTAAATACCTCAATGTGATCACCGTTGAGTTCTCCACGCATCAAGTTCTGTACCAGTGGTTGACCCTGGTTGAAAAGATAGAAATTCACGGAATCTAAGGAGTCAGATAATCGTTGTTGACCTGGTTCCAGGACAAAACCAATGCTATTGGCAATTTTATCAAGTCCCTCCCTTCGTTGACTTTCAAAGTACCAGGCGCCAATAAGAATAGCTGCGACAATGATCAGAAAAATAGTAATTTTCAATCTCCTCTCCCTTTATAGAGGGTTAATTATTGATGTTGAATACCCAACAATTGGACTCTTTAATCCAAAGCAGGTTGTGAAATGCGATGAAAAATAAAAGTTAAATTTAGTGAATATATTTTATCCATTACGTTACATTATTTATGCTTATGACGGATGGGAATCTGAAAGATGTCTTTGGCTATGCCTGCTCTATCTGATTTTTGCCATAAGCTATCTACAAAAAACACTATGTCTGGATGTGTCAATACAAGAAGAGTGTGCCAGATTGCAGAGCAACTATCACTACAGCGTACCTGTCGGGCTAAAACGTTCGCATTGAACTTGCTGAATCAGGTCAACACATGCTTAAGTTACTGTTATCCACAAAGAAACAATAGTATTGTCTATGCTATGGATATTAAGGGGCTTCTGGACAATTGTCATTTCTAGCATAGTGAGGTATTCAAGTCAGTGTAACCTGTTGATAGTAAAGTTATTTCATCTCTCTGCTTGTAGTCGAGGTAGCAGAAATTCAATTAATCGAAGGTTCCATAGGCATTAAACCCATAAAGCAGAGATATCATTGGATATGAGTAAACCGGTGAGTGATTTAATACTAGGAAAGATATTCGAAGGCGACCTGGACCTGACGAAAACTAAAGATATAAAGCTGCCTAAATCGCTGTTTGTCGATGGCAATCTCGATCTTTCAGGTACCGATATTTCTATACTACCAAAACGCTTGCGGGTGTCTGGGAATCTTGACCTGTCAGAGACATTGATCGAAGAACTGCCCAACAAGCTTCGTGTCGATGGGAATCTCAGCCTATTTAGCTCACGCATACGTAAGCTTCCTAAAGGCATGGTTATCGGAGGTGGCCTTGATTTGCGGGCAACCAGAATAACCCAGTTACCAAAAGGTCTGGTTGTGCCGGGTGACTTGGAACTCTCCGGGACGCTGATCGACTCACTGCCAGATAATATCAAGGTCGGTGGCAATCTCTATCTCAGCAACTCAGAATTGACAGCACTACCCAGTCGACTATCAGTAGGTGGGGGACTCGATCTCTCCGCAACACCTATTAAGAATCTACCGAAAGGCTTGAAAGTAGGTGGCTGGCTGAATCTTGTCGGCACATCCATCAAGCGTCTTCCAAAAGGTCTGTCCGTTGGTGATTGGCTTGATCTTCGGGCGGCGGACGTAAAAAAGCTCCCCAAGGATCTTCAAGTGGTGGGCGACCTCTATCTTGCCGGCACCCAGATAAAACGGGTACCAGCTACTGTCAGAGTGGGGGGCGACATTGAATTCTGAAAATCGTCAATAGTAAAAAGAATTGAATATACTTTCATTCTTCTTCCTATCCCCAGATAGAGTTTAGCCATTCAATTACATAGTCCATGTTTATTGATTAGTTCACCTTGCAATAGGGGTAATGCAAAAGCATGTAAATCCCGATAAGCTTGGTCAGTTATATGGGATAAATCTTCTTTGAAATAGCCCACTTTTCGATTTCCCTCTTCATTTGTCATCAACTTTTCAATATCAAGTACGCTGATCCCCTGATCTTTCGAATAACTTCTAATCCATTCATTGACTGCTAACACATTAGAACTAATGTATTGCTGATGACTTCGTTTCCCTCTTATTTTTCCAAGGAAATGCATAATTTTGGATTTGATATCTGCCGGGACGCCCAGTGTGATCTCAGTTGCGACAACAGGAATAACGCCTTGTTGTTTAGCGGTATCAAGCATGTTTTTTAAATTCTCAATGGCTGTTTTTCGTGTTTGTCGCTCTTTATCCTTTGGCGCATTGGAAAAATCATTAATATGACCCCAGATAATGACCGCTTTTGGTTTGGCGGTAAGTGCATCTACATCAAAACGCTCACGGACTTGGGTAGATGTTTCTCCACTTACACCCTTGTTTACAACAGGTAAACAATCGATATTATCTAGAGTCCAGCCTTTTAGATATGATGCTCCCATCAATACAACATGAGGCGCACCTGATTTTTTATTTCCTTTTGTCGTTATTATGCTACCTGCGAATGTTGTCGTTGAAAGTAAAAAAAATAATGAACAAATGAGTATGAAATGTTTCATTGAATACCTGATTAACCCCTTGAATATATAGAGACTTATTGTTTAGGTAGTAATTCTATTCTATTTTCCAATACTTTCGCAGTAATATAGCCTCATGAGTTGGATTCTGTCTCATTCATCCAGTCACCTGTGCTTTTAGAGCAGCCATTTTCAAGAACAGATGATTATCAATTTGGGATGTATATTTAATCGTATCATCCGGACTGCCACAACCATGTATCATTGCCACCTTTTTGAATCGTATCGAAAACAGCAGGTTTGAAGTCGGAATGCCTCCCAGGGTAAACCAGGTGCCTCCCTCAGTCAGAATCACGCAATCATTATCACTGGGATCTGAATTGGGAAGATCATTGCAAAAGGATTGAACGGCAGGGACAGTGTAGGCCACTAAAGTGGCCTAAGCCGTACACCTGTCTCCACCTTTTGCTTATTCAGCGTTCTCTACACAGTTGACTATAGCGACTTAAGGTATTCGACTAGATCTGATTTTGCATTGGAGCTTAGCGACAAGCCAAAGTTGACATCATAGTGCTCAACAACATCCATCAGGGTAGCGAACCGGCCGTCATGATAGTAGCCACCCTTACTATGTGTCCATAATCCTTTGAGTGGAGCTGTTCGATATCCATCCTCAGGACCCCGACGAGCCTGGAAATCATCAATGCCGATCTCCTCCGGTGTATGTAGATTCCAGCCAGGTTCGGTAAACAGCGGTGGTATGTGGCAGCGCGCGCAATCTGCCTGATCTTCAAATACCAGCTTCCCTCGCTTGGCCGCGCTGGAATCATAACTGCTATGCGGTGGTTTTGGCGCCTTCAGTGCAAGCTGATATTGTTGCAATACCCCAAGTTTTGGTGTGACAAGATCGCGCTCAGGTCTGACATCACCAAATCCATTGGCAGCAGCGACAGGAAACTTATCAAAGTCATTGAGGCGGGGATCATAAAGGGTACCCTGACCCCCCATCTCCAGTGTCGCCACAAAGGCATTCCAGTGAGTGACTGATCCCCAGCCGGTCCATGTATGCAGATTGACCCCAGCTAATCCAAATGCAGGAGGAATCAGTACCGCGCCTGAGCTACCGTCCGGTCGAAAGGCCTTTCCATCCAAAAGTAGGGAAGCATCGAATTTTCCTGGACCCCAACTCGTGAGAACCGCTCTAACTGATTGTTCATCGACATTCAATAATTCAGTAAACGGAGAGAGGTTCGGTGCAAGTGAGATAATCACTCCGGGGTCCAAGTCCCGGTTTGCCCAACCATCTAATCGATGACCGATGCCGCTAGCAAATGAGTCATCAACTGTACTATGACAAAGCGCACAGGTAATGCCCACAGACTCTAATCGACCGGATTCACTCACCTTACCCTTTACACCGACCACCGCATCAAGCTGAAGCAAGGCAATCGTTGTAGCTGGGTCGGTTAGATCCACATCACCTCTCTGTAATGCACGCAGTACTTTTTTGGGCAGGGCATTAACATCTACTTTCAATCCAACTAAAAGTGCCGTTGACGGATCGACACCAGGTCCGACACCCCCCAGGGATTCGCCTGCAATCGCCTCATGCAACCTCAGCCTATCTGTCCAGAATGATTCGTCACCGAAGGTGTCATGTCTAAAAGCGTGACGTCCTTTAGATACTGATTTAAAAACATCGAATAAGAGACTGGCATCATGGAAATGTCTGTTAGATGCATATATTAGAGTAGGCGTTGCAATCAATAAAGCTAGAGTAATGGTCTGTAAACTAACCAATAGATTCCGAATACCCATATATTATTCTCCTATCATGGCAGGTTAATCGATTGTTTAAGGATCAAGAACACTCGATATACGATTGCATCACATCGCGTACCTGCAAATGGATAGGCAAGTGACCGAACCTCATCCAATCGATGTTTATATCTAGTGCGTAAAATACCTTTAGCCCGATGTAGTCTTGTTTTTACTGTGGTAGGATTCAGATCAAGTGCCTTGGCTGTTTCATCGGTACTCAAGCCTTCGAATTCACGCAGCATTAAAACTATACGATAATCACGTGGCAGGCTATCTACAGCTTTTTCAAGCATCCTCACCATTTCATCATTGATAGAGACTTGTTCAGGCCCAATGCTCTCTTTGTCAATCAAACTGACACTGTCAGTCGGTAAACTGACAGTGTGGAGTCCTGACTCTTTACGGGCTATGCGAAATGCAATTCTAGAAGCGATACGTGTAAGCCAAGCACCAAATCCATTGGGTCCTCGAAACTGATTAAGATGTTGGAAAGCGCTGACATAGGTCTCTTGGACTGCATCTTGGGCTAAAGAATCATCATTCAAGATTCCATACGCTAGTCGAAATAATCGACGGTTATAGCGCCTCATTATCAGTTCATACAAGGGATGATCACCGGCGATAATTCGAGTAATCACTTCGCTATCACTAAGTGTCTCGAACAGTTGAAGATCTTTCCTTATAGTAGATTTGTTGCTTTTCATAACCCTAAAGAGGCATCTAGGCGTTATTAGGTTCCCATTATATTTCACACAATTTCATTGTAGGGATAGGGAGGGGAATGGTATCTAGTATAAGACAGCACACTTATTTAATGGATGCTTCAGATGAGGTAGTGCGCTGTATCGGTGATGATGATCAACAGTAGGAACCCAGACAAAAGTCCGGGTTGTCTATTGGTTAGCTGTAAGCGATCAATAAACAGCATCTACTCTGCACAGTACCCCCAGTCTATTCTGTTCCCATCGAATTCAACAGGAGTAACAGATGGCCAGA
>JAIVEQ010000053.1 GCA_023838465.1 Candidatus Thiodiazotropha sp.
GAGCTAATGCTTCTATCTCTTTCTTGTTCATCTTGCTTATCTCCCTTTAGGGGTTAATGATAAGCAGATACACAATCTAATTTACAGTCTCAGAAGAACCCGTCATTTCTCACCTTTAGAGAGTTATCCTAGCACTTCTTTTTCAACTCTTTGAAACGCTTTATCGCCTTTTTGCGCTGGGTATGAATAATTTTCACATCTGTGGAAAGGCGCTTGCGTTTAACACTATCCTTTTCATTCGCCAGCTTATCTTTAGCTAGCCTTTCCTGCTTTTTCAATTGCTTTAAGAGGTCCGAGATACGATCGCACTTAGCCCGATCTTTTTTCTTGCCTGCATCAAGCAGGTTTAATAGTTTTTTTACGATTTTCTCTGGTGGGGGCATGGTAGCTACCTCTTCGTTATCTATTTGGCTCGTGACTTCTCTTCGGCTTCTACTTCTTCGATGATCTCTTCCAACTCTTCTTCGTTCAGGGCAATATCCCGTTCTGCCTCTCTGAGATCAAGAGCGCGAGCCGCAAACAGGATCTCCGCCATATCGATCAGGTTTTTGGAAATGTCGAAGGTATAGGCACTGTCATTCATTATCGATGTCGCCATCTCCTCGGTAATCAGGTTTTCACGAATTAAGTGATCGAGGGACCCATTGGCAACCACATCGATCTCTTCGATCTCCGCTTTCAGGGCATCCAGGTTGAGGATGGTTATGTTGTTCGGGTCTTCAGATTGTTCCCGTAGATCACCAAGTTCACGCAGGATATTACCGATTTGCAGTCTGAACTTGTTATATTCAGCGCGAATATGCTCATTATCGGAAACCATATAGGTTGCTAGGTTCTTGCGCAAGTGTTTCACATCTTTCAACGCTTCAACAATGTAGCGGCCGGCGAGTCGTAATGAGTAGAGATCTTCCGAATAGTCCGAGGTGATCTGGGTCTGTGCTTCTGAGATATAGCCGATAATCGAGCCGTACAGCACCTTAACGTTACGCCCGTAGATTTCATCGATATCGATGTCGATGACCTTGTGAGGTTGCTGTATCATTGCTGCCAGGTCAGTTTTGGAGAAAATATCATGGCGATGCAGACTGACACCGTGAGCAATGATCTCCAGGGCATTGTCGTAGAGGTGCAGGGTCTCTTTTCGCACCGATTCCATCGCGGTATCGGGAAACTCCATGGTTGCGTCGGAGAGGTACTTGGGCTCCACCACAGAAACCTCTTTTGCCCGTAGCATGTTTTCCAATGTAGTGACCAGCTTGCCGATCAATGGCGACATGACCAACACGCCGGTAATATTAAACAGGGTATGGAATACAGCTAATTTCAGGGTGTAGTCGTCATCGGCAATGCCGACCAAGGCGCTGATACCTTCCACCCCCCAGAGGAACTGTTTAATAAAAAGGATCGCAATAACACCGGTAGTGACGTTGAAAATAAGATGTGCACCGGCCAGCCGTTTACCCTCCACGTTGGCGCTGAGGGCGCCGAGAATGGCCGTGATACAGGTTCCCACATTGGCCCCTATCGCCAGGGCCAGGGCATTTTCATAAGTGACCTGGCCCGCCGCAAGACCGGTCAGAATCAATACCAGTGTGGCGTGGCTTGACTGCATCACCACCGTGGCAAAGATACCGATGCCGGCGAAGAGAAACAATCCCGGATACCCTGCAACCGCAAATTCAGTGAGATCGATGGTGGACTTAAATGCCTCAAAGCCCTCCTTCATGTGATGAATGCCTAAAAATAGAAAGCCAAGGCCGGCGAGGATGTAACCAAACCCTTTATATGTATTGGATTTCTGGAATAACAGAATAACGCCGAATACCAGCATTGGCATGGCATAGGCCGAGATTTTGACCTTCAATCCAAGTCCGGCGATTAGCCAGGCACCGGTTGTTGTACCGATATTTGCGCCAAAGATGATCCCGATACCGGCTGCCAGGGAGATCAGTCCGGCACTGAGAAAGGAGATGGTGATGACCGAAACCAGAGAGCTGGACTGCATCACCGTGGTGCTGACTATGCCAAAACTCAAACTCTTCCAGTATCGATTGGTGCTATTGCGAAGGATGCGCTCCAATGTTCCACCGGTGAAGGCCTTGAAACCCTCCTCCAGGGAGAGCATGCCGAACAGAAAGATGGCAACACCGGCAGCAATCTCCTTAAAGTCGGGACTGATCCAAAAGCCATAAGTGAGAATGAGCAGTATGCTGGGAAGTAGGATTTTTCGTATCATTTGGGGTCGTCTCTAGCCGCTTATAGAAGCCACAATATTATTGGGCAAAATAGCCACCCTTTACTTCATAATGAATGAAGCAATTCTTCATACTCCCTGCAGGGTGGTGAAGGTTTTTTTCGTCGTTTTTTATTACAGTGGGTTGACTGCCGTCAGCAAACTGTCATAAAGCTGTAACAATTATACGCTATGCGTTGTATTCTTGGCCAATAAGTCTGTAGGACCAAATAGCCTGAAGCGATTGCAGGGTATACTGTAGCGTCTAAACGGGACGGGTATTTTGCCAGGGTAGGTGTTTCGGGAAGGGTTCTTTAGGCCCCTGTCATGCAAACCAATTCGGTTCCGACAAGGCCTCTTCAACCCTATCATTTAAAAAAAGAAAATGGGTTTTTGTTGATATCTCTGTTTCAGGTGGGTTTGGGAGTGAATTCCCTAACTGCATGCCCTGTTTTTAGCCTATGATGTAGGGGATCACAGTTCAGGCTACCAGAGCAACTTCTTCAACTCAGCAATGAGCCCCTTCACTGTGGCTGTTAGTGTAGTGCGCTACACTAGAAACCAATTCGGAATATTTGATGGAAGAGCTGAGAACACTTTTCGATTCCCTCGGACTCGGAGACGTCAACTGGGAATTACTGTTGCGTGGCGCCTTACAGGTGTTTCTGCTCACTTTATCAGCAGTCTTCTCAGGTTCTGAGACAGCACTCTTCTCTCTCAGTCGGATCGATCTACAGAAGCTAAGGCACAGTAGGGATAAGCATTCAGAGAGTATCCACGCTATGTTGGATGAGCCTCGACGCCTGATCATCTCGATTCTGTGCGGCAATGAGTTGGTCAATATCGCTTCGGCGGCCAACATGGCGGCGATCCTGATGTTACTGTTTAATGGTGCCGATGTCGGCTGGTTCAACATCCTTATCATGGTGCCCCTGCTGCTATTGATCGGTGAGGTGACACCAAAAACAATCGCAGTGAGTTTTCCTGTCAAGTTCGCCACCCGACTTACTGCGCGAATATTACCGCGATGGATCGTTTTGATCACCCCATTGAGGGAAGTGGTCAGGGTCGTGGCTGATCGGATTACCACACTGGTAGTGGGCGAGGCGGTCAGTCGGGAGAATATCCTGCATGCCGACGAATTACGCACACTCCTTGAAGAGGGTGAAGAGAGCGGTGTGATTGAGGCTACCGAGCGGGTATTGATCGATAATGTGCTTGAGGCCTCCGAGACAGATATATCACGCATCATGACCCCCGGGCCACGTATTCTCTTTCTGGATGCGAGTCTGCCTGTGCCGGAATTGATCGAGACATTCCGATCCTATCGCCACCCCAGGATTCCGGTCTATCAAGGGCATTGGGACAATGTCATCGGCTTTATCCATTCCGAAGATATTCTGCGCCTTGTCAGGGGGGGAGGTGATCTGGAGCAGGTGACTTTGGAGATGATTATCAAACCGGCCCATTTCGTGCCACCGACCAAAAAGGTGGACGAGATGTTTGACTATTTCCAGGCTCATAATACGCGCATTGCCATCGTGTTGGGAGAGTATGGTGAGGTGCTTGGTATTGTCACCATGAAGGATGTGTTGACCTTCATCTTCGGCGAAATCAGCGGAAAGATGGCGGGCCTGGAGTACTACCAGGAAGAGGATGAGAACAGCTATATCGTGCCAGGTGATATGCGACTGACCGATTTCTATAATCTCACCAATTTTGATATTGAAGATCCGGTGATGGCAACCATTGGCGGGGTGGTGTTTCGGCTCTTCGACCGTTTGCCTCAGGAAGGGGACGTAATCAGAAACGAGGGTTACGAATTTATCGTCAAGGAGGTGACAGGCTTGCGTATCAGCATGGTGCAGGTGCGTAAAAGCCTGGCCAGTGATGATGAGCCGATACCGCTTGAAGAGGAGGTCGACGAACAGGTAGTAACGATGGAAGAGGGAGAGGAGGAGATTACGGAAGCGGAAGAGATTACTGAAGCGGATGAGAGACACATAGACGAGACGCAATCAGAGGAGGTGAAGAATGGACTGGAGCGTTGAGTTACTGATTCTCGTCGTTTTTCTTCTGCTGAAGGCATTCTTCTCCGGATCGGAGATCGCTATGGTCAATTCCGACAAGCTTAAATTGCGACATCAGGCAAAGCTTGGCAATCGGGGTGCTAGTTTGGTTCTGAAATTGTTTAAAACACCGGATGTTATTCTGGGTACTACCCTGGTCGGGACCAATATAGCCACAGTTACCATCTCCACCATCGGCGCACTGGTCTGCATCGATCTGTTTGGTGCAACGGGTGACTTGATCTCGGTAATTATTTTAACCCCCATCCTTCTGATCTTAGGCGAGGTAGTACCGAAGAGTGTATTTCAGCAGGAAGCAGACAGCCTGGTTAGCCGATTGATCTATATCCTGCGTTTCTTCTCCTATGTCTTCTATCCGGTCATTTTTATCTTCAGCCGTGTAGCGAGATTGGCGACTCGGATAGTGGGTGGCGGTACAGTACCGCAAAACATGTTTATTACCCGTGAGGAGTTACGGGTACTGCTGGACGTATCGGAGTCGACCTCAGATCCCCAGACCATCGATCGTAAGCGAATCCGGCGAATTATCCGCTTTGCCGATACCACAGTTGGAGAAGCGATGATTCCGCTGCCGGATGTGGTGGGCTTCAATGAAGTACGGAATATGAAAGAGGCGATTCGCCTGGTGATAAAGCACGGTTACAATCGATTGCCGGTCTACCGAGGCAATATCACCAACGTAAAAGGGATTCTCACATTGGATACCTGGGATTTGATGCAGCCGGATCTTGAAGATCAATCAATGTCTGATTACATCAGCCCGGTGCTCTATCTATCGCCGCGACAGACCATCGATCGTGCCCTGCCTATGTTGCAGGCAAGAAAGGACCATTTGGCGGTGGTGGTGGATGAATTTGGTTCAGCAATAGGCATTCTGACGATGGAGGATGTGTTCGAAGAGGTGGTGGGTGAGATCGATGTGGGCTACGATTTCGATGAGTATCAGTCAAAGCGTCGTGCTTACATTGAGCATGAGGATGAAAACACACATCTGGCGAGCGGTCGAACACCCATCTCTGAAATTAATGACATTATACATGTGGAGTTTCCGGTAGAGGAGGCGTTGACCGTAGGCGGCCTGATTGTCAGTCGTTTGCGGCATATACCCAAGGAAGGTGATGCAATAGAGGAGCAGAGTCACCGTTTAACCGTGATAGAGGCTGATGAGCGTTCAGTTGTAAAAGTGAGGATAGAACGACTATTGGGGTGATTTATTCTACTCTTGAATATTAATAATTTGGTAGAGGAGTGTGGTTATGGCTGATAAAACAGCTAAAAAACCGATTTTGGTACCGATCGATTTTTCAGTAGCATCAGAGGCCGCTTTGCTTAAGGCATGTGATCTAGCCGATTGTCTCAATGTGCCCATAGTCATTTTGCATGTTGTACATGATCCTGGCGAGATGCCGGGATACTACTCTGCCATGGTGAAAAAGAAGAAATTTGGCAGGATGCAGGATGCTGCCCAAGTGATGCTGGATGAATTTGTACATGCCTTTCGCAAAAGGCATTCAGGGAAAAAAGTTTTAAAGAAGGCTGAGCGAATGCTGGTTATCGGTCTGCCTGCCACACGGATTCTGCAGGTAGCGGATAAAACCAATGCCACCATGGTTGTAATGGGTAGCAAGGGAGAGACGGGACTTAAGCACTTAATGCTGGGTTCAGTTGCCGAGCGAGTGGTACAGATCTGTCCTGTGCCTGTCTTGGTCGTTAAGGCCAAACCCCACGATGAGAAATAATGCCATGTTCCTCGATAAACTCATTCAAAATGCAGATTTCAATCCTAAACAGATTCTGATTTTAATCCTTGGTGTGATAGCAACGCTCCTGGTATTTCCTGTTTTTGCCGATGGTGGGACAGAGAAGGGAATTGAATGGGGTGTGATGGGCATGAAGCTGTTCGGCGGTCTTGCTCTTTTTCTGTTTGGGATGGAGCAGATGGCAGATGCCCTCAAAGCGGTGGCTGGTGAACGCATGAAGGGTATTCTGGCGAAGCTAACCAGCAACCGTTTCATGGGGGCCGCTACGGGTGCTTTCGTAACGGCTGTCATTCAATCATCATCTGTGACAACGGTATTGGTGGTTGGGTTTATCACAGCCGGCTTAATGTCTCTCTCCCAATCAATCGGTGTCATTATGGGGGCCAATATCGGTACCACCATTACTGCCCAGATCGTTGCATTCAAAGTGACCAAGGCAGCGCTGCTGATGATCGGTGTAGGTTTTAGCATGCTGTTTGCGTCCAAGCAGGATCGGATCAAGCACTATGGTGCCATGTTGATGGGGTTGGGAATGGTCTTTTTTGGTATGAGCGTGATGAGTGACGCAATGAAACCATTGCGTACCTACCAGCCATTTCTGGACTTGATGATCAGTATGGAAAACCCACTGGTCGGCATTCTGGTGGCGGCTGGGTTTACAGGCCTTGTACAGTCATCGTCGGCTACCACGGGTATTGTTATCGTTATGGCCAGTCAGGGCTTTATTACACTTCCTGCAGGCATTGCACTCGCATTTGGCGCCAATATCGGTACCTGTGTTACAGCAATGCTTGCATCGATAGGCAAACCGCGGGAAGCGGTACGTGCAGCGATGGTGCATGTCATTTTCAATGTGGCGGGTGTGTTGGTTTGGCTGATGTTCATTCCTCATTTGGCTGAATTTGTGACATCATTTTCACCCACCCATCCTGAACTCTCGGGGATCGAGCGATTGGGTGCAGAGACACCGCGCCAGATCGCCAATGCGCATACAATCTTCAATATAGCGAACACCCTAATTTTTATCTGGTTTACCGCCCAGCTGGCCCGTGTGGTGGAGTGGTTGATTCCGGATCGTCTCTTGGAAGAAGAGGGATTGGCGGTCAGTGCCAAATACCTTGATGACGAATTGCTCTCCACACCTTCACTGGCATTGGATCGGGTTCGACTCGAAGTGTTGCATATGGGGGAGAAGGTGCAGGATATGTTGAGCAGGATCATGCCTGCGATCCTGACAGGTGACCGGAAAACACTGGATGATGTCGCCCAGCTCGACGATGAGGTGGATATCCTTTATGAACAGATCATTGACTATTTAGGCAAGATCAGCAAACAGTCGATGACCGATAGGCAGACAGCCGAGTTTTTGGCGCTGATGGAGGCGGTCGGTGATCTGGAAAATATCGGTGATACAATAGAAACGAATATGGTTGCACTAGGCCATGAGCGGATCGATCACGGTTTTTCTATCAGTGAGCCAACTAAACAAGTGCTGAATGGGTTTCACAAGGTGGTAAGAAAATCAGTGGATGGTGCCGTACAAGCCGTCTCACAACTTAATTCACAGGTAGCACAGTCAGTCATCGCCATGAAAGAAGAGATCAATAAGATGGCTGAATCGGCTGCTGTGCATCAGGCATCACGACTGGTCGCTGAAGAGCCGAATCGTATTGCAGCCTACACCACAGAGGTGGATATCATCGAAAAGCAGAAGCGTATCTATTATTTTGCGAAGCGAATGGCAAAAAGTGTGATACCACCAGATGAGATTGATGAGGATTGATCCCGGAGCGCTGTTAACGACTTATCCGGTCGCTTGTCAGCAGGCCCTGGAACTGCTCCGGGGTTATTGCTGACAGCGTAAGATGTAGTCTATGAAACTGGAGAAGTTGCTACACGAACTAAAAAGATATCTCAAGAAGGGCAATAAGGAAAGTCAGACAAAATACGATCAAATTGATGAACTGCTGCGGCAGCTTAAGGGAAAAAAACACCATTTGAAGCGACGCCTGGAGAAGGAAAAGCGTGGTTGTAAACGTAAAAGATTAAAAGCGGAACTTGCAATCGTAGATTTCCAGTTAAAAAAGGGGAGAAAACGCAGAGATAAACTGGTACTCCTGTATGGAGGTAAATAGCTGGGTAAACGATTAGTGAGTTGCCAATGGTTTCTCGGCTATTGCTCAGAGAGTGAATTGACATAATCCAATAATGGCTCTACCGGATATTTTAGCGGGTACATCTTATTGCCAATCAGGGCCATTACTCCGATCCTGTCGTTATCGCCACCATAAACTACATAGTGGTCTTCGATTTCAGCAACATTAACCCATAGCGTATCATCCATGGTAATCGGCGTATGGCCAACGATCATGGGTGTGTCTGCAGGTAGATCAAATACTTTTCGGAATCGTTTCACATCACCCTTGGTGTAACCGCCAGGACGACTCGCTTTTTGCAGGCGGTTTTGGTTTAGCTCCTTTATCAATCCGTTATTTCTTTTTATGTTGACCAGCATCTCCAGCTTGATCTTTGAGGTGGGCGGGGCTGCATGACAGCAGATCATCTTTTCTGAATAGGCAACATATGGAAGTAAATCATAAAACCGCTCCATCTCTTTGCGATACTCCTTTCCTCGGGATTTATTCAGTGCCTTTTTCCATAACAGTCCTTGCGCAACGCCACATTTAGCGATCTCATCGGAAAAGCCATCATGATTTCCGCGTAGATAGAAGACATGTTCTGGATATAGCTGTTTGAGTTTTAAGATGACATCCATGATCAAGATGGAACTATCCATCTCGTGATATCTATCCTCCTCTTCACTGTGTACTGCGTCTCCCAAGATTATCAGGCAGGCTGTACCCTGTTCCAGTTCTTCGAGAAAACCATTCTGACTCAATACAACCAGTAGATTGTCCAGCTTGCCGTGGAGGTCACCGATGATGAAAGGTTTCATCTCGCTCGGTATCTTAATCACACCACCTGGATTACCATCCTTGTCCTTTTCGCGAAAGGCTTCATCTTGCAGGATCTTGTTTACATCCTGGAGCAGGGTTAGGGCTTTTTTATCCGAGAGGGTAGTGATCTCTCCGCCGTAAAGCTTGGCCAGGCGTTTTAGCTTTTTACGCCGCCATGTGGCAACTTTCAGCATCTTCTTCTCTTTTAGAAGTGGCGACATGCAACTTCCGGAATTTGGTGAGTAGTCCCGAAAGATAAGATTGCCATCCTCATTGCTTATGGAGAAAACGAAATCAGAAAAATTGGCCTGCATCTTGAGGAAATCCTTTTGACGCGCTTTGTCTTGACTACCAATAACCAGTTTTTCACCATCATCAACCCGGAAAAAACCACTGACCTCCGAATAGTAGTGTTCAGGATCAAATACGATAAAACTGTGTGATGTACAGTTGTTGTCTATCGCATTGGTCAGGCTCTCGGGATAGAGATGAAGTGCCTTGCCATCAGGTGGGAGGTTGATCTGCAGAGGGTAGCAATGAATCGGTACCTTAACTTTTGACCCGTGCAGGTGGTATGACTCCTTGAGATCAACCTCTTCGCACTGGGACAGACCAGAGAATGCGCTCTTGATCAGCTTGATAAGACTCTTTTTGCTTTTCAATCCCGTTTGGTTCATGTTTTATCGCTCTAATCGATAATCTGCAGTGGGATGCCATCCGTGCCTTCACGGATATAGATACTAATGCCCTGTTGGTGAAGATATCTCGCTATCTGCCGGTAGACTGACAATTGTCGTTCAATTCTTTCCAGGTTGACGGCTTCATCCACATGATGGGTGCCCAGTTCGGCTCTTTTGATCCGTTGTCTAAGCAGAGATTCAGGGTTGGGTAGAACGAATTCAAAGATATATCTCTCCCTCCAATTAACAGAGAAGAAGAAACGCTTTGGTGGTGGAAGTATAATACGATTAAAATCCAGTTTCAGGGGCGGCGAAGCATCTATCCAGGCTTTCTCAAACACCGCCAATGCTTTTTTTTTCCCTTCGAAGGGGAATCCGAGATGTATCTCCCGTGGACGAAGTGAGAGACTTTGGGCTGTCCACCACCTATTCAGGGAGAGATCGATATAACCCTCTTCTGACCAACCACCAAGCTTTTTTATCATAGTGCTCTTGCCGGCTCCTGGTGGTCCAGTAATCAGCAGTTGCCGAAATGAGACGAATTCAGGAAAGGTTATGTCTTTGATTTTTTTCAATGTATCAAAGGGTTGTGTTTTCAATTGGTCCATTTTTGAATATTTTTTATCGGGTAATCCTGGTATTTACATAAGGATGTAAATTTAACCTGTCTAAAAAAGGAAAAGCCCCTTTTGGGGGCTTTTCCTTGCCTATGCGATTTAAAATCAGCTAAAAATGCCTTTCAGCATGAAGAAGAATATCGCAGCCAGTATACCGCCCGCCGGCAGCGTTATCAGCCATGAGACCACGATATTGCCAACAACGCGCAGATCAATGGCGCCCACACCACGGGCAAGACCCACTCCCATGACGCAGCCGACAGCAATCTGGGTGGTGGAGACCGGCAGGCCGGTTTTTGATGCAATGACCACAGTGGTAGCAGCAGCCAAGGTGGCGCAGTAGCCTCGGGTCGGAGTCAGTTCGGTAATCTTGGTGCCTATGGTCTGCATGACCTTGTATCCCATTGTGGCTAGACCGATAACAATGCCTGCACCACCCACAAAGAGTATCCAGATCGGAAGACCGGAACTTTGACCCACTTCGCCGCCACTCTCTACAAGGGAAAGTACAGCTGCCATTGGGCCGATACCATTGGCAACGTCATTTGAGCCATGGGCGAAGGCCATAGCGCAGGCGGTGAATACCATCAATGGAGTAAAAACCTTCTCCACGCTGGCGTAGTGGAAATCCTTGTCGGCCTCATCATCGACTTGGACTTTATTGATCATAATCTTACCGATGATGGCAACGACAATACCGAATATAGTTGCGACCACCAGGCTTTCAACCATGTTGAGTTCGAGTTTTAGGTGTTTCAGGCCCTTGAAGAGGGTGACCAGGGAGACGATCCAGCCCACCAGGAAGACATACATAGGAGCCCAGGTTTTCGCTTTTGTGAAGGGACTGTCCGTGTTTAGAATCAGCTTCCGGATACTGATCATCAATAACAGCGCAATCACACCTCCTATCAATGGTGAGACGATCCAGCTGGCGACGATGCTGGCGATTTTACCCCAATTGACAGCATCCACACCGATACCGACCACGGCAAAGCCGACAATGGCGCCGACGATGGAGTGCGTGGTGGAGACGGGCCAGCCACGGGTTGAAGCAAACATCAACCAGATCGCGGATGCCAGCAGTGCCGACAACATACCGTAGATCAGCAGTTCCGGGTTGCCGGTGATGCTACTGGGGTCGATTATCCCCTTTCGAATCGTTTTGGTGACCGAACCACCGGCGATAAAGGCGCCAGCAAATTCAAAGATAGCCGCGATAATAATCGCTTGTTTAACCGTGATCGCGCCGGAGCCAACCGACGTGCCCATGGCGTTTGCCACGTCATTGGCGCCGATGCCCCAGCTCATATAGAGGCCGAAGATGACGGCCAACGCAATAAAGACTGTACCCCATTCACTAATGATTTCCACTTTGGAATCCTCGCTATTCTTTCTTGTTCGTAGTCGCGCTAAACAGTTAGTCGCTCATACGATCGGTTGATTCTAGAGACCCATGATCATAATCCCGGATTAACGGCACTCCGGTTCTCTCTTTAGCGTGCAATCAGCAGACGCATGCGGTCACCCACCTTCTCTGCATAATCAGCAAGATCGCCGATCCATTGGATCATCTGATACCAGAACATCACGGAGACAGGATTCATGGACTCTTCCTGGGCGAATAGACTACGGGCCAGTGCCATGCCCATATCGTCAGTTTCATCCTCAACCTTTCCGAGTACCTCCACCATCTCTTCGACCTTATTCGCCTGATTCCCCTTGAATCCCATTTCGATCAGCTCGTCCAGCTCTTCGATAATGGAGGCTGCCTGATTACAGGTGTCCACGCAGCGCTGAACAAAGGCCTGCAGGGGCTCATTCATATCTTTAGGTACAGACATGTCGCGCTCCATCATCAGGCCTGCAATATCCTGAGCTGTATCGGCGATGCTGTCCTGCATCTCCAGCAGCTCAAGTAGGTCTCTACGGTCGACGGGCATAAACAGACTTTTTGGAAGACGTGCCCGGATGTCGTTTTCGATTTGATCCGCATCGTGTTCAAGCGAGAAGATTTTCTCCTTGGCAGCCTTCAGCTGTTCCTGATTCCCGGCGATAAGCGCCTCAAATAGACCGGGAACCTCGGTGATGCACTCTTTGACTATCCCCATATGTACCTGCAGGGGTTTAAATGGGGAGCTTCCCAGAAGGGAGGCAATGGGATTGGATGGTCGCATAAAGTCTTCCTCTTTTTGTGTCAGTTAGTATGAAAGAACCGCCTTACCGGCAAACACAACAACATTGCCTCACCGGAAAAACCGATAGCATCAAAAATCACCAGGAAACTGGGTCTCTGATATGTGTATAGTCTTTTTTTTCTGACTTTTTTGGGTTTGAGAGAAATTATCAGCTTCCATTGAGAAGCAGATGACCCCCATCAATACAAGCTCCTCCTCAAAGCCAAATAGTGGCTTGATGAGATCAGTTTTTTTTTACATTAAAATCCTATAATGATTCTAAAAGAATTGCCTTGATCCTTGTCATCAAACTGTCTTAAATGTGTCATGTTTTAAGGAAATTTCAGTGCCTGGCAGGCATCTGATCGGGCGTTGTCCTGGCTGAAACAGTAGACTAACTTGCTGGTACAGCAAGCTCAGCCACGATGTATGTTTTTAGTAACCTAAATTTCTATGGTCAGCAGTATGGGTCGTAAACCGGATACACAAACTGCGATGCGGCAACTCATCGAGCAGGTGCGTTGTGAGATTCCGTTTGATCTAACGGAAGAGGCGATGTGTGGTGACTCCTGTTTGGGCTGTTCCAGTAAACTGCTTATCTATCTTGAAGCAGAGCTGGACGAGTGGGAGATCAAGCTGGCTAATGGGAGTGTGCCGAATTTTGGTGATCTCAGTAGTCTGGCGAAAAAAAGCAAAAAGATAGCCCAGGTACTGTTACAGAATGGTCTGCTTGGCTAGTGCTCTCCCTTCAGTATGAAAATGAGCCAGTAGGGTGAATCCATATTATCTTATTTATCTGAGGGCTAATATGGCGCCAGGGTGCATTTTAAGAATTTTCTGATCTTCCTTTTCTTACTTCATTATTGGTAGCTGAAGCCATTTTCAGTGCTATCTGTCTCTTATTCAGCTTTTGTTCAGCCAGACCTCCTTCGCTGAGCGCCAAGGAAGGCTGAAAGCCGAGGCGGTTAGTCCCCGGTAGGCGTGAGGCGAGACTGTAGACCCGTCGTGCCTTGCGCCAGAGGGGATGCAAAGCGAGCATCCGAACACGGCGTCCAGTCATTTGGGAACTGACGGCGGAGTGGTCACGAGCTTGCGATGTGATCACGTAGTGTCAGTGACCAGGACCGTCCGGGGCACTAATAGGTTGTCAAAGATCGAGTGTCTTTTAGGCCTGGGACGCCTAAAAGACATCACGAGATCGAAGACTCACTTGAAGCTTTAACCGAAGCTCAACGAAAGGAGACTCTCAAATGAATCACAAAGCAGTACTTTTTGGAACCATTTTTTCCATTTCGATGGCGGTGGCTGCACCTGCACAGGCTCACGATGACTATGACTACCCTTATGGTCTTCTTGGCGGCGTTTTTCTCGGGTTGCAATTAAATCACCATCATAATCATGGTAATTATTACCGTCATGGTGATCGTCACTATCGTCATCGAGAGTATCGACGTAGCGATAGCCATGGTTATCGGCATCGTGACAAGCATAGACGCGGTCATGACAAGCATAGACGTGGTCATGACAGGGACAGGCGAAGACATCGTCGTGATCATCGGGATTGAGTAGGAGGTTTATCATGCAGCGGTATAGCCTAACAAAATGGATTTCCCAAAGTGTGGCATGTTTGTTGATACTGGCACTGGGCGGGACTGTGCTGGCGGCCGAGGAGGTCTTGCCTTTGACTCAGTCGGTGGCGGGGCCAGTTGCCGCTCAGGAGGCGGAAAAGCGATCAGAGCAGCTTAATCAGGCTGATGTTGATGAGCATAAGGCATTCGTCATCACAGGTAGCCGTATGCAGGCGACTGCGCAGCGTTCAGTTGCTGCCCATGCTACAGGACATGACTTCTCTATCTTTGATGCGCAAACGGTGATCAGTCGAGATGATGACGATGATGGTTACTATCATCGCTTGAAGGTGACTTTTGATGCCGATGTTTCTGGTGATGAAGCGTGGGTCTATGCCAAGCTGTACCTCAGTCTGGAAGGTGGGCCATGGAACCACTATTTTACTACTGATGACTTCCCTATTGCGGGAGAGACAACGGAAGATGATTATGAGGTGGTTACACGTTTACTGGATGGTTATCCCACCGGCTATTACGATGTATTGATAGAACTCTATGATGCGGATGATGAGCTTCTGGTCGTCAATTACGGTCCTTACGATGATATCGACCTGTCGGTGTTGCCGATGGAAGATAGTTTTCGGGATGACTATGATGACTATGGTGGTGGTGGAGCATTTGGGTTGGGGCTGGTACTTATCGGTTTGCTTGGTGTTGTTGTTCGATATGCAGCTTGGCGGAAAGAGAGTGAAACGGAATGTGTCTGATATTATATCTTGGACAGCACAAGTACTGGGGCCTGTTTTCAGGCCCTATGCCAGTTTTTTAACTCAGTAGTTCAGTAACTGCTATTAAGATGCCGTGTCATTAATGACCCGTGTTAAGTATGATGTAATATCATCGCACAGGAGCTGCTGATCATGTTAAGACACTCTCTCATTCTGATTGCTGTTTATTCCCTCATGCTGATTCAGGGTTGCTCCAGCATGGAGCAGGTTGGCCAGATTATGAAGGGTCAGAAACCCACCGCGAAGGTGACGGGTGTCAAGGTGACAAGTCTGGATTTTGATGGGGTGGAGCTGGCTTTTGATGTGAACGTCACGAATCCCAACCCGGTTGGTATAGATCTGGCGGGACTCGATTATGATTTAAAGTTGCTGGGTGACTCCTTTGTGAAGGGTAAACAGCCTATGGCGCTAAGTGTAGCTGCGAATGGTACAAGTCAGGTTAAGCTACCAATGCGATTAGGCTTTCGTCAGTTAATGAGCAGTTATAAGAAATTGCAGCATGCAAGTCAGGCAGCCTATCAGCTTGACCTGGGGTTGGGGTTCAATATCCCGGTACTAGGAAAAATGAAATTACCAGTCAGTTATCAGGGAGAATTTCCTATACCAAAAATACCTGATATTAAGGTTAAAAACCTCGATATTCAAAAGCTCACGTTGAATAATGCAAAGCTGCTTTTGCAGATTGAGGTAGACAATCCAAATAACTTTTCTTTACTCCTGGATCAACTTAACTACAACTTGAAATTGAATGGTTTCAATGTCGGAAATGGTTTGCTTAGTCAGTCTGTAGCCATTAAACAGGATGGGCGTGGAGTGATTAATCTGCCTTTGTCAGTCAATATTATGCAGGCGGGTATGGGACTCTACTCAGCACTGCTCGGTAATGACGGATTAAAATATGAATTGAATGGATCAATGGCTGCTACAAGTTCAAATTCTATCCTGAGTGATATAAAGATACCTCTAAATGAGCAAGGTGTAATAGAGATGAAATAGACTGGATAACAGAGAGTGGTTCGTTATGCTCCCTATATAGCAGGCTGTGCCTATCCATATTTAGTCGACAATGGTATTGGTGAGGAAGTGGTTAAAAAACCAGTTATATAGGTTAGCCGCAAGCTAGCTGACAGCGTTTTAGACTTATATTAAGTTGCCGGGTCAATATAAAAGGGGCCTCTTGTAGAGACCCTTTTTTTATCTTCGTGTGATCGGATGAGGAAACAAGCTTTTTTTCAACAATGCATAAGATGAATACTTGTAGTCATCATTTTCTGTATGAATTAATGCTCTGACTCATATGCCAGATTAGGCGCCAACCAGCGCTCAATCTCCTCGATTGATAGTCCTTTGCGTGCAGCATAGTCACTCACTTGATCTCGATTGATCTTACCCACAGCAAAATATCGTGACATGGGGTGGCTGAAGTAGAGGCCGCTAACTGAGGCCGTGGGTACCATCGCTTTGCTCTCTGTCAGCCATATACCTGTTTGCGTTTCAACCGAAAGCAATTCCCACAATAACGATTTCTCTGTGTGATCGGGACTGGCAGGGTACCCCATCGCAGGACGAATGCCTGTGTAGTTTTCCGCTATCAATTGAGGATTACTGAGCGATTCATCTTTGGCGTACCCCCAATACTCTTTGCGCACCCGCTCATGCAGCCACTCAGTCAAAGCTTCCGCCAATCGATCGGCCAGTGCCTTGAGCATGATGGCATGGTAGTCGTCATGATCCTGTTCGAATGCTTTGATTTTCTCCTCAATACCTATACCAGCGGTACAAGCGAAGGCGCCAATGTAGTCGGGCTTACCGCTTTTTTCGGGGGCAATGTAGTCAGCCAGGGATTCGTTGTATTTGGCTGCGCCTGGCTTCCTGCTTTTCGAATCATGCTGCTTATCTTGTGTACTACCCTTAGGTTGTCGTCCCTGTTTGCGCAAATTATGCAGGATTGTAAGCACCTGTGTGCGGGTCTCGTCCTGATAGACATGAATATCATCACCCTGGGCATTGGCAGGAAACAGACCGACCACTGCGGTTGCACGCAGCCATTTTTCCGCAACAACACTGTCGAGCATTGCCTGTGCGTCATTGAAGAGCTTTATTGCCTCCTCACCCTTCAGTGGATCATCGAGTATCTGCGGATAGCGTCCTTTGAGTTGCCAGGCATGAAAGAAGAAGGTCCAGTCGATATAACCGATCAATTCAGCGATAGGGATATCATTAAGCACCAGTAGGCTGGCACAAGCTTCTCTGGAGTTTGAGGATTCTGCCAGACGAATATGATTTGAATTCTCTGGCCTGGAGAAGTCTGGCAGACAAAGACTGGGTTGGAACGGTGTGAACTCTGCCCAGTTGATGGGGGTAGGATTGGCCCTGGCCTCCTCGATAGGGATCAGGTTGCGCACTTCGTTGATACTTGCACGTCGTTGACGGACACGCTCGTATTCCTTACGTATTCCGGTTACATAATTGTCACGTTGTTCATTGGAAAGAAGATTCGATGCCACGCCGACAGCACGGGAGGCATCTGCTACGTAGACCACAGGGTGATCATATTGGGGTTCGATTTTGACTGCAGTATGGGCGATAGAGGTGGTAGCGCCACCGATCAGCAGTGGTTGGGACATGCCTAACCGTTGCATCTCCTTGGCAACATGTACCATTTCATCCAGCGATGGTGTGATCAATCCGGAGAGTCCGATGATATCCACCTGTTCCTCCCGGGCCTTCTGTAAGATGGTATCGGCGGCTACCATCACACCGATATCGATCACTTCATAGTTATTGCACTGAAGTACGACACCGACGATATTCTTACCGATATCATGTACATCGCCTTTGACTGTCGCCATCAATATTTTGCCTTGGGCTTGAGCGCCGTATTCAGCCTTCTCCGCCTCTATGAATGGTTCTAGATAGGCAACTGCCTTCTTCATTACGCGAGCTGATTTAACTACCTGGGGGAGGAACATTTTACCGGCTCCGAATAGGTCGCCGACTACATTCATGCCGCCCATCAGCGGGCCCTCAATCACTTCGATTGTTCGCTCAACCTGCTGTCGAGCCTCTTCAGTGTCAACGTCTATAAACTCGGTAATACCTTTTACGAGTGCGTGTTCGAGACGTTTTTCTACCGACCAGGAGCGCCATGCTGCATCCTCTTTGGTGGCTACTTCAGCGTCACCGCCTTGGTATTTTGGTGCCAGTTCAACTAATCGCTCTCCTGCTTGAGGGTTCTGATTGAGTACAACCGCTTCCACCGTATCGCGAAGCTCGACAGGCAGGTCATCGTAGACCGCAAGCTGCCCCGCATTGACTATCCCCATATCCATGCCAGCCTTGATGGCATGAAAAAGAAATACGGCATGTATCGCTTCCCGCACCGGATTATTGCCACGAAATGAGAATGAGACGTTGGAGACACCACCGGATATTAGGGAGTGGGGTAGGTGTTGTTTGATCTCACGGGTTGCTTCGATGAAGTCGACTCCATAATTATTGTGCTCCTCAATACCCGTGGCGACGGCAAATACATTGGGATCAAAAATGATATCTTCAGCGGGAAAGCCAACGGTTTCGGTGAGCAGGCGATAGGCCCGGCTACAGATGTCTACTTTGCGTGCCTGGGTATCAGCCTGACCTTTTTCGTCAAAGGCCATCACGATTATCGCCGCACCATATCGGCGACAGAGTCTTGCCTGTTGTAAAAAGCGCTCCTCGCCCTCTTTCATTGATATGGAGTTGACGATGGGTTTACCTTGTACGCACTGCAGACCTGCCTCGATAATTGTCCACTTGGATGAGTCGATCATTACCGGCACTTTGGCAATCTCTGGTTCGCCTGCACATAGATTGAGAAAACGTCGCATGGCATCAACGCCATCGAGCATCGCCTCATCCATATTGACATCCACGATTTGAGCGCCATTCTCAACCTGCTCACGGCAGATATCCAATGCCTCGTCGTAGGCCTCGTTGAGGATCAGACGTTTGAATCGAGCCGAGCCTGTGACATTGGCTCGTTCCCCAACATTCACGAACAGTGAATCGGGGCTGATATTGAGCGGCTCCATTCCTGATAGGCGACACTGCTTTTCAATGTTTGGCAGTTGACGCGGTGGCTTGTCGGCCATTGCATTTGCAATGGCCTCAATATGTTGCGGTGTTGTGCCACAACAGCCACCGACGATATTCAGGAAACCTGCATCGGCCCACTCTGCTATGTATTCCGCCATATGTAATGCATCCAGGTCATATTCACCAAACTCATTGGGCAGACCGGCATTGGGATGCGCAGAGACATGGGTATTGGCGATACGCGACATCTCCTCGACATATTGGCGCAGCAGGTCCGGACCCAATGCGCAGTTGAGTCCAATCGATAGCGGCTTGGCGTGTTGCAGGCTGTTATAAAAGGCCTCGGTTGTTTGGCCGGAGAGCGTGCGTCCGGATTGGTCGGTGATGGTACCGGAGATCATCACAGGCAGGCGGATTCGATCCTCTTCAAAGACCTGCTCACATGCGAAGACTGCTGCTTTGGCATTCAGTGTGTCGAAGATTGTCTCGATCAGCAGCATGTCGCAGCCACCTGCAATCAGACCCCGTGCTGCCTCAGCGTAGGCATCCACCAGCTCCTGATAGGTGATGTTGCGTGCGCTAGGATCGTTGACGTCTGGGGAGATAGATGCGGTGCGGTTGGTAGGACCAAGGACGCCGGCAACAAAACGCGGCTTATCAGGGATTGAGTATTTGTCTGCAGCTTCGCGTGCCAGTCGAGCACCGGCTTCGCTCATCTCATATGCCAGCGCCTGCATATCGTAGTCAGCCATGGAGATACGGTTGGCGCCGAAGGTGTTTGATTCAACGATATCAGCACCGGCCTCCAAATAGGCCTCGTGAATGCTGCGTATGCTGGCAGGTTGGGTCAGTACCAATAGGTCGTTGTTTCCTTTCAGGTCACTGGGCCAGTTGGCAAAGCGTTCACCGCGGTAGTCCTCCTCCGAAAACTTATGGCGTTGGATCATGGTTCCCATGGCGCCGTCTAGAATAAGAATGCGCTGTTGGAGAAGTGATTCGATTGGATGAATGGGTATTTGTGGGGTTGAGAGGGGCATCAAGTTACTCAGGTTTTGCGTCAAACGGTCGCCAATTATAAGGTGCTGTCAGGAGGCAGGCGAGTCATCTATGGCAGGAGAGTACTAAACTTGTTAACAATCAGAATCGTATTTTGAGGCTGGTTTCTGGTTAGCAACATAGGTTAGTCTTAATAATGTCTTAATTATTCAAAGGCTTATTGATAGATAAATAATGATAGGCGCATGCTGGTGTCCTATCAGGTTCAACAGAATTGGATACAAAAAAACTGTATACCGATCCTCATGAGAGATAATAAGCGTGTCAAAACAAGCATTTCTGGTCGATGATTCAAAATCCGCACGCATTGTACTCAGTAGAATGCTGAAAAAAAGTGGCTTTGATGGTGTGGAGATGGCGGTATCGGGCGAAGAAGCCTTGGAGCGGCTGAAAGAGGTGACACCGGATGCCATTTTTGTTGATTTTTTGATGGATGGCATCGATGGCCTGGAGACAATTACAGAGATTAAAAAAGACCCCCGTTTCGTTGCAACTCCCATAGTCATGTGTACTGCAAACGAGGGTGATGAGTACGTGCGAGCTGCCGTGGATCACGGCGCCCTAGGTATTCTGGCAAAACCGCCCACCGATGAGAGTTTGGGTGAAATCATTGATATGATCGAGCGCCATCAGCAAGAGGTTGCTGCCAATATGGCGGCAGAGGCTGCCTCAGCAGAACCTACCTCAGCAGAACCTGAAACCATAGCAGCTGCAGAAACGGTACAAACAGCTGAACCTGTGGTTATCCAAAATGTGCTTTCCGATGAGGATGTCAGGCGTATTGCCGAAGAGGTTGCAATCCAGTCGGCAGAGCGAATTGCTCGCCAAGCCGCTGAAAAGGTGGTTGAAGAAACAGTCGCAGAACGTGTTGATACGACGGTACATGCCTATCTTGATGAGAAGCTTGAATCTATGGTGTCAGCGCTGGTGCAGAAAGGGTTGCAAAGCATTGAACAGCCGGCAGCTGTGGATAGTGAGTCGATCCGTGATGCAGTGGTGAAGCAGGTTAATCAGGATCTGGACGAATTTGTACGACAACTGAATCAACGTACTGTAGAGGGGTTAATAGAGGCCAGTGTCTACGGTCAAATAACTGAATTAGCTGATGATTTCTCTCAGCGGATGAAGGATCAGGAGGCCCTAATTCTCAGTCAGGTACCTGAAAAGAATGACATGATTGAGCATATCAGGGTAGTAACAGAAGGTTCACTTGAGGCTCATGTACATCAGACTGCCAGTCAGGTTGCAGGAGAAATTGCCAACTCGGTAGCTACCGAGACTGTTGAGAGTCTACTTGATCAACATTTGGCACATCAGACACTGGAGAACCAACAGCCTAAGGCAGGTCCCTCAGGGTGGGTCTATTTGGGGTTGGGGGCACTGGTGGTTTTGGGTGTCGCTGCCTTTCTGCTCTATATGTAGACTCGGGCTACTGCACTAAAGCAACCCGATTAGGTGGGTAGATTGTACGTATCATTTTGCTTCATTAGCAGACGACCTATTCAGCACCATGGCACATTCGTAGTATTTTTCTGTTCTTTATCCACGGGATCAGGGGAAAAGCCACTAATAAATTACAGTTTACAGGGTTAGGTCTGGAGTCAGTTAGCGCTATATTCACCTGTATCAACACAGGAGACTATTATGTTCGGATTTGGCCGTAAAACCCAGATGCCTGAAGAGGAAGAGGCATTGCCTGGTCGTTCGACATCGGTTCATCTTAACGACAGCCACTTTGTTAATGGGCATAGCTTGAAGGGCCCATTTCCTGATGGTTTAGCCATCGCGATGTTCGGCATGGGTTGTTTCTGGGGTGCGGAGCGGCGTTTCTGGGAATTGTCAGGGGTCTATTCAACAGCCGTGGGTTATGCGGCTGGCTATACGCCAAATCCGAGTTATGAAGAGGTTTGTAGTGGGATGACAGGGCATAATGAGGTGGTGAAAGTTGTCTACGATCCCTCATTGATCAGCTATCAGTCACTACTTGAATGCTTCTGGGAAGAGCACAATCCAACTCAGAGTATGCGCCAAGGTAATGATGTCGGTACCCAATATCGATCTGGTATTTATACTTTTGACGACCAACAGAAAATGCTTGCGGATCAATCCCGCGAACACTATCAACATGCACTTCAGCAAGTATCATCAGCACCGGTTACCACAGAAATCCTGTCTGCGCCCATGTTCTATTATGCAGAGGATTATCATCAACAATACCTGGCCAAGAACCCTTCCGGATATTGTGGCCTCGGGGGTACCGGGGTTTGTTACCCCAAATAAAATACATATCTATTAACCGCGCAACCTAATATGTCGGCAGGTTAATAGTTACTCCACTTTATGCAGTAGCTCGCCTGTTTCATTCACCACTTCCACGCCAACGGGAATCCCCTCGCGAATACTGGCTGTAACAACGCAGAAATCCTCAAACAGGGTTAGGCAGCGGTCAAGTTTTCTTGATGCCAGGAGTTCCTCGCCTGCTGTAATACGGACATCCAGACGACCAACTCGAATACGTTTTTTCTCATTTCGGATCATCGTGCAGGTGGCCTCAGTCTTGACGTTATGTGTCGGTACATCCTCTTTGGCAAGACAGAACATCAAGCTGGCGCTGAGGCAGTTGGCGGCTGCTGCTGCCAGCATCCGCGATGCATTGGGTCCATTGCGTTCACCCAATGGAGGAGGCTCGTCCATGATGATGTCAGGGGCCTTCTTTAAATCAAATTTTACTCGAAAGGCGTAATCTTCTTCCTGTTCGAGGTGAATGGTAAATTTACCGATCTCTTCTGACATGCTACTGCTCCTCAGTGAAGTTTCGTTTGTTCAGTGATGTTGTGTTATGTGCGTAAATTTTTCCACGCTTGATGTTGTTCGATTAAACTTAGGGCCTGTTGCAGTAAGCTTTTACCCGGGGCTGTGCGGTGCCAGGTGGAGGCGCCTGATGGATGTGGCAGAGGGATCAAATCACAGCTGCCATAGTGAAGATCGATGGGGTGGACCCGGCCAATGATATGAGTGAGTTTCTGTATGGCTATGAATTGTGTAATAGCCAGCTTTCCCACCGGTAGAATCAGTTGTGGTTGTAGCAGATCGATCTCTTTAGTCAGCCATTCTGTACATGTCTCGATCTCAATAGCACTGGGAACACGGTCACCTCCCTTGGTCTTCTTTCCCGGAAAACAGCGACAGACTGCAGACATATAGACAGATTGGCGGAATTGGGTCTCACTCAAGCCAATACTTTGGAACCACTTGAAGAGGGTCTTACCTGCAGTCCATGCAAAGGGTCTACCCATAGATCCCTCTTTTTCTCCTGGCGCCTGGCCGACAAGTAGTACAGGTGAGACGACAGGTTCTCCGGTCACCACTGGCCCTATCATTGCGTCGCAACGGTGACATTGGCACAAGCTCTTTTGATGTGTTATCAGCTGAGAGACAGATGTTTGACAAGGTATGGAGTGTGTCATCAGTTCCTTCCTTGTTTAGCTTGTTGTTGGGTTAGCTTAACACTATCTGTCCTAGATCAAATGTGCTAGTCCATTTGCGAGGTTTAATCGGAAAGTTAAGCATTTAATGTAGCCGATATCTGGGATCTACCTTGATCTGGAGGTGGAAATTGGGTAAAGCTTGCGGATTGACCATGAGCACCCCAAACTTGTTAGTGTTCATTTATGAGCAGTTCTTTATAACGCATAGTACACAGAGAGACGCGATGAGTGCGAAGTATAATATATTGTTGTAAAGACACTGTTTGCACCTTTTACTTTTTATGGTGATTTCTATATAAAAATTGTTCAGTGTATCTGGACGGACACTGATGAGAATATGAAACCAAGGAACCACAAAAATGCAAACCATACTGGGGCTTAGCGTCGCTGCCTTGTTTATTGTAGGTTTTATATGGTTTTTGCCCATCCTACTGATTTTGCGCTCAGCTAAAACCAATGGAGCGGAGAAGCTTATCTGGATTCTTGCTGTGGTTTTTGTCTCCTGGTTTGCCTGGATTCTCTATCTTTTATTAGCCCCACTTGGTGAGCGACAGGGTTGAGCTTAACGAAGATACTAAGCCGTCAGTTATGTATGTAATTGGAGGAGAACTATGAAAGCAGTCGTGATGAGAGAGACGGGAGGCCCGGAAGTCCTGTCGTTAGAGGAGATCGAAGCACCCAGCATGACATCTGAAACACAAGTAATGGTCAGGATCGAGGCTGCCGGGATAAACCCGATTGATACCAAGTTACGCAGTCGCGGTGTTTTTGTAGAAGAAGGGTTACCTTCGGTTCTCGGGTGTGATGGGGCCGGGGTGGTGGTTAAAGTGGGTAGGGATGTAACACAGTTTCGCCCAGGGGATGAAGTCTGGTACTGCAATGGCGGCATGGGTGGTCTTCAGGGCAATTATGCAGAATTTACGGTATTGGATGAGTCGGTCTGTTGCCGTAAACCGGTCTCCATCGATTTTGCGCATGCTGCAGCTGCGCCTTTGGTGTTGATTACTGCATGGGAGGCTCTGTTTGGACGTGCCCGGTTAACGAATGAAAAAACCTTGCTGGTTCATGCTGGTGCAGGTGGTGTGGGGCACGTGGCGATTCAACTGGCGAAGCAGGCTGGAGTGCGTGTGTTGACGACCGTCAGTACGCCTGAGAAGAGGTCTTTTGTGACCTCTTTGGGCGCAGACGAGGCGATCATGTACCGGGAAAACAATTTTGTCGATGAAGTGTTGCGGCTTACCGATGGTATTGGAGCTGATGTGGTCTTGGATACTGTGGGTGGTGAAGTCTTTAGAGAGTCGATCTATGCGACTTCACATTATGGAGATCTGGTCACTTTACTTGATCCAGGATTGGACGTTGATTGGAAAGAGGCTCGTAATCGTAATCTGAGAATAAGCTTTACATTGATGTTGACCCCCATGTTGCGATCGCTGCCTCAAGCAAGAGCAAATCAGGCCGCTATCCTAAGTGACTGTGCGGAAATGATAGACAACGGTAGCCTTAAAGTCAGTATCAGTGAATGCCTGCCGCTAGCACAGGCCGCGAGAGCACATCGTATAATCGAAGAGGGACATGCGCAGGGGAAGCTGATACTCGAAATGTAGCCATATTAATGATGATTGTTTTGTGATCATGATACGATTATTGCAGACGCGATATTATTGGATTTTTCCCATCTTGTTTTGGCTTGTTTTAACAGGCCTTTCCCTTGTCTGGAACACTTTACGTATGGAACAGAGTATCCAGGATATCGCGATGGAGCGTGGTCAGCTCATGTTTGAAATGGTTCGGCAGACCAAGATTAATCCAGATTTAATGACTTCAGCGCCTAACCTATTTAAAAAACAGACTATTGATAATATCGGTTTTAGGGTGATCTCGCTGACACCGATGAATCCAGCCAATGGGGCTGATCAATGGGAAGCTGAGGCATTAAAAAACTTTCAGTCAAAGGGTGACTATGCATTTGACTCACTCGAAGTCATGGGTGAGTTGTTGTTTCGTTATATCGGGCCCGTCTTCGCGCAAGAGGTTTGTCTAAAGTGTCATGGTGGCGAAAATGTCAAGGTTGGTGATCTTCGTGGAGGGATCAGTGTGATTGTTAAGGGGCAGCCCATCTATGATTCCCATCAAGTCTCAACACAAATGATGGTATTGATGCATTTTGCCGGTTTTTTACTGCTCTCTTTTACCTCGGTTTTTTTTATGCACCAGCTACGTGATAGTTGGTTGGTAGTTACAAAGACGCGGGATCAGCTTAAGTATAAAGAGCGATTTCTAACCAATGTCACTAATGCGATGGGGGAAGGATTTCTGGTGCTTAACAAGGATGGCATGATAAGTTTTGCCAATCCTGAATCGGAGCGATTGCTAGGCTGGAAAGTGTTTGAGATGGAAGGCAGTAAGTTTGTCGATCTAGTCTGTCATGAACAGGAGGGGGCCTCTCTTAAAATTTGCGAGCGTGCAATATATCAAACACTTCAGGATGGAAAGACAAGAAGGGAAGATGACCATGTTTTTAAACATAAAGACGGTCGATTGATACCGGTATCCTACACGGTTTCTGTGATGTATGAAGGTGAGCTGTTGGCGGGTGTAGTACTTACTTTTAACGATATCAGCGAGCGAAAACAGAGCGCAGAGGAACGTAGTCGTCTGGAACGGCAATTGAACCAGACACATAAAATGGAGGCAGTGGGGCAGCTTGCAGGAGGTATAGCTCATGAGATTAATACCCCGATTCAGTACGTAGGGGATAACTTGCGCTTCCTCAAAGAGGCTTTCGATGATATGGGCATACTGCTGCAAGTCTATGAGAAGCTCCTGGCAGAAGCAGAAGAAAACGAAACGCTACTCCCGCAAGTCGAGGCAGTTAGACGAGCAATCGAAGAGGCGGATTTGGATTATTTAAATGAGGAGGCGCCTAAAACAATTGATCAGTCGATTGCGGGTGCTGACCAGGTGGCACGAATTGTATTGGCAATGAAAGAGTTTGCTCACCCTGGGACAAAAAAGAGGGCTTTGGCCGATCTTAATCAGATTATCAGTAATGCATCTGCTGTGTGTAAGAATGAGTGGAAATATGTTGCGGATACAGAGCTTAGGCTTGCTGAAGATCTGCCACAGGTTAATTGTACGGGTGGAGAGCTTTCTCAAGGTATCTTGAATCTTATAGTAAATGCAGCTCATGCGATAGAGGAAGCAAAGCATGGTGAAAAAGGAAAAATTACAATTTCCAGTGAGGTGGTTGGCAATCAGGTAGAAGTGCGTGTCACAGATACGGGTGCAGGTATACCAAAGGATGTACAGGAATATGTCTTCAACCCATTTTTTACAACGAAAGATGTTGGAAGTGGGACCGGGCAGGGTCTTGCCATTGCGCAGGATATCGTGGTGAGTAAGCACCATGGCGAACTTTTCTTTGAAACAGAGGAGGGAGTCGGCACAACCTTTACTATTCGGATACCGCTGGAAGTGAAGGATGCTTGACTGCCACTTGCATCTTCAATCATCTTAACTTCATCAAAGATATAATTACACTTCGTACTTTTAACTGCATTAATCTGCAATAGTGGTATATTCTGATTGAACTCCTGAATATAAGGAATATGCTTAATGAACTGTGCCGGTGATGTCATGTGCGTAATCAAAGTGGTTAATCAGGAGGACGTGTGAAAGAGCATGAAAAAATCAATTACATAGAATTGCCAGCAAAGAATTTGGAATTAGCTAAAGTTTTTTTTTCTGAAGTATTCGGCTGGTCTTTTGTTGATTATGGTTTAGATTATGCCGCATTTTCTAACGCAGGCCTTGATGGTGGTTTTTATCAGGCGAACCTGACTGCTTGTGCAGAAAGAGGTAGTGCTTTGGTTGTGTTCTACAGTAAAGAGCTTGAGAAAACAGAGCAAAAAATTGTAGAAGCCAATGGTACTATAGTGAAATCGGTATTCTCTTTTCCTGGTGGTCGCCGTTTTCACTTCAGTGATCCAAATGGGAATGAGTATGCGGTCTGGTCAGATATCGATGCATAGAGCGCGCTATTTTATTGTTTTCTTAGTTGAGTCTATCTGTAACGCAACTGGCTTGGTTACATTTGGGTGATCTTGAACACTCTGAAGGTGCCGGATATGATGCCGCTCTTTTCTGCTGCCATCAGTCGGAAGAGTACTGCCTGACTTAACGCTTGCCCTTTAGCGACCAGTAAAATGCCGGCTTCGGTGTTAATTGGCTGATCGAGGATCAAGCCAGGTTCAAGCTTACTGATAGGTAAGGTCAATACTTCTACTTTACGGTTTTTTGAACCCAGGGAGAGGGCTTCGACTAATATCGGGTCATAATTTTCAGGATTATTCTTGAGCTGTGTGATGGCCTGATTTTCATCCATACCATGATTGATCAGTCGATCGTAGGCTATGGCCACTCGTATTATCTGGCCACCGAGAATGGCCTTGTTCTCTGTTGATAGCTTTCCTTGGAATTCAATTTTGGCAACATCATTATTCTGTCGCTCCACCATGGCAGCAACTATCTCAAGTCGAGGTATATGTTTAAGCAAACGAGCGCCCATAACCGGATGTGATTCATAGAGTGCAGTCTCAACATGGCTTAACTCTGAGCCCTTTGAAACTTTTTCAATTAACTCATCAGTTAAACTGACATAGCCGAGTTGGCAAAGCATAGCTGCCAGATCGTAGTGCCAACTGTCGTCAAGGGATAAGCTTTTTACAATGGTGTGGGCATGCTGTTTGATGCGTGATGATTGACTGAATGCGATAGGGTTAACCATGCTGAGGATATCAGCCAGTAGATCGACAGCTCCCTTGAGGGTTTTGTTCAATAAGACCTTTTCAGAGGTGATCAGTCGATATTGCTGGATGCCATCTGTAATAGTGGCTATATCCGGATTTCGCAACGACATAATATTCAATCGAGTGCAGCATAGTATAGCCTTGTAGGCATTTACAGTGTACGAAATTTAGCT
>JAIVEQ010000054.1 GCA_023838465.1 Candidatus Thiodiazotropha sp.
GATTGAAACGCACCGCCCGTACCCCGACTTTGTCCAGTTTATCCATGGTGCTGTCATCGACACTCGCAGGCAGCTGGGTAACACCCACAAAACCGTCTCCCAGGCGCTTTAATGCGGCCACAAGATAGCCCTGATCAAAACCTTGAAAGGAACCCGAAACCACAGCCCCTCCCACTAATTGTTGGCCTTTCATCCGCTTCAAATAGTCATCACAGGTATATGCATCCGGTAGATAACCCTGATTGGCAATCAATGGATAGGCTTTGTCGATGATGTGGAAATGGGCATCAAACAGGGGTATGTCTATAGGCATAGTGGTGTATGTTGGAGTCGAGTAAGACGTTGACTTTTATGCGCTCCACCCGGTAGTCCGTAAACGGCATATCCCTACACAAGATTTCCAACCTGGATCGGGGTGATCGGATTTAAATGGGTCACTACTGATATCGCTTCCCTTCGTGCTTTATCCAGCCTCCCTGATGCCTGCCTTGTGGGTCGTGGTGGGTCCAGTGCAATACCCCCCCCTTTTGATTCCATTCATAGAGCCCTGAAAACTCAACCTTGTCTCCACTTTCGAGGGTGTCTATCCGAGCTGCAAGATCAATATTATGAGCAACCAATAGGGTTATTCCAGACTGCAGGCGGACAAGAAACCGTTGATGGCGGCTGCCGTCACGATCATCCGACAGCAGCTTGAAAACAGTGCCTTTTCCATGCACTTGGACTTCATCTGCTCGCTGCTGGAAAGCGCGGGTAATCGCATCATCGCTACCTGCCTGACGGGGTAGATTAGGAAAATCAACTTGAGGGTGCTCTTCTCGCTGAAGAAGTCCGAAATAGGCTGCAGCCAGCACAACTAGAACAGCAACAATTTTTTTCAATATTGCCAAATAGTTGCGCCTATGACTTTAGTTGACTTGCTGTCCAGTGAGATAACGCCCACCACTGAATTCCCTAAAGAACTCCTTGATCAATGGATGGTCTACCGGCTCAGTGTTGGTGTCATGAGTCAGATTGCGCTCAGCGACGTAGGTCTCATTATTAGAGCTGTGTACCAGCACCCGATACCAGGGCTGATCCTTCGGCGGACGGGAACGAGCGACATTTTCATACCACTCTTCGGATAGCATGAATTGTGGATCCACATCCACCACCACACCACGATAGTCGAACAGATGATGGTAGACCAGGTCACCGACACTGAAATTTGCATGGGTCGTTTGGATTTCAGGGGACACAACATTTGACTCCACCAGGGAACACAGAGCTCCACTTTAACATACTAGGAGCCTGTCGGACTTAGGTGATCGTAGCGAGGGAAAGCCATTTTGAGTCAGATTGATCGATTAAATGAGGCGAATAGTGAGCCTATTTAACGCATTTAATCGGCAAATCTGGCCAACATGGCTTTTCCGCAGTCGATTCATCCTAAGTCCGACAGGCTCCTAGCCACCCATCTGGAGCAGACCCCGCATTTATCTGTCTTATCGTTTGAATCCCACTCCCTAGCTTAATTGTCACCCATATTTTTAATACCATCACACAGTTATCTACATTACAACTATGCCGAGCAAGTGGCTCCTGATACTATCGCGCACGTTATAACAGGGGGCAGATTCAATGGTGTTGAGCAACTTTTTTTCCATGCGTGGTAACCAGGTCAAGATTTCTCGACAACAAGCCAGTCGCTTCGCAAAAGAGATTGCAGACGATTTCAATCCGTTGCATGACACGGATGCAAAGATGTTTTGCGTACCAGGAGATCTGCTCTTCTCAGTTGCACTCAACCGACTCGGACTGAGTCAGCACATGCGCTTTAACTTCTCTGGCATGGTGAGCGATAATGCGGTTATCTTTCCTGATTCCGAATCATCGCAGATCAATGTCGTGGATAGTGAAGGAAAGCAGTATCTATCGATTCTACGTGAGGGTGATATCAGCCATGACCAGGCCCTGATCAATTGCCTTTCCAACCGATATGTAGCCTTTTCAGGCAAAACATTCCCGCACATTCTAGTACCCTTGATGGCTCAACAGGGTGTCATGATCAACCCTAGCCGCCCTCTGGTTATGTACCAGAGTATGGAGATCAATCTGGACCGCCTCGATCTTAGCGACCCCCATCTGGAATCCACTGGGTCAAGTCTCGATGTACAAGGAAAAAAAGGGACTGTCCGACTCGATTTCCGTTTTGTGGAAGATGGCGTAGAGGTTGGGCGGGGTGCAAAATATATGGCGCTACGAGGTCTACAATCCTACCAGGACGAGACCATGCAGCGTGTAGTCGATCAATATAACAGCTACAAACAAGCCTACCAGACAGATTGATTTATCATAGGGGGATTACCGGGTAACAACATAATACCGGTATTTAGGGATCCACAGTGTCATGTGATACCAGAATGATAAACTCAGTATCAGTTGAGATTATATGAGAATTGGGTGGCAGCGGGTATCAGCCACACCCCGGCACACGATGCCACTGCTGCCGCTGCTCCCTTCCGGGCCTGACGGGGTTCACAGCTTCTCGTTGCGGGGGGACCGATACCAACCGCCATAAGAGCTGGGGATTATACCGATAATTGATAGGCAAAAAAGCTCAAATCGGATTATTTGAGCTTATTGTAAAAAAAAACAGGGCGCGTCCCTGCCACACCAAATGCCTAGTGACAGCCGTTTGTTACCCCGGATTCAGTGAGTAATGGCTGTAGTATCGACCAGACATTATCCCGAAGAATGGGTTGAGCTTTATCATTGGGGTGAATGCCATCACCCTGCATCAGTTCTCTATCCAGTGCGACACCCTCTAGAAAAAAAGGTACCAGGGGAACCGATTCGGCCTCAGAGACATCATAATAGACTTGATGGAAGGCGTTTACGAAATCGGGGCCATAGTTGGCTGGCAGACGAATCCCCAATAGCATCACCGATGCACCAGCCTGCTTGGAGAGCGCTACCATGCGCTGCAGGTTGTCGCGCATTGTTTGAATACTGATTCCGCGTAAACCGTCGTTGCCGCCCAGTTCAATGATCACGACAGTAGGCTGGTGATTTACCAACAGATCGGGCAGTCGGCTCAATCCGCCATTGCTGGTATCACCGCTGACGCTGGCGTTGACCACAGCGAAAGGGCCACAATGTTGGTTTATTCGTTGTGCTAGCAGATTGACCCAGCGTTGCTCGGTTGAGACACCATAACCGGCACTCAGGCTGTCACCGACAACCAATAGCTTGGCTTGTGCTGTCGCCAGAACTGCAGAAAACTGCAGAGAGAAGAGTAAAAATAGGTGTAGGATCTTTTTCATGTTACAGACATCATCCAATCAACTTCCTGTGACCGCAAGCGGCCTGATGAAGTTCGTCGAGACCGCTGAAGGCAGGCTAGATATTCTGCAACAGATCGATTTGCAGGTATCGTCCGGTGAAGCGGTGGCGATCCTTGGCGCCTCTGGCTCAGGCAAGTCGACCCTGCTGGGACTGCTGGCTGGACTGGATGAGGCTTCAGCTGGCGAGGTTCGGTTATTTGACACACCATTGAGTAACCTCGATGAGGATGGTCGTGCCGCTCTGCGTGCGGGAAAGGTTGGATTTGTATTTCAGTCCTTTCAACTTCTCTCCGGCATGACCGCATTGGAAAATGTCATGCTGCCTCTGGAATTAGCCGCTCATAAATCGCCTGAACAGGCGGCCAAAGAGGCCCTTTCCCAAGCAGGGCTTGCTAAACGCTTGCACCACTACCCGTCGCAACTATCGGGGGGTGAGCAGCAGCGGGTCGCCCTGGCTCGCGCCTTCGCACCGAGCCCCAAGATACTGTTTGCCGATGAACCCACAGCCAACTTGGATGCGCATACGGGAGAAAGGGTTGCAGAGCTACTGTTTAGACTCCAGGAGCAGAGCAACACAGTCCTGATTCTGGTGACCCATGACGAGATGTTGGCCCGTGGTTGCGACCGCCGTCTCTATCTGCGTGAAGGTCGTCTGGAGACAGAAGCTTGAACCCGCTCTATCTGGCGCTTCGATTGTTACGTAGAGACTGGCGCGCAGGTGAACTGAGATTGTTGGCAACCGCCCTGGTGATTGCCGTGGCCTCTGTGACATCTGTCGGATTCTTCACCGACCGAATTGAGCGTGCCATGGAACGTCAGGCAACAGAGGTGTTGGCTGCCGATCTCAGGATTGAGAGTAATCAACCGCTACCCGATACGTTTATCCAGGAAGCGGAACGACGTCAACTTCAACAAGCATCAACGCTCAGTTTTCCCAGCGTCATCCTCAGTAAGGGTGCCACCCAGCTGGTGCAGATAAAAGCCGTCTCCGATCATTATCCCTTACGCGGTCATTTAAGAGTACGCGACAGTGTAACCAGCCCGGAGAACATCACTTCTCTTCTGCCAGGTCCGGGTGAGGCTTGGCTTGAGGAGCGTCTTTTACCGCTGATGGGTCTTGTCATTGGTGACACCATAAAACTAGGCCAAAGCTCTTTCAGGATCAGCCGCATTATCGCCTACGAACCCGATCGATCGGCCAATCTGTTTCAACTGGCGCCAAGAGTCATGATCGGACTCAACGACATTGAGAAAACCGGCTTGCTGGGACCGGCAAGCCGGGTCAGACACTACCTTCTGGTTGCAGGCTCTCCCACTCAAATGAGTCACTACAAAACCTGGCTAGAGCAGCTCAACCAGTCAGGCATTCAAATAGAGGATATCCGTGCAGCCCGCCCCGAGCTTAGACTCGCACTTGAACAAGGTGGACGCTTTCTGCGCCTGGCTGCTGCAACAGCCATTCTGCTTTGTGTGGTGGCGGTTGCCCTCTCCAGCCGACGTTTTGTCGAGCGGCAATCCGACACCAGTGCCCTGCTTCGCTGTCTCGGCGCCAGTCGTCGTCAAGTGGGACAGATCTTCATCTTGCGGTTGCTCAGCCTTGGGGTGATTGCCAGCCTTGTGGGTGTGCTGCTCGGATTAGTCGTACAGGCTCTACTCATCCATCTGATCGGGCAATGGTTCACCAGCCAGATACCCGCGCCCTCGGCCTGGCCCCTTGTCTCGGGTCTTATCACGGGCATCCTGGTCTTAATCGGCTTCTCGCTACCCTCCATACTCCGTCTCAGTGAGGTACCTCCACTGCGTGTATTCAGGCGTCATTTAGGGGCACCACCGATCAGCTATCGCCTGTTTCTTGGGGCCGCAATTATCTCTCTCGGTATACTCCTCATCTGGCAGATAGGAGATGACCTGTTAGCATTTCAGTTGATAACAGGTCTGTTAGTTGGCATGGCCATCCTGTTAATTGTATCGCGCCTCTTGGTCCACCTGCTGACGCCACTAAGAAATCGTACCGCCGGTTCCTGGCGCTACGGCCTCTCCAGCCTGTCACGCAATCCCGCCACGACCAGCGTTCAGCTGACCGGTTTCGGATTGGGTATCACAGTACTGTTACTGCTCGCAATTGTCAGGGTTGATCTACTATCCAATTGGCGAGATGCACTCCCTGAAAACAGCCCTAATCAGTTTCTCATCAATATCCAGCCTGGTGAGGTTGAAGGCGTACGCAAACTCTTGATTGAGGGTGGCATAAAATTGACTGGGCTGTTTCCGATGATTCGTGGACGATTGATCAGTATCGATGGTCACCAAGTCTCATTAGATGATTATGACAATCCCAGAGCCCAGCGGCTTTCTACCCGAGATTTCAACATCAGCCATGCCACTCAGTCCCAATCTGATAACAAAATCGTCTCAGGTCACTGGTGGTCCGAGACAGAGTGGAACGAGCCCTGGTTCTCAGTGGAGCAAGGATTGGCGGAGACCCTCGGTATCCCCCTGGGGGCTGAACTGGTATTCGAGGTTGCCGGTCGACAGATTACCGGCCGAGTGGTGAGCCTGCGTTCAGTCGAGTGGGACTCATTCAATGTCAATTTCTTCGTAGTCGGTACACCGGGACTGATGCTAGACCAACCGGCCACTTACATCACCAGCTTCTACCTGGCGGATGAGAAGCGCCACCTATTGCACCGTTTAATCCAGACATACCCCAGTATAACCGCCCTGGATGTTACCGCATTGATGCAACAGATACGCGCCATCATGGACCGTGGCGCATTGGCGGTGGAGTCAGTTTTTCTGTTTACCCTCGCAGCCGGATTGATCGTACTCTACGCCGGTATACAGGCAAGCCATGAATTAAGGGTGCAGGAGACAGCTATTCTGCGCACGCTCGGGTTGAGTCGAAGACGCTTGGTCATATCGGTACTTTTGGAATTCTCCCTACTCGGTGGACTTGCCGGCCTGATTGCAGCAGTCCTGGCCAGCGCTATCAGTTATTCACTCGCAAATGCTGTATTCAATCTTCCATGGCAAATCGATTTTTCTATGTGGACCATCGCATTATTGGGTGGTGGATTGGGCGTAGGTAGTGCCGGTATCATTGCCAGCTGGCCACTCCTGAACACACCACCACTGGTAGTGATGAGAAAATTGTGAATAAAGACCTTGCTTGAATAAATGATTTGATATAGGTATTTACAAACTGGTTACAGGGTAAGAGTAGTTCATTGAAAAATATGACTATTAAAACCAAAACAACCCTCCCCTCCACAGAATTCCTCCAATAAAACTACTCCCTTCTACCCATATAGGTAGGGTTTCAACCTATCTAAAAATGGGCGTATTTTCCCATTTATGTGTCATATCGCACATATTTACAATCTTTCACACCTTAGGAAAGGTTTTTTGAACAAGGAATGTGGTGCATTTGAAAAAAGTCTGCTTGGTTGGCAGGGTCTGGAGTATATAAAACAACAGCGACACTTCGATGTGCATCAATCAGAAAAACCACATTCTTTGGGTATCGAAAAAGTCACTACTGCGCTGAGGGTATCTGCTAATGATCAGAATCCTTATCGCTGGTGAAAATCAATAGAGCAATATGTGTTGATCTCATGTAGTGGCATTCGTATGAAATGTATTCATAGTTTGAAGACAGAATTTCATGTCTAACGGATGCGGCAAATTATGGGTGGTTTCATTTAACCGGTTTGTCATTACAAGCGTTATCTGAAAAACCTGAATGGGGAATAACAATGAATAACCTAAAGCTCAAGCGACTATCCTATGCGGTGCTCCTGGGTGCTTTTACTGCTACAGGCGCACAAGCAGCGCCTGTTGATGGAGGCTCTCTCGATCCCACAACCATTCCAAAATATGTCACACCGTTAGTCATTCCGCCGGTTATGAATACTACCGGTGTGGCGAATGATTACGACATTGGCATGCGCCAATTCAAACAGCAGATTTTACCGGGCGGCATCTGGAACACAGTGACCGGTCGAAATGATGCATTCCCACCGACACCGGTGTGGAGCTATGGACCGGCTACTGATCCGCGACCAGATTCTCGTGCATTGGGTGGTGGACGGGATGTAGCACCTGCCCCCAACTCCCAATTCAACTACCCGGCTTACACCATCGAAGCCACCAAGAATACCAATATCACAGTTGACTGGATCAACCAGCTGGTGCGCCGTCCCGACAGATGTCGTGCGGTCGGTGGCGTCATTGGCACAGAAAGAAACAATGACTGTAAATTCCGTCCCCATCTACTGCCAGTGGATCAAACACTGCATTGGGCCAACCCAAAAGCACGCTGTGACAAGGGTGAACTGCGTACCGACTGTCACGGTCAGAGCCAGCGTCCATACACAGGTCCTGTCCCGATCGTCACCCATGTGCATGGTGCTCACACCGGACCCAGCAGTGATGGTTATACTGAGGGCTGGTGGCTCCCCAACGCTTCAAATGTAAATTGTGTGCCACGTGATGCGAACGGTGACCCTGTGCGTCGTCCTGGAAGTGGTGAGTACGTCTGCTCAGGTACGATCTCCAATCTGCTGACCGATCGTGACGGCGTCGTTGATGCCAATATTATTGCAGGTACCGGTACCTTTGAGTATCTGAACGACCAGCCATCCACCACACTCTGGTATCACGATCACGCCCTGGGCATGACCCGATTGAATGTTTATGCCGGCCCCGCGGGTTATTGGTTGATCCGTGATCCCGCCGGTGTTGGCGGTGAAACCGGTCTGGTTGACGGTAATCTGCCTGTACCCGCTCCGGTAGCCGGTGAAGACCTGGCCACCACCAATTTCCCCAACACCCTAGGTGGCGCCCGCGAGAAGTACCGTGAAATTCCGATCGTGATGCAGGATCGCTCATTCAATGCCGACGGCTCTCTCTACTATCCCGACAATCGCGCTTTCTTTGAAGCCCTGAATGTGGAAGGTACCGCCGGTACACCCAGTGAGCAGTTTCCAGGCGAACCTGAACTGCAGATCAATTTTGCAGGCAACAACGCCCAGGACAAGGTCTCCGACATCGCACCGATTTGGAACCCGGAGGCCTTCTTCAACACCATGGTGGTCAACGGCACCACCTGGCCGCAGCTGGAAGTGGCGCCTTCGCTCTATCGCTTCCGTCTGTTGAACGGCACCAACTCCCGATTCCTTAACATATCGCTACCGATCGTTGATCCTGTTACCGGTCTGCAGACAACGGTGACTAAGAATATCTGGTACAGGGAGATCGACAGCAACAACGGCGGATACAAGGGACCTTGGCAGTCCGATCAGCAATCGGTCAATGAGCTCTATATGTACCAGGTCGGCACGGACCAAGCGATGTTGCCCAAGGTAACCGCAGTACGTACAGGTTTTGCTACCCAGCTGAACTATAACCCCCAGGCCTGGGCCTTCGAGCAAGCACCCTATATGGAGGTCAACAACCGGCTGATCGTCGGCGAAACGGCTCAAAGCACGCCTGCACAGGCGATGCTAATGGGTCCGGCGGAACGTTCTGATGTTATTGTCGACTTTCGTGGTCTGCCTGACGGTACCGTGGTACGTATGATCAATACCGCACCTGATGCTCCTTTCGGTGGCTTTCCCGATGTACCGGCAGATCCCGGCACCACAGGCCAGGTGATGCAGTTCGTGGTCAACCATGCGCTGATGGGCACCAGCCCGAGCGATGAGCAGCGCAGCCCGAATGGCCAGTTGCAGAATGCCGATACGGCTGCCACCTCGCCTTGGGACCTGATGCTGGGTCCGGTGGAGAACAATGCCACACCACCTGCCAACAATATCCGGGATTTGGTACTGATCGAGGAGGAGTCTGCCTTGGTCTGTGCCGATGTGGATGTTGACGGCAATGTGATACAGATGCCAGGAGAAATTCCGGTCAATGGCGGCTGCCCGACAGCTACCGCAGTGCCCTTTGGACCTAAGGCAGCAGTGCTGGGTACCACCGACAATCTGGGCGTGGATTCGGTAACCCTATGGTCAGATCCAATCGTAACCACTCCAGACCTGGACACCACTGAAATATGGAACATCAAAAATATCACTGCTGATGCCCATCCGATCCATGTCCATCTGGTCAAATACAAGGTGAATGGTCGTACTGACCTGACTGGTGGCCCAAGCCCAACGGTCACAACACCTAACGGTATGGAAGCCTGGGAGAGTGGCTGGAAGGACACTGTGATCACCTATCCAGGTGAAATTACAACCATCCAGGCCGAGTTCGACATCCCCGGTCTCTATGTCTGGCATTGCCATATCGTTGAGCATGAAGACAACGAAATGATGGTACCTTTCTGTGTTGGAGGATCCGAGGCACAGGGCGGCGTCTGCCCAGATAAGTTGTTCTGATAACGATAACAAAAAGACCTTAAGATTGGGCCGCTTTCGAGCGGCCCTTTTTTTTCAGCGATGACAACCTTTGCTAAGATCGATAGCTATCAAGCAGCAAAAAGAGGAGAGTGACGTCCATGCACATTCAGCTAACAACCGCCCTTATCGTCAGCCTTGCGAGCGGTCTCGCCCTCTCTGACGAACAGTTAAAACTTACTGACGAAGCTGACCGTATCAACTACGCTATTGGCCATCAGATCGGTAGCGACTTCAAAAAACAACAGGTCGATCTGGACCGTCAAGCCCTTCAACAGGGCATACAGGATGGCTATATCAGCACTCAACCGAAACTGGAAAAGCGTGAGATGAATCATTTATTGGTGAATCTAAAACGCGACATTACCAATGATATGGAGAGCGAAGCGACAGAACGTATGCAGAAAAAACTGGCGCAAATGAAGCACAAGCGTCAGCTTGGCTATGAGTTTCTTGAGACAAACAAAACAAAAGCTGGGGTCATTACCACAACTAATGGACTGCAGTACAAAGTAATTTCAACTGGCAGCGGCCCAATGCCGAATGTAAGCGACCAAGTCAAGATTCACTACCGAGCACGACGTCTCAGTGGCCAGGAATTTAACAGCTCCTATAAAAAAGGGGGGGCATCGATATTTCGGGTCAATGGCGTCATTCCCGGCTTTACCGAAGCTTTGCAACTGATGCAACCTGGTGCAAAGTGGGAGATCTTTTTATCGCCGGAACTAGCCTATGGCCGGCAAGGCCCATTGGCCCATGAGACCATTATTATTGAAGTAGAATTACTGGAGATCATCTCACCTCAGACTGCAAAAACCGAAATTGCTAATCCAGGACAGAATAAAACTACCGCTACCAGCAAATGAATGCTGGATAGTGCAGAATTAGCTTAGCCCGCTTTGTTATGCTTTTTTTGCTCGACCCTGATTGGCTTGTAGTCATCAGGAATCTTCATACGATTGTCAGGTATCGCTTTGTGCTCAACCGAGACAAATTTCAAGCTGCTTCCATTTTCTAAAACATGACTGCTGACTGAGACCTGGCGTTCATCTTTTGTCGATATCCCAGGCCACTCCATACCCATTCTTCTGGCCACCAAAAAGAGGCGAGAGAGTGTCTTGGTTTTTCGCTCATTCAAACCAAGTGCAGAACCGGCAGCCATACAGTGATGAGCCAATGTTTTTTCAGCCCCCATCTCATGCACTTTCTGGCAGCGCACACCGGAAACCGAAGCTTTTTCCCTTGCCGGCTTGAGTTTTGGCAAAAGATCCTCCGGCCAGTAGAATTTACCCATGTGTGTCTGGCGATAACGCTTGTCACCATCCATCACTTCAAACATCAGCATCCGACCAGTATCCATAAGTGTATAGTCAGCTTTGCCTTTGACATCACTATCGATCCTCAGCCAACGCCCAGTAATCGATAAAGTGACAGTCTCTTTGATATCTTCAGAAACCATTTTTTCATATTTCAGGATAGAATCCGCATTAACCGTACCGATAAAACTCAATCCCAAAACCATGGCAGTTTTATTAAAATGATTTAACATCTTAGACTCCCCTAAACATCCCAGCATCTACTCAAATAATTCTAACCGCATCAATACACCATGATTTAAAGGCTGAATCAACGACTACATTCCATTCGAACTAAAAAATTAAATGATATACATACTTCACCCATTCATAAATACATATTAGACCCTATTTCCACTGCTAATAGCGGATTTTTATAAGATAAATTGGCAACATTCAGTATATTCTTTCGAGGGGGTTAAAATCTTAAATCTTTTATCAATTTTTCTTTGCGAATAAAAGCTTGATACTATGGATCAATAATAACTTCGCAGTCAGTTATAGACTTAAAAATACATAATCTATAACTCAACATATTTTAGGGGCTCATCAGCCCCAGCCATATGGATAGGATATAAGAGAATGAAGACACTACCCGCCTCACTTCTATTTACCTGTATGATCATATTTCAGGTCCAGGCAGATGATCTATCGTCACTCCCTGATGAGACAGCGAAAATTAACTATAGCGTTGGATATCAGATTGGCAGTGATTTCAAACACCAGGAGATAGAGGTTCGCCCCCAAGCAGTAACGCAAGGCATTCTTGATGCTATTAACGAGAATGAAGGTCAAATGACGGCATCTGAAATGAAACAGGTCATGGCAGACTTAGGAAAACGTTGGGCAGAACAAAAACGCATCAAGAAAGGGGACCAACTCCGTACACTCACTCAAAAAAGTGAGAACTTTCACAAAGAAAATGGAAAAAACCCGGGCATTGTCACGACAGAAAGTGGGTTGCAGTACCGGGTCATAGAACAGGGACGAGGTAAGAGCCCGACATCAAGTGATAAAGTCTTGGTTAATTATAGTGGCAAGCTCATTGACGGCACCCAATTTGATAGTTCGTACAGTCGGGGGAAGCCGGCCAGTTTTCAGGTTGGTGGTGTCATCAAGGGTTGGACAGAAGCCTTGCGATTGATGAAACAGGGCGCACGCTGGCAGCTCTTCATACCACCTGCTCTTGCTTATGGAGAAAAAGGGGCACCACCCAGGATTCCACCCCACAGCTCTCTGATTTTCGATGTTGACCTAATCGCCATAGAGTGATTTAACGCGGTTCTTGCCAAACCAAATGTTGCGTCAATGTAAGACGGAATGCCAGCTTGTTGATATCGAGACGAACCTAGTTGATAGAATCAGATAATAAACCATGATCAAGTATAATAATAATCCAGAATCCCATAACAAGATTCTTAATCGGTATATCAGCAGCCTTCTACTTTTCACTCTATGCAGCGTACTGACAATAAGTCATGAAGTGATTGCTTCTGACAACAATAGCAGTGCCATCTCAATTTCAGTTGATGCAGGAGTAGAAAGTCCTGCCAACCCGACCTATAGCTGTCCCATGCACCCTGACGAGATGAGTCATCTGCCAGGCAGGTGTTCCCAATGTGGTATGTATTTGACCAAGCAACCTGAAGCAGGAAAGCAAATCGATAGACAAAACCAGACCATGGGGCATAGAGATCATGAACATGAACCTCTATCAGCGTTGTATGCCTGCCCTATGCATCCCAATGAAACCAGCCATCAATCGGGTAATTGCCCACTGTGTGGAATGTTTCTTGTGAAAAACGATCAACCATCACATGACAGTAGTGATCAGGCAGAACATCAACATAATCCATCAACTAATCATCAAGCCGCTTCACACGGCGTCACTGAACACAACTTGATGAATCATGAAATGGCGATATCCGCCAAACCAACACATGAACGGTTTTGGGAATCGAAACAATCACGGCATATAGTGACTGATCACGATAATAGTGTTGTTGAAGATGCCAGACTCACTCCCTCCAGACGATTGCAGGCATTTCCGAATGCATCCTCCGATATACAGGAGCATAGTGAGGATCATACTGATCATGATCACACCCGACAAAACAACACCTATCTCTGTCCTATGCATCCACAAATAGTGACAGAGGAACAGGGCTCTTGCCCTATCTGCGGTATGGACCTGGTACTCAAGGAGGCCGTGCGTAAGCAGGTGGGCGATCCTCAGGTTTTTCTCAGCAGCGCCGTGATTCAGAATATGGGCATACGCACAATGACAGTAGAGCGCAATTCAATACGTAAGACTGTCAAAACACAAGGCGTTGTTACAGCTGACGATGAAAGGATTCACTATATTCATCCCCGGACGGGTGGCTGGGTGGAAAGGCTCTACCCCATCACAGAAGGGGATCGCATCGAACGAAAAGATGAACTGATCGACTTCTATTCCCCCTGGATCAATCAAGCTCAACTCAATTTTATAACTGCACTCGAAGAGTATGATCTCGTCAGTTACGATCCTACCCACAAAGCTGAACTTGAGGCCAAGGTTGATGCACTGAGAAACACCCTGAGGTTACTCAATGTCTCACCAATGGACTTGATGCGAATAGAAAAAAATAGAAAAGTGCTGAACACCATACAGTTGATGGCGCCCCATGGAGGTCTGATCACTGAACTGAATATCAGCGAAGGCAGTTTTGTAGAACCCTATCAATCCATGTTTACCATAGTTGATCTTAGCGAAGTCTGGGTCATGGTGGATATCTATGAACATCAAGCACCATGGGTCAGAAAAGGACACCAAGTCACTATAATGACACCAATCATTCCCGGTAGAAAGTGGACTGGCGAAGTCGAGTTCATCTACCCTGAGGTCAACCCAAAAACCCGTACCTTACGCGCCCGTATTGAGGTGCTTAATCCTGATGAAGCTTTACTACTCAACATGTTTGTTCACGTGGACCTCACTGAGGGAACCTCAAAAGAGAATGTTGTCACCGTTCCCCGTGAAGCAATCATGTTAACCGGTGAACGTGAAATCATTGTCAAATCACTCGGTAAAGGCCACTTTCAACCTGTTGAAATAAAAACCGGTATCTGGGGAGATGGCGGGGTTGAGATACTCTCAGGTATCAGTGAAGGTGACGTAGTCGTTGTTTCCGGTCAGTTTCTGATTGATTCCGAATCCAACCTTCAAAGTAGTTTACTGCGCATATCGGAGTAGGATAGGTGCCTGTACATTTGATACGTTGGTCTATAGAGAATCGCGTACTGGTATTAATTGCCAGCCTTATCATTGGCATTTGGGGCTGGATTTCTCTCCGTGATATTCCCGTGGATGCAATCCCAGATCTGTCTGACGTACAGATCATTGTTCATACAAAATATCCAGGACAATCACCACAAGTTGTCGAAGATCAGGTAACCTACCCGATCACCACAACAATGATGTCTGTACCTGGTGCAAAAACTGTTCGTGGATACTCTTTTTTTGGTGATTCATACATCTATATTATCTTTGAAGATGACACCGACATTTACTGGGCACGCAGCCGAGTACTGGAATATCTAAATCAGGTCAGTAGTGATTTGCCAGAGGGGATCCAACCCAAGCTTGGACCTGATGCAACAGGCGTTGGCTGGATCTATAGCTATGTCCTTGTTGATACACTCAATAAGAATGATCTGTCACAACTCAGTTCACTACAGGATTGGTTCCTGAAGTATGAACTTCAAAGCATTTCCGGTGTTGCCGAAGTTGCCACTGTTGGCGGCATGACAAAACAATATCAAATTGTTTTGAGCCCGGAAAAGTTACGCGCGCTGGGTATCCCGCTATCAAAGGTCATCAATGCTGTAAAGCATGCAAATCAAGAAGTTGGCGGTTCAGTGATTGAGCAGGGTGAAGCTGAACTGATGATTCGCACACGGGGCTACATCAAGTCGATCAATGATATTAATAATATTCCTATCAATATTACTCAGGATGACATCCCAATCCTTCTCCAGGATATTGCACATGTACAAATAGGGCCTGAAATGCGCCGTGTTGTAGCTGACCTGGATGGAAAGGGAGAAGTGGTTGGCGGTATTGTTGTCATGCGTCATGGTGAAAATGCGCTAACCACAATTAAAGCGGTAAAAAATAAACTTGCCTCACTCAAAGCCGGGCTTCCTGAAGGTGTTGAAATCGTTGAAACCTACGATAGATCGAGGCTGATTCAACGAAGCATCGACAATCTCTCCGAAAAACTTATTCAAGAACTTATCGTCGTTGCCATTATCAGTCTGTTATTCCTATTCCATCTCAGGTCCTCTTTTGTTGCTGTCATAACATTACCATTAGGCATTCTCATTGCCTTTATTATCATGCGACATCAGGGTATTAATGCGAATATCATGTCACTTGGCGGCATCGCAATAGCGATTGGGACCATGGTAGATGCGGCCATAGTAATGATTGAAAATGCGCACAAGCGCCTCGAAATGAGAGGTGGGAACTTATCGAAAAGTGAGCACTGGCATGAGATTATGCTGGCTGCACAGCAGGTAGGTCCCGCTCTCTTCTACTCATTACTCATCATTACGCTCAGCTTTCTTCCGGTACTCACACTCGTGGGACAGGAGGGACGGCTATTCGGGCCACTCGTATACACCAAAACCTATGCCATGGCTGCGGCTGCCGGACTGGCTGTCACCCTTATACCTGTACTCATGGGCTACATGTTAAGAGGAAAAATTTTAACCGAACGATCCAATCCTCTGAATTGGCTTCTGATTACAGGATACCGACCGCTACTCAGCGCTGCGCTTTCGATTCCCTGGACATCCCTTCTCCTGGCACTGGTTCTACTATTTAGTCTACTGATTCCGATATATGGTATTGGTGGCATGCTTGAACCCCTCAAATGGCCACTGAATGCACTCACTTTGGGAGGAGTCGAGGGTGTTGATAGCTATGTCAAAAAAATTGAACATACACAGAACAAATTACAGGATAGATGGCATAACACTTTTAGCGATAGACCCATTTTAAGCAAGATTGGCAATGGGCTCGGATCAGAATTCATGCCTGATCTCTTTGAGGGCGATCTCATGTATATGCCCACTACCCTCCCCGGCTTATCGATTGGTAAAGCTCAGGAACTACTTCAGCAAACAGATAGAATTATAAAAACCGTACCTGAGGTAGACCTCGTTTTCGGTAAAATTGGCCGTGCAGATACGGCGACTGACCCAGCCCCGCTTACCATGATAGAAACCATCATACAGTTAAAATCAAAAGATTTGTGGCGGGAGGGAGTCACACTTGAACACATCATCGAAGAGCTGGATACAAAAGTTCAGTTTCCCGGTTTGACGAATGCTTGGTTAATGCCTATCAAAACACGCATAGACATGTTATCAACAGGCATAAAAACACCGATTGGCATTAAAATATCAGGACCGGATTTATCCACAATTGAACGTATTGGTAAAGATATTGAAAGCATTTTGATGACACTTCCCGAAACCCGTTCTGCCTATTCAGACAGAGTAATAGCTGGTCGATATATTGAGATAATTCCTGATCGCTTTGAAGCCGCCAGGTTCGGAATTAATATCAATGATATTAATTTAGTTGTAAATGTAGCTGTAGGCGGCATTAACATCAGCGAAACAATAGAAGGACTGGAAAGGTATCCCATCAATTTACGCTTCCCCCGTGAACAGCGGGATGATATCAAGAAATTAAGCGAGCTACCCTTAGTCACTCCGTCAGGTGCGCAAATACCGCTTTCCCAGGTTGCACAGGTGCGTGTAGTGGATGGCCCGCCACTCATTAAAAGTGAAAATGCACGCATGCATGGGTGGACTTTTATAAGTGTCCAAGATGTTGACATTGGCACCTATGTAACAAAAGGCCAAATGCTACTAAACGAAAAAATCGAATTACCGCCCGGATACTCCCTCACTTGGTCCGGACAGCATGAATACATGCTACGAGCTGAATCAAAACTAAAAAAACTCATACCATTGCTTTTAATAACCATATTCGGTTTGCTGATTATTATTTTCAAAAACACAACACAAGCAGCCATAGTCATGCTGACAATTCCATTTGCACTTGTTGGTGGTTATTGGTTCATTCTGTTACTTGGGTACAACATGTCTGTTGCTGTTGCTGTTGGCTTTATCGCTCTAGCTGGCATCGCGACAGAATTTGGAATTGTTATGTTACTCTATCTAAACAGTGCAATTGAAAGCTACTCTATGGCTGGCAGATTGATCAATCAAAAGGATTTACGAGCTGCAATCTTAGATGGTGCAGTAATGAGGATAAGACCAAAGGCTATGACTGTATGTGTTGTCGTGCTGGGGCTTACTCCAATCATGATGAGTGATGGTGCAGGGTCGGAGGTTATGCAACGTATAGCTGCACCCGTTATTGGAGGAATGCTGACAGCACCCCTGTTATCTCTTTTTGTAATTCCGATCCTTGTTTTACTGATTAAAAAGAGAGAATTGAGTAACTACTCTCAGCCAGCCAATTCCCACAGACCATAAAGCATGGTCCACCATGGCAGATACATAATCACAAACAGACTATAGTGGGTAATCTAGCCACGTTGCACTAAAAAGACCTGTTTCTGAGGAATACTAACTCAATCAGCAAACACACAAATATTCAGTGCATTGAGGCGTAATGTCGATCACCGGCTTGCTGATCCAAATTTGCAGCTGTTAATCGCACACGATTCAGTAAATCACTCACTTCGGGATGACAATGAGCGGTATCCAATAAAATTGCAAATACCTGCTGGTAGATATTGTTCTCAGAAGCAAACCCACGCTCAGAGATCAATAACTCCATCTCGATCTCCTCAGCCATATCCTTAAATCCGGAATGTATCTGGAGTAACTTGGTAGGCCCTAAAAGGCAATAGACAACCCCCCAGGTAGCTGAACTGACTATATTTTCTGACACATTATAAACTGGCTCATGGTATTTTCTTGCAACAGCGATTACTTGTCGATGTAACACATCCAGAATTCGCTTCAAAACAGCAGGACTTAAATCAGCCAAGCCAAATCCAAATTCTTGCAGATGGTCAGACAGAATTCTTTTTTCTACATTTCTTTCAAAAAAACTGAACATGAGGACAGACTCCTCCCTAATTGATGGGTCGGCAAAAAAACCCTATTTTTTCACCACATGCTAAATCTCAAACTGGGAAAATCCCGTTTGAGCCATCCTTATTACTGCAAGAAGTAGTTAAAATCCTAGCGAATATTACTTAAGATTCGATTAAATATTGCAAAATAATGAAGTCTTATCGATTTCCTGATATTTGCGATGGTAATATGCCAATTTCTACTTGCTAACCTATGTCGAGACAAATATAAAAAATAGCGCTTCAATTTAGACACAGGCGCTTAAAACGACCACTAGGAGAAGTACAATGCTAAGTCTACTCAAATATAAATGTCTATTCGGATTCCTATGGACCAGTGCAATTGCAGCTGGTTTGCTAACTATCATTTTCTTCTCTTTTGTCGACCCATTCGCTATCGCTACACTTTTTGACCTTGGAATTGATGCAACCCTGTTCAGCATCAAAGTTTATGCATCAATCTTCATCTTTTTCTGGTTTACCCTGAATACTTCCACCTACCTGGCTTACTATTTTGGTCAACTGGTAAAGAAGATGGAGCAAGAAGAACTAACACAGCAAAATACTCAAATTGAGTCGACTAGTGACTCGCATCCAGAATTAAACTAATTGCCTATTGAATTTAAACTATTTCACAAATTTCAACGAGATAGACACATGCCCCCTTCTCCAAGCAGTTAAATCAAGGAGTGGGGATAAGCTTGGGTACTTACCCAATTAGAAACTCATTCCGGCATGTTTGGCGGGTCTAGATCCTCCAATGGACGTTCCTCTCGCAGATTGGTTTGCCACTCCCTCAGCATCTCAACATGCCATCCCTCCTCCTCCGCCATCTCTTTAGCGATCTTTATCACCTCTTCATTTGCTGTGTTTTCAGCAACTTGTATATAGAAATCACGGCCACGAATCTCATTGAACAGCGCTATCTCCATCGCCTGAGTGATCGTCATTAAATAACTGGCCTCTTCCATACAGAATGATTCAGGAGAAGAAGGACACTTCCATTTGAAATCCCAAGGGGTGAGCTTTGGCAGACTCATTCCCTCGGTACGTTGTTGAACCTCTTTGGCATGCTGTCGGCTAAATCCCGCCAATTTCCGAAATAGCTCTGCCACCTGGATGTTATTGTGGATCTCCATGCTATCTGCAAGCTCGTCATAGTGATCACCAGAGGCCTCTTCCAGTTCTAACGCGTGGACAAGAAACTCAGCCACCGTATCGATCACAACGGTCGGGTCACTGCTCATAGATCAAACTCCTGTTCAAGGAGACTCAGTTCTGTTTCCTTCTGATTATCGGGTTGCCAGACAGGGTACTGGCTGGCATAAATCACTCCCGTCGCCTTACCATCATCCGCCTGGATGATCTGAGCCGCTTTAATCCTGTCTTCTGTCGGAACATCATTGATAAACGGATGCACTTCCTCTTTCCAACTGCGTTGATCCGGTCTAAAGGTGACACAACCACTCAACACCTGCACAAAGGCAAAACCGGGGTACTCTATTGCCTCGACCAGGAGGCGGGTCATTTCTGAAGGTTCTCCCGAGTAACCTCGCGCGATAAATCCAGCACCTGCCGCTAAGGCAATCGCCGCTGGGTTAAAGCAAGGAATCCCCGTACCATGAGGTGTCATTTCACTATTGCTCCAGGTGGGCCGCGTCGTGGGAGATGCTTGCCCCTTGGTCATGCCATAAACTTCGTTGTCCATGACGATGTAGGTTATGTCCATATTACGTCGACAAGCATGTAGAAAATGGTTGCCTCCAATAGAAAAACCATCCCCATCACCCCCGGCAACAACCACTGTCAGGTCTGGCCGAGCCGCCTTCAATCCTGAGGCTGCTGCGAGTGCTCGACCATGAATACCATGGAAGCCATAACTATCGATATAGGCAGGCAGGCGGGATGAACAACCAATACCTGACACCACAGCAACTTTCTCCTTCACAAGGCCAAGATGTGCCATCGCTTTGGTCAAGGCGGACAGTACTGCAAAATGACCACAACCTGGGCACCAAACCGGCTTAATATCCGATTTGTAATCTTTAGCCTTGAGTGCTGGAACCGGCATCTAGTCCTCCTAATCCCCTGTATGATGTAATGATAACAAGACTCTATTTTATCCTGATTACCCACCCTACTCAGCCACCGAAACTCTGAGCTGAAAACAGGAGATCAACCCAATCAGTCTCACTACTATAGGTCACTGATACTAATGGCACTTGATTAACCGCTGAAGATCGAACATACGTGGCCCAATTCAGCCGTTATGGTGGGGTCCTGCCCCACCATAACGTGTTGGAAGTCCATGCAAAAACCCGTATTAACGCTCCAGATAACCTTAAGTTAAGTACCATTCGGTACCCATGCGAAAGCTAAGTGTGGCGGATAATCAGGATGTTTATTAATCCAACACCTGAAATGACCATGTTCACTGTCCTATCCTGGAATGACCTAAAATTCACAATCACTCATCGAGCGCTCGTAAAATTCGTCCCGGCCGCAACGGCAATGGCCCCGGTTGTGCTAACGATGATGCCGTCATTGGTAGAACATCCTGAGCACGTAGGTATTGAAACAGTTGTCCACCATGATTCTGCTCAACCACAAGGATCTTTTTCATACCCTCTAAGGCCTGACTCAGGGCGTGTCGTTGCAATGGCGCTAGAAGACGGATAGCAATTGTCCTGATCTCGTTGCCCTGTTGCCGAAACTGCCGAGCTACTTCTTTCACCACACCGGCACTGGATCCCCAAGTGATGATGCATTGTGCTCCCTCCCCCTCTATTTCGGCCCAATCATCACCGTATTCAAAATCCTCCAACTTGTGTAACCGCTTGTTCAACTGCTCTCTGTGGTCAACCGCCATACTGGATGGGGTGCCGCGGGCGTTATGCTCCAGGCCGTCAGCAGTGTACATTCCACCGGGGGTACCAGGCAGTGTCATAGCGGAGATATTGTCAGGCGTCATCTGATATCGCCGATAATCGCCATCAGGGGATTCTTCGATAGTGCGTCGCCAGGGTAGATCCGATGGAGGCGGTGTCTCTATAATTGCCCGTGACTGCCCCAGAGATTGATCTGAGAGCACAAGCGAAATGGTTTGGAGATGCTCCGCTAACTGAACTGCCCACTGGGTAGTAAAGACACAGTCACGAATTGAGAGGGGTGCAAATACTAAATGCGGCGCATCACCATGCAGACCATACAGGGCAATATTGAGATCAGATTGTTCTGATTTTGTAGGGATGCCTGTTGAAGGCCCGCCACGCATCACATTGACCACTGTTACCGGTGTCTCACTGACCAGAGCCAACCCTAACCCTTCCACCATCAGACTCAAACCAGGTCCCGAAGTTGCTGTAAGAGAAGGTACGCCACCAAAAGAGGCCCCGATGATCATATTGATCGAGGCGAGCTCATCCTCTGCCTGTAGTAATGAACCACCCAGCTTTTCCAGACGTGGCGCTAACCACTCGAGAATCTCGCTGGCCGGCGTGATCGGGTAGGCAGCAACAAACCGCACTCCGCCACGCAAGGCCCCAACACCACAAGCTTGGTTTCCTGTTATGCTCCAGACATTATCCTGTTTACCCGGTGATGGCATGGTTTTGCCGGGACGTTGATCATGGTTGTATCCAAGACTCAGCGCACGTAACGCGGTCTCAACCACCTGTTCGCCCTTTCTGGCCAATACTCGTTTGACACCCACTTCCATGGCACCCAGCTCCAGCCCACACACCACTGCGGCCGCCCCCAACGCAACCATATTCAGACGCCCTTCGGGAAGACCAGAGGCAAAAACCTTGAACGGCACCTCTCTGATTTCAGCACCATTGCTGCGCAACAGTGCCGGTACTTCCCCTGCCGCCGGATCGCAAAGAATCAGACTTTTATCTGAGAGGGGTATTTCATCGGCGAAACGCTCAATATTCAGCCAATCGAGGGCCACCAAAAGATCGTACCGATCCCCCATGCACTCCACAGGGTCAGCACTGAAGCGAACCATTGCCGCAGATTCACCACCACGTATCTGCGGACCCGCTGAGCGAGTCATTATTCCCTGGAATCCACAATGAGCGGCGGCCTCCAACAAGATACGCCCGGTGGTTACAGCTCCACTACCACCCGACCCTGTCACAGCAACTGAAAAACTGCTGGACGAATCGAATGCCTGGCTATTATTCATTAATAATCAACACTTCAATGCGCCGATTACTTTTTCGCCCCTGTTCTGTTTCATTATTGGCCACAGGACGGGACTCACCATAACCGATAGCGGTTAAACGGGTCTTTTCAACACCACCAACCTTCTCCAGGAAAGAGGCTACGGTTTCAGCCCGTCGCTGAGAAAGCAGCTGATTGACCTCTGCACCACCCACTGAATCAGTATGCCCGGAGACAACCACATTTGGATCGGGAAAGGACTTAACCGCTGTGACTATCTTGTCAAGTAAAGTGAAATTCTCAGATTGGATCTCACTGCCACCACTGGCAAAATTGAAGGCACGCAATTCAAGCAGCACATTATGACCCTGCCTATAAACGTTTGCCTCATCCGCCAAAAAAAGATCCTGGATCTTGTCAAAGCGATCTTGCGCCTCACGATTCTCTCGTTCTACTGCGTCCAGACGACTCTGTAAATCGATTCGATTTGCCAGTTCAGCCTGTTGCATATCAGCTATATTCACAAGCTTGTCTCTCAATATTGTGACCACCTCATGATTGGAACGATCAAACGGCAGCTCCTCACCTGTCGGCTCATTGATCAGACTGATCTGCTTCTGATACCAGAGAATAATATCTTCCATGGAATAATCCCGGCGTTCAAAATCCTTGATCATTTCGGTAATCTCGACACTTCGACGCGCCAATCTACTTGCACGCAGGGCATGATTCTTTGCCTTCGTACGTTGAGTTCTGTTGGTTTCCAAAACCGCAACGGAAAGTGCTAGTTCCTCGTGAGCAAGCTTGAGCGTCTTCGGTGCAAAATCATCGGCCTCACTCTCGATTGCCTGGGCGATATCGTGTCGGGCATTTTCGGTGGCATCCTGCTTTAAGGCTTCCAACTCAATCTCGGAATAACCCGATAACATCTCAGGCCGCCACTTCTTGGCTGACTCGATGTCATTTTTCTCAATTCGTTTGCTCGCTTTACGCAATTTGCTGTCGAGCAGATCGAAACGATCTCTGAACATGGCGTCGGCTCCTGCAGCGATTGCCAACTGCCGTGCCTCAAGAACCTCCCGCATCAGCTGCTTGCTTAGGGTGGCATCAGACTCTGCCTTATCGAGAACCTGCTTACCTTCGGCGACCTTTATTGAAACCTGTTTATTGCTCCGTGTCTGTGCAAGTGTGATCGCTTCAGCAAGCTTGGATTGAGCAGAGGCAAATCCAAGGGGAGCAAGATTGAAGAGACCATTGACCTCATCCTCGGCCAGACGAGATTTCAATGATGATATCTCGTCATACTCTTCGATAACCTGATACTCAGTGAGGGTTGGCGTTGTCGTACAGCCGGAGTAAAACAGGCTCATGAAGACGAGACACAGCAATCTCAGCCTATTCGTCATTGGTTAATTCTCCTCAGAATATGCGCTTCAAATGAGGCATGGCCGGGTTACAACCCTGCAATACCAACGAAGGCTTACCAGGGAATCATATCATTGCTAGCGAATAGCGGCGATGGTAGAGACAGAATCGACATCACAATTATGTTGTATATGGTAAATGTCATCACCATGTCCAGACTTTTGCCAGCCACAAACGCATACGAAGTAAGATCTGAGGTGTATATCCAACCGATACAAATCTGATCTCACCATCGCTACCAATAATATAACTGGTAGGCAAACCTCTGACATGCCATGCCATTGACAGATCACCCGTGGGGTCATTAATCACAGGAAACTGGAGTTGGTTTTGTTTGAGATAGTTGGACATATCACGCTTACTCCCAGACTGCATCGCTACAGTAACCACAGGATAATCCTTTGACACTGCCTGAATCGTTTCTGACTCAAACCTACAAACAGGGCACCAACTCGCCCAAAAATGGACCAACAGCGGCCACTCGGCCTGTCTTTCCAAATCAAACAACTCACCTTGTAGTGTCTCTGCGGCAAGTGTTGGTGCGACACCCTCCACCAAGTCCCGGGTTTGCCAAAGATGAATCAAGAAAACCACTATCAACAAGCCTAAACCCTGCAGAGTCCAGCCTAGCACCCGCCTACCCAACCCAGCTCCCTTTTTTTCTTCTACTGGCATTTTCCTTCCATGTCAGACAGCCGCTTCAACAAGATTCATACATCGATTCGAATTTTTTCTGGCTGATCGCGTAGCCATCCAGCCCCTCTTTATCGTTATAGACAAGGTAGTCACCCGGCATGTACCGGGTTTCCCCCTCCAAGGTCTGAATTGCACCTGCTTTATCGGCAACTTCCGCCCAAACCTCGGCAGTCTTGATATAGCGACCTGCACTCACTTCTGTATAGGTCTTCACGAATGTCTCTGCATCCACCGTATAGATATCACCACCATTGTTGACAAGCCAATCACCTTGTTTGCAAGTCTGTAGCCCACCCCACTTACGATAGGTAAAACCTTCTGTTTCAAGATCGAGCTTGATGGCGGAGACAGAGGAGGCAGCCCTCTTTTTGTATCGTTTTCTTCGGTCCATGGGATTATCACCAAGTCAGTATTGGATGATCAGGAAGGAAAAAGTATTACATAAATCTCTTCCTAATCTGATTGAGAATATCACTTCACTTCCCATATTTCGAGGCTTTAATCGGTATCGCCATCTGCACATCAGCCTATTAACGATCCACTGCTAATTATTATTTTAGTCATTGATTTATTTAATTATTTACCCTCATCAGCCATCAATCTCTTGGCCAATATACATGATCTCCTGTACACCGATTGAATAGGCATAATGCCTACGAGAGCCGGCCCAGTGATTGACCACATTTGCAACTCATTCCACGTTTCATTTTAATATTCAAGTGAGTCTTCGATCTCGTGATGTCTTTTAGGCGTCCCAGGCCTAAAAGACACTCGATCTTTGACAACCTATTAGTGCCCCGGACGGTCCTGGTCACTGACACTACGTGATCACATCGCAAGCTCGTGACCACTCCGCCGTCAGTTCCCAAATGACTGGACGCCGTGTTCGGATGCTCGCTTTGCATCCCCTCTGGCGCAAGGCACGACGGGTCTACAGTCTCGCCTCACGCCTACCGGGGACTAACCGCCTCGGCTTTCAGCCTTCCTTGGCGCTCAGCGAATGACTAGGCTTGCGTGAAGGGTGTAATTAATTATCTTTGATTCAGCAGAACAAAATACTTTGCTACAAAAACGGAATTCACTATCAATAGAGGATGCTCATGAACTACCGATACTTGACTGCCGCAATTTTATTCATGTCTGTCATATTCAATGCCCAGGCCGACAGTCTTCAACTGCGTATTCACGGCTCAAATACCCTGGGTTCCCAGCTAGTACCTAAACTGATTCATAGTTGGCTTGAAAACAAGGGCTACAGACAGGCTAACATGGAAAAAGGCAAAGAATCGGCAAAAATTCAAACAGAAAGCCGTGATGGCAATCGTATTGAGGTACTCATAGAAAGCAAGGGCTCAAGCACTGGCTTCAAGGGATTACAACAGGGGTCTGCAGATTTGGGAATGTCATCACGGAGAATAAAAAAACAGGAAATTTCAGCACTTTCGTCAAAGGGAGACATGACCTCCGTTGAGAATGAAAGTGTAGTCGCACTGGATGGTATTGCAGTGATCGTAAATCCTGACAATCCCCTTACTAAACTCAGCAAATCACAAATTCGTGATATCTTTGCCGGCAACATCAGCGACTGGGAAAAGGTAGGCGGTCTACCGGGAAGCATCCATCTATATGCCAGGGACAACCAATCAGGTACTTACCAAGTTTTCAACACTCTGGTCTTAGGCAAGAAGACTGGCTTATCAAACAAGGCCAAGCGCTTTACCGACAATACAGAACTCTCGAGAAAAGTATCCAATGACCCTCTAGGCATCGGTTTTGTCAGTATGCCCAATATTCTTGATTCAAAGGCTCTTGCAATATCCGATGGAGAGGCACCCGCTATCGCACCAAACAGGTTTTCTGTTGCTACAGAAGATTACTCATTGGCGAGACGACTCTATATTTATGCACCGAAACAAGCATCAGCCAACTCTTTGGCGCTGGACTTTATGAACTATATACAATCAGATTCTGCACAAAACATTGTTTCTCAGGTCGGTTTTGTAACTCAACAAATATTTACCAGCACAGATGAACCAGGTAAACATTACCCTCAAGCGATGAGGGAACTTGTTGTTGGCGCTACGCGACTTTCCGTTAATATGCGATTTGATGAAAGAACGGTTTTTCTTGATAGCAAAGCAAAACGTGATGCTGACCGGGTATATTCCTACCTTAGCGAAACAGATAAATTAAAAGATGGTGTTATGCTATTTGGCTTCGCAGAAAATAAGCCAGATGGAGTACGCAATATAAGTTTCAACCGATCAATTCGTCGAGCAGATCAGGTTGCAAGGTACCTCTCAAAAAAAGGGCTATATCCGGATTTCGCAACGACATAATATTCAATTATGTGCAGCATAGTATAGCCTTGTAGGCATTTACAGTGTACGAAATT
>JAIVEQ010000055.1 GCA_023838465.1 Candidatus Thiodiazotropha sp.
AGCTAAATTTCGTACACTGTAAATGCCTACAAGGCTATACTATGCTGCACTCGATTGAATATTATGTCGTTGCGAAATCCGGATATAGCCCGAATTAAGGCAGTATGAATCTGACCCTGGTGATTAAAAGTCCAATATCGATTAAGTAGGAATGTTTGTAAAATTCCAACGCCATAAATTATGGTCATCGCAGTCTTATGCCCCACACCAAGACTGGTCATCAAAAGATAGGCAATATACAGTACAAGATTTGACCCGATCCCAATCATGGCATAGCGAATAAACTGATTATGGATACCCATATCAATTCATTGCGAACTTTCTGCAGCTAGCCAATGGAAGGTTGCAGATGGAGTAGGAAACCGAAACGCCAAGGAATTGTAGAGATTCTGTACAGCCGTATTATGGGACGAAATACTGGTACTAATAGTATTAATACCCTCAAGCTGATGCTTATGCATCATCTTTCGCCATACACGCCTACCGAGTCCCATACCTTGCATATCAGGTGCGAGTGCTGTCAGAGACCAAAAACAATGATCCTGTTCAGGATACTCAACTACAAAAAATGCTATTATTTTTTTTTCGAACACGAATTTGTAAACCTTCTGGTAAGGTAATTCGAAAGCATTGAGTAGCCAATACTTGTATCGAATATTACCCACTCTTCCACCTAACCGTGGATCTTGGTGAAACCGGCCATGCTTGAAAACAGAACCAGCCATCTTTTCCAAAATCATCTTATCTTTTTCAGATGCTGGTTCAACATCGATTTCATCATCTAGCAGCTTCAACTCCTGGAGATTGGTGATCCGAGGTCTGTAGTTCAGTTCGATAAATCTAAAACCCTGTTCTTGAAGAAACATCGACTCAACAATTAGATTATGTGGAATACGGCAGTTAATCAATTTGATGGCATGTTCATCACACCAGTCAGTGAACACCTTAAAATCTCTTCTAGCCTCTTCTGATTCTCTGAATTCGAAATGACTTATCTCAGCTACAGGCCGTTCCAATATTTTCGTATCCCATGGCACCAGATAGAATTCCATTGAGAGGGTATTGGTATAAATCTTTTCTACCTTGTAGCTAAAATCCACAATTTAACCTTCTACTCAATATCTATATCCAATACTGTAGTTTTGTCGGCAGACTGAATTGAGCTGTCCTCATGGCGCTCACTAATTTGCCCCACTACGTAAGCTGGACGATCCATTGTCCGGAAATGAATGCGTGCAAGATATTCCCCAAAAATACCCAAAGCAAAAAGTTGCGCACCTGAAAATATCGCAATAATCGAGGCCAGAAAGGGAAAACCAGGGATACTAGACCCAGTGATAAAGTAACGTCCCAGTACCCAGGCAAGAATCCCAAACCCAAAAAGCGTAAATAAAAAGCCTACCAAACTGGCCATTTGTAGCGGGAGCGTACTGAACCCAGTCATCAAATTAAAAGCATGATGAATTAATTTTCTGATCGTGTAGTTTGAAATACCTGCATAGCGAGGCTCATGGCGTACCCTGACTGTAGCAAAGTTCGAAGTTGACCAAGTGAGTAACACGTCAATTGAGACAAATGGACTGCGATAATTTTTAAATCCATCTCGTAGTTTAGTCCGGAATGCGCGAAATGCACTGACATTGCGCGCAGTGTCAACTCCCATTGAGCCCTGAAGGGCAATTTTAGTCATGCGCGAAGCTAAATTTCTAAATAGACCATGCTGTTCTATCAATGGCGCGCCATATACAACATCATAGCCATCATCGATCTTATTTAATAAGAGACTGATTTCACTTACCGGATTCTGTAAATCATCATCCATAGTAACGATTGTATCGTAGCAGGCTGCGCGAATACCGCATAACAACGCATTATGCTGACCATAGTTACGACTGAGCTGGATGCCTCGCACTCTCGAATCCTGACTGGCTAGATTACAGATAATACCCCAGGAGTTATCACCTCCATGGTCTTCTACCAGAATAACTTCAAACTGATCTGAAGCCTCTTCCATACTAGGTATCAGTTGCTCATACAGAGTATTCAGGGTTAGCTCTGCATTATAAACAGGGATTACTACTGAAACAGAAGTCATACAGGGATCACCACCAGAATTATGTACTTAGCTTGATCTATGTTGTTTGCGACCAAATTGAATTTAAAGCTGAATTCATTGGTTAATTGCACAGTTAATAGATGGTTTAAGGATATCTCTACCTTCCTTTCCAAGGTAAAACTTCAATGGGTTGAAATCGCTATTGAGTGAACCGAATTCACTTGAGTAACCTCACTACTGTAAGAATCTCATTAAATTAAATTCCACTTTTTTTAAAATTGAGACTGTTGAAATAAGTTTCCATCTCCAGCGTAACTATCATTTTTCATTGCTTCAACTATAGCAAGAAATTGATCACTCTCGAGCATCTTCCTATTTTGTAAAATAAGGTCAGCGAATTTTTCCCACTCTACTTGATCATCCGGTATTTGTGCATCCTCCAACTGATGGCGGGTATGCCAGTCTGTCAAGACCATGTTATACATATCCAGGATATTCTTATCCTTCGTGACAAGATAGGCATTTATACTCCATTTTCTTGCATGCAAGTAGTCACTATCTTGCCAGGCCTCTGCTGCTAAGTACCTATAAATACCTGCGCTTTGCAGGGCGCCATAGGATACAAATCTGGTATTACTAAAAGCAGCTGCTGCTTTTTCATACTCGCCATTGTCTAAAGCTTCCATACCAAGAATAATATTATCAATTTCCTCTAAGAAAAGGTGCTTGTAGCTCAAGCTATTATCAATATTTTCTTTAGCTATTTCACGAATATCTTTCGCCAAATCTATATTACCCCTCACCAGAGCGGCATTTAACACTCTTGATAGCTGCACTCCCGAAGGTAGATTTGAAATCTCGCTTGAAGTGATTGTGGCGCCATTAAACTCCTCAACGGGTACGAAAACACTTCCGATAGGACCAAAAAATGCCAACTCCCAATCATTGGATTTAATGAACCATTCAAAAAGCGTTATCTTTTCGTAGTTTATAAGCCAATAGTCTGCCTTCATCCTGTTTAGGAATTTTGGAATTCCCTTAGCTTCCGAAGCAAATCTAAAATAATCCCCTATCCAGGCCTTAAAGGGAAAATAACGGGGATCTATCAGAACCTTCTTTTCCGGCCATAGCCGATGGATAAGGTATCCACCATCATCGTAGAGATTGCCTACTCTATCACCTTGCAGATTAGACTCTATGTAGTTGGCCTCTACATGAGGAAATCTATGTGCAACCACCTGCATTGCCTCAAGGCGACGGACAGGGTCATTGATCATACTCTTTTCATAGTACGCGAACCGCCACACAAGAAAACCAATGGCAGCACTGCTCAGAATAACTAACGTGTATTTACCGCTATTTTTATTCGGCCATAGACTCGACTTATCCTTAAACCTCAACATGTCGAGGGCTGCAAACATGAAAACGGGCGAAAGATAATACGTAGTACGCACCATTTGGACAAATAACAGGCAATATGCCATGAAAGACAATATGACAACCCAGTCCGTCTGACGTAATTTCATCTTTTGCCATAGCAGCACTACAAAGAGAACCATGGCAAGGATCATATAATCCAGCATGTAGTGTGGAGGTACATTGAATATAGATGTTGGTTGATAGGCACCTATCCTACTACTATAGACTTGCGCTCCTTCAGTGAGAACCAAATTGACAATACTGAACAGTAATTCGATACCATATGGGTTCACCAGAATCGCAGGTAAACATAGAAACATGGCATAAAAATAGTGCCTGCGTAGGCGTTCGGACATAGCCTGGTCAGGACTGTATTTTAAATTCAGCAGCTCTCCCATAATCGTTGCTGCAAAGAACAACGCGCTGAGAAAGAAAGCACCATGGGTGTTGGCCCACACCGTAATAATAAGGGGGAATAAATAGACCAGTCCCCATGCCCTATCACCAGTGGCCCTAAGGTGGTAATAGAGCCATATCACAACGACCATGAAGTACAGCGAAAAGAGTTCCGGCTTGATAATTGATGAGGGCAGGCATATTCCAAAGCCTGTAAGAATTACTAACCAGGTAAGAGGATTATTGGCTACACCTCTTTTGACAGCAAAGTGCAGTGCCAGCAAAAAAATACCCAAAAATACGGCATACCTCAGAATGAGCAATCCACTGATACCAGCACTTTCATGAATCAGATACAGAACGATATCTGCTAGCCAACTGCTATAGGCATGGTAGGAGGTGGCCGGCGACCAGGTAAATGCCGAGTGGTCAGTGATGAGTGACCCTGTATTCAGATGCTCTTGGCCCAGCACCATATGCCACCAAATGTCATTTGATAAGATAGGCGTTGAGAGCTTGACAAATAGAATCAGGATTACAATTAAACCTAGAACCAGATTTATCCATGACGGCCAGCTTCTAGGTTTTGTATTGTTCTTCATCATGAGTATGGTGAGAGTAATCGTTCAATTTAAACAGATTGGGATTCAACAGGTATTACTGATCTTCTATCGTTTGTAGCAAGCCTTTAGGCCTCAGATAAAGTGGTCAGCACTACATTCGCACAATGGCTACTAAAAAAACATGGAGTTAATAACAATCTATCGGTTGCTGGGCACCGTATCTTGAACAAAAATACTTCATTCAAACAATGCCCCTCTATTTCGCAGTATATTGATGCACACCTAATACTACTTTCAACATTCACGGGATGTGGGTGACAGCGATACTCACCACCGCTATTTTGAAAAAATACACGCTTGTCGATACTCAAAAAAAGAAAGGGGGCTATAAAGCCCCCTTCCTTCACCCATTACAGGTAATTAGCGACAAGATGCCGGTAAATATTTCGCTTCGATGGTTGTTGCCGCCGTATTGCAAGCCCATTCAACGGATCCTGCTGAATTGGCATTACTGAGAGCTACATTGCCAATGGTAGGAACATAAACCAGAGTTTGGTTACCAGCAGTAAGCTGGGCGATGCCAGCTAATGAAACAGCGATTGTTCCATTGGTACCGTCAACGGTTATTCCAGAGATCTTATCAGTGTTTATGTTGGCTTGATCAGCAGCGATTTCAATATTGTACCTTGCAATGCCGTCCTGACCATCGTCAGCAAACATCTCTGTTACACCCACTTTGATAGCACTGGCAGCAATAGCGCCTTCTGAGACTTTCGCACGAACCGTGTAGTCCTGATAGGCAGGCAGCGCGATGGCGGCCAAAATACCAATAATCGCAATAACGATCATCAACTCAATCAATGTAAAACCAGCATTTTGCTTTTTCATCATATTTCCTCGTCAAAAAAAGATCTTTAAGTCGTAATCAGTCCGAAACGGGGGTAACCGATTCATGTGTACTGAATACATGCAGAGATCATGCCTACTATTCAGTAAATCTTACAATCTTCATATATTACAGATAGTTACACATATACAAAAGATTGCTCAATGATATCAGGCCACTTGTAAGCAAGCTTGATTAGTCCCTATATCGTCATATAGTGACAATTCTTGAGTCTTCAATTTTCATTCAAACCAACAGGTAAGCAGCAGAATCGAGATCGCATCAAGCATACTTTTACCCAATCAATAGCATTGTTGGGTCAGATAACCCCTCCCACTGTTTGAAATACAACCATCGCTACCCGGAATAGTCACCAGGCCCAAGGTACCGATCAGAATCAGAATCAGAATCAGAAAAACCTGCAAATTGTCCGGTCCGCCGCTATCATCACTGAAATCAGGATAAGCATAGTTTCTTCCCAGTTTGATTCCATATGAATACAAGGCTATATTGCTTTACCATCAACAGGTTGTTTGCACTAGTTCACAAATAGAGTTCAATAACCAGTTACCCCATTCAAGTGGGCGGTATACCATTTATAAAGATTACAGGTTTACTCCTAATAGCAATTCTAAATAATCTGCTAGACCTGCCGCCATAGCAAGAACATGAGAGATAACACCGATAGTTAAAGGATGGCTACCACCAAACCACAAATAAACCTCAGCGGACTGGCTCGCTGCCTGATCCAGGATGGCCTGATCAGTGAGAAGAAAGCAGAATCAGCTTTCGAGGAGTCACTTAAGAAAAAGGTGCCTTTTGTCACCTACCTGGTTGAGAACAAGGTCCTCAAGAGTATCGATATCGCCATCTCTGCCTCACGGGGTTTCGGCGTACCGATCTTTGATCTGGATGTACTCGACCGGGGCGTGATACCCACCGATGCCGTTGCCGAGAAACTGGTCCGCAACCACCATGCTCTGCCAATTTTCAGGCGTGGTAATCGGTTGTTCCTTGCTGTTTCGGATCCCACCAACCACCAGGGCCTGGATGAAATCCGTTTCAATACCGGCCTTGCCTCCGAAGCGATCCTGGTAGAGGAAGACAAGCTCAAGCGAACCATCGATAAGGTCATGGAGGCACAGGAAGCCGGCATGGATGAACTGCTGGATGCTGACCTGGACAACCTGGATATCTCCAGTGGTGATGATACCGCTGAAAATGATGAATCCAAGCTGGATGTCGACGAAGCCCCTGTCGTACGCTACATCAACAAGATTCTTCTGGATGCTATAAACCAAGGTGTATCGGATGTGCATTTTGAGCCCTATGAATACACTTACCGAATTCGTTACCGGCAAGATGGCATGCTGCATGAGGTAGCTAACCCACCATCCAATTTGGCGAACCGCCTTTCAAGCCGTATTAAAGTCATGTCACGCATGAACATTGCTGAACGGCGTGTACCGCAGGATGGTCGTATCAAGATGCAGCTTTCCAAAACTCGCGCCATCGACTTCCGTGTGAATACCTGCCCGACCCTGTATGGTGAAAAGATTGTGTTGCGTATCCTTGATCCCACCAGTGCTCAGCTTGGTATTGAGGCACTCGGTTTCGAGGAAGAACAGCGCAAAGAGTTTTTAAGCGCAATCAACAAGCCATACGGCATGATTCTGGTAACCGGACCCACAGGTAGCGGTAAGACGGTCAGTCTCTATACAGCACTGAACATGCTCAACAAGCCAGAAGTCAATATATCCACGGCAGAAGATCCAGTAGAGATTCAGGTAGCAGGTATCAATCAGGTCAACATGAACGTCAAGACCGGGTTGACCTTTGCCGAAGCCTTGAGGGCTTTCCTTCGTCAGGACCCCGAATTGTCATGGTGGGCGAGATACGTGATCTGGAAACAGCTGAAATTGCCGTAAAAGCAGCCCAGACAGGGCATCTGGTTCTCTCCACCCTACACACGAACGATGCACCTCAAACCCTGACTCGCTTGGCTAACATGGGTATTCCGCCCTTCAATATTGCCTCCTCTGTACTGCTTATCATGGCACAACGTCTGGCCAGGCGGCTTTGTGAACACTGCAAAGCACCTGATGACCTACCCAATGAGGCATTGTTGGAAGAAGGATTCACTAAAGCGGATATCGACACCGGCTTCACCACCTACAAACCGGTAGGTTGTGACCTGTGTACCAGTGGTTACAAGGGTAGAGTTGGTATATTTCAAGTAATGCCTGTCTCCGAAGTAATGGGCAAAATCATTATGGAGGGTGGTACCTCACTGCAACTTGAGAAGCAAGCAGAAACGGAAGGGGTCTACAACCTTCGCCGGTCAGGTCTGCGCAAGGTGATGCAGGGTATTACCAGCCTCCAAGAACTCAATCGGGTAACCAAGGACTAACCGATGGCGCCTCCAAGAAAGAAACCCCAGGTCAAATCACACCTCTACACCTGGGAGGGCACAGACAAAAAGGGCTCTCGCTTGTCTGGTGAAACCCGTGCAACTGATGTCAATATGGTCAAGGCTGATTTACGTAGGCAGGGGGTCAACCCACTCAAGGTCAGAAAAAAAGCCACCTCCATCTTCAGCAGTAAAAAGAAGATCACCAGTGCCGATGTTACTGTCTTCAGCAGACAACTGGCTACAATGATGTCAGCGGGTGTCCCCATGGTACAGGCCTTTGATATTGTTGGGCGGGGACACGAAAATCCCTCTATGCAGGAGCTGATCCTCACCATCAAGGCCGATGTGGAAGGTGGCACAGCCCTGGCCGATGCCTTGAAAAAACACCCACTGTATTTTGAAGATCTGTTTGTAAATCTGGTTCGTGCAGGTGAGCATGCCGGTGTTCTCGAAACACTTTTGCACAAGATTGCCACCTACAAAGAGAAGACAGAATCGATCAAAGGCAAGATAAAAAAGGCCATGTTCTACCCGGCTGCCATCGTTGCTGCGGCAATCGGCGTAACAGCCATATTGCTGATCTTTGTCATCCCACAGTTTGAGTCACTGTTTTCCAACTTTGGTGCTGACCTGCCGGCCTTCACTCAATTGGTAGTCAACCTCTCTCACTTCTTCCGGGATTATTGGTGGGCAATGCTTGGTGCTTTAATTGCAGCAGGCTATGTACTTTCGAACACATGGAAACGTTCTAGAAAATTCCGACATGCTATTGATCGAATCCTACTCAAGATCCCTGTCATCGGTATGATCCTCAACAAGTCAGCCATCGCCCGTTTCTCCCGTACCCTGGCGACCATGTCAGCTGCCGGTGTTCCCCTTGTAGAGGCCCTCGATTCCGTCTCTGGTGCCACTGGTAATGTAGTCTACAGTGATGCTGTGCTTCGAATGCGGGAAGATGTTGCAACAGGTCAATCGCTGCAGCTTGCCATGAGACAACGCAATCTGTTTCCTAACATGGTCGTGCAGATGGTCTCCATCGGTGAAGAATCAGGCTCACTGGATGACATGCTCAACAAGGTCGCTGATTTCTATGAGGAACAGGTGGACAATGCAGTTGATGCCATGAGCAGCCTGATGGAACCTCTAATCATGGTAATACTGGGTACCCTTGTAGGTGGTATGGTGGTCGCTATGTATTTACCGATCTTCAAAATGGGGTCGGTTATTTAGTCGAACGACACCACACATTTCGACCAGGAACACCCAAAATACGACGTGTTTTTTATCGACTTTCTGAATCAATATAACTGGGCCTTTCTGCTATTCTCAACCCTTCTTGGGTTGACGGTTGGAAGCTTTATCAACGTTGTCATCCTTCGTCTTCCGAAGATGATGGAAAACCAATGGCGCAGTGACTGTAATGCGCTGAATGGTGTCGATGATGTACCGGAATCTAAGCCTTTTAACCTGAGCCAACCTGCGTCACACTGCCCCCAATGCAGCCATAAAATCCGCGCCTGGGAGAATATTCCAGTAGTGAGTTGGTTGCTGTTGATGGGACGCTGCTCTCAATGTAAACATCCCATCAGCCCAAGATACCCACTCGTTGAAGCGGTGACAGGCATTCTCTCCCTTGTGGTAGCACACCACTTTGGTGTGACCTGGACTGCTCTGGCTGCACTCATTCTGACGTGGGCTTTAATCACCTTGAGTATGATCGATTTTGATGTCCAGTTGCTGCCTGACAACATCACCCTGCCCTTTCTCTGGCTGGGGCTACTGTTGAGCCTGACAGCTATCTTTACGGAGCCCCGCAGTGCCATTCTCGGTGCAGCAGCAGGTTATCTTTCGTTGTGGAGTGTCTATCAGCTTTTTAAACGGCTGACCGGCAAAGAGGGCATGGGGTATGGCGACTTCAAGCTATTAGCCATGCTGGGCGCATGGCTCGGATGGCAATATCTACCTCAAATCATCATGCTTTCAGCCCTGGTTGGTGCAGTAGTCGGCATTCTGTTGATCGTACTACGTGGACGTGACCGTAATATTCCCATCCCCTTCGGCCCCTACCTTGCTGCTGCAGGCTGGATTAGCCTGATGTGGGGCGAACAGATCAACCAGGCCTATCTGCGTTGGTCTGGTCTGATCTAATGCTGGTAATTGCCCTAACGGGTGGGATCGGTAGCGGTAAGAGTGCGGTCTCACGACATTTTGAATCCCTGGGCGTACCGGTGTTGGATGCAGATCTATTAGCCCATCAACTGGTCAAGCCTGGCTTCCCCGCCCTTCTGGAGATTCAGGCAGTCTTTGGTGATCAGATGGTTGATGCACAGGGCCAGCTGAACAGAGCTGCCCTGCGGGATATTGTGTTTGGTGACCAGCAACAACGTAATCGTCTTGAGGCTATTCTCCATCCACGCATCAGACAGACCATGGAGGAGTGGCTGGAGCATCAATCGGCTCCCTATGTCGTACTGGTAATACCCCTACTTTTCGAGACTGGCCAGACCACGCTTGCTGACAGAGTGTTAGTTGTGGATTGTGATGAATCATTGCAGTTCGAACGGGTGGCAAAGCGCGATCAATTATCCACAGCACAGATCACACAAATCATGGCCAGCCAGGTTGACCGCCAAACCCGCCTTCAAGGCGCGGATGACGTGTTAGAGAACAATGGGGAGATTGAAGCGCTGATTGAGTCTACTGATAGACTACACCACTACTACCAGAATCTGGCAGCCTAGTGTAATTTTAATCGCTTTCATCTGCAGGTTTTATATTGGCACGTAATGAGGGTGTGGCCCTGCCGCACCGAATTCTCTACCTACTGATTCACATCTTAATAAGACATCACAGCACTATCAACTACGCCATTTCTGTTTAACTTGGTACGCTCATGGTGCGGCTGGGCCGCACCCTACCGCACTACTCAAGCTGCACTCACATGCTGACGCTTATTGAAGGTCAAGCCCTCCTCTGCGCTCTCATCCACCTCAATGGTATCGCCAGCTCCAAAGCGGCCTGCCAGTATATCCTGTGCCAGCGGATTCTCCAGCTGTTGGCGGATGGCTCTCTTAAGTGGACGCGCGCCGTATACCGGATCGAACCCTGCCTCTCCTAACCGATCGAGGGCTGCATCAGTGATCACCAACCCCATATCATGGTCGGCCAATCTTTCATGCAGGTAGTCGATCTGGATCTTGGCGATGGCACGAATCTGATCTCTGGCCAAGGGATGGAAGACCACAATCTCATCCAGACGATTGATAAATTCGGGACGAAAGTTTTGCCGTACCGTCTCCATCACTGCTGCTTTCATCTCGTCGTATCGTGCTTCGGTGGCATACTCCTGGATGACTTGAGAACCTAGATTGGAGGTCATGATAATAACGGTGTTTCGAAAATCAACAGTCCGTCCCTGACCATCCGTGAGACGACCATCATCGAGCACCTGAAGCAGCACATTGAAAACATCCGGATGTGCCTTCTCCACTTCATCCAGCAAAATGACTGAATAGGGCCGGCGACGTACTGCCTCGGTGAGGTATCCACCCTCTTCATAGCCAACATAACCAGGCGGTGCCCCAATCAGACGGGCCACCGAGTGTTTCTCCATGAACTCTGACATGTCGATACGTATCATCGCCTCTTCTGTGTCGAACAGAAACTCCGCCAATGCCTTGCATAGCTCAGTTTTGCCGACACCGGTGGGACCGAGAAAGAGAAATGAGCCATTCGGTTGGTTGGGATCCGACAATCCCGCACGGGAGCGACGGATAGCATCACTGACTGCACGCACACCCTCTTCTTGACCAATCACCCGTCGGCTCAGCTCTTCTTCCATACGCAACAACTTGTCCCGTTCACCCTCCAGCATCTTGGAGACGGGAATGCCGGTCCATTTGGAGACCACATCGGCTATCTCTTCTTCAGAGACCTTGTTACGCAGCAGCTTCATCTCCTGCATCTCGGCCTGAGCTGCCATATCGAGCTGTTTTTCCAACTCCGGAATACGGCCATATTGCAGCTCGGACATACGCGCCAGATCACCTGCTCTGCGTGCGGTCTCAAGTTCGAGACGGGCCTGCTCCAGGGACTCTTTAATGTGAGTCGTACCCTGCAATGCCGCTTTTTCCGATTTCCAGATCTCATCCAGATCGGAGAATTCCCGCTCCAGCCGTTCGATCTGTGCCTCGAGCTCAGCCAAACGTTTCTTCGATGCATCGTCGGACTCTTTGTTGAGCGCCTCTCGCTCAATCTTCAGCTGGATCAGACGGCGCTCCAGACGGTCCATCTCCACTGGTTTGGAATCGATTTCCATACGGATCTGTGAAGCGGCCTCATCCACCAGGTCGATCGCCTTGTCAGGTAACTGTCGATCAGCGATATAACGATGAGATAGGGTCGCGGCCGCAACTATGGCCGGATCGGTGATATCCACACCATGGTGGACTTCATAGCGCTCCTTGAGGCCACGTAATATCGCAATCGTATCTTCCACGCTGGGCTCTTCTACCAGCACCTTCTGGAAACGACGTTCCAGGGCAGCATCCTTTTCCAGATACTGTCGGTATTCATCCAGTGTGGTGGCACCAACACAGTGCAGTTCTCCCCGTGCCAATGCCGGCTTAAGCATATTCCCGGCATCCATGGAGCCTTCCGCTTTACCGGCTCCGACCATGGTATGCAGCTCATCGATAAACAGGATGATCTGTCCCTCCTGTTTACTCAGGTCATTGAGTACCGCTTTGAGACGCTCCTCAAATTCACCTCTGAACTTCGCCCCAGCAATCAAAGCACCCATATCAAGAGAGAGCAATCGCTTGCCTTTGAGACCTTCCGGCACCTCACTGTTGATAATGCGCTGAGCCAAACCTTCGACAATCGCCGTCTTGCCGACACCAGGCTCGCCAATCAGTACCGGATTATTCTTGGTGCGACGCTGCAATACCTGGATGGTACGACGAATCTCATCATCACGACCTATCACTGGATCAAGCTTTCCCTGCTCCGCCCGTTCTGTCAGGTCGATGGTGTACTTCTCCAGTGCCTGGCGCTGATCTTCCGCATTGGGATCATCCACACGCTGACCACCTCGAAGCTTCTCTATGCCCTTCTCCAGAGCTGCCTTGGAGCCACCGGCGTTGCGTAACATCTCACCCAGTTCACCCTTGTCATCTACTGCAGCAAGTACAAACAGTTCACTGGAGATATATTGGTCATTCCGCTGTTGGGCAAACTTGTCAGTCTGATTAAGCAGACGCCCCAGATCATTGGAGATGTGCAAATCACCCGCAGCACCCTCGACACTTGAAAGGCGTTCCATCGCCGCACTGAGACTTGTGCGGAGCTGGTTCACATTAACATCGGATTGAGCCAGCAGGTGGCGGATACTGCCTCCATCCTGGTCTAGCAAGGCAGTCAATAGATGCACCGGTTCAATGAACTGGTGATCTCGCCCAACGGCCAGGCTCTGGGCATCCGCCAGTGCCATCTGAAATTTACTGGTCAAACGATCCATTCGCATGGGTAAAACTCCGAAATCTTTTATTGAATACCCTTCAGATGGGGGAGGAATAGGGCTATTTCAACCTAGAAGCGGCAGTTGAACGGCCGCCAGTGCCCTGGTGGTCGTAGCGTCGCTCACCCAATGGGTGAGTTTCCTGATTATCCATAACCACCGCTAAACCCATCACTTGCCAGTGATTCAAAGCGCTCAGCTGCTGTTTCTAGGTTCAAAACCAGCTCCAGCCGTAGGGTGTGACCCTGCCGCACCGGGCTAATCAATCTATGGCTGACTTTTTATGGTGTTCTTATGGAGCGTCAGACTATTTATGGTGCGGCAGGGCCGCACCCTACGTATGATTCAGTAAATGGAGGGGTGCACTCAGACTTTTTGCTGTGATGCCATCGCCTCAACCTTGGACATTACCATGGCTTCAAGCGCTTGTTTGAAATCGATCACCCGCTGACGGAGTTCAGGCTGAGCCGTGCCGAGGATCTGTGCTGCCAATATGCCGGCGTTCCTGGCTCCGTTAATGGCGACGGTGGCAACAGGTACACCGGGTGGCATCTGTACGATAGAGAGCAGTGAATCCTCGCCATTCATGGTGGAGGTCTTTACCGGCACACCAATCACAGGCAGCGGTGAGATAGCTGCGACCATTCCAGGTAGATGGGCCGCTCCGCCTGCACCGGCAATCACCACCTGTAGGCCACGCTCAACAGCGCTTTGCGCATACTCGTAGAGCCTGGCGGGAGTGCGATGGGCCGATACGATTGTCATCTCAAAGGGGACCTGTAGTTCCTGAAGCAACTTAGCGGCCTCCTGCATCACAGGCAGATCTGAATCACTTCCCATGATGATCCCCACAACTGGCTTGTTCATGGATGCTGTTCCCCCGTAATTTCAATCAGATCGCGTACCTGCTCGGCCTTGCTTTGAGCAACATCAAGATCCCGGTCGAGTACCGTAACATGTCCCATCTTACGATAGGGAGTCACCTCCGCTTTTCCGTAGAGATGTAGACAAACCCCGTCTATAGCCAAAGCTGCCGCCATACCCTTGATAACGGGTCTGCCACTGGCATCAGAAGCACCGAGAAGATTGATCATCGCGGCTGGCGAAAGAAGATGGGTAGCACCCAAAGGGAGACCCAGCACGGCACGCAGATGCTGCTCGAACTGATCGGTGATACAGGCCTCGATGGTATGGTGGCCGGAATTGTGGGTACGTGGAGCGATTTCGTTGACCAACAATTGATCATCCTGAGTGAGGAACAACTCCACACCAAAAATCCCGACACCTTGCAATGCTTCGATGGTACGTTCCGCTAATGCCTCTGCCGCTATGGCGATATCCTCATTCACTGCCGCCGGGCAGAGCAACAGGTCCAGCACATTTTCTCCTGCACGGAAACACATCTCAACCGTTGGATAGGCAATACATTGCCCCTCTGCATTACGTGCGACCATCACTGCCAACTCCTTTTTGGCATCGACAAAATGCTCTACCAGAGAGGGTACAGGCAGGTGCTTTTCAAAATCTGCAGCCTGTTGCATCACTGACACACCACGCCCATCATAACCCCCGCGTCGTGCCTTCTGAACCAAAGGAAAACCAAAGGATTCAAATGCTTGCAGTGTAGGTTCAGGTATCTCAGTGAAATCTGCGGTCGGTATGCCAGACTCTTTAAGAAACTGCTTTTGTGTTAATTTGTCCTGCAGTATCGACAACAGTGCTGGAGCCGGGTTGATTCGATGCCCTTCTCGTTCTAGCTGAATCAAGGTCTCGGTATCAATATTCTCCAGTTCATAAGTCACTACATCGCATGACTCTGCCAGCTCACGCAGCTTGGCCGGATCATGGTATCCGCCTATGATCTGGTGACCCGCCACCTGACCTGCCGGTGAACCGGGGTAAGGGTCTAGGACCACGCAGGTGCAACCCAGACGTTTTGCCGCTTTGACCATCATACGACCCAACTGGCCGCCACCGATCAGGCCGATTCGAGCCACAGGGAATGGAAAACTATCCTTCATTATAATCTGCTGAAATGGTTGTTTATTTAATAAGGAGGGAGAGTATAACCGTCAAAGACGGGGAATGCCTCAATCTGTACAAAAACCGGGTTCAGCCAAGGACTAGGAGCCTGTCGGACTCCTAGCTGGATGAGATATCCTGCCGTATCGTTCCTGTGATATCAGCAATGGCATACAAACCCTTCTCATCAAGTACCTCGACACGGCTTCCATCGACCTGTATCAGTCCCTGTTCGGAAAAGTTATGTAAGATGCGGGAAAATGTCTCCGGTGTCACAGAGAGCCTTGAAGCAATCACCCCTTTCGGCGCCTGCAGCTCAAAAGTTGATCCAAGTTCAGGCTTACCCTGCCACCTTTTCCACAAGAAGCTGGCAACCCGACAACTGGCGCTTTGCAATGTCAATTCATCGATCTCTCGAATCAGGCTCCTGAGTCGATGACTCATATCCCCCATCAGTCGAAAGCAGGTATCGACGGAGCCACGAAGGATTTTAAGGAAAGGATCACTCTCGAAACTCAATAAATAAGTATCGCCGATCGCTGCGGCATTGACAGGGTATACGGGTCGCTCGCCGAACATCAAGGCTTCAGCAAAGGTCTGTCCTGGAGAGATAATCTCAATAACCTTCTCTTGCCCCTGCATGGATAGCCGGGTTAATTTCATCTGCCCCTGAACCACAAGAAAAAAATGGGTCGCAGGATCACCCGTCCGAAAAAAAAGCTGGCCATCCCTGAGTTTTACCTCATAGGCCATCTTCTCTACAGTCTCAAATTGTTGGTCATCCAGATGAGCAAACAAGTAGCACTGTTTGAGATCAAAATACACCATGCATCTCCATATTTTTGTCCCTTAAGTGGGATCTTTTTACCTGAATCTGAAGCTTCAGGTATATCACTATTCTTACCAGCATTCGAAAACCTGGTTTCCGGATGTTGGTCAAAGGGAAGAGTCAGATGCCTCCCTTTTGAATACTCTAAAATATTTTGAGATGACAACCCCTCAGCCCCCAAAAGAATGGGGCTGCTGAATAGTTTCTCAACTATTATTTTTTCCAGGTTCGATAGTAAGCAACCCCATTACTTCGGTCCGTTAACAGCCAACGACCGTTATCGAACTTGAAGCGAGGGTCAATCGACTCCTGGCATACCAGCCCATTGTGTAACTGCTGCAGGTTGGTATCCCGTGTAACCTTATAAAACCAGACTACCAGCTCTCCACACTCTCGATAGTCATAGTTTGCTGCATTACGAAGATGAATCGTTGTCAATTTGGGTACGATTTTCAACCAGGCATCAAAACCGCGAACCATGGTACCCCCATCAGCCAGGATATCCACTTCTTGTAGCGAGTTTTCAAAACCATCCTTAAAAATTAGCGTGGGGTCGGTAGCGGTTGGATCTCCTCCGCTACACCCAATCAGCAAGATGATAAGCCACAGCGATCGCAACTGCATAATAAACTCTTATGGATCATCACCTTAAAAAATAAGCCCCTAGTTATCGAGTTGAGAGAGATCCCTGACTGCTCCATGGGCCGCTGAGGTCGTAAGGGCTGCATAGGCCTTCAATGCTTGAGATACAACTCTCTCTCGGGCGACGGGTTGCCAGGCCTGGTCACCACGAGCTGACATTTCACTCCGCCTTTGCAGAAGCGTCTCTTGATCGATCACAACTTGGATTGAACGGGCTGGAATATCAATTTCAATCAGATCACCCTCCTTGACCAAACCAATGTTCCCTCCTTCAGCCGCTTCGGGTGAACAATGCCCAATGGACAATCCGGATGTCCCACCGGAAAAGCGTCCATCAGTGATCAACGCACAGGCCTTGCCCAATCCCTTTGATTTAAGATAGCTGGTGGGGTAGAGCATCTCCTGCATTCCAGGCCCACCTTTAGGGCCTTCATAGCGAATAATCACCACATCGCCTGCTTGGACCTGATCACCCAGAATCCCTGCTACCGCTGAATCCTGACTCTCGAATATCCGCGCCGGACCTGAAAAAACGAGGTTCGATTCATCCACTCCAGCGGTCTTTACGATGCATCCCTGCTCAGCCAGATTGCCATACAACACGGCCAACCCGCCATCTTTGGAGTAGGCATGTTGCACATCGCGGATACAGCCATTACTCCTATCCAGATCCAATTCAGGCCAGCGGGATGACTGACTGAAAGCAACTTGTGTGGGTACACCACCTGGAGCAGCCAGATAGCGACTATGCACCCTCTCTTCCTGGGTGCGAACAATATCCCAACCATCAAGGCCTTCACCGAGACTATTGGCATAGACAGTCGGCACATCCCGGTGAATCAAACCCGCCCGTTCGAGTTCACCAAGGATACCAATCACACCCCCTGCCCGATGTACATCCTCCATGTGATACTGCTGTGTGGCGGGCGCAACTTTACACAGATTCGGTACCTTACGGCTCAATCGATCGATATCGGCCATGCTGAAATCAACTTCTGCCTCATGGGCTGCGGCAAGCAAGTGCAATACCGTATTCGTTGAACCGCCCATGGCGATATCCAGACTCATCGCATTCTCGAAGGCCTGGAATGTAGCCAGATTACGCGGGAGTACAGATGCATCATCTTGCTCATACCAACGACGGGCCAATTCCACAACCCGACGTCCAGCCTCAAGAAAGAGCTGTTCACGATCCGCATGGGTGGCCAAAAGCGATCCGTTTCCCGGCAGCGACAAGCCCAGGGCCTCTGTCAGACAGTTCATTGAATTAGCGGTGAACATACCCGAACAAGATCCACACGTAGGACAGGCAGAGCGCTCAATCATCTCTACATTTTCATCGCTTTCATCCGGATTGGCGGCAGAGATCATGGCATCAACCAGATCCAGATGATGCTCCTTACCCTGTAGCTGAACCTTACCCGCTTCCATTGGACCACCCGAGACAAACACGGTCGGGATATTCAACCGCAGGGCAGCCATTAACATACCAGGGGTGATCTTGTCGCAGTTGGAGATACAGACCAGTGCATCGGCACAATGGGCGTTAACCATGTACTCAACCGAGTCGGCGATGATATCCCGTGATGGGAGAGAGTAGAGCATCCCACCATGGCCCATCGCTATACCATCATCCACAGCAATGGTATTGAACTCTTTTGCCACGCCGCCTGCTGCTTCGATCTCCCGAGCCACCAATTGACCCAAATCCTTCAAATGAACATGTCCAGGAACGAACTGGGTAAAGGAGTTTGAGACAGCAACGATCGGTTTGTCGAAATCGCCATCCTTCATGCCTGTGGCTCGCCAGAGGGCTCGGGCACCGGCCATATTGCGCCCATGGGTGGTTGTGCGAGAACGGTATTGCGGCATCAGTCACTCCGAAAGATCAATCGAAAGCCCCATTATGCACGCATTTTCCCGCTGCAAACAAACACACTGCCAGCGGTTAACCTAGCTTTGAGTGATGTGGGGCACACTGCATCCTAAGTTATTAGATTGACGGCGTACTAGGGCGCATTCTCCTCGCAAGGTAAGCTGAGTGTAAACACAGCACCACCCTTCTCACCATTTTTTGCAGTCACTGATCCATGGTGCTTTTCAGCGACCACTTTGACAAAACTCAAGCCTAAGCCAATCCCTTTTTTTCGAGAAACCTGATTCGATTCCGCCTGGGTAAAAGGAAGAAAAATATCGCTCAGCTGGTCCTGAGGAATACCGGGTCCCTCGTCCTCTATCTCACACACCAACCTGGAGCCTGTTACAAAGAGGGTCATAATGATCCGACTCTGAGGTGGAGAGAACTTGACCGCATTCTCAAGTAGATTGACAAGCGCCCTTTCCAGTAAACCCAAATCACCTTGCAGCCATATTTCGTCCTCTTCAAAATGGCGCAGCAGTGTGATCTGCCTGGTCTTAGCCTGAATATAGACTTCATCCATAGCATTATGTGCCACTTCGACGAAATCGGTATCTGTAAATGAAGTGGTTTCAGCCGCTTCCGCGCGGGCTAATCTCAAAAAATTATCAGCCAGTTTGAGCGAACGACGGGCCAATGGCTCGATCTGTTCTGCCAGTTCCTTTGTACTCCCCATATGCATCTGCTTCGATTGAGTTAACGAAAGCAGTGAGGTAATCGGCGAACGAATATCATGTGATAGAAAATTGAGCATTTTCGCACGTGTCCGCTCAGACCGTTTCAGTGTCCCTATATAGGAGAGATTGACGATCACCCCAGGCATCTCGGCATCCACAACCTCAAGTGATTTCAACTGCACAAACAGTTCTGTATTGGGAGGTCGAATTGCCTCAAACCGAACAGGTTCCTTGTCCAGTAGCACCTTTTTGAAAACAGTCTGCCATTGCTCGCCGCCTTGAATCTCCAGTACATTCAGGAGACGGTAGGCATCTTCACCAAGCAGCTCCCGATCCGATTGATGGCCAAGATAGAATGATGCGCGTGGATTGGACATCACCACTCGACCAAGACCATTAATCCATCGTCCATATGACCAACCGCATTGCTGATCAGATTGCGAAAACGTTGTAAGCGGGCATTCGCCTCTTGCATCTGTTGCATACGTAACTCAACCCGCTCCAGAACCCCTCCCTGCTTCGTCTCGGGCTCTAGGGTGAACTGGAGGGCAAAATCATTTGCGACTTGTAATAGACGCCCTTGCGGTACTTCATTTCTGGGCCAGATCAGCCCCAACTGCCAGTGCGTCTCAGGACGTTCAATCAATGTCCAAAGCTCTGCACCTGACCGCTGCCACTTCCCCGACACCAGCCCATCCAATGGCAAACCCAGTGCTTCACCACTTTGCAACAACTGCTTTCCACTATCCGTAGCATAGAGCACCCACCCCCGTAGCGGCATCAAGCGAGCAAGAAATTGCATAGCTGAGGTCATGTCACTCGGTGGCTGCTCTACCGGCAGTAGCTGCTGCTCACGCTGCATACGTTCGAGTTGTTCATTCAGATAGCGCACCGCCTGATCGAGCCGCCGCCAACTCCAAAGGGGATAGCTCAACATCAAACCCAGCAATGCAGCTGATGGGGGAAACCAAAACTCCATTCCACGCAACAGAATCCATGAACACAAGAAAAATAACATGACCAGGGCAAGTGAGACCAAAGGTGCTGCACGAGTTGGGAAGTAGGGATAGAGCACGAATGGCAGAACCACGATCAACGCACTACCCAGTAAATGGGGAAGATAGCCAACCGGTGTTATCACTTCACCACGTCTCAGACTATCCAGAATATTGGCGTTGATCTCCACGCCAGGCATCGGTACCCCATACCCAGAGAGAGGGGTTGGCAAAGCATCACCTATCCCCGTTGCAGTAACACCAACCAACACAATCTTGTCCCGAAACAGGTTCGATAGAAAATCACCTTCAAGTACTTGACTATAACTGTAACGATGGTAGTGGCCTGCTGGACCGTTGAAGGGTATCAGACGATGGGAATGACGGTTAATAGTGTGAATATTAGGCGTTTGCATGCTGATAGGTGCAGAACGCATACCTATTTCATCAGGCGCTAGCCAATTCAACAGTGAAATCATCAAATGGGGCCAGTAGGCCTTTCCCAGTCCTTCATACAGAAACACACCTCGCGCAATGCCATCCGCATCCAAGTCCATATGCACATGCCCCAAACCTGCTGCCACATTAGAGAGTTCAGGCAATGGCATTGACTCAACCAGCATCCCCCCCTGACGATGCTCTTCCAGGATGACCGGCATGAAGACACGTTCACTAGCAGCAATCGACTGGATTAACTGGATATCAGATTCTGGATCAATACGATCCGGTTCGGCGAACAATATATCGAATACTATCGCCTTCGCACCCGCTTGTGTTAGACGATCAACTAACTTCGCATGTACTTGACGTGACCAGGGCCAGCGTCCCAAAGTATCGAGACTCTTCTCATCAACAGCAACAATAATGATATCGTCTGCTGGGGGCCTGACCATTAAGCCCATCTGTAAGTCATACAACAGTAAATCCCATCGCCACAATAATCCGCTTGCAGCTAACAGGCTGGTAAAAAGCAAAAGAATCAATGCACTGCGAGTTCTCTCTGAGAGACCCTTATTCCTAGTGTACCTCGTCATAGATTCTTTACCATTCAGCTGGCCAGGTGGGGGCAAGCCGCACCCCGAAGGAAGTGCCCTTGGGGTGGAAGACATGCCTCGCAGGGAATGGCACCCCTGCTCTAAAAAAGTTGGGAGAAAATTCTGACACTTTCACCAATGTGCCATACATACCTACATTACCTAACGCCAGCCTGGAATGGTGATTTGGTAAATGTTGGATCGAGATCGCTCATCGGTATCAGTAAATAGTGCCTCCACGCCAATAAAGTAGTGCCCGGGGGGTAGGGGACTCACCAAAAAATATTGATCCTCAGCAAGTCGCCAAAACAAAACATCCTGTAGTTCGGCATCCCTTGCAAGAAACAGCCGATAGCCCCATGCTTTCGCGACCGAAGTCCAACTGACCGCTATCCCATTGCTATTGAATTGAGGTTGAAAAAGGGTGGGAGCCGGTAACATTGTCCGCAACTTCTCCACAGGTGGAGCGATCGGTTCCAGAGTAAAACGGCTGGATGCACTGAATCCTTCAAGCCCTATTTCATCTATACCTCTAAGTTGCAGTTTGTAACTACCAGCTGGAAGTCGGGATAGGCCAGCACGATTCACCTGTACAGTCCCACTTGAAACCATGCGTTCCAAACTGTTCATCACCTGATATCGATAGCTTGTCGCACCGACCAGCACTGGCCACCCAAGGTGCAAACTATCTGCAGTAGATTGAACAGACATTTCCATTAAATCCGGTTTTGGCAGCAGTTTACGGGGAGTGGCCGGGGGTTTACCTTGCTCAATGAGGGTCCCCTCCCCCTCCCCAACCTCTACAGTTTCACCATCAGCTGTGATATTGACTATACCCTCGGTAACTTCACTACGGGTCTGGGCACTATCCGAATCAGAAGAGACACGAAAGTCTGTCCCACGAACCACAGTGACTGCAGCCGGTGTGTGTATCTCATATCGGGACTCCGGTTTCTTCAGTGGCATGACCCGGTTTTCAACACGTCCCCGTTGCAATCGAATACGTGTATCCAACATGCCCATACCATGAAAAGAGGAGAGCGCATCAAACACAACCTCACTATTCTCACCGATCAGTAACAGCGTGTCGTCAGCAAACTTCAATGAGACCGCAGAACCGACACCGGTAATAACCAGATCACCGGCATTGAGCATAGTATCTGCGAGCAACCTGGCGTGCTCATCCTCACCTCTTCGCTGCAGTGTTGCTATGCCGAATACATAGTTGACTTTTACACCGGCCAGTACCTCTTTCAACCAATCGATGGGCACACGAATCTCTGTGCCTACTGGAATTTCCCTATCATTGGCTATGCCGTTGTAAACCTGTAATTGTTCAGGTGTAAAATCAGACTTAAGGAATCGTTCGGCAACAAGTGTCAGATTCTCCCCTTCATGTATACGATAAGCCCAATCCTCTGACCATACCGTTGGGGAAACCACTACTGAAACCAGGAGTAGAAAGAGAAAGGTGAATTTGTTTATCATGCCAATACCCGTCCGGCCATAGTATGAAGATGCATACTTCAATGCATCTACCTGGTCATCAGTAGATGACACGACCATTGGCCGCGTGTCGCCGCTCTAAAGACCCATTACACACTAAATATTGCTGATTATACGGGCGCCCTCACCTATTTGCAGAAAATTCTATTCAGATCATCCAGACGATCTCTAGCTAACATGAACTATGCCTGTTCCTCCAGCTGTTCCAGTCGGTAGCCTTGATGATAGACAGCCTTTAAACGCCACCCATTTTCAGGTGTCAGGCCAAGCTTGCGACGCAAACGGCTGATATGGGTATCCACAGTACGGGTCATCAAACCAGGTCCAAAACCCCATATGCTTTCGAGCAGATGATCTCGTGAAAGCAGACGGCCGATATTGGTGAACAGCATCCAAGCCAGCTGAAATTCCTTTTCTGTCATCTCGACAGGCACCCCGTCGATGGCGAGTGTTTTGTTCTCTTTTTGCAGGGAGAATCCATTGACTTCCAAGTGATCACGACGACCGCTGTGTCGTCTAACCAAGGCCTTGATTCGTGCCAACATAATTTCACGATTGACCGGTTTGGCAAGGTAGTCATCGGCACCCTTTTCCAACGCTTCGATGATATCTGCCTCACCGTCCCGGTGGGTAATAAAGAAAACAGGTAGATCCCACTCTCTCTCTCCACGCAACCAGGTGAGTACATCAACACCGCTTTTTCCAGGCAACTCCCAATCCATGATCAACAGGTCATAGGTCTCATGACGCAGCTCACGCATAAAAGCATCAGCATTATCGAAGGCTCTACATATGTATCCTTCCGCCTCCAGCCACTCCTTCATAACGGCCGATTGCACTTTATCGTCTTCCAAATAGGCTATACGCATAGGTCACTCCACAAGCATGACACCTAACAACCTGCCTTAAGGCGAGGATGATCCGACTACTCTATATGGGAGCGCAACCAGCCTTCTCCAGGTTTCTGGTTATGCAACCCTACACAAACACCAGAATCTCGGGACGCTGCAGTCAGATCTCCCTCAATTTCGTTACCAGCCCATATGGAAAGGGAATTTGAACTATCCCATTCCAACAAACTAATTTATCCCATACTAGGGGGATTAATCTGGATTTCCCTATGACAGGCAATAAGAAAAAGACAACAGCAGACAATTCACACTGTTGCCTTTTTCACATCCTTAAACAGTCACTACTAGTCCAACTTCAGCTCAACACGACGGTTCTGAGCACGGCCTTCCGCAGTTGAATTATCAGCAACTGGAGAACTCTCTCCCATACCATTGGTTGTGAAGATCGCTCCGTTGACTCCCTGACTGATCAAGTAATCGGCAACGGCCTTGGCACGCTTCTCAGACAGACTCTGGTTATAGTCTGCAGCACCGGTCGAGTCGGTATGACCGGTAACTTCAACTGACTTCACATCAGAACGCGCTTTGAGTGATGCTGCGACATGATCAAGAGTGGCTACATACTCACTACTTATCCGGTAGCTATTGAGCTCAAAGCGGACATCCTGCAGTACGATTTGTTCTGCACAACCGGTTGCATTTACAGTGGCGCCAGCCGGTGTATTCGGGCAGGCGTCCTTACTATCAACCACGCCGTCACCATCACTATCCAGTTCACAGCCCATGGCATCGACCTTGGCACCCTGTGGTGTGTTCGGACATTTGTCACTGCCATCAACCACGCCATCGCCATCGCTATCCAAAGCACAGCCTTTCTCGTCAACTTTGACGCCAGCGGCTGTCCCAGGGCACTGATCTTTACTGTCTACAACACCATCATTATCGGCATCTCCCTCAGCCATGGCCGGCGCAGGTTCACCATAACAAGAGGTGTCTGACGGTGTTTTATCACGATAAGGGGAGGTCCAGCACTCACCATATCCGGTACGCCAAACTTTGTCGGCACTGTCATAGGCCAAGCCCTTTTCAGCCATTGCATTGCTGCTGATAAGCAGGGGTGTCAAGGCCAAAGCCAAAGAAATTTTTTTAATATGCATTTTCATGCCTCCTAGATCTTATTTATTAACTTTAATGACTGCTGAAATCTCAGGCAGCCGTTTCCTGAATCATATGAATATCCCTTTGCGGATAAGGAATACTGATACCCTGTTTATCGAACGTTACCTTGATGGCCTCGAGCAGGGCTGCACGTGTTGTCCAGTAATCCCCTGACTTTACCCATGGGCGAACAGCAAAATCGACACTACTCTCCCCCAGCTCCAGTAACATGATCGTTGGTGCCGGGTCTTTCAATACCGTGGTATCTGCTTCGAGAATCTGTTTGATAAGGTCACGCGCTGTTTTTATGTCATCGTTGTAGCCAATACCGATGACTAAATCGATCCGTCTTGTCTTCCTGGCGGAATAGTTGGTAATGGTGCCGCTATAAATTTGTGCGTTGGGCATGGTGATCTCGCGATTGTCACCTGTCTTGAGCATGGTATGAAAGATACGAATTTCTTCAACGACTCCGGTGGCATCCCCCGCCTCGACAAAATCCCCCAACTTAAAGGGACGAAAGATAATCAGCATCACACCGGCTGCAAAGCTTGCCAGGGAGTCTTTTAAAGCCAAACCAACAGCCAAGCCGGCTGCACCCAAAATTGCCAATGCAGAGGTTGTATTCACACCCAGCTGCTCAAGAGCAGCAAGCACGACGACAGCTAGGAGGGCCGCAAAAGCAATATTACTAAGAAAGTTGACCAGCATCTGGTCCACATTTCCTTTAACCATGACCTTTTCTAAGGCTCGGGTCAGCATTTTCGCTATCCAGCGTCCAATAATGAACACTAACAATGCCATCACAATCTTGGTACCCCAAGGAATGACATAGGTGTTCAGCAGGGTATCGAGCGTAAGCTCCATTTTCTCTCTCCTTTTCTATATCTTGGTATTTTCTATCGGGTGTCCAATAGTGGGATCCAATGTCTCTTTAGTAACCCTACTATTGCTACCAGGAGTATCCCGCCTACAGTTGCTGTAATCAATGACTCAATCAAGCCACTGCTATGGACAGCAAAAAAAGGCTATATCCGGATTTCGCAACGACATAATATTCAATTATGTGCAGCATAGTATAGCCTTGTAGGCATTTACAGTGTACGAAATTTA
>JAIVEQ010000056.1 GCA_023838465.1 Candidatus Thiodiazotropha sp.
GCTAATGCTTCTATCTCTTTCTTGTTCATCTTGCTTATCTCCCTTTAGGGGTTAATGATAAGCAGATACACAATCTAATTTACAGTCTCGTCAACTATGACTCCAGCGCAGTTAGTCGTTAATATTAAAATCTACTATGTCTTAGCAATTTTTACAGATAACCAAGTCTTGATGACTCATTATCCCTTTTTTTAGGATCCTTTCAATTTCAAAATATTTACTACATTGCTCGTGGATATAAGCATCCGTATGGAAGGTGGTTTGGTAAAAATCGGGGAGGCCTTCTGTCCCATTTCCCATCGAGTAAAAGAAACCATCTTTACCTAGTTGTCTTTTATATATGTCTGGTGCTTCGCTGAATAACTCTTCACCATGGGTTGTAATCAGCAGATAACCATCTCGCCTTGTAACACGTCTCAATTCTTCAAGCCATAAAAATTGCATCTCTTCTGGTAAGTGTGTAAATACAGATATGGAAAAAATAATATCAAAGAAACCATCCTCAAAAGGCAAAGGTGGTATTGCCTTGTTGGTTACAAATGCTCCCAGGTTTGATAATTCACTTTGGCACCAGGCTATCGCTTCACCATCTATATCTGTTCCATAGAAGCTGTTTTTATCAGGGAATCTGGAGAGATAACTCACTACACGGCCACAACCACAGCCAAAGTCTAAGATACGGTTGTTTTCGTCTAAACCGCTTATCGAATTGATAGAGGAGTGAATGTTATAGGATATCAACCTACCAGCGTTCTCAAAATTAGAGAGGCTCTCATCGCCATGAACTCTTTTGCGTAGATGTTCGGGGGGGACGATTCTGTCGGGCTATAGAGCATATGGTCCTTTATCGATTGTGGTATGCCCGGACGATCTTCATGGAGCCCATGTGAGATGCAGTGCTCTAGTCCAGAAGTGAAAGAGCGATTTCTCACAGCTTCAGAAACATCGGGATTCAGTTTCAAATATGTCGCTTCATCAAAGTCCTTTAAAAAAATATTTGCGTGACTCATGATCAACTCCATTTGTGCTGCCAAACTACTAATGACAGCGTGATTTATTCCATTAGCTATATTCAGGTGACCAGGGTATCCAATTCTTGCGACTTATAAAACGGCTCTTCCCCTAATCAAGTGGGTGACAGAAAACACATGAATAGGCCGCAAATGAATGCAAATGTATCAATGACCTTAAGTTACGACCTTCGAGGTGGCTACAGATGACCAGGTTGCTTCTCTGGAGTGTTGCGGCTGTTTCTCTTGGAGGAACATCTACAATTCCTGACAAGTCGTATGACTTGGCAATCTCACCCAAGTTCTTCGCTTGAATATTCCCTTTCAATTCAAACGCTGCTTTTCCATGTCGTAGTAAAGTGATACGCATGAGAAATACCGGCTTGAATCATGGGACCGCATTGGAAAGATAGAGATTGTCACTATCCGTAGGCAGAGCGATTTCAGCTAGGTTGATATCCGGCGAGGCGAGGTCGTTGACCAGCAGTCCCCTGCCGCTGATGGAATAGATATAACTGTTCATCGCATCGTCAGCGACAAAGAAAATTCTGCGGATGCCCTCCGGGTAGTAAAAGTTCGAGTTGTTTGGAACCTGATAGAAGATGTCATGGTCGATGGCGGCATAGGATTGGATACCCTCTTGTGCAGTGACTCTAAACAGTTCCAACCCATTGAATATGTCATTGAAACCAAAAGTGGTGCCTGTAAAGGGGTTGCCCCATTGCGTCACCGGGATCGCCAACATCTTCTCCTGCTCAAACCAGGTGAAGGCGTGATGATTGTAGGCGGCTTCGGTGTGACTGCTAGCACCTACCAGGTGGTCATAAAGCAGCGCTGGTTGGGCGAAATCACTGATATCGAACAGGCTGAGCTTGATGCTTCTGCCTTCGCGGCCGACGGCAAGAATCATATCCCCCTCGATGGGGTGCAGATAGGTGGAGAATCCCGGGACCTCCAATTCACCCGCAACCAGTGGATTCCTGGCATCGTTGAGATCCAGGGTGATCAGGGGATCGATCTGCTGAAAGGTCACCACATAGCCCTTCTCCTCATTGAAGCGCACCGCATAGACACTTTCACCGGGTTTGCCGAGACCATCCAAATAGGCGCGCTCTGCCAGTTGCTCTCCCGTCTGTGCCAATATATAGAGTCGGTTGTCTGTTACACCTGACCACCAGTTCCGCTCGGTCGTCACCAGGCGCAGCACTCCCTGGTATTCATCCATTGCGAATTGATTGAGCAGATGGCCCTCGACCCGACCACTGGCAAGATATTGAGGGGATGATTGAAGGCCGAATTTATGGATAGTGGTCGTAACTATCTGATCCGCTCCCCCTAGCCAAACAGGCAACCAGACCCAGATATCATCCTCGACACTGGCGATATAGAGGTTCTCCTGATTGGCATACACCAATCCGGTGTTGCCGAGAATGGTCTGGCTGGAAATATCTGCCAGTGGGTTCCCCAGGTCGAAATTGAGAATCGTCAAGGTACCGGTGCCGTTGGGGATTTCGGGTCGGTAGATTGCGTCACAATCGCAGATCGCCGAGGTGGTGGGTTGTGCGCTGGTCGAGGGGGTTTTTTTATCGGCCAGAATGGGTAGCAGCTCATCGATCTCGACATTATCGGGATTATCCAGCGCAGGGTTCAGGTCGATGAGTGCACTGACAATCAGGTAGACCTGCTGACCGATTCTGCGCGCATCCACATAGCTCGATTCAAGCACGCTCTCCCTGATCAGGGTCGGTTGCTGGGGATCGCTGACCCGAAACAGAGAGACTTTGGTTGTCTGGTAGACACGGGGTGCGATATCCGCTGCCAGGCTCTCCGCGAATTGTGGGTAACTGGATTGCGTCAGATCACTTACCACCCAGACGATATCCTCATAGAGAAACAGCGCCCTGGGTGTGCCATCGATCTCCATTCTCGAAAGCTCCTGGCTCTGATCCGCCGGCCAGGTTTGTAAAATCACTAAATTACTGCCAGAGAGTAGATAGGTGAAGTTACCATTGGTCTTAATGAAATCCGCTTCTTCCACACCGGCGACCTGATTATTCGTACCGGTTACACTATTCACGGAGGGTTGTGAATCGGTTTGCCCCGAGTCGAAATCCGGGAGTGGAGCGGGTCCTGATATAGGTGCACTGCTGAAATCACCTCCAGACGAGGCGCCTACGTAAGATAAAAGTTGATTCTGTTGTTGATTTGTATCGATCAGGTATGACTTCACTTCATCACAACTATTGAATCGTGTCAGCTGCGCCTCATTGAAAAGATAGACGTTGTCGTTCTCGGTTGGTAATGCGATTTGAGCAAGGTTGATATCCGGTGATGTGAGGTCATTGACCAACAAGCCACGATCACTGATGGAATAGATATAGCTGTCCATCGCCTCATCGGTGACAAAGAAACTTCTACGGATGCCCTCCGGATAGAACCATCTCGAGTTGTTTTGATTTTGATAGAAGATGTCGTGGTCAATGGCGCTATAGGGCTCTATGCCTTGTTGTGCAGAGACTTTGAACAGCTCCAGTCCGTTGAATATGTCATCGACATCAAAAGTAGGATCTTGCGTCGAACTGTTCCAATGGGTTACTGGGATCGCCAACATCTGCTCCTGCTCGAACCAGGTGAAGGCGTGATGGTTGTAGGCGGCTTCGCTGTAGCTTCCAGCACCGATCAGATGATCGGATAGCAGCACCGGTTGGGAGAAGTCACTGATATCGAACAGGCTCAGCTTGATGCCGTTGTTATCGGTATCCTGACCGATGGCGAGAATCATATCCCCCTCGATGGGGTGTAGATAGGTGGAGAATCCCGGTACCTCCAATTCGCCTGCGACCACAGGGTTATTGGCGTCACTGAGATCCAGGGTGATCAGAGGGTCGATCTGCTCAAAGGTCACCAGGTAGCCCTTGTCCTGATCGAAGCGCATTGCATAGACGCTTTCTCCAGGTTTGCCTAGACTATCCAGCCGTGCGCGCTCAACCAGTTGGTCTCCCGATTGTTGCATGACGTAGAGTCGGTTTTCAGGATCGGCTGTGTTCCACCAGGCCTGTTCGGTCGTCACCAGGCGAAGCATACCCTCATATTCATCTATGGCGAATTGGTTGAGCAGATGGCCATCGATGCTTCCGCTGGCAACATATTGGGGTGAGGATTGAAGAGTGAATTTATGGATGGTGGTGGAGGGCGTTGGATCCTCAGCCCCATCCATCACAGGCATCCAGAGCCAGTTTTGGTCCTCGACACTGGCGATGTAGAGGTGCTCCTGATTGGCATACACCATACTGCTGTTTCCCAGCACGGTTTGGCTGGAAATATCTGCGAGGGGGGTTGCCAGATCGAAGCTAAGAATTGTCGTAGTGGCGGTGCCGTTAGCGACTTCGGGTCGATAGACTGCGTCACAACCGCAGATCACCGAGGTGGTGAGTTCGGTATTTGTCGAGGGGGCTGTGTTATCGGCCAGTATGGGCAACAGCTCATCGACCTCGACATTATCGGGATCGTCAAGCACAGGGCTTAGATTGAGTTGCGCGCTGACGATCAGATAGACCTGCTGATCGATTCTGCGTGCATCGACATAGCTCGATTCAAACACGGTCTCCCTGATCAGAGCAGGTTGCTGGGGATTGGTGACCCGCAACAGAGTAACCTTGGTCATCTGGTTGATGCGGGGTGCAAAATCTGTTGATAGACTCTCCTCGAATTGTGGATAGCTCTGTTGTGACAGGTTACTCACCACCCAGACGACATCCTCATGAAAAAACAGTGCCCTGGGAGTGCCATCGATCTCAGTTCTCGAAAGCTCCTGGCTCTGATCCGCCGGCCAGGTTTGCAGTATCATGAAGTACCCACCGGAGAGCAGATAGGTATATTCACCGTTGGTTTTGACAAAATCAGCCTCATCTACACCAGCGACCTGATTATTCGTGCCGGTTACACTATTGATTGCAGGTAGAGATACAGCCTGCCCCGAGTCACTACCCGTGGTGGGTAGGGGTGAACTGTTAAAATTATCCTGGATTTCAACCGGTAAGGTCTGCGTATAATCCAATAAAGCATTCTGTTTTTGACTTGTACTGATTAAGTAGGACTTTAATTCGTCACACTGATTGAACTGCGTCAGTTGTGTCTCGTTTTGTGCAGTAGTGATTTCAGTACGATCGTTATTGCTATCGGATGAGTTACACGCTGATAAGAGAGTAAGGAGAGTGCTTAGAAGGATGGCGGTGAAGTAGTGTGAGATCGGTTTGGACATCAATCGCTGAGCGCCAAGGAAGGCTGAAAGCCGAGGCGGTTAGTCCCCGGTAGGCGTGAGGCGAGACTGTAGACCCGTCGTGCCTTGCGCCAGAGGGGATGCAAAGCGAGCATCCGAACACGGCGTCCAGTCATTTGGGAACTGACGGCGGAGTGGTCACGAGCTTGCGATGTGATCACGTAGTGTCAGTGACCAGGACCGTCCGGGGCACTAATAGGTTGTCAAAGATCGAGTGTCTTTTAGGCCTGGGACGCCTAAAAGACATCACGAGATCGAAGACTCACTTGGTCTCCAGCTGAAGTATCACTTACCAGGAATGGTTAAGTTTCATTGCTGCTGATACCAGGATATTAATAAAACAAAAATGCATCTAGCGCTGTTTATATTAACGTATTGGAACTGTTTGCACCACTTAAACAGGGTGTGGTTTGTCAGACCTCATTATTCTTCGACAATCCTCTCTGATACGAAGCGGACATCAATATGGAAGCTGATACTGCAAGTATCTATGTTATTGAAATCATAATGTCTAAGCTAATGATCGGGCTCATGGGTGAGGGCGATAGCGAGCATCCACTGGTGTCACCGGTTAGCTCTCATACTACACGAGCAATTAATGACTTCACTATGGCTCCACCTGTCGGTGTTAACAGCCAAATAAATAAACTGCAGTTCAGTAAAACTGTTACCCAAAAAACTGTGCGAAAAGATTGTTTCTTGGACTTATGGCGTAACTTTTGTTGGGCAACGACTGCTCCTGGCCAGCCGCCAGCTAGTGATAGCAAATGCAGGGTACTTTCCGGGGTCCGCCATGCTCCTTCTTTAGCAGCTGATTTGTCTACTGCATACATTATGAAAGTGAGTAAGCTAAGTATCAAATATACTGCAAGAATCAGTGGTGGTATTTTGGATGTGACGACAGTAACAGCGACAATGACTAGAAATAAGATGGCTACACTGACTGACAGCGAACCCTTTTTCTGTTTTGTCTTTTGTGGAAGCCGATCGCCAGCCAATGTGGCCTTTACAGCGCAAGGCCGGCCTTGCTTGTCGGTAGATAAGGCGTAAGTTATCAACTGATTGATCTCGGGACGTCGATTGCGGTTGCTGAAAGCTTTGATATGCACGAAGATCTGTTTTCCACCAGTATTAGGTGTGATAAATCCAAATCCCTTGTTGTCATTCCAAGATGTTATTTTTCCTTTAGTGCGCATTTAGACTGTCTTTTTTGGGTTAATGTCGCAATTTACCGGAGGTAAAAGCATAGTGAGGAACGAATGACGCTTTTTGACATATACGTTAAATTGCTTTGTTAGCCGTTCTTTTCGAGTGACTTGTCCATAACTAATACACTTGTTTTTCTCAGCTGGCAGTGAAATATACAGATCCTACTTTAATTCGTTTTCCTGATCACAATGACATTTTCAGCCATATTTACAGGGAAAATTTATGTTGCTGATAGATCTTTGTTTGAGGAGTCGACCTTGCCGTTATTCGCTGTAATCTGACTGCCCCCTGGTGCTGAGTATTCTAGGCCAACGATCATGTGCTGCATCCTCCATCTCCGGGGTAATGGTGACCACATAGACGCGTCTTTCCCTCTCCCAGTGAGCCACCAGGCCCTGGATCCATTTGCCCGGTGTGACATCGAACCAATGGCTGCACTCCTCAATATCCTTCTCCATGAACTGAGCTATGACCAGTTTCACCGGAATCGGCCGCCAGCGGTCCCAGTGTCCCCCGTAGATGGCATCGAGCCTGGCCCAGCCACCCAAAGGCAGTTTGCCGAGCTGATGCATGCGTCGGCCCCAGGGTAGTAGCTCAATGCTTCCATGCCTGTTTTTTACCGGCAGGCAGGCCTTGGGATTGGTGAATTTTATGCGTACCTCTTGGTTGTTGAGGGTGTAGTAGACGGCGGTACACATTAGGCAAGCTGACGCTTGAATTTTGAATTGATGAGTGCACTAGGTGCATACCCTGATTTATAAGAGGGTGAGCAAAGTGAATGCCATAATTCATAATTCAACATTCAGAATTATTCATGAGAATGGTCTCCCGATGACCGAAAGGCTTCCATGCCGGGGCGATCACATTGGGCATCTTCGAGCGGCTGAGCAGGCGGCTGGGGGCGAGGGTGAATTCACCATAACGCCGGTTGATGCTGTCCATGGCTTGGTTGAGCCGGTCACGCCGCTGGTGGCTGGGCTCGAGGAAGTCGGCCTGATAGTCTGCATATTTGGGATCGAGGGCGGTGATTTGTACTTGGTGACAGCCTTGACCACCCCAGTGGTTATCGAGAAGATCTTGGCACATAGCCAGGATATCGGGGGCATGGTTGCTGGGTGGATTACAACGGTACTTGCGGCTGAGGAAGCCTTCGTCGATGCGTAACCCGATATAAAAATGGCTGGCGCGGAAATGGTGCAGGCGCAGGCGGGCGGCCACCTTCTCTGCCATGTGCGACAGAAAGGTCTCGATGATCTCCCGCTGTTTGGTGTTGGGGGGCATTACTTTACCGTGGCCGACCGATTTGGGTGCTTCGATGCCGGTGTGTACTGGATCGGGATCGAGTCCCTGGGTCATCAGCCAGATGCGCCGCCCCAGGTTGCCGAAACGACGGCCGATCTCACCGATGGGTAGGCGCTGCATGTCGCCGCAGTTGTAAACGCCACGTTCTGCCAGGTAGCGGCCGATGCCCTTGGCGATGCCGCACAATTCAGTGACAGCTATCTTGGCCAGGGTCTGCTGTGCCAGCCCTGGTGGAATCATGGTCAGGCCGTTGGGCTTGTGTAGTTTGGCGGCATATTTTGCGGTAGTTTTGTCACCGCTGACCCCCACTGAACAGAGTACCCCGCCAGAGGCCTCCAACACGGTCTGTTTGACTTGTTGTGCAATCTGCTGCGGGGTGCCGAGCAGCCGCTGGCAGTGGGTGATATCGAGGAATGCCTCGTCTACCGAGAAGATCTCCCTATCCGGAGTGATCGATGAGAGTGCCTCCATGATACGCGAGGATATTTGGGCGTAGCGCTCCGGATGTGCTGGTACCTGCAGGAAGCCGGGGCATATTCTCTGAGCCTCCTTCAGGCGCATGCCGGTACGCACACCGTACGCACGTGCTTCGTAGGAGCTGGTGATGATGCAAGTCCCTTGGGAACCGTTGGTGATGCCGATGGGACGTCCCTGCAGCTCCGGGTGGTCAATTTGCTCCACGCTACAAAAGAAGGCGTTCATATCGACCAGGATGATGGCGCGGGACCAGTAGCTGTTGGGATGGTTGTCGTTGTAGTGCATGACTTTGTGTAATGTTGAATTGCGGTGTTCGCTTTGCTCACGCTTTTCTAAATCAGGGTGTGCGCGTAGCGCACTCATCAATTCAAAATTCATAATTCAAAATCATCCTTCACCGGTATTGTCTCAGCTGACACACCAACACCCCCTGAATCCGCACCCGCTTTGCCGCATAGATCATAGGGGGGATGTCGGGGTTTTCGGCGATCAGTTTGATGCGGCCGCTCTTAAGACGCCTGAGGCGCTTGAGGGTGGCTTCCTCATCGTCGATCAAGGCCACCACGATGGCGTTATCGTCGGCCGTGTCGCAACGCTCGATGATCACCAGGTCACCATCGAGAATACCGATGCCGGTCATGGAGTCACCTTTGACCTGCAGGGCGTAGCGATTGGGGCCGAGCAGATAGTCGGTTAGGTCGAGACGGTCCTGACCGGTGATCGCTTCTATCGGCTGGCCTGCTGCGATGGCACCTAACAAGGGAAGGCTCAGTTTCGACTCCTCCTGCGCATCAATCAACTCAATGCCGCGCTTGCGTCCGGTTATCAGGCGTATTCGTCCCGCCTCAGCCAGGGCTTGGACGTGGCGGTGAGCAGTGCCCTTGGAGGTGATGCCGATTCCTTCGGCGATTTCAATCAGCGAGGGGGCATATCCCTGTCTTTTTAGGTAGCGGCGGATAAAGGCTAGTGTTTTGTGTTGTGTGGCGGTCAGCATTAGTGTTCTCTAAATGTTCTACATAGGTATAGAGTATAGAACATTTAGAGAACTGTAAATAAGCAGAGTGTTTTAATTATGCATGTTGAATTATGAATGTTGAATTGATGAGTGAGCTACGTGCACACTGTAATTCGAAATTCAAAATTTAAGATTTACAGATCCCCCTCTGTTATTTGATCGAGAAAGTCTCTATATTTGCATGATAATTAAAAGATATTTTGGGGAATGAGTATGCCTAATCGGGTTTTGCAACGCTTTGCACTGATTCTTGCAATCATCATGCTGAGTGCATGGGGTGTTATTTTGATCATTGATCCTTTCCTGATTGTCAGCTTCTTCAGTGTTGAGCCGGTGAATCAGGCTTTTGCCGGTATGATGGGGGCGGCACTGCTGGGTTTGGCCTTTATCTCATTGGCTGGTGCCACCAAATGGATGCATACACCACGGGCATTAGGTGTGGCAATGGGTATCTTGGTGGTTGAAACAGCCTATCTGATGCTGGGTGCCGGGGTGATGTTGGTGACCCTGCCCACTACGATCAGTCTGGTGACTGCCGCCGCAGTCGCCTTTTTTCTGCTTGTTTAATACTTAACTTCCATGGATTCAGGTAATAGCCAGTGTAGGACACTGCACTAGTATTCCTTTGGGTGCTCAAAATCTCTGCAAATGAGCCAAATTTTTTCTTTGAGCGCATAGACACACCCCTCCCTCCATATGGCTGGTTGGTCTGAAGCAAAGTCTCGCTAGAGATAAGCTGTTTCTGTGCTCATGCGGGTGAGAAATCGCTTTATCAGGCCATAATCAAAAAAGTTTACAAATTTCTCTGATTGTGCTGCGGAATGCGATTTATCAATGAAGATGCAGAGTTGATTGTGATATGAGAAGTCAAGTTGAAGTATAATATATGATTAATAATCAATGAGTTAGGTTGGTATTTTGTTTAATGAGCGTGCGGCTGAAAACAAATATAGGGAACGATATTCACCAAATGCGGGTGATATCACATATTGTGACTTTAGCTTTGTTTGTAAATTGGTATATAATTCCCAATTATGCTGTCCAGTTAGATACCTATCTCTTGTGTTAAGTACTAATCTATAGCAAATAGTCTCTAGGAAGGACGATGCTATGCGCACAGGAGAAAAGGCTTTTTTGCGTCATAGGTTGGCGTTGCCCCACGTCCACCGATATTGACCAGAACAACTTTATTGGGTGGGGGACATATGCCAAGTGCAATGAATCTGTTACTTGTCGAAGATGATGAAATGCTGGGTGATGGTATCCAGACGGTCCTGACGCGTCGAGGTTTATCGATTGACTGGGTACGTGATGGTTTGTCGGCCATGCAGTCCATAAAGACCGCTCGTTATGACGTAATGCTGCTCGATTTGAATATCCCCTGGCTCTCAGGTTTGGAAGTGTTGGCTCGTTTGCGTTCAGAGGGCAACCAGATTCCGGTATTGGTGCTGACAGCACGCTCTGAGGTAGTTGATCGGGTTCAGGCGTTGGATGGCGGCGCAGATGATTATGTAGTCAAGCCATTCGATATTGAAGAGTTGTGTGCACGGATTCGTGCCCTGCATCGCCGCTATAGCGGTCAGGAAGAGGAGATGCTTTGCCACGGTGATTTGGTGTTGGATCCTTCTGCTCACACTGTCACCATACAAAATAGTGAAGTATCACTATCAGTGAAGGAATTCGATATTCTCCAAAGTCTGATGGAGAATATGGGGCGGGTGATGTCACGCAGAAAACTCAGTGAAAAACTCTACTGTCTGGATGATGATGTAGAGAGTAATGCCATTGAAGTCCACATCCATCATCTGCGAAAGAAACTGGGAGATCATCCGATACGTACTGTTCGGGGTGTAGGTTACGTGATTGAAAAGCCCGCCAGCATCTCACTAAGACGATAATTCAAAAAGCTGGACTTAAGGTTCAGATCAGGATGTAGCTGACCAGGCTTGGCTAGTCCAACCAAAGCTAATAGATAGATTGTGTATTCATGTTTTTAGTGTACAAGTTAGTCATCATTAGATGACGCTATTGTATTTGTGGTCGATTTTGATCTTGATCGATGATGGGTGGCAATTGATCAGAAAGGATAAAAAAAAGCAGGGTTCATTGGAAATAAACGTATATCAAATCATTTCACACCCTTTTTTTTGCGCATCTCAGCGTATTTTACATTGTATAAGTTATGTCGCTAGGCGGACATGCATGATCACCTTAAAGGAGTCGTAGATGATTGTCCGTTCCATTCGTGTGCGACTGCTTCTGATGCTGTTGTTATCGATGCTGTTACTGTGGATTGCTATTCTCTGCTTCACTTGGTGGCGGACCAGTAGTGAAATTAATCGTGTCTATGATGCTGAATTGGCATTGGTCGCTCAGTTGCTGGCGGTAGCGACTGAGCACGAGTCGGAAGAGTTTGATCTGGATGAGTATCAGGCGGATTTAAGTGAATCTGGTTATACATTCCCACTGCTTTTTCAAGTGTGGTCCCATGAAAACCGATTAATGATTCGCGGACCGGAAGCACCGGAGATACCCTTAACGAGTTCAATCAGTGATGGCTATTCAGATAGTGATTTTAAGGGTGACGGGTGGCGAGTCTATACGCTGAATCTGGACCATCATGACTATCGTGTTCAGGTTGCCCGTACTCATGCTGTTAGCCAGCAACTGGTTCGTACCTTTGTCATGGACGTAATTAAACCGTTGTTACTGGTTCTGCCACTATCGGGAATACTCTGGTTTATCGTACACAGTGGTTTAAAACCACTCAGGGAGGTGACTCGTTTGATTGGTGAGCGGGACTACAATCACCTCAATCCGGTCCAGGCTGACCATGTCCCTGAAGAGATCTCGGGCTTAGTGGATGAATTGAATGCCCTATTGTTGAGACTGAGGCGATCGATCGATCGGAATGGTCGATTCACTGCTGATGTGGCCCATGAATTAAGGACACCGATTGCAGGCATGCTGGTCCAGCTCCAATCAAGTGCTACAGGGCGTACGGATGAAGAGCGGGAAAGGGGTATTCAACAGGTTAAAAAAGGCTTGGATCACCTCAATCATGTCATTAAACAGTTGTTAATCCTGGCATCGATTGAGCCACAAAAGATACGGCGTAATTTTAAACCCCTGGATCTTGAAGAGATAGCGCAAGAGGTACTGGCGGATATCTCTTCAAGGGCATTGAGTAAGCAGATCGAGATAGAATTGCAATGCAGTGGCAGGGTCAGCATTGATGGCAACAGAGAGTTGATTGGCATTATGCTCAATAATCTGGTCAGCAACGCCATCAAATTCACGCCTAATAAGGGGGCGATCGCGCTACGAATTGCCCATACAGAGGGTGGAGCAAGCCTTTCAATAGTGGACGCCGGACCTGGTATCCCGGATGACAAAAAGAAATGGGTCTTTGAGCGCCTCAATCGTCTGCCTGGGGGGACAGAGGGGGGAACCGGATTAGGATTATCCATTGTCCAGGAGATCTGTGAACTTCATCAAGGAAGTATTATTTTGAACGACCCAGAGGAGGGAACTGGGCTTGTTGTGAACCTGTTCATACCAGGCTTAAGAAAACCTTAATGATCTCCTGCTAGGTTAACACATAGCCACTAGTCTGCGCTGCTACAAGGTAAGGATGCAAATGCTAGTGTTGTCTAGTACTTAGCTTCTTAAAAAAAGTGACTCCTGGGGAGGACTCTAAATGAGAATAAAGAGAATAACTGTGTATCGCAGCTTTAGTCAGTTGCTTTGCCTTCTTTTAATTGTGGGATTTTCAGGCAATCTTTTCGCTGATAAGCAGCGCTCTTCTGGCTTTGATATCGATAGAGCCAAGTGGGATGCCAGAAAAGATCGACTTGAAGTGAGAGGAGACGGCGGCAAGGATCAGGAAATAACCGTGATGAATGCCGCAACAGGGGAAGTGCTCGGTACAGTGTCATCAGATGATGATGATTGGCGATTCAGGCTGACGATCAGTGATGATGCTCAGGTTCCTTGCCGGGTGAGCGCAGTCCGCTCTTCGGACGGAAAGGAAGACGACAAGTCAGTGCGCGGTGCCCCGAGAAACTGTGATGATGGATCAGGCGGTACCCCCAATGAGCCACCGACAGCGAATGCCAATGGCCCCTATAGTGCCATTACCGGTTCTGCAATCGATTTCAGTAGTACGGGTTCCAGTGATTCGGATGGCACTATTGCCTCCTATGACTGGGACTTTGGTGACGGCAACAATAGCAGCAGCGCCAATCCCAGCCACACTTATGCTGGCCCAGGCAGCTATACAGTGTCCTTGACGGTTACAGATAATGATGGCGCTAGTGATAGCGACACCACAACCGCCACCGTCGAAGATGATCAAACGGGCAATGAGCCACCCACTGCAAATGTCAATGGCCCTTACAACGGTATGGTTGGTGAGGCTGTGAATTTCAGCAGTGCGGGATCGAGTGATCCTGAAAACAGCGCACTTACCTATGAATGGGATTTCGGTGATGGCAATAGCAGTACTGAAGCCAACCCAATGCATACCTATGCTGCGGCTGACAGTTACACTGTAACCCTGACCGTGACGGATGCCGATGGTGCCTCGGACAGTGATTTAACCACTGCCGTGATCCTGGACGATCAGCCGCCGCCACCTGTAACGGGTGTGTCAATCAACTCGACCAGCCAGAATGGCGTACCGACGGGTACACCAGTACCTGAGCAGCCTCTGATCAATGGTAATGACTATAGGGTGTTTGCGATAAATGATCTCGGCATGCACTGTGGTGATTTCGATACCCGTATTTCGAGTATCCTGCCGCCCTTCAATGTGCTGCATGCGACAGTCATCGAGCGTGGCCAGGAGCCAAACATCCTGGGGCGTGCAGATGGTGTCGAAGTCTACTATTCGGCGGCATCCAATCCGGATGATCCGATTTTGACGGGCGTCAATTCTGCAGGATCAGGTCCGGTCTATTCCAGCAGAAACCCGATTACGGGAGAAGTCTTCAAGACCAATTTCTGGGATGTGGCGCGTGATGCTTATGCACCCTTCTATCCTGCCGAACCATTCTTTGCGGGTGGTGTACTGTCCCTTTTCTATCCAGACGGTCCTGTGGAAGGTATTCTCGACCTGGGTCTACCGATGCCTAATGTCGAGCTCTTCTACCTGACAAGTCCCGGGACATTGGAGGCTGACCAGCAGTCGATGCCTGGTCGACATGGCCCATACGTTGATAACGCTGAAGAGATGTTTGAGGCATATGTTGTAGACCAACCCTTCTTTATGAATCCGGCATTCCAGTTTGGTTATGTCAAAGAGGGTGTGAATTGGTTTGAGGCACCCGGCGTGCCTGTGACAGCATTTGATGATGACGGCAGGGAGAATCCATGGCCGCTCTATCGTATCCAGGCAAAGGTAGGCGGTAACGTGGTTGCCTCTGTGGATACGGTTGTACCGATCTCTGGTGAAGCCAACTGCGGTGCTTGTCATGGTGCAATAGAGGATGGTGGCAATGGTGCTGCAACCTCAAAGCTTACCGCGGTTGCTACCGCTTTTGATGATGATCCACAATATGGCGATGTACCTTTGGAGGTCAGTAAAGAGTATGCAGCGGACCTCAATTTAGTACGCCTGCATGATATCGAGCATGGCACGGACCTTGAGAATCAGACCCCTGTGGTCTGTCAACAATGTCACTACACGCCAGCGCTTGATCTTGCTCAGCTCGGACCACTGGATGGTGATGTAGGTACTACCGCCAATGGCCGTAGACAGGCCAGTGTCAAGAGTATGTCCAACGTTATGCATAGCCACCATGGCAGCGTAACGGATGGGGCAGGTGATAGGCTTTTCCCTGAAATGCCTGAAGCGATCAAGGATGAGTTTGGCATCGTCGCTAATCATGATGAGCGTCGACAAGTCTTGGAAGAGACCTGTTATCAGTGTCATCCAGGACGTCGAACCGACTGTCTGCGTGGCGCTATGTCCAACGGTGGCATGCTCTGTCAGGATTGCCATGGCAACATGGATCAGGTCGGTGACGATTTCACTCGTGGCGTATCACCTGCAACGCCTGGTGCATTTGAGCTGGGTGGTGATTTCTACACCAATGCAGATCAGCCACGCGTGCCATGGGCCAATGAGCCGGGTTGTGGTTCCTGCCATACCGGTGACGCCATGGATAACCTGGCTGGTACGCCTGGAACGGTAGAGAATCCTGCCGACACGGATGGCAATGAGGATGGTATTCGACTCTTCAAGGCTTATCGTTCGGGGGATGCCAAGGCTACACCAATCGTACCGACCAATAAACGCTTTGCAGAGAATGTCATTGAAGCCGACAATCCTGCGGTATCAGGTTTGGGCGATCCCCGTATCGGTAATCCCATGTTGTATCGTGTGAGCACCGGACATGAAGGCGTCTTCTGTGAAGCCTGCCATGGTTCAACCCACGGTATATGGCCAAATAAGAATGAGATGGCGAATGACAACGTGGCTGCAAATCAGTTGCAGGGCCACAAAGGCACCATCGTTGAGTGTAGTACCTGCCATGTAGGTGACTTGGGTAATACCCTGGGTGGTCCACATGGTATGCATCCGGTCGGTGACACGGATTTTGCCGATGGTGGTCATTCTGGTCTCGCGGAAAGAAGCAGCAATGAGTGCAGGGCATGTCACGGCGACAATGGCCAGGGCACTGTATTGTCCCGCATGGCGACAGACCGAGTCCTTCAATGTGATAACGACACCAATTTCTGCCCTGACGGTAACAATGTGTTGTTCCCGAAAGGACATATGGTCGGGTGTACTGAGTGTCACGAGAATGAGTTATAACGACTAACTAATCGGTTAGCTTACCCTTACCCGCGTGTCTCCCCACACGCGGGTTTTTTTTGTCTGTAAAAAATGACAGCTAAATAGATTGAAATCCCAGACCTACTCAATAAAATACCTGACTACCCTCACCCTACACCGCTGGATATTTGGTAGGGTGGGGCCCTGCCCCACCATAACGTGCAGGAAGTCCACATGAATCCTCATGTTAACGTTTCAGAACACCTTAAATTAATAACCATTCAACCCTATGCAATAGCTGGGCGTGGTGGGTAATCAATATTAATTAAGACATCGGCTGAATAGGATCAATTAATGTGCTGGGTTAATAGAGTCAATAAGGTTGTTATTAAACCCTTGCTTACGATATATGCATTATTCCGGTCATAGTAGTTGACTCTATCCGACACAATAACAAGGCGGTGAATGCTGACAAAACCGACATCAAATTATGCTGGAAACAAGAGGATATCGTTTAGCTTTCTCAATCTGCTTGTCTGCTAGTGACATGCATGTCACTCCGGTATCCAGTTCGATTTAAAAGGATATTATATTCATCCAATAAGCGACGGGTTTCCAATAATTGATCCTGTTCCAGTTTAATAAATTTCTTAGCCCGGAAGAGAGAGAGCAGGTATTTGATACGCTTATTTTCATGTGATTTTACAAGGAAAGTATCTACTTTATCGAAGATTGATTGAGGCACATTTTTATTGATGGCAATAATCTGCGGTACCATGTCGTTAGAAGAGATAAGAACTTCTAGCTCCTGAGATATCTGAACATTCAATTCACCTGCCAATTCAAATGCGATATCTGAAACTAGTGCGCAGTCGGTTTTACCAAAAAAAAGTTCAACAATTGCAGTGTTGGTATCCTCAACTTCTCTTATCTGGGAGAAAAAATCATTTGATTTTTGTAGATCCTCTTTTAGCAATTTGACATCAAGAAAACGACTACCCAGATAGTGACCCTTGGGAATTGATATACGTCTATCTTGCAGTTCGCTGATATGCTTGATTTGCGCATTCTTGCGTGTCAGCAGATAGACTTTCTGTAGAGGCCTTGATCCGTAGACCAATGTATAGATGTATTTTGAGTTGATAAGATGTTCCAGTTCAATATGGTCAATGACACTGGTAAAGACGGCATCTACACGATTTTCAGTCAAATCAAGTATCAATTGGTCTCTATTCTCATAGATCTTGATTTTGGATTGCATATCCATAAGGCCAAACACCTTCCTGATGATCATATCAGTTGCTATGGTCGTATCCGTTGCATTGGCATCGAAGAGTACTTTCGACATTCGGCCGAAATAGCCAATTTCAGGATCATTGATATAGCGGTCAGGAAGAGGCGCTGCATCAGCCAAAGTCGTCATAATGATGCAGATGATTGCAGTTAGGCAAAGATATAGATTTTTATGGCTCATAAACCAAGAGTGAGTAGAGAATGCCATTAATGTTTCATCATGTTTTTCAATTTAATGAATGATTCCTTCATTTAGAGTTATCAAGTCGTTTGGGATATTTGTCAATTGAAGTGACAGTCGTTCTATTGATCAATGCCTCCAAATCTGAAGCAGCCATCGGTTTGTGGAAATAGTAGCCTTGTATCGACTTACAGCCATGGGCTGTCAGCCACTCAACTTGTGATTGATTCTCAGCACCCTCACCAACGGTCAGAATTTCCAGGTTGTGTGCCAGTGAGATAATGGAATTCACGACTGCAATTGTCTTTCGATCATGGGGGATTCCGTTAATGAAGGACTTGTCAATTTTAATCACGTCAATGGGTAACTCTGTGAGATAGCTGAGTGATGAAAAACCTGTTCCAAAATCATCGAGCGCAAGATGAAATCCAATTCGTTTCAACTGGTTTAGAACAGGCAGATTCTTTCCCTCTTCACTGACAAGTACACCTTCGGTAAACTCCAACTGTATGCGATAAGGTGCAATATCCTCTTCAATGATTGTGTTATGTATGCGCTCTACAAAACGTTTATCCAGCAATTCTGAGCCAGATACGTTAATCGATACATTGATATCGAAATTCCAGCGTTTGATCTGTTTGCAGACCTCATTGAAAACCCATTCGCCAATTAAGCCTATCAATCCGGACTGTTCAGCAATCGGAATAAATTTTCCTGGTGGGATCAGGCCACGTTCTGGATGATGCCATCTCAAGAGAGCCTCGCAATGACTTATTTTGCGGGTTTCAATATCGACAAATGGCTGATAGACAAGGTAGAGCCCTGATGATGCTATTGCCTGTCTGAGTGAACTCTCGATATCAAGAAAATCTCGAATATCCTGATGCATCTCCTCAGAGAAGAAACGAAAGGCATTTTTTCCACCTTTCTTTGCGGCGTACATGGCGGTGTCAGCATTTTTAATTAATTCCTTAGTGTTAAAGCCATCGTCCGGGTAGACCACGACACCAATGCTTGTGGTGATACGCAGTTCACGATCATTGCAGAAGAAAGGGAGTTGAAATCGATTGAGTATGGCATCGGCCACATGACTGATCGCTTTTTTATTGTTCACGCCTTTGATAATGGCGGTAAATTCATCACCACCCAGACGACAGACAATATCATCACTTCGCAAGGCTTCCTGGATACGCCAACCCACTTCACTCAAGACGGTGTCACCCACCTCATGTCCAAGTGAATCATTGATGATTTTAAAATTATCGAGATCGAGAAAGAGTACGGCAAGCCCGGTACCAAATGCTTCGGACTCTTCTACGGCTTCTGTGAGACGATCCATAAAATAGCGGCGATTCGGCATTTTGGTCAATTTGTCAATATAAGCCAGTGTTTCAAGGTCATGCTCAAGTTGCTTCCTTCTAGTGATGTCAGAGAGAATCACGAAGAAGCCACCCGTTTCAATTTCGTGAATGTCGAATTTTTCTATCCGCATTGTGAAATGAATCAGCTCACGGGTGCTTGTAGTGATAGTAATGTCCGTAGACCAGTCATGCTGATTAATATTGGAAAATTCTGTTGATATTTGTTGCTGTTTCTTTCTGCCAATCTTTAGATGAGAGAAAAAAGTGTAAAGGGCCATGCCATTGAAATAGTCATCATCCTGTCTTATAACCTTTTTCAATGCGGCATTTACAAATGTGATCTTGCTATCTTTATTAAAAATTGCAATCGCATCATTGGTATCCTCGACCAGGCGAGCGAGGCGACGCAGATCACGTGTATTTTCATCAAGACTTATCGCCATACCATTTAGGGTTGATGCAAGAACACTGACCTCACCAATGGCATCGGTCGGCGCGCGCGCGGAGAGTTCACCCTTTGCCAGCTTATTAGCAGTATGACGTAATCGAGCAAGTTGCTGGCCGAGTTTCAAAGAACTGCCATGCAGCAGCAGGAGAGTTATAAAGACCAATAAAAAACTGAAGATCAATACATTTCGAAAATAACTGTAAAGTAATGCTTCATATTCGGTATCGGATAATCCAAGTGAAAAGACACCCCAATCGAGTCCGCTGATATTGATTGGCTTGGTAAAAACAAATGAATTACTATCAGCACCATCTCCAGCTTTTTTTTTATATTCAATGGTATAAGGCAGTAATTGCGCTACATAGTTTAAATCTAACTTAGAATCTAATTTGTTGACATTCCACCCGTTACTGGTGAGCTCAATGATCTGTCCCTTGGTAGAGGTGAATGTGACGTATGAAATCTCTGGTGCCTGCTGCAAAACCTTACTGACATAGGAGATGACAAAGCTGAAATCCCCCGTATAGAGTGCCTCACCACAGGCAGCTATGGTTGAGTTGGCAAAAGTATCCCCTTGTACTGCGATCATTCGAACCAGTTTGTCTTTGTAGATAGGTAATAAGATCAACGAAAAGAGGAGATTGATACCCAATAATATGAAAGCAACTCGCTTAAAAAGATGTCTGAAGATGGTGTTTTTTTTCATGGCATCACATGCCCATTAACAAGTCGTCTGAATTCATCCTTAAGTTGACGAACTTCGCATATATCATCGTTTTGAATTTGATGTACACCCTGAAAGCGAAAAGTCTTTGTGAGATACATTAAGCGAGGGGTTTTCTCAATACCTTCAAGTCGTTTAAAAATATTATCTACCCTGTGTAATGGGAAGTCTTTATGTACGGAAATAACCATGTGGACCAATGGATCAGATGAAGCAAGCACAACAAGATCTCGAGATATCTGCTGATTAAGTTCCGCTGCAACATCGAATGAAAACTCTGTTACAAGTGCTACATCGACTTGTCCAAAAAAAAGATTTACGATGGCTGCGTTGGATTCTTTGGATCGACGGATTTCAGAGAAATAGTTTTCTGAAATAGGTAGGCCTAAGCGCAGTAATTCAACATCGAGAAAAAGCTCTCCAACATTATGTCCTGTTGGAATAGCAATTTTCTTGTTTCTTAATTGTTTTAATTGCGCTATACCACTATCTTTTCTGACCAGCAAAAAGATTTTGGGTTTAATTGATGCGCCATGCCGTACAGCAAAAGATGCATTACTGCGTAGATGATCTTCTATTTCAAGAAAATGCGTAGTATTTGTAAAGACAACATCGAGATTCCTCTTGCTGACATTCAGAGCGAGATCAGCATCTGTGTCGTAGATCTTAATGGCAAATTGCTCATCCAGATCTTTGAACATTTCATTAAACAGCAGAGTGAATACAATCTCTACATCTGATGTTTTAATCTCATATATAGACTCAGCACTGCCACCCACCCGTATCGTACCATGCTCTGAAGCTATGACAGTGGATGAGGAGCAAAACACGACTAGTAAAAATAAAATTAATATGATGCTATTGAGGGACTGATTAGCCATGAGTTACCTATAAAATATGTTACTCAACTGCCTCTTTACCCAGCAAATAGGCAATTTCAGCCAAATGAAGCGCTTGGTCGTGCAATGCACGGGAATGGTTGGCCCGGACCATGGCATCTAAAAGGTTCGCCTCAATGACCTTTTCTGTTTTTACGGCACCGGTCTGGTAGGCGCGATTACTCAGATCGCGATTTTCTTGTGAAGTAGCAACCGCCTGCTGAGTGATCTCGATCTGCTTTCTGGCGGATTTTGTTTGCAGGAAAAGATGTTTAACCTGAGTGGCAATACTCTCACTAATCAGCAGTTTCTGTTGTTCTTTTTGAGCCTGCCCAACCTTGGCTGCCGATACCTGATGTTTGGTACGGCCACCGTTGAATAGCTTGAGCTGCATACCTATACCCAACTGCCAGGAACGTTTGTTTTCATCGACACTAAGACCACCATTCAGCTCATTATCGAAAACATCATAGGAAGCACGTAATCCTATTGTGGGGTAGTGGTCACTCTTTACCTCTTCAATTTTTGCGCCATAAGCCTCCACAGCCAGCGATAGTTGCTCAATCTGGGGATTGAAGTTCAGTGCCTGTTCGATCAGTTGGTCCAGCTTTAAGTTGTCAATCGACTCAGGATAAGACTTTGCACTGAGATGGATCTGATCACGCCAGCCCAGACCCATTGTAAAAGTGAGGGCAGCAAGTGCCGATTTGTGTTTTGCAGCGAGTTCCTCATAGGTTGCCTCTGCCAGTGCATGGGCAAGTCTGCTCTGTAAAAGATCAAGCTTGTTGACTGAATTGGATCCTCCCTCATAAAAGGCTTGAGTGATGTCCCTCAATACCTCGAATGAGATGGTGATGTCTTCCGCCAGGTCTCTCAATTGCTGAGTATAGAGTGCTGCATAGTAGTAGCGCTTTACATCCTGAACCACTTGCAGATCTGTTCTACGGACCTCCTTTGCGGCTATATCGACGCCAATGCGCGCTTGCTCGATCAGGCTGGATCTTTTCCCGCCGGTATAGAGGGGATAGCTCATTTCAAGGGAGTAGAGTGAGGTATCCCGACCTAGCATATCGATATCTTGTGCTGGTACGTTCACAGGCGGCAACATACCAGGTGCAACATTGAAATTTTGTTCTGGATATTCGAAGATGGCTGTTTCATCCCGGCGCATGAAACTGGCATTGAGACTCAATGATGGCCAGAAGGTGGAATGTGCCTGCTGATATTGGGCTTCTGCGATTTCCAGCGATTGCTGGGAGATGATTCTCAAGCGATTGTTTTCCAGTGCGGTGGCTATGGCCTGATCGAGATCGATTGATATGGTTTGAGGGTTGGCATTGCTTACGCCAGGCCACAGAAATAGGAATAAAAGTATGGATACTGGAAAGTGTAAATCAAAGACCCAGAAGTGCATGGGGTGCTGGAATGCACCCACAAAGTGTCGCTTTTTCATTTAGTCCTCTGTATGGCATAGGGTTCTGCCATGAACACACTATACGTTGTGTTAACAGAGTGCTTTCTTAGCTTGCCAACCAAGAAAATAGGGTAGTTTCCATTACTACATAAGAGTAGCCTAATATGGCCAAAGCGCCATTACAAATAAGGAAATTCATAAGATTTTTTGAGCTTGGTCAAACACCACCACTGTGGATAGTCTCGTAATAGAGCTTTTCCAGTTGGTTTTTATGCAGGGTCTCTTCATTGGCGAGAAACAGAAATAACTCCTTGATCGGTCCCTCATCAGTGCTTTCTGCCAATGAGCGGTATTGTTCCATAGCGGCATGCTCACGTCCCAAGGCAAATTGCAGGACTGCCTGGTCATCTGGTTTTTCTCCCAAATCGGGAAGGTGTATGGCGTCGGAAAATCGCTGGTCGCTGGCAGGTGTGTCGACCATTGCCTGAAAAAGCTGTTCAATATCGGGTCGCGACTTGAGTTCGTTGAACAGATTAAAATGGTGCTGCTCCTCCTCGGCCAACTCCTCCACCAGATAACGTATCTGCTTACTGACTTTGGGAATCAAGTCAGTATAGAAATCACGTGCAGTGCGCTCGAACTCAACCGCGATCTCAAGGATCTCTGCAAGGCTTTTCTTCGATTGCAGTCTTTCGTAACCGCTACTGTGGCCTTCTGTCATGCAATCCTCCGGTAAACAATTTTAAATTGAAGTATGTGCTTTGCGCGCAGCCTAATTAAATATAATGTGAGCATAGCGAACTCCAGAATTCATAATTCATAATTTAGAATTCAAAATTATTTCTGTCTTCCAACCAGCCATCGCTCAATGCTGGCTGCTACCCTGTGGCCATCAGCAACAGCATGCACAACGTCCGGACCTTTGACACAGTCTCCTGCTGCCCAGAACCAATCGACTGAGGTATGGCCGTTATCATCCACCTGAATACGGCCTCGGCTCCACTCCAATTCCTCGGTCAAATGTTCCCCAAGTATGCTGACATCCGACATTTGCCCAATGGCCTCAATGATCATGTCACCCTCATGAACAAGCTCGTCGCTCTCGTCATAAGCGGGTGCAAATCTTCCTTGCTCGTCAAAAATAGAGCGAACCTTCCATGTTCGTAAACCCTTGAGTTTGCCTTTTTCGACAATACACTCTTGAGGACCGCGGGCATCGAAGATATCAATGCCTTCCTCACTGCACTCTTTTATCTCCACCGGGTCGGCCAGAAAATGAGCCCTATCTTCGAGAGCAGTGACGGTGACTTTTACCTCACCAAATTTCTGTTTCTGCAGGCGGGCCAGACTGCGGGCGATATCCATAGCTACGTTGCCACCACCAATCACTACAGCCTGCTCAGGTAGTTTGAACTTGTCACCGTCTGTAATATTGCGCAGCAGATCGACAGCTTTAGTGACCTGTTTGTGCTCAGCACCGGGAATCCGGGTGGAACGTCCCAGGTGGAGGCCGATAGCGAGTACTACGGCATCAAAATCAGCCTGTAGTTGATCCATACTGATATCGCTACCAACCCGGGTATTGATCTCGATCTTCACCCCGAGTGAGGTGATCACATCGATATCCCGATCGAGCATCTCATAAGGCAGACGGTATTCGGGGATACCGTAACGAGGCATCCCCCCTGCATAACTCCTGGCTTCGAAGACAGTGACCTCATGGCCTTTGAGGACCAGATCGTATGCCGCTGTCAGCCCTGCAGGACCAGCACCGATAACAGCGATTCGATGGCCACTTAAATAATCCACCTTGCCCTCAGCCACAATCTCTTTGACACGCTGATGATCCACTGAATCCATCGCATAGCGTTTCAGCCAACGAATAGAGACCGGTTGCCCACGTCTGCCAATGGAGCAGGCATCTTCACAACGATGGGTGCAGACTCGGCCGCAGACATGTGAAAAAGGATTGCTTTTGTAGATCCAGCGCACCGCCTCCTCGGGCTTCCCCTGCCAGATGGCGCGAATGTATTCCGGTGCATCCATATGGGTGGGGCAGGCATCGTGGCACATACCACACTGCACGCAACGGGAAGCTTCGATCAATGCTTGTTGGTCTGTATACCCGTTGACAATCTCATCGAAGTTATCGATGCGTGCTGCTGGCTCTACCTCGGCCATTGGCTGGCGTTCCAAATCGAGCAGATCCGAGTCAGCGCTTTTTTGCCACCCCTGGCCGCAGAATTCACCATGGATGCCGGTTTCATTAGGCAGGATGAAATAGCTGTCAATCTCCTCCTGTGTACAGATATGGACATACTCACGTGACAGGGAGATGGCGCTGGTTGGGCAGATATCGACGCACAGGGCGCACCAGCAGCAGCGTCCATAATCGATGGCTGGGCGCAGGTTACGAATACCGTTAACCGGATCTTCAGGCAGATGAGGAACCTTGACCATAGTGATGGCAGCATTGTCACAGACCTTTTGGCAGGAACTGCAACCAATACACTTTTCATGGTCGTTGAGATGAAAACCACGATAGTTGGCAGCGGCTGGCCTGGGCTCCAGAGGGACGGTGACAGGTTTGCGGGCTAAGAATTGTAGTGCCTTTAGTGGGCTGAGAATCGAACCGGAATCACTGTGCTCAACAGGAGAATTTTGAATTTTGAATTTTGAATTTTGAAATGGTTTTGCCATCGGTTAGTTCTCTTGGCTCGTTTTGACAATTGAAGTCAACATTTTTGATAATTCAATACAGTCATTCATCAGTGTCATTTCAGCTTCTCTACCATCTTTCAGATAACCTGTTGTTATCAGTAAACGTATCCAATAGTGAGTTTCTCTCGTTTCTTTTGAAGCGATGGCCATTTTAGCAATAAAATCTTTTCTGCTTTGGCCGGCCATTGCTTCTTCAATATTTGCACCAATACTGGTACCTGAACGTAACAACTGCTTAGAAAGAACAAACTCTCTATGATTCTGCTGTAAATATCTTGCGGCTTTCACAATACGAACCGCAAATAAAAAGGGCTATATCCGGATTTCGCAACGACATAATATTCAATTATGTGCAGCATAGTATAGCCTTGTAGGCATTTACAGTGTACGAAA
>JAIVEQ010000057.1 GCA_023838465.1 Candidatus Thiodiazotropha sp.
CTGGCCATCTGTTACTCCTGTTGAATTCGATGGGAACAGAATAGACTGGGGGTACTGTGCAGAGTAGATGCTGTTTATTGATCGCTTACGATAAACTAACGTTTATGTCCATAGAGGTGAAAGATTGGTGTTTCTTGGCTCCTTCATTTAACACAAGCACTGTCCACAACACATGAAGGAAGAGTATCTTTTGACAGGGTCGTTGGAGCCAACCAATGTGCCCTATGCAATTGCCAAAATTGCGGACATAAAGATGTATGAAACCAAAAATTGCCAGTATGGGATAGAGTATGTCTCTGTTGAGCCTACCAATCTCTATGGTCCCAGCGATTTTCGATCTACAGAATTCCCATGTTTTACCTGCCCTGATTCGTAAGTTTCACGAGGCAAAGGAACGGAGTGATGGAAAGATTGTTGTCTGGGTAACGGCAACACCCTGCCGGGAGTTTCTCTATGTTGATGGTATGACCGATGCTTGTGTCTATGTGATGAACAAGAGCGGTTTTACAGATAGGGTGAATATCGGTGTTGGGGATGATATTGCGATCGGAGAACTAGCTAAAATAGTCGGTGATGTGATTGGATATCATGAGCGCCTCGAACTCGATACAAGTAAGCCGGATGGAACGCCTTAAAGGCTATTGGATATTGGTCGACTGACTTCTCTTGGTTGGCAGGCTGAAACTACATTGAAGGACGGAATTCAGCATACCTATCGGTGGTTACTGGAAAACAGAGAACATTTAAGAATGTGAACCAGGGAAGAATTTGATTCGGATTCAAACCTGGATTGATGGTATACATACGCTGCGACAACTATACAACTATTAGCATGGCGACACTGACAACACCTACCGGCTGGAGCAACCCCCCTATGATCTGGGGATTGGTTAGCGTTTCTGCAGCTCTCCTGACCTACGGATTCTGGGATGGCATTACAGATATGCTCGTTCGCTGGAGTGACAAGGAGGAGTATGGCTATGCCTATTTTCTTCCATTTATTTCTGCCTACCTGATCTGGCAGCGAAGGGATCGACTGATTGAGGTTGAATTCAGTCCATCATGGGTTGGGGTGGCTGGCATTCTGGTTGCAGGATTCCTCTTCTTCATGGGAGAGATTGCCACTACTTTTACCCTGGTTCAGTATGCCCTGGTGCTCTCCGTCCTGGGTCTTGCTTTGGCGCTTATGGGGTGGCAGGCATTCAAGTTGGTTGCCGGTCCCCTTTTTCTGCTATTTTTCATCGTTCCGCTTCCTTCATTTATTTACAATAATCTTTCAGGGAAATTACAGCTCATCTCCTCCGAACTGGGGGTGGAAGTGATTCGCTGGTTCGGTATCAGTGTTTTTCTCGAAGGAAACGTCATCGATTTAGGCAATTACAAGCTCCAGGTGGTCGAAGCCTGCAATGGACTGCGTTATCTTTTCCCTTTGGTAAGCCTGGCCTTTCTGGCGGCTTATCTCTACAGAGTTGAACTCTGGAAAAGGGTAGTTGTATTTCTCTCCAGCATTCCTATCACCATTCTTATGAATAGCTTCCGGATTGGTGTGATCGGTATTCTGGTTGATAACTGGGGCCAGGAGCAGGCCGATGGTTTCTTACACTACTTTGAAGGCTGGGTCATATTCATGGCCTGTTTTTTTATCCTGCTGTTGGAGATGGCGTTATTGGCCCGAATGGGTGGCACTAGGCGTCGATTCTCAGAGGTATTTGGACTGGAGTTTCCCAAGGCGCTACCGGCTGGCATTGAATTCCGTGCCAGACCGGTGACGGCCGTACACTATGGTATCCTGGCTTCGGTTGTTCTGATTGGGTTGAGTTCAGTCTATGTCCAGGCTCAGCAAGAGATCCAGCCTGATCGCCAGGCCTTTAGCGAGTTTCCCCTGCAGGTGGGTGAATGGAAGGGTAGTGATGGGCGTTTGGAGGAGATCTACCTTGATTCGTTGAAATTGGATGACTATCTGATCGGGGACTATGTCAATCCGGTGGGGTCAAGGGTCAATTTCTATGTGGCCTACTATGCCTCCCAGCAAGCGGGTTCTGCAGCTCATAGTCCACGTTCCTGCATTCCAGGTGGCGGCTGGAAAATTGATGAAGTGACTCAAGTTGGCATACCTGGTTTGGAGATGAAGGGACAGCCTTTACGGGTCAACAGGTTGGTCATCAAGCGAGGCGAATTCAAGCAGCTTGTCTACTATTGGTTTCAACAGCGTGGGCGTGGGATAACCAATGAGTGGCTGGTGAAGTGGTATCTTTTCCAGGATGGATTGAACCAACACCGTACCGATGGCGCTTTAGTAAGATTGACGACCACGATTGGTGCAACAGAGGACTGGGAAGATGGAGATCGGCGTTTGGTTGAATTTGCAAGTGAGGTTGTGCCTCGCTTGGGGGCTTATATCCCCGAATAAGCACGTCGTTGTTGTTCTTATCCACGAGATTGAATCTCACGGGAATATGCCAAATATACTGAGTTAATGGCTGATCAAAACGATAGAGTAGTAAAAATCGCCATATCTCATCCTAATGAGGTGTATCTGTAGACCGAGTGGACGGTGCGGCTGGCCTCACCCTACATGGTGACTTATCGAGTTACCTGGCTACTGAACTTTAATGAACCCTGACTGCAATACGGTATTCACTCCATGGTCTATTGGCTTGTTGAGTGAATTCCATCATCTTTTACATATTTAACATCATTGTGAGAGTCATTTGGTGTAGATTAAATCACCCATATCCCTCAAAATCACCCGTTAAGGTTTTATAGATTCCATAGGATTACTCAATGAAAAGGAAGCCATCCTTTCAGCTTCAGTTATTTAAAGCCACGCTTTTCTGCCTTATTTCACTCGCGGTGCTGCTATTGTCAGCCTGCTCAGATACTGCCGAACGTAAAGATAAGTACTTCAACCGTGGTATGAATCTCTTTGATCAAGGCAACTTCACCAAGGCACGTCTGGAGTTCAAAAACGTTCTGCAGATCGACCCTAAAGATGCTGATGCCTACTTCATGTTCGGGCAGATTGAGGAGAAAGAGGAGAACTGGCCCAAGGCCTATGCGCTCTTTCTCAGGGCGACAGAACTTAATCCGAATCATGTGGATGCTCAGGTTCATTTGGGCACAATCTACGCGATGGCAGGTGAAGAGGAGAAAGCGCTTGCAGCGGCTGAAGCTGCCTTAAAGGTGGAGCCTGCTCATTCGTCTGCATTGGTTTTAAAGGGCTTTACCAGGGCCAAGATGGGAGATAAAGATGCAGCTATCAGCGAGGTTTTAGCGGCTATCGAGTCAGACCCAAATAATCCTGAGGCCGCCTCACTGCTCTCGGCACTCTATGCTGACCAGGGTGATTTGGAGCGTGCAACAAAAATCGCAAAGGAGTCACTTGCAAAAAACAAGGAGCGTGTGGCCTCTTACCTGCTGTTGGCACGACTCTATGCCCAGGCAAAAAACGAACAGGAGGTTGTATCTGTCTTATCGGATTTAATCAAATTAAAACCGGATGATCTACAGAATCGTCTGCACCTTGCCAGCTACTATAAAGAAAAAGGAGATACCCGGCAGGCTGAAAAAGTACTCAAGCAGGCCATTGAGGATCTACCTGATAACACAGATGCAAAGTTGTCGCTGATTTCTCTACTGAAGAATAGTGGTGAGCTGGCGAGTGCCGAATCACTGTTGCAGGAGTACGCCGGTAGTCGTTCTGGCAACTACGCGTTAAAACTCGAATTGGCAAAGTATTATCTGGGTGTGAATCGCAAATCCGAAGCACTCAATGTGCTTTCTGATGTCATTAATTCAGCCGATCAGGCAACAGAGGGTCTCCAGGCCAGGACTATCAAGGCAAGTATCCTGATCAAGGATGAAGCACTATCGGAAGCCGGTAAGCTGATTGAGGAGGTCCTTGAGATTGATCCGAAATATAAGGATGCCTTGATGATACGTGCCGGCATTGCCCTGATGGGCAATGATCCCGACAAAGGTATTGCGGATCTGCGTACCTTGCTACGGGAAGACCCCGGCTACGTCAAGGCACATCGTCTGAAGGCACGAGCCCATTTGAAAAAAGGTGAGGTCGAACTGGCGAGACAGGGTTTGGAGGATGCAATCAAGATCCAGCCTGAGGAGGCGGCGGCCAACTTTGAATTGGTACAACTGCTCATCAATACAGGTGAGTTTGATGATGCGGTTGTCGTGCTGGAGAAGATGCGTCGTTTTGCCCCTGAAAACCTGAAAGTCCTTCAGGGGCTTGCAATGGTTCGCGATAAGCTCGAGCACTGGGATGAGCTGGCAGCTATCGCAGAGATATTTGTCACTAAATACCCGCAGAATCCACTTGGCTACTACTACCGGGGGGTCTCTCTTCAGGAGAAGGGGTTGGCTTCTCAGAGTATTGCTGATCTTGAGAAAGCCTTGACCTTAAAACCTGACTCAATTGAGGCCTTGGTCGTTCTGGCAAAAAGCTACTTTGCTTTGAAGAAACCCGATGATGCCCTTCAGCGAATTGACAGGGTAGTCAAGACGAATCCCAACCACTTCCTTGCCATTAATCTGAAGGGTGAGGTGCATCTCTCACAGAAGCAACTGAGTGAGGCAGAAAATGCCTTTAAGCAGGTAATCGCTATTAAGCCAGAGTGGCCAACGCCCTATAGAAATCTGGTTAAAATCAGACTGCTGGAAGGAAAAAAAGCTGAGGCAGTGGCACTTTTGAAGCAGGGCTTTGACAAAACGGAAGACCCGGTTTTAGGCGTGGAATTAGCGAATATTTCGACTATGACAGGTCAGCCGGGTGAGGCTGTTCAAATCTATCAAAGAATCCTTGAGAAAAACCCGAAGCACCTATTGGCATCGAATAATCTCGCTATGATTCTACTCAAGGGAGAGCCAGACCAGGAAAAACTGGATCAGGCACTGGGGCTGGTTGATGGTTTTGAACTTTCGGAAAACCCAGTCATCCTTGATACGCTTGGTTGGGTCTATATTAAGCGAGGTGAGGTAGATCGGGCGATCTCAATACTTGAGCGTGCGGCTAGAGCCGGTTCAGGTATTCCTGAAATCGATTATCATCTTGGACTTGCTTACTATCAACAGGGCCGAATGGATATGGCTAAACGTCATACCACTGCTGCGCTATCGGCTGAAAAAGCATTCGATGGTATTGAAGATGCGAAAGCCTTCCTTAAAAAAATCCCAGAATGATGCACGATGTGCCCGTGATGAACTCACGGATTCAGGTCCACAATAATAAATATCAAAAAAATCACATAGTTGTCAGTGACGACTCTCTGTATAATGCCGCAGTCATGGATGACATGGATTTATCGTAACATACAGATATTAATGGCATTATAGAATGAAAACCATAATCGTGACCGGCGGCGCCGGTTTCATTGGTGGTAACTTTATCCACCATCTCATGGCCAAGCAGGCACTGCAGGTGGTCAATCTTGATGCACTGACCTATGCGGGCAACCTGGATACGCTCAAGTCACTCCGGGAAAATCCTCGTCATCAGTTCGTCCAGGGACAGATTCAAGACAAAGCTTTAGTCACCCAGCTGTTTGAACAGTTTAGCCCTGCTGCAGTTGTGAACTTTGCGGCTGAAAGCCATGTAGATCGGTCCATCGATGGCCCGGCTGAGTTTATTGATACCAATATCGGTGGCACCTTTAACTTGTTGGAGTGCGCGCGGGCTTATTGGTCGAAACTGGCAACGGATGAGGCTGCAGACTTTCGGTTTCTACATGTCTCTACAGATGAGGTCTATGGTTCGCTCGGTGCAGAGGGTCTGTTCACCGAGACCACACCCTATGCGCCGAATTCACCCTATTCGGCCTCGAAAGCGGCATCGGACCACCTGGTGCGTGCCTGGCATCATACCTATGGAATGCCTGTACTGACCACCAATTGCTCCAACAATTACGGTCCTTACCAATTCCCTGAAAAACTCATCCCGCTGTTTATTCAGAAGGCGCTCACGGGCGAAGCGCTGCCGATCTATGGTGACGGCAGTAATGTGCGGGATTGGCTCTATGTTGAAGATCATTGCAGTGCAATCTGGCGGGTGCTCGATGCGGGTAGACCCGGTGAGGTCTATAACGTGGGTGGTAATAATGAAATGACCAATCTTGAAGTGATTGAGACACTCTGTGAATTGTTGGATGAATTGGTGCCTGATTCGCCCTATAGACCGCACAATCAGTTGAAAGAATTTGTCAAGGATCGACCGGGTCACGACCAACGCTATGCTATTGATGCCAGTAAGCTGGAGCGGGAGTTGGGATGGACTCCCCAAGAGACCTTTGAAACAGGTCTGCGAAAAACGGTCAGTTGGTATCTGGACAACACAGCCTGGTGTCAACGGGTACTGGACGGTAGTTACAGAGGCGAGAGATTGGGACAGGGATGATGGGTAAACAAGTATCAAAAGGAATTATTTTAGCGGGTGGTTCGGGTACCCGTCTTCATCCACTCACCTTGACGATCTCAAAACAGCTGCTGCCTGTCTATGACAAGCCAATGATCTACTATCCTCTGTCAACGCTGATGTTGGCAGGGATTCGGGAGATTCTGATCATTACGACACCCCAGGATGCCTCGCTGTTTAAAGGATTGCTTGGTGATGGGAGTCAGTGGGGTATCCGGATTGAATACGCTGTGCAGCCTGAACCTGGCGGGCTGGCTCAGGCTTTTCTAATTGGCAGGGAGTTTATCGCTGGCGATCCTTGTTGCCTGATTCTCGGTGACAATATCTACTATGGTACAGGTTTGGTTGAGTCATTGAAGCGTGCAGTTACACTGACTGTGGGTGCGACTGTATTTGGTTATTGGGTCAAGGACCCGGAACGCTATGGTGTTGCTGAGTTTGATAAGAGTGGTCAGGTAATTGGTTTAGAGGAGAAACCCGAAAATCCACAATCCAACTATCGCTGAGCGCCAAGGAAGGCTGAAAGCCGAGGCGGTTAGTCCCCGGTAGGCGTGAGGCGAGACTGTAGACCCGTCGTGCCTTGCGCCAGAGGGGATGCAAAGCGAGCATCCGAACACGGCGTCCAGTCATTTGGGAACTGACGGCGGAGTGGTCACGAGCTTGCGATGTGATCACGTAGTGTCAGTGACCAGGACCGTCCGGGGCACTAATAGGTTGTCAAAGATCGAGTGTCTTTTAGGCCTGGGACGCCTAAAAGACATCACGAGATCGAAGACTCACTTGGCAGTGACTGGGCTCTACTTCTATGATGATCAGGTATCAGAATTGGCTGCCTCTCTGAAACCCTCTCCACGGGGAGAGCTGGAAATCACTGACCTTAACAAGCTCTATCTCATCAAGGGCCAGTTGCAATTGGAAAAAATGGGACGCGGATTTGCCTGGCTTGATACGGGTACCCACGAGAGCCTGATTCAGGCAAGCAACTTCATCGAGACCATTGAAATGCGTCAGGGATTGAAGATTGCCTGTCCTGAGGAGATCGCCTACCTCCAAAACTGGATAGATGTCACCGAATTGCAGCGGATGGGCGAAGCGCTCAGTAAGAATGGTTACGGTCAATATCTGCTGAACTTGTGCGAGAGAAGAATTTAGCAATGGAATTGATGGCTACAAAAATACCAGGTGCGGTGGTGCTAAAACCGCCGGTTTTCGGGGATCAACGGGGCTGGTTTATGGAGAGCTGGCAGGCTGACCGTTACGCGGAAGAAGGCTTGCCAAGAGGCTTCGTACAGGATAATCAAGCCTTTTCGCAACGGGGCGTATTGCGTGGTCTGCACATTCAAAATCCGTTTGGTCAGGGCAAGCTGGTACAGGTCATACGCGGGGAGGTATTTGACGTTGCTGTTGATGTACGTCGAGGGTCCCCCTGGTTCGGTCAATGGGTCGGTGTACACCTGTCAGAGACCAACCACCATCAATTCTATGTGCCGGTTGGTTTTGCCCATGGTTACCTGGTACTGAGTGAAGATGCGATCTTCTCCTACAAGTGTACCGATTACTATCATCCGGAAACCCAGTTTTCCGTACGCTGGGACGACCCTCAGATTGGTATCGAGTGGCCTGGCGATCTGAGCCCTGTTCTCGCCGATAAAGATCGTGACGCCCCTCTCCTGAATGAGATACCTGTCGAACAACTTCCTCACTACCAACCCTAAGGATATTTATAATCCTAGATTCCACAGTTGACCGCTGATATCTAATGTAAGGTAACAATATGCCAAACCAAATAGTGCGTTTTTCTCACAAATCCATGTTTAACTGTGGATTCTAGGATGATAGTGACTGCGGATCGACCAAAAATTCTTCTGATTGGCTGTGATGGCCAAGTGGGTTGGGAGTTGCAAAGAACCCTGGGGATTATTGGCGAAGTAGTTGCTACGTCGCTATGTGGCGGCTATGGTCCGGCTCTGGACCTCCTGGACAGACATGCTGTCACAGCGATGATTCAGCGAATACGTCCGGACTTCATCATTAATGCAGCTGCTCACACTGCGGTAGATAAGGCAGAGGCAGAGGCAGAGGTTGAGCTTTCGCATCAGCTCAATGCCGAAGCACCGGAACAGTTGGGCATCTTGGCTGCTGAACAAGGCGCGACCCTGATCCACTACTCAACCGATTTTATTTTTTCAGGTAATACCAGCAAACCCTATCGGGAAGAGGAGGCCACCGGTCCCCTCAGTGTCTACGGGGAGACTAAGCTGGATGGTGAACAGAGAGTTCTGGCCAGTGGAGCAAATGCACTGATTTTTCGCACCAGCTGGGTCTATGGAAATCATGGCTTCAATTTCATGAACACCATGATGCGGCTCTTTAAAGAGAGGGATCAGCTAAGTGTGGTGGATGACCAGATCGGCGCACCGACATGGAGCCGGATGATTGCTGAAGCAACGGCACAGATTGTGAATCAACTGCGTTTGGATCCTGCCGACTCTGCACGACTGCAAGGCATTTACCACCTGACGGCTGCAGGAGAAACCAGCTGGTATGGTTTTGCCTGTCGAATACGGGAACTGATGGATGTGGAGTGTAATATCCAAGCAATACCGACCCATGAATATCCCACACCAGCAAGACGTCCAGCCTATTCAGTGCTCGACAATACAAAGTTGGAAGAGACCTTTGGTCTAAAAATGCCTGAATGGCAAGCCTCCTTAAAACTGTGCATGGAAGACCGAAGTCACTGATATTTCTCGTGTGGGACACTACACTGGTATATTCTGCGATTGGCCTTTTCTGAGACGCTATCGAAGATATACAGGATTCTAAATTAGTATCCTATATACACTTTTACAATCTAGAAACAGATAAATGTCTATACTTTACAAAGGAATACAAAATGTTCTTTAGTGTATTCCAGGCAGCCCATACTAGCCCATTGCCGAAAATTGGGGCAACGTGAGACAATATTTCCCTAAATTATTTACGGATAAAACAGTAACTCAAGGCGAGAGCAACGGATGTATGAAAAGTTTTACGGTTTAATTGAAAAGCCATTCACCTTATTGCCCGATCCCAGTTTTCTCTTTCTTGGGAAGAAGCATAGTTCGGCGTTTGCTGCATTGGAATATGGTCTCGTAAGCCAGGCTGGTTTTACGGTGGTAACGGGTGAAGTCGGTAGTGGAAAGACAACCCTGGTTCGCCATCTGCTCAACCAATTGGAAGATGACATTACTGTCGGGCTTGTCAGCAGCAGTCATCGGGACATGGGAGAGATCCTGCAATGGGTGTTGCTCGCCTTTGGCCTGGACTACCGCGAAAAAGAGAAGATCGGCCTCCACGATCTATTTACCCAGTTTCTCATTGAGCAGTATGCTGCAAATAAACGTACCGTGCTTATTATCGACGAAGCACAAAATTTACAGGCTAATGTGCTAGAGGAGCTGCGTCTGCTTTCCAATATCAATGCAGACAAACACCAGGTTTTACAGATTATCCTGGTAGGACAGCCTCAACTTCGTGAGATACTGAAGCAGAAGGAATTGCTCCAGTTTCAGCAGCGCATTTCTATCGATTACCACCTCACGGCCTTGGATGAGGAAGAGACCCGTGTCTATATCTTCCATCGTACCCGCCTGGCAGGTGGGACCAAGCCATTGTTTACCAGGAGTGCGTCAACACTCATCTACAATGCCAGTGGAGGCATACCCCGTATTATCAACACACTTTGTGACACAGCCCTTGTGTATGGATTCGCTGATCAAAAACTGCTGCTAGATAGTGCTTTGGTAACAAAGATGTTGGAGGATAAGGCTGCTACAGGATCTTCTGGCAGTGAAACCGATAACGCAGTGCTCAGTCAAAAGGTACCTACTCTTTCAGGTGATTCAAAAATTGCAGGACAATTGCAGTCGCAGGCGACATTGGAGAGTCAAAAGAAAAACACACGTGTCACTGACTTTAATCGTGAAACGGCAAAGCTGTTATTTAAAAAGTACTACAGTGAAAAGTAAGATAGAGTGCAACCAGTGACAAATTTAATAATATGTTGAGCTGATTGATAGTCGAAACACCTCTCTAAAAAAATGTCTACTTAATTTCTAATTTTCCTTTTAGAAATAGCTTGTTTTGGGTGCTATGAACAAAGAAAAACTATCTATTGCAACGCTGATGGAACAGTCTGGCGTCAAGTTCGGCACCAGCGGTGCTCGTGGTCTGGTCAATGCTATGACAGATCGGATTTGTTACGCCTATACAGTGGCATTCCTGGAATACTTGCATCAAGAAAACCTGATTACAAAAGGAGGGCAGGTGGCTTTCGCTGGTGACCTCCGCCCAAGTACACCTGGCATAATGGCTGCGGTCTATAGGGCAATATCGGAATGTGGTTTTAACCCAATCAATACTGGTTTTATTCCCTCACCTGCATTGGCACTGTTTGGTATTCAATACGATATCCCCTCTATCATGGTGACAGGCAGTCATATCCCAGATGACCGAAACGGTATCAAATTCAACAGGCCGGATGGGGAGATCCTCAAACAGGACGAGCTAGGGATTCGCCAACAGCAGGTCTCTCTTCCGGAACAGCTGTTTGATGTTAACGGGGCATTTAATGAACCACCAGCCTTGCCTGCTGTAGACAGCAGCGCGCATAACGCCTATGTGAGACGGTATATCGATTTTATTGGAGTAGACGCTCTTAAGGGGTTGCGTGTTGGATTGTATGAGCACTCCGGTGTGGCACGAATGTCGCTTATTGAGATTCTTCAAGGTGTTGGTGCAGACGTTGTTCGACTAGGTTATTCCGATACATTCATCCCGGTGGATACCGAGGCGATTCGCCCACAGGATATCGCCCTTGGCAAAGCCTGGTCTCAGGAGTTTAAGCTGGACAGCGTTGTTTCCACCGATGGTGATGGAGATAGGCCTCTGATCAGTGATGAGAGTGGTCAATGGTTACGTGGTGATGTGGCAGGTATCCTTTGTGCGGACTTTCTCGATGCGAGATGGGTCGTGACACCAGTCAGTAGTAATAGTGCTGTCGAACTGTCGGCTAAGTTTGAGGGTGTTGTGCGGACTCGTATCGGGTCACCCTTTGTGATAACTGCAATGCAGGCGCTACTCCGAGAGGGTAGACAGGCGGTTGTGGGTTATGAAGCCAATGGAGGTTTTCTTTCAGCTGATCGTTTAATGCTGAATGACCAAATATTGGAGCCACTACCTACGCGGGATGCTGTGATTGTTATACTGAGTATTCTGATGTTAGCCAGGCAAAGTAATCTGGTTATTTCAGCGTTAGTGAACAGTTTACCGGCCCGTTTTACCCATAGTGATCGGCTCAAAGCGTTTCCTACTGAGCTGAGCCAGCAGATGCTAGCTCGTTTTCAAAGTGGTGATATTGCCAATGACAGTCAGGCGATTGTTGAGGCCTTTGACAATACATTTGGTCAGGTTAGTGAAATCGACCTGACAGACGGTGTACGAATAACCTTCAACGAGGGAGAAATCGTGCATTTGCGACCTTCAGGCAATGCGCCGGAATTTCGCTGTTATACTGAATCAGACAGTGAAGCTAGAGTACGAGAAATGAATGAAATCTGTATGAACATTCTTGAAGGGTGGAGAACGCTATGATCATCCCAGTCATCTTATCCGGTGGATCTGGAACTCGGCTTTGGCCACTCTCTCGAAGCGCCTATCCTAAACAGTTCATTCCGCTTATCGACGACCACTCTCTCTTTCAAGAGACCGTTGAGCGGATGTCGGCTATACCCGATGTGGGAGATGTATTGGTCGTCTGTAATGAAGAGCACCGCTTTATGGTGGCTGAACAGATACGTCAGCTCGATATGAAACCATCGGGAATCATGCTCGAACCGGTAGGCAGAAATACAGCGCCAGCCATCGCCTGTGCCGCACTTCATGCTAAATCATTGGATGAGAACGCAGTGTTACTGGTAACACCCTCGGACCATATCATCAGAGATAACGAGCGTTTTAATGAAGCGATACTGACAGGGCTGAATAGTATCGGTAACGGTAGCCTGGTTACATTCGGCATTGTTCCTGATAAACCTGAAACAGGATACGGTTATATCCGTAAGGAGAGTAAAGGTTCGACTAACAGTGCATATCCTGTTGCAGAGTTTGTAGAAAAGCCGGATTTAGAGACAGCAAAGACCTATCTGGCTTCTGGCGACTTCTATTGGAATAGTGGGATGTTCGTCTTTAAGGCAGAGGCCTATCTGGCTGAACTCGAGCTTTTCTTTCCCGAGATCCTGCAGGCAGCTCGCAAAGCGTATGAGGCAAATAGACCTGATATGGACTTTCTGCGTCTGGATAGGGAGGCGTTTGCTGCTTGTCCCGCTGAGTCTATCGACTATGCAGTGATGGAAAAGACGGATAAATCGGTGGTAGTCCCGATGGATGCTGGTTGGAATGATGTCGGGTCCTGGTCTGCACTCGCGGATGTGGCTGTGGTTGAAGGCAATAATGGTAATGTTATACAAGGTGATGTGCTGGTGAAGGATGTCAGCAATAGCTACCTGCGCAGTGAGAATCGCATGATTGCCGGACTCGGTATCGATAATCTCATTGTTGTAGAAACAGCCGATGCAGTCTTAGTGGCAGATAAATCCCATGTGCAGGATGTAAAAGAGATCGTTGAGCAGTTGAAATCTTCTGGTCGCTGTGAACATATCAGTCATGTCAGGGTCTATCGCCCCTGGGGTAACTACGAGACAGTTGATGAGTGTGATCGCTTCAAAGTAAAACGTATTGTTGTCAATCCCGGAGCCAGTCTCTCTCTGCAGCAACATCACCATCGAGCTGAGCATTGGGTGGTAGTCAAAGGGACAGCGAAAATCACCAAAGGGGATAAGGAGATGATGTTGACTGAGGACCAGTCTGTTTATATCCCATTAGGAACCAGACATCGTCTTGAGAATCCTGGCCTGATCCCTCTTGAGATAGTTGAAGTACAAACGGGTAGCTATCTTGGTGAGGACGATATTGTTAGATTTTCTGATGAATATGGTAGAGATTCTAGCTGATTCAGTTCAGTTATCCATGAGGTTTTTTCGTGAGCTTCTACGCTCACGATATTGCTGAAGATAGTAGTTTGTAGGACCGTCACTGGGGTGGTTTTGAAGAATGATTTTGAATTTTTCGTAGGCCTGTTCTCTCTCGCCACTATGCCAATCCGCTAGTGCTGCAGCAAATGCATTATGTAATTCTCGTAACTGGGGAGTAGCGAGTTTGCTTGATGATGCAATCTCAAAGATGGTAATCGAGTGTTGCTTTCCGGCTACAGCAAATTTCCCCAGCTCTCGAGTAACAATACCCTGCAATCCCTCCACAAAATCAATGGAGGCGAGAATTGAGGTGCCGAGTAGTTTGTTGAGGTTCTCAATTCGCGAAGCCGTGTTGACCATATCGCCCACAGCTCGGTATTCGAAATGATCGATAGCACCTACATGGCTCATCACCAACTTCCCCGCATGCAGGCCCATTCTAGTGAAGAGTATGGGATCTAGGTCAGACTCCTGGAGTGACCGGTTGATATCCAATGCCGCTTCACATGCTTTCTGTTGCAGGGAACGATCCGGTTCTGTTGCCGGCCATATTGCCAACATCGCATCACCGACCACATCGGACACTACGCCCTTTCGAGATCTGACGGGTTTAAATAATATTTCGTAGTAGCGATTGAGGTATGACTGCAGTGCCATGGGTTCCATGGTCTCCGCAAACTTAGTGTAATTTTGTGCATCGGATGCCAGGCACACACCAAACGCCGAACTGCTTTCTGTCAGTGGCTGCTTATTGCTTTGGGCCAAGCGGTCGATGACATCCCCGGGCAGGTAGTAGCCAAACAGTTCGCGTAGGTGCTCACGACTACTGCGCATCTGCCGATAGTGCCAAGTCAGACTAAAAATCAGGGCCAGTGGGGCCTGCAGGGCGAGTGGGATGAACCAGGGCAGCCATAGATTGTGTTGAGTAAATAGATTGTAGACCAGGCTAAGATAGAGGCAGGCAAGGGCGATCCCGGCAAGGATGCCTGGGATACCGGGTAGAGAGCGGAATAGCAGGGTTATCGCCAATCCAAAGGTGAGGAGAAGGGCTATCGAGCTGACTCTATCGAGGGGTGATAGCGTTTCAGCTTTTAGTAGATTGGCAAAAGCTGTGGCTGCGATCTCGACGCCGCTTAAATCGAGTCCGTTGGGTTGTGAGAAAATGGTGTAGAAACCATCCTTCTGTTTTGGTTGATAGGTGCCTGCGTAACCAACGAACACAATCTTATCCTTGAGCTTGGCAAGTGCTTCCGGTGAGGCAGCGAGGACCTCCTGAATAGGCAGCGTGGAAATGCTTCCGGGAGGACCATAGAAGTTCAGGTAAGGGTAGCTGTCACTATCGTAGAGTTTCAACAGTGATCTGAGACGCAGACGCTGTTGTGCCAGAAGATCTTCTGGTTGCCCCTTATCAAGGGATTCAAGTAAGCGTTTTCGAAGCTGTGTATTCCCACGCAACCAGTGGATGGTATCTTGCCGGCTTGTCGGTAAGTCTCGATCTTCTCCAATAGCCAGTAACAATTGACGTAGGTAGTACCCATCGGGGTCGACCCTATGTTGTAGTGTTGCGGCAGGTAGGGACATCAACATGTTTTCACCATTGAATGTCCAAAATCGGCTGACCCTGACAGGTATTTTCGGTAAAACAAAAGGGGCGATGCCGACAGCTGCCTCAGCCAGTATTTCAGTTGGGCGTATCAGCCGTTCGATATACACAATCTCTTGACCGGAGACTATCCGCTGTTGCTGGAGGTAGGCAACGAGCAGAACGTTGTCGGCACGTTGCATAGCCTCTGCCATGGGTTTGTTCGATTCAGGCTGGCGTGGCTTCTTGAAGAAGATGTCGAATGCAATTACTGCGACACCGGCATTATTCAAGCGATCGATCAATACAGTATGGAGTGAGCGGGGCCACTCCGGTATCTCTTCACCAAACCCGAGTTGCGCGCCTGTTTGTCCATTAATGGAAATAATCACGACATCTTGAGGGGGAGGGCGGTAACCACGCACTTTGAATAACAGACCCAGTCCTATACCTTCCTCCCAGGACGAGGTGCCCGGCATGAGGCTGATCAACACCCCGAGGATGCCGATCATCATCCCTAAGCCAAGTGATCGTGCAATACCTTCTCTATTCACACAGATTCCACCCGACAATTGAGATCGGAAATATGAATCTATCCCCTGCACAGATGGGTTTTGACCTGTTAGTTCGCATTTTTTCTGTTAAAGTCTTGGTAAGGTGTTTCCCGGTGTACATCATATCGATAACAAAAGGATAGTTTCCAAGTACATTGTGGTTCGTCGCAGGAGTTTATGGAGAGTTCGCTCCCTGCATGGCTTTCGAATAGAGAGTATATAATACGATTATGATTGAGAACGTCTCCATCTTCGAGGGTATGGATCCAAAAGATCTTGCCCTGATTGAGCAGCGGATGGTTCGTAGGACCTATCCGAGAAACACCATTATTCTCTCTGAGGGTGATAATAGCGACTCGCTCTACGTTATTCTGAGTGGCAGGGTGAAGGTCTACCTCAATGATGAAAATGGCAAAGAGGCAATCATCAACTATCAGGAGGAAGGTGAGTATTTTGGTGAACTCTCTCTGATTGATGATTATAAACGTTCAGCGTCGATTATGACGATGGTTAAGTCCACCGTGGCCATCATGTCCAAGCAGGCCTTTCACCAGGTATTAAAGAGCAATCCCGATATCGGTATCCATTTGTTGAAAGATATGGTGCACAGGGTGAGAACCCTGACTGATGAGGTGAAGAGCCTGGCCCTCTCTGATGTCTATGGACGTCTTAGCAAGACCCTCCTGAGCCTGGCGACCGAGCGTGATGGCCTGATGGTTATTGAAGGACATATCACCCAGCAAGAGCTGGCTAACCGGATTGGCGCTTCACGAGAAATGGTTTGCCGTATATTCAAAGACCTGGTTAAGGGCGGTTATATCACCTCTGGCTCAAATCACTACATCATCAATAAACAGTTACCGGCTCGATACTGAACTGAGCTGTTTGCCTTACAGGTGTTTTTCCTGGTGTTCACAGCCTGCGACAGGATGTGGACGTACTTCTGCCGCAAGACCCTTCCACTGATTCGATAAGTATGTCACACCGTGGGTGTGAATATTTCACAGCTGTTGTATCGCGTAATCCTTAGCCTGTAGGCGTTGGGTGCTTGTTCTCAACATCAAAAAATAAGGAGTAAGGAGATGCAACAGAAGAGCTTGTTTTTAGCTTTGGGGTTTACAGTAAGTCTGTATTCAGGTCAGTTATCCGCAGGATTGACCCGTGTATCAGACGTGTCCCTATTTAAGCCAGTCGCTCAATTGGCTGTGGTTGAACAAAAGAGTCAGGTTGAGGAACGCCGCTGGATCGCACTGGATGAGAGCCAGAAACCTGGTGCGCTTGCCATGGTACAGACAAACGATAGAGCATCGAATACAAAAAGGACAGTATTTGATCTCACAATCCCCGGGTACTGGATGACCAGCAAGCAGGGGCCGGATGGAAAACAGTATCAAAAGATCGAAATCCCAGGTTTAGGTAGCCATGACCAACTGGGTTCCCCCGATTTGCCTTCTTACCGCTTCAGTTTGGCTGTGCCCTATAGCGAAGGGGAGATACGCATGTCTGCTAAGCCGCAGGATGTTCAACGTTTCGAGAATATCCTGGTCTGGCCTCAACCTGTTCCTGAACTCGATGGTGAAAAGGGGACAGGTACACCGGAAAAGTTTGTTATGGATGAAAAAGTCTATGCAAGCGATGGTAACTGGCCAGATAGCTTTGGTGAGGAGCGCTATAAGATTAGCAAGACGCTGAGAAGTATTCCCGCTATCCATGGGGAGGCTTGGCCAGTGCAGTGGAACCCTGCCACTCAAACACTGCAAGTGGCAAGTCGCATCACCTATATTGTTGAACATGATGGCGCGGCAGAAAAGTTTGAGCCCATCACCCAGGAAAGGGACCTAATGGCATCAAAAACCTTTCTCAACTGGCAATATCTTGAGCAGGTGTTTGTACCAAATTTCCGGTTCTATACCGCCGATTATCTCTTCATCTATCCCGATAGCTCCTATGCCGACGAGATCCAGCCACTTGTGGATCAGAAAAAAGCGCGAGGTTTCAAAGTCACTGAAATGAATGTGGCAGATGATATCGGTGCCTCTACTTGCAGTGATATCCGCAATGCAATAGAGACCTGGGAAGCTGCCATACCCAATTGGCGCGATGCTTATACGCTGCTGATAGGTGATACGGATGTCATACCTCACTGTACATCTCCAGGTGGTGATCAGACCGATGATTTGTATGCTTCCACCGATGGTGACGATCTGGATGAGGAGATCTACCTGGGCAGATTGTCGATAGACAGTGAGGCGGATCTTGCCAACCAGGTAAATAAAATCCTCACCTATGAAGACCATCCCAGTCTGTTCTGTTGTTATGACCGGGTCGGACTGTGGGCACATAAAGAGAATGCTCCGGGGAAGTATGAGGGTGCCCATGAGACAGTGAGGACCTTTGCCTATTCAGATGCCCCCATTTTTGAGACTTTTTACGGTTCCCAGGCAGGTGTCACCGATTCGGATGTGGTAAATCGAGTCGATAACGGTGTGGGTTTGATGGCCTATCGTGGTCATGGCAGTCGAGATGCTACTGCCACGAGTTGGAATCAGACCAACGAATATTTTAACGACATGGAAATTGCGACTTTGTCGAATCCCTTATCGCGTTCACCGGTGGTCTGGTCGTTCGCCTGCACCAACTCCAGATTGGATACCAATGATGCAGTAGCCGAAGAGTGGATGGAGTTGGCTGATGCCGGTGCCTCCTCTTATTATGGCGCCACCAGAACCTCATACACCTCTCAAAATCATGTTCTGGATGAGTGGATGTTCAGAGCCGTGTATGACGAGGGATTGTTGACCCAGTCCCATGCCATCGAGCGGGGTGAGGCGCAGATGGCGGCATTGAGTGGTTCGGACAATGCCTGGATGTATCTTCTCCTCGGTGATCCTGATATGAAAATACGTACCAAGAACCCTATTAGGTTCGAACTGAAGATCCCTGAGCTAATTGAGATTTGCAAGTTCTGTGAACTGCCGATTCAGGTCTTCGATATGAGAGGCAATCCAGTCAGCAATGCACTGGTAGGGCTATGGAAGCCTGCTGAGAAAGGTCAACCAAATCAGACCGGGGAGACATGGGTCAATGGTTATACCGATCACAATGGCAACGTATCGCTGCCCTATAGTGCATTGACTACCGGAGCACTCTACTACGCTGTCGAAGACGAATATGGCAATGCGGTATTCGACAAGATACAGGTCGTCAAATAGAGCGATCGATTAGCCTTCCTCCACTTTGGGTAGCACTCTCCGTTTCTCGCGGGGAGTGCTTTTTTTTAGCCTCAACATCGACTTGGGGGGTACGATTGCATCAACAAAGCAAGCATTTAGACCGACAAAATCTATCATGTGTTACTGCGTTCCCCTCAGGGTAGTGACTGTGGGTGCGGCCCTGCCACACCGAACTCTCTGTGTGCAGCGCCAGACCCTATTCAGACAATACTTTCTATACAAACAATATCACTAATCAGGAAAGACTATGCCTGGATTGAGGATCTGGTGTGGATCGAATTGGCGCTTGATAGCACGCATCAGGTTTAATGAAGCAGGGTCAATCTCCTGATCGATAAATGGCCGTTTCGTGACCCCGATACCATGTTCACCGGAGAGGGTTCCGCCCAGCTTCAGAACCAGTTCGAAAAGTGATTTCAGGCAATGTTCACCTGCAGCAAGCTGCTTTGGATCATCCGGGTTCAGCAACAGATTGACATGGATGTTGCCATTCCCCGCATGACCAAAATTAACTATGGTGATACCGCTTTTTTTAGAGAGTTCGTGCAGTGATTCAATGAGATCAGGCATGCGCGAGACCGGTACGACCACATCTTCATTGATCTTCTTCGGAGCGATGTTCCGCAATGCGGGTGAGAGGGCCTTACGGGTCTTCCAGAGGCGTGCAATCTCCTCCTGGGTTTCCGCTGTATGAATTTCCAGCAGACCGTCCACATCTGCTGCTTTGGCAACAGTGGCGGCTTCATCATCGATGCTCTGTTCTGAACCGTCGACTTCAATCATTAACAGGGCGCCAACAGCCTGGTCAAGTTGTAAATCGGAAAATGTTCTTACCATTTCCAGTGCTGTGCCATCCATAAACTCTAGTGCACAGGGGGTTACCGGTTGACGCATAATGGCTGAGACAGCTCTGGCTGCAGCATGGATGTCACGGAAACTGGCTTGTAGCGTACGTTTGGATTGTGCCTGAGGGGTGAGCTTCAGTCTGGCTTCTGTAATGATTGCCAGGGTCCCTTCTGAACCGATCAGTAGGCGTGTGAGATCGTAACCAACCACGCCTTTGGTGGTATTCACACCGGTCGTGATGGTCTCACCACTGCCGGTAACCGCCTTCAATCCGAGGGTGTTCTCCCGGGGTGTGCCATATTTCACCGCCCTAGGACCCGCAGAGTTATAGGCAAGATTGCCTCCGATGGTACAGACTGCTGCACTGGTCGGGTCAGGTGGCCAAAAGAAACCTTCGGCGCCGACGGCTTGCTGCAGTGCCCTGTTGGTGACACCTGGCTGTACCCGTGCAAGGCGATTATTGACATCGACCTCAAGGACACGGTTCATGCGCTCCAGGGAGAGAACGACCCCCCCCTGCTGCGGTACTGTTGCTCCGGTGGTTCCTGTGCCTTTGCCCCGGCAAATCAGGGGCAGGTGGTGTTGATGGCAGAGTTGAACAATTGCTACGATCTGATCGTGTTCATCGGCGAATAATACACCCGCCGGGGTAGCCTGAAGGCGGCTGTTGTCATAGCCATAGGGTAGACAGTCTGCAGGATCGGTAAACAACCCCTTTGAACCGACAATGCCTTTGAATTGTTTGATCAGGCTGTGATTGAGGTTGGCCTTCAATGCAGGATTCCCTGTTCAAGACTCAGATATATTCGAAGACACGAACCACACGACGGACACCACTGATATGGCGCACCACATCGGTGACGGCGTCTGCTTCAGCCTTGGTGATCAGGCCCAATAGGAACACTGCACCTCGCTCAGTGACTACTTTGACTCTGAATGGATCGAAGTTTGGAATTTTGATTGTTGCGAGTTTGATTTTGACCTCTAAGGTCAAGGCTGCATCACGACTGTTCTCGACCAGTGTTGAAGTACTACCGATCTCTACTTCATTCACCACCCGACGTACCCGTTCAACACTCGAAACAAGCTTTTCTGCCTTACTGCGTAGGGCCTGGTTGGCGGCCTGCCCGGTCAACAATGCCACCATATTGTAGCTGGTGACATGGATGCTGCTTTGCTGTTTAAAGCTGGGGTCCTTGGCCATTAAATCATGGGCTTTCAGCTCAATACTTTGGTCTTCGACGATGACCCCTGCTGTGCGTCGGTCGTGAGCAATGGACGCTGTGGCGGCCGCTCCACCAACAACTGCGGCAGCACAGCCGTGCAGTATCAGCGCGGAGATTAGGATAGTGAACGCTGAAGTAAGTTTTATCTGCATGATCTTCCCCTGAAATTTGAATTAGCTTCCAAGTAGTTGTTGATCCACCAGGTCGCATAAACAGTGAATAATTAATAGATGGGTCTCTTGTATTCGAGCCGTGACATCCGATGGAACGCGAATTTCGACATCCCCGGTGGTTAGGAGTTTCACCAGATTACCACCATCTCGGCCAGTCAGTGCGACGATTGACATCTCTCGATCGTGGGCCGACTGTATCGCTTTGTTAACGTTGTTCGAGTTACCACTGGTGGAGATGGCCAGTAACAGATCGTTGGGCTGGCCGAGGGCTTCGATCTGCCGGGAAAAGATCTGTGAGAAGTCATAGTCATTGGCAATGGAAGTGACTGTTGAGCTATCGGTAGTCAGTGCAATGGCAGGAAGCCCGGGACGTTCGCGTTCGTAGCGGTTAAGCATCTCTGACGAAAAGTGTTGGGCATCACCTGCCGATCCGCCATTGCCACAACTCAGCACCTTGTTGCCTTCCAGAAGACGGCTGAATATCATTTCAGCGGCATCCGAGATTGGCTGAGTCAATAATGGCAGGGCATCTATCTTGGTCTGTATGCTCTGATTGAAGAGCGTATGAATACGGTTTGTGTTGGACATAGGTCTACTAATAATGGGTGGATTACCAGGCGCTCTGAATGGCGTTTTTTATCCACTCAATTCGGGTTGCTCCTGAACCGTTGAGTGCGATGACATCGAAACGACAGGCGGCATCTTTTTTTAACATCTGCAGATAGCGATTTGCCGTTGCGAGAAGTTTACGCTGCTTACTGGCTGTAATTGTCTCTACAGCGCGTCCAAAGTCATTTGATTGTCGATAGCGCACCTCGACAAAAACCAGTGTATCAGCCTCTCGCATGATCAGGTCTATCTCTCCGGCCTTGCAGCGGTAATTGCGTTCCAGCAGTTTCAGACCTCTGCCGAGCAGAAAGTCCAGTGCCTGCTGTTCAGCCTGCTGGCCCTGCACCAAGTGTTCAGCCATCATCTTGGTCCACCCGGCCTGGAGAGATCGTGATCGGTGATCGGAGGTAAACCTTTTCTCTCGATTGGCAGGCTCTCAGATTGACTGGGATTGATGGTAGGTTGCAGATTGGTGGAGGGTTGCGCCAAGCGGGGTGCATAGCCACTGATCGATGCCAATCCCCTCTCCATGTCAGCCCATGCAAGTAGCCTGTGGAGACGATTTCTGTTGTCAAGGTAGAGTGTTCCGCTCTTGCCACTGAATAAGCGGCCAGGCTGGGTCTGTAGTTGTTGCAGTTGGGTCAATAGATTGTAGCTGTCGATGCCCATCGCATACAGTCGAGCATATCGCCCCTTTACGCCCGGTATGAGTTTCTCAAGATTGTTGCGGGAGAGGGGGCCTCCCTGACTCTCTTCCAACAACCAAGGCGTATCCACAAAACTGATATTACCCAGATCCCTGTCCATTTCTGCCTGGGCTACACCGGTGTAGATATGCGAGGTCGATAAAATCGGTATACCACCGGCATGAAAGAATTTAAGTTGGGGTCGAAGCTGCCTGCCTTTCTGTGCCCGTGCGCCGAGGAAGATAAAATCGGCATCCCTTCGTGCGCGGGTTTCAGACTCCAACGAACGTCCCATAAGTTTTTTCAGTGCATGAATACGTGCCTCACTCTCGTTGATATTCAGAAGCATCCGAATCGGCACTGAAAAATCGTTCTCTTTGGGGTTGTAGCGCTGTTGTTCCATCACCTGTCCCCCCAATGCCTCCCAGCGATCACGGAAGCTTTCAGCAAGACGCTGACCCCATTGTCCGGAGGGCGTTAAGATGAGGGCTGTTCTGTGACCTTCAAGCCAGGCGCGTTCAGCGACCTGATGCGCTTCATCCTCAGGAGCGAGACCAAACTGGAATAGATTGGGATGGGTCAAGTCGGGATCATCAACCTGGTTCAGTGCCAGGATAGGATGGTCCAGCAGTTCAAGGCTCAACAACATCTTGACGGCATCTTTGTTGAGGGGGCCGACAATCATTTTGGCTCCTTGAAGAATCGCCTGTTGATAGATCGGCAGGGTATTTTTCAACTCGCTGCTGTCATAGAACTGCAGTATCGGCCGCTGCGTAGCTGGTTGTTGATACCAGGCAGCCATAAAACCATCCCGTACAGCAGCGGCAACTTTCGCATAGGGTCCACTACGGGGTAGTAGGATAGCGATATGATCCTCACTGCTTAAGCCACGCTGTTCCAGATAACTGGCGAGTAGCTCCTGTAGGGCAGGGTGTTGTGGAAAACGGTCACGCCATATCGCAAATTGGCTACTCAATTCGGTTGGATCTGAGATCTGTAACTTGATGACCTTGGCCAACTCCATCCAACCGATCAATGTGGCAGGTGGCTGAGGCTGGAGCAGGGCAAGTGCTGTGTCAGTCATGGTTGCCAGGGTCTGTACCAGCAGTTGCTGTGAGGCCAAGCGGGCTTCTATATCGCTTTCAAGTAACAAATCGAGCACATCGAGCTCTCGTGCACTTTCAAGTAGATTCCCGGAAAGGCGAAAGATCTCAGCCATGTTTCGATGGTAATGCTGGCGTAAAACGAGGGGAGCATCCGGGCCTGGTGGAGGCTCCATCAGATCGAGGGCCTGTTCGATGTCACCTTCCAGCACGGCGATCTCGGTACGTAACATGCGCAGTTTCAGGTTAAAATCAGAATCACTGTCTGAGGGCTGCAGTTGCTCTACCAGAGTGAGGCTCATTGCCTGATCACCAGCCTTGAGCCAATATTCAGCAGCTTCCAACATCAGCCACTCACGCATCGGCGAGTTACTCTGTTTGGCGGAGGATTCCAGTAGTCCGGCGGCTCCCGCATAATCACCACTCTCAACCATCAATTCAATCTGTAATCGGATTTCTGCTGCCAACTCTAGGGCCTCTGGAGGAGTCACCTTGGTTGTCGTGGTACAACCCTGCAGGATAAGGAACAGTAATAGGGCTAGGAAAGGTAAACGTCGATCGATTTGCATGGTTTGTTATCTGTGGCAGGATGGTGAGCCAATTCTACATCAGGAACATCTGTGTCAAAGGGTGTACTTTACGTTGTTGCCACACCAATCGGCAATCTTGACGATTTTTCACAGCGTGCGGTTGATACGCTGAAGCGGGTTGATTGCATTTATGCAGAGGATACACGGCATACCAAGCCGTTGCTGATGCAATATGGTATCAATACCCCGATGCGTTCTCTCCATCAGTACAATGAACAGTCTCAGCTGGAGACGCTGTTAAATGCCCTGGATGCCGGACAATCGATCGCTTTGGTCTCAGATGCGGGTACACCATTGATCAGCGATCCCGGTTTTCCTCTGGTGAGGGAGGTGACCAAAAGGGACGGACGGATCATCCCTGTGCCTGGGGCCAGTGCATTGATCTGTGCTTTGTCCGTGGCTGGCTTACCCACCGACCGTTTTGTTTTTGCTGGTTTTCCACCACGTAACACAGCCCAGCGACAATCCTGGATGCAAACCCTGGCCCGTCAGGAGTCGACCCTGATTTTCTATGAATCATGTCACCGGGTGGTTGACTCATTATCGGATATGCTGCTTGTTTTTGGTCCTACCAGAGAGGGGGTCATCGCCAGGGAATTGACAAAATTACACGAAACCTTTCTGCGTGGGAGTTTAGAATTACTCATCGAGCGGGTGCAGGAGGATGCAAACCAGCGAAAGGGGGAGTTTGTCATCCTCATTGCTGGCGCAGCGTGTCAATCCGAGCAACGTGTTGAGGTCGATGTGGAACAAATGCTGATCACTCTACTGGCGGAACTACCTCTCAAACAGGCCGTTGCACTGGCATCCAAAATGACAGGGATGAAAAAAAATAATCTATATAAACAAGCGCTTAAGATCTCCCAGGCCTAAGTTGTGATGTGATGCCGGGTTATAGGCCGATTTTTAAACGATAATAGTCAACTAGAAACCTGTTTTTTATACCCAAAATGTCATGTACAGAGCGTCACATCTAATCATCTGGTTGTTACTTGCCGCAGCATCATTCAGCCTGCCGGCTGCCAATGGTCTGGAATTCACCCCTTTTGTGGGACACCGTTTTGGTGGATCCTTCGATCTTTTCAGGGGTTATCAATCACTGGATGTAGCTGATTCGACTGACTGGGGGTTTACCGTTAGCCAGGCCGCCTCAGACTCGGCTCGCTCGCTGAGCGCCAAGGAAGGCTGAAAGCCGAGGCGGTTAGTCCCCGGTAGGCGTGAGGCGAGACTGTAGACCCGTCGTGCCTTGCG
>JAIVEQ010000058.1 GCA_023838465.1 Candidatus Thiodiazotropha sp.
TTGATGCCTTTTCAACATCAAAAATAGAGAAGAATCTGTGGCCGATCAATACCTTAATTTCTTTGCGAAACCCGGATAGACCCAAAAAAAGATGCTGGAGAAAAGTAGATTTTGACTTCGCAGTGGAGGCGTCCTTCTGATTCGTGGCGAACGAAAAGGGCGATATCTTTTGGACTCTCACGCTTACTATATTCTAATAGAAATATATTTTTTATTTGGTCTAATGATTCCCCTGCCAACATGGCATCACCAAGATTTATTGTGTACCAAATACTCATCTAAGGTTATATGAATGTAAGGTTGTAAGTTTATAAAGACGCACATATAAATATTGCATCATAATCGCCAGTCTGGCAATCTAATCTCTACACCTACAACCCCTCAGATATCAAGGAACGATATCATGCCCAAGCCAAGGAAAGCGCTGATCTCGCTTGAAGCTACCCCCTATTACCACTGTATCTCACGCTGTGTAAGGCGGGCCTTTCTCTGTGGGGAAGATGCCTTCTCCGGCAAAAGCTTTGCACATCGTTGTGAATGGATTCAGACTAGGCTATATGAGCTGGCCGACATCTTCGCCATCGATCTCTGTGGCTATGCCATCCTGTCCAATCACGTGCGTCTGGTGCTGTTTGTCGACCAGGAAGTGGCAACGGGCTGGGAGGCCCTGGAGGTCGTTGAGCGTTGGCATCGGCTTTTCAGCGGCTCACTGCTCTCTCAGCGTTTTATTGCTGGTGACTCGTTATCGATAGCCGAACGGCAAGCCTTGGATGAGCAGATTGTATGCTGGCGTGCCCGGCTGATGAAGATCAGTTGGTTCATGCGCTGTCTCAATGAGCCTATTGCACGACAGGCTAATCGGGAGGATGGTTGTACCGGGCGGTTCTGGGAGGGCCGATTCAAATCTCAGGCCCTGTTGGATGAGAAGGCCCTGGTCGCTTGTCTGGCTTATGTTGATCTCAACCCTGTCAGGACAGGGATAGCGCAGACCCCCGAGGCCTCTGAATTCACCTCGATCGCAGATCGATTGACGCCGTTAACAGGCCGACCTGACAACATCAGTAAACAGCTTGCGCAACCGTCCCATTTGCTCCCGTTTGTCGGGTATGCCCGTGACGAGATGCCTAAGGGCTTACCGTTTCGACTGTCCGACTATCTTCAGCTGATTGAATGGTCCGGTCGGGCTATTCTGGATAACAAGCGGGGCTTCATTCCCGACAATCTACCGCCGATACTGGAGCGCTTACAGATCGACCCGAAACATTGGCTCTATATGACGCAGCATTTTGAAAGTCGGTTTAAGGGTTTAGTTGGTACCGTACATAGCCTCAAGGCAGCCTGTCAGAAATTAGGATATCGTAGAACGCCCAATCTGGCTGTATGTCAGCGGTTACTGATGTAGCAATCAATCATTCACTCATTTATTTCAGCTGAACAGCATAGGCTGAGGTTTGGTTATGTGTACGATTTTGCCGCTTGGCTATGAAACTGCAACATCATTGTATATTATGCAAATATCCCTCTAATCAACACTGATACTGGTTACTTTTGCAGGTAACAGCCGATCACTTAGTTCGTCCCATCAGCAATACTACTAGGTTGGGTGTCTTTATTAATATTTTATTAATTTTCAGGTTGAGTGTCTTTATTAATTATTACGATTGCTTCTGCAATTCTATTTTTCCTACTTTTCTTTAAAATTCTACAGCAAGCAAATACCATTATTTGTGTGTGTTTAAACTACTGATCACCTGGTTTATTCGTGATTCCTTTTTTGTCTTGATCCGTTGAGGCTATATACAATGTAATTGCCTGTGCATTTGTATGGTGTGTTAAGGTGAACTAGAAATTGCAACATAGGAAAAGGTAATGAGTAATATGTATGGCAATAAACAGCGAGCTTTCCAGGATGCTTTCCAAACCAGAAAAATGGCTGATCGGCTTGAAGAGATCATTGTGCAGACGGAAATAGGCGAAGTCGAACAGGCTTTTATTGAAAGCCAGCCCATGTTTTTTCTCTCTACCATCGATCATGAAGGACAACCAACTGTATCCTATAAGGGCGGAGCACCCGGGTTTGTGAAAGTGGTGGATGACACCACCATCGCTTTTCCCTCGTATGACGGTAATGGCATGTTTTATTCCATGGGTAATATCCAGGAGACTCGCAGGGTCGGGCTGTTGTTTATAGACTTTGAAACCCCGCACCGCATACGCTTTCATGGTGAGGCCAGTGTGTCAAAAGATGACCCACTCATGAGTGAATACGCTGAAGCGGAACTCATTGCCCGTGTCAGTCTTTCCAAAATGTGGGTGAATTGCCCGCGTTATGTTCATAGATATGAACTCAAAGAACTCTCCAACTATGTGCCAGGGCAGGAGAAAAAAACACCATTGGCAGGCTGGAAACGGATCGACCTAGTCCAGGATGTCCTGCCTCCAAAAGATGAAGGTCGGCCTGAAAAAGAGGGAGGGGTAATTACGATTGAAGAGTGGATGGGTAACGTGCAAAAAGGTGAAGGATGAAGGCCAGCCACTCTCACCGCTTTTCACTCTGATCACTGCTGCAAACAAAAACAAATAAAAACAAATAAGACACCCACCCAAATATTGCATCAAGCTTAGCTCTCTGGCAATCTAACCTTCACAACCTGTAACCTCTATCAGATATCAAGGAGTGATATCATGCCCAAGCCAAGGAAAGCGCTGATTTCACTTGAAGCCACCTCTTATTACCACTGTATCTCACGCTGTGTAAGGCGGGCCTTTCTCTGTGGGGAAGATGCCTTCTCCGGCAAAAGCTTCGCACATCGTCGTGAATGGATTCAGACTAGGCTATATGAGCTGGCCGACATCTTCGCCATCGATCTCTGTGGCTATGCCATCCTGTCCAACCATCTACATCTGGTACTGTTTGTCGACCAGGAAGCGGCAGCGGGCTGGGAAGCCCTGGAAGTCGTTGAGCGATGGCACAGGCTCTTCAGCGGCTCTCTGCTCTCTCAGCGCTTTATCGCCGGTGAGTCGTTATCCATTGCCGAACGGCAAGCTTTGGATGACCAGATTGCCTGCTGGCGCGCCAGGCTGATGGCGATCAGCTGGTTCATGCGCTGTCTCAATGAACCGATTGCACGGCAGGCCAACCGGGAGGATGGTTGTACAGGACGGTTCTGGGAAGGGCGATTCAAATCCCAGGCCCTGTTGGATGAAAAGGCCCTGGCCGCTTGTCTGGTCTATGTCGATCTCAACCCTGTCAGGACGGGGATAGCGCAGACCCCCGAGGCCTCAGAATTCACCTCGATCGCCGATCGGTCGGCACAGTTAACAGGCCACTCGAAAAACAGCAGTCAACTGCCAGCGCAACCGCCCCATCTGCTCCCGTTTGTCGGCAACCCCCGCGAGGAGATGCCCAAGGGTCTACCGTTTCGACTGACCGACTATCTGCAACTGATCGATTGGTCAGGTAGAGCGATTCTGGAAAACAAGCGGGGCTTCATTCCCAACAATCTACCACCGATGCTGGAACGCCTGCAGATCGACCCCAAACACTGGCTCTATATGACACAGCATTTTGGAAGTCGGTTTAAGGGTTTGGTTGGTACCGTACATAGCCTCAAGGTAGCCTGCAAAAAGTTAGGCTATCGTAGAACACCCAATCTGAGTGTATGTCAGCGGTTTCTGATGTAGCAATCAATCAATACAGTCATTTAATTCGGTTGATCAGCATGAGCTGAGGTCTGGCTATGCTGGCGATTTTACATTTTGTGATGAAATTGCAGCATCATTGATATTTTTTCATATTTCCCTTTAGCCAACACTGATACTGGCTAGCTTTGTCCATTGTAAGCCCTCAGTTAGTCAGCCCCATCAATAATGTTATTGAGTTGGGTGTCTTGTTTATTTCTTGTTTATTTTTCATTCCCAACAATCTACCACCGATGCTGGAACGCCTGCAGATCGACCCCAAACACTGGCTCTATATGACACAGCATTTTGGAAGTCGGTTTAAGGGTTTGGTTGGTACCGTACATAGCCTCAAGGTAGCCTGCAAAAAGTTAGGCTATCGTAGAACACCCAATCTGAGTGTATGTCAGCGGTTTCTGATGTAGCAATCAATCAATACAGTCATTTAATTCGGTTGATCAGCATGAGCTGAGGTCTGGCTATGCTGGCGATTTTACATTTTGTGATGAAATTGCAGCATCATTGATATTTTTTCATATTTCCCTTTAGCCAACACTGATACTGGCTAGCTTTGTCCATTGTAAGCCCTCAGTTAGTCAGCCCCATCAATAATGTTATTGAGTTGGGTGTCTTGTTTATTTTGTTTATTTCTCTTGTTTATTTCTTAATAGATCAATGGTATACGATTTCTGGTATTAATCAGAGATGCCCTAAATAGATAAAGTGGCGATATTTGTACATTCACTGCATAAATTGTATGCCGCAGTGCAGAATAGACATTTTTGGTGCATGAAGTGAATAGTGGTTAGACTAAAAATAGTCAATAGTTTATTCATCTGCAAAAAAACTAGATCAAGAAAAATGAGTTTTCAGAGAAAATAACAGAACAATAGAAGTCAAAAAAAGGAAACTGATGGCTATTTTTGTATGCATCAAGTATAGATTATTTGGTGTTAATGGAAGAGTAAATGAAGGGGCTGAAAACTATGAATAGTGACATTAACAATGAATCAGGATTGTACTTCTTCTGTGGTCAAGTGAGTACCCATAATTGGAAAGAAATAATGCCGGGCTTAGCTGTTAAATCACTTGTAGTTGATGAAGAAAAACACTCTGTTGAATTTATAATGAAGGTAAATAAAAGCTGGGAGCCAGGATGGCATCGCCATTTATGTGAAACGTCATTGCTAGTAATTGAAGGTAGTATTTTTAACCGAGGTACTAAAAATATCTATAGTCCTGACGACTTTTTTTATCAGGAATACAGTAACACCCATGTAGAGGAAATGGGTGATAATGGCCTTATGGCGTATGTGAGTATGCGAGGAAAATCCGATACTCTGGTTGAGTTTTTTGGAAAAAATCGAGAGATTCGCGGCACTATGGGAGTGTCACATTTCTCTTAATTGCTGCCTGAATCTGAATAAGTTACGCACCAGATAAGAAAATGAATAGCTACTCGCCAACATTGTAAAAGGCACCTTTACAGACATTTCATTGTTTATTGATTGGGTATCTTTATTATTTTTCTACATTTAACAGTTATCGCAGATGGTTAAAGACCCCAGACCAGAGACAGGTTGTATTTGAAGTCATTCTTGTCGATACCGGGGGCAGCCTGTGAATCGTACTCATTGATCAGGCCGATTTTCATGGCCAGATTGCCTCTTTCGCTGATGCTCATCTTCCAGTCAAAGGTGGTGATGTTGCGGTACTCGCCGCTGTCTTCCAGGCTGGGATAGAAGGTGGTTTTGAAATTGGCAGATTCACGCTCAGAGATCGTCCAGGCTGCGTCCAAGCCCAAAATGGCTTCCGGTGTAAACTCCTCATCCGCATCCCCATAGGTTTTTTTGCCACCGAGACCGAAGCGGCCAACCATGTACCAGGCATCGTTCTTCAAGAATTCATAACCGGCACCGCCGGAGGCTGACAGACGGTAGTCCCAGTCTTTGAATTCATCCCAATCATATCGGCCCTGGGCAAAAGCGAACCAGGGGCTGTCCTGCCAGAACCAATCTTTAAGCAGGTCTGCGAAAAACTGGTTTCTCGATTCCACACCGTTACTTTTCGCCTTGTCGTAAGCGGTGACGAATTTCCAGCCGACTGCGTCGTCTTTGTATGCGGCACTGTAACCGGCATGGAGGTTCATTGACTCGGAGTTACCGGTCGAGCCGTTCAGACCGGCTTCGATCTCATGTTTCCAAGTGCTTTCCTCGGCCATGAGCGATGAGTTGACTACTGCGAGGAGGCAGAATGTTAGAGTAATGAGAAAGTGTTTGTTGCACATGAGTTGGAAATTCCTAGAGAACTATGTGAGCAAACCGCGAAGTCTAACATAGCCCGCCATAACGATACTTAACGCGAGCAAGAAACGTGACAACTTAAGGGTCTGTTAACACTCATTTGATTGACACTGTTGCATCTGAAAAAGCGCCAATCAAGGCATGAGGAGAGTAGTTTGGTTGTTCCAAATGAGCGACAAGAAACGCCGAGTGGAATATAGGATATTGCGAAGACTTAAATGCTCAATTCGCTTTTATCCGTTCCGTTAGGTACATTATGATCGCGAAACACAATGGAGACCCCATAAATATAATTAGCACTCCGTTGACAGGACCATAATTATAGCAATCAGTCTGTGATGCATATTCTTTCATGTGGGGAAAAACCAATACTGTAAAAATATAACCAATGGCATAACCCATATCATATTTTTTACTACAAGCCTGATTCGTACCTCTTTTGTATACATAGGAGTTATTGGGCCACAAGGATGTGAGAACCACCCAGATCTATACCCATGTGTTGAACCGAGGTGGAAGTGGTGTGATCAGTCCGTTGGATTGAGGGGTGATGCGGAATAGGGCGCCTGTGGTGTAGATTTTATCAAACACCACAGGCGCATCTAATGCCTATAATTGCTGAATTTTTTCAAGTTGCACCTTGAGACTCTGTAAGGCCTTCAACGCTTCCGCCAGCTTATCCCGCTCTTTCTGTACCACCGCCGCCGGCGCCTTATCGACAAACTTGGAATTGCCCAGCTTGTTTTCAGTGCGGTCTGCATCGCTTTGCAGTCGGCCGATCTCTTTTTGCAGGCGTTTGATCTCTGCCTCTTTGTCGATCAGACCGGCCAGGGGGATCAATACCTTCATCTCGCCGACCAGGGCGGTGGCCGATTCCGGTCCTTGATCATTGGGGGACAAGACTTCGATCGATTCGGTGCGGGCAAGGAAGTCGAGAAACGGACGATGTCTTTCTGCCAGAGCCTTGTCGTTGTCATTGGTGTTGGCCAGCAATACCGGTACCGGTTTACCGGGTGAGATGTTCATTTCGCCCTTGATCTTGCGGATGCCGAGGATGAACTGCATCACCCAGGCCATCTCCGTCTCAGCCGCTTCATTGATCAGGGATTGACGTTGAGTGGGGAAGGGCTGATTCATGATAGTGGCGTCATCCCGCCCCGCATCGGCCACACCGGCGATGGGTGCAACCCGTTGCCAGATTTCTTCTGTGATGAAGGGCATGATGGGATGGGTCAGGCGTAACAGGTTTTCCAACACACGCACCAGGGTACGACGGGTGCCGCGTTTGGCAGCTTCTGAGGCCTTGTCGTTGTTGAGGACCGGCTTACACAGTTCCAGGTACCAGTCGCAATACTCGTTCCAGGTGAATTCGTAGATGGCTTGTGCCGCGTGGTCGAAGCGATAGCCATCGATTGCTTCTGCGACAGCCTGTTTGGTCTTTTGCAGACGTGACAGAATCCAGTAATCGGCGGCGGAGCGCTCAAGTGTCGTCGTGGGTTCGGAGTGGCCGGTCTTGGCTTCCCCCACACCGCAGTCCTGATCCTCGACGTTCATCATTACATAGCGGGTGGCATTCCACAGTTTGTTGCAGAAGTTACGATAGCCCTCGATTCTTCCCATATCGAACTTGATGTCACGACCGGTGGCCGCTAGGGCGGCGAAGGTGAAGCGTTGCGCGTCGGTGCCGAAACTGGGGATGCCGTCAGGGAACTCCTTGCGGGTCTGCTTTTCAATCTTTTTCGCAAGCTGGGGCTGCATCATGCCGCTGGTGCGCTTCTCAACCAGCTTTTCCAGCTCAATGCCATCGATCAGGTCGATGGGGTCGAGCACATTGCCTTTCGACTTGGACATCTTGTCGCCATGGGAGTCGCGCACCAGGCCGTGCACATAGACTTCCTTAAAGGGAACTTCATCCATGAACTTGATACCCATCATGATCATTCTGGCTACCCAGAAGAAGATGATATCGAAACCGGTGACCAGCACGTTGGTGGGATAGAAGTCCTTGAGACGTTCGGTCTGTTCGGGCCAGCCGAGGGTGGAGAAGGGCCACAGGGCGGAGCTGAACCAGGTATCGAGGACATCCTCATCCTGTTGCAGGGGATAGTCGTCATCCAGATCGTGTTGAGTGCGAACTTCCGTTTCGGTACGGCCGACATAGACATTGCCCTGGTCGTCATACCATGCCGGGATACGATGCCCCCACCAGATCTGGCGACTGATACACCAATCCTGGATGTTGCGCATCCACTCATAATAGGTGTTTTTCCAGTTATCCGGCACGAAGCGGATCTTGCCGCTCTCCACCGCCTCGATGGCGGGCTTGGCCAGTGGGGCGATCTTGACGTACCACTGGTCGGTGAGAAAGGGTTCGATGACAGCACCGGAGCGGTCGCCCCGGGGGACCATCAGTTTGTGGTCGTCGGTCTTCTCCAACAATCCTTGTTCTTCCAGGTCGGCTACGATCTGCTTTCGAGCATCATAGCGATCCATGCCGATATATTTTTCAGGGATCAGGCTGCCTTCACCCTCTTCGTTATCGCGTACAGCGGCATCGATGGTGAAGATGTTGATCAGACCCCCATGGGCCTGCTCGCTGACGGTGACCTCATCCCGGTGTCGTTGCCAGACGGCATAGTCGTTGAAGTCATGGGCCGGGGTGATCTTTACGCAACCGGTGCCGAATTCAGGATCGACATGCTCTTCGTCGGCGATGATCGGGATGCGACGGCCGGTGAGGGGCAGCTCAAGCAGTTCGCCGATCATATGTTTATAGCGTTCATCGGTAGGGTTGACCGCTACGGCGCAGTCACCCAGCATCGTCTCGGGACGGGTAGTGGCGACCACCAGGTGACCTTTGCCGTTGCTGAGAGGGTAGCGCATGTGCCACATATGGCCATACTCTTCCTCCGACAATACCTCCAGATCGGAGACGGCGGTGTGCAGCTGCGGGTCCCAGTTGACCAGTCGTTTGCCACGGTAGATCAGTCCCTCTTCATAGAGACGTACGAAGACCTCTTTGACTGCTTCGGAGAGGCCGTCATCCATGGTGAAGCGTTCATGCTGCCAATCCAGGGAGGAGCCCAATCTGCGTAGCTGGCGGGTGATATTCCCGCCGGACTCTGCTTTCCACTCCCAGATCCGTTCGATGAACTTCTCTCGTCCCAGATCGTGACGTTTTTTGTTTTCCGCTTCGAGCTGGCGTTCCACCACCATCTGGGTGGCGATTCCGGCATGATCCATACCCGCTTGCCAGAGGGTCTTCTCGCCCTTCATGCGGTGGTAGCGGATCAAGGTATCCATGATGGTGTTATTGAAGCCATGTCCCATGTGCAGGGTGCCGGTGACATTGGGTGGCGGAATCATAATGCAGTAATTTGCATCCCCTGTCTGGCTGGGGGTGAAGTAACCGCGCTCTTCCCAGGTCTGGTACCAGCGTTGTTCAATAGCGTGTGGGTCGTAGGTTTTTTCCATGGATCTCTTTAATGGTTCGGCAACAAAAAGGGAGTATTATAACCTGCTTGGTATAAAAAAAGTGTATCTGAATCCATCGCTAAAAGGCGGGCCAATAGCGGGTGCGGTTGGTTGACATGATCCTATGGATTCAGTCAGTAAACAAAGGAGCGGCGATAAAATGAGTCAAAAGCGACATGTCTATTCATTTCACGAGGGCGATGGCAAGGATAAAAAACTGCTGGGAGGCAAGGGGGCGAATCTTTGTGAAATGACCCAATTCGGATTGAACGTGCCTCCGGGTTTCGTTATCAGTACTGAGGCTTGTCTTGACTATCTGGCTAATGAATCGAAAACGCTGCCGGGCAATCTGATGGACGATGTACGTTCACACATGTTGCAGGTTGAAGAGGCTACCGGTAAGGGTTTTGGGGAAGCGGCCAATCCCTTGCTGGTCTCGGTACGCTCCGGTTCAGCGATGTCGATGCCCGGGATGATGGATACCATTCTCAACCTCGGTCTCAACAGCAATACGCTACAGGGTGTGATCGGACAGACCGGTGATGCCCGTTTTGGTTACGATGCTTATCGCCGTTTCATCCAGCTGTTTGGTAAGGTGGCGCTGGGTGTGCCGGACGAGGCCTTCGATGAAGAGTTCGAGGCGGTTAAACAGAATGCCCATGTCACCGAGGATGTGGGGCTTTCTGGCGATGATCTGAAAGAGATCAGCGAGCGCTTTCTCAAGGTGTTCGAAAAACATACCGGCCGACCCTTTCCGGAAGACCCTTATGACCAGCTGGAGATTGCCATTAAGGCAGTGTTTGGTTCCTGGATGGGCAAGCGTGCTGTCGACTACCGACGCCAGTTCAATATCACCCCCGAGATGGCTAACGGAACGGCGGTGAATATCTGCACCATGGTGTTTGGCAACCGGGGCAATGATTCCGCCACCGGGGTCGCCTTCACCCGTAATCCGGGGACGGGTCAGAACAAACTGTTTGGTGAGTATCTGGTGAATGCGCAAGGTGAAGACGTGGTGGCTGGTATCCGTACTCCAAAACCGATAGCACGTTTAGCAGACGAGATGCCGGAGATGGCAAAACAGCTCGAGGAGCTGCGCCAGAAGTTGGAGAGTCATTATAAAGAGGTACAGGATTTCGAATTCACCATCGAGCGCGGTACCCTCTATTGTCTGCAGACCCGTAACGGCAAAATGAATGCCATTGCAATGGTGCGTACCTCTGTCGAGATGGTGGAGGAAGAGCTGATCAGCAAAGAACAGGCCTTGTTGCGCATCGATCCCGCTTTTCTGGAGCAGATGCTCTATCCTCGTTTGAATAATGAGTTCAAGGTCGAGCCTGTTGCCCAGGGTCTGCCGGCATCTCCAGGTGCTGCCAGCGGTCTGGCCGTGTTCGATGCTGACCGGGCGGAGCTGATGGGTAAGGAACAGGGTCAGCAAGTAATCCTGCTGCGTGAGGAGACCAAGCCGGAGGATATCCATGGCTTCTTCGCTTCGGAGGGCATTCTAACCAGCCGTGGAGGCAAGACCTCTCATGCTGCGGTTGTCGCGAGAGGCATGGGCAAGCCTTGTGTGGCCGGCGCCGAGGGCATCAGTGTCGATGTACAACGACGTGAGGCGGTGGCCGATGGCACGGTGATTCGTGAAGGTGACATGATCACCATCGACGGCAGCAGTGGTAATGTCTTTCTGGGAAAAATCCCGATGGTAGAGCCAGACTTTACCGAAGAGTTGAACCGGCTGCTGCGTTGGGCCGATGAAGCCGCCTATCTGCGGGTGATGGCGAATGCGGATACGGCAACCGATGCGACCCGGGCGATAAAGTATGGCGCCATGGGCATAGGTCTGTGTCGTACAGAGCGTATGTTCAATGCAGTGGATCGTCTACCGGTAGTGATCGAGATGATTGTTGCCGAGACACCCGCTCAGCGTCAGGTCGCACTGGATAAACTGCTACCCATGCAGCGTGGTGACTTCAAGGAGATCCTTGAGGTGATGTCTCCCAGACCAGTGACCATTCGTCTGCTCGATCCTCCAATCCACGAGTTTTTACCGACCGAGCAACAGTTGTTGAGTGACTTGGAGGAACTGCATCATCTGCGCAACTCGGTACGCGGTATGAATGTACTTGCCGGTAGCATGATGTTGCTACAGGACCAGGTGAACGCCAAGCTGGAGGCCGATTCATTGCGCCATATGGTGGATGAGAGCCTGGTGGAACAGGCGATCGAAAAGAAGGAGGCCATGCTGCGCAAGGTGCGTGTTCTTACTGAGACCAATCCTATGTTGGGTCATCGTGGTGTGCGTCTGGGTATTACCTTTCCTGAAATCTATGGCATGCAGATTCGCGCTATCCTGGAAGCTGCCGCTGAATGTGCCGCTAAGGATTTGGAGGTTCATCCGCAAATAATGGTCCCGCAGGTCTGTACTGCAGAGGAGTTGAAACGGGTCAAAACCATGGTCGATGAGATTCATGCCGATGTGGAAGAGCAATCCGGTCAAAAACTCAATTTCCGTTTCGGCACCATGATCGAGGTGGTGCGTGCCTGTATGCGGGCCGATTCTTTGGCGGAGGAGGCTGAGTTCTTCTCATTCGGTACCAATGATCTTACCCAGGCCACCTTCTCCTTCTCCCGGGAGGATGCAGAGAACAAGTTTCTGCCGATGTATAACCAGAACGATATCCTCAAAGACAACCCATTCGAAGTGCTGGATGAAAAGGGGGTCGGTAAGTTGATGCAGTTGGCAGTGGATTGGGGACGCCAGAAGAAGAAGGATTTAAGTGTCGGCATTTGTGGTGAACATGGGGGTCATCCCAGTTCTATCGCCTTTTGCCATCGGGCGGGACTCAATTATGTCTCCTGTTCTGCACCACGGGTGCCGGTAGCCAGACTGGCGGCGGCACACGCCAGTCTACTAACCCGAAGCTAGGTTAGGCGACATTCAGCTTGTTTCTTCTTAAGGGCCGGGTTTCTATCCGGCCCTAACATCAAGATATCCGTAAATCAGTCGAAATAACCTTATGGGACTCTATCAGGAGTACTAGGGACAAATCGGTGGAATTCAGGTGTTTTGGTGAAGGTTTTTTTGAGGTTAAAGGAGCATAGACACGGATCGGTCCTGGCCGTTCTGTTCTTTACGATACTCTGGCTGGGTGTGGCGATCGCCTTCGCCGAAAGCATCGATCTAACCGATGAGGTGGTCACCTGGGCTAAACAAAAGTATGGTGATGATGCTGGCAAGCGTGTCGAATCCTGGCGCAGTCTGATGCAGGATAATCATGATACAGGTGAAGTGGAGAAGCTGAAACTGGTCAATGACTTCTTTAATCAAATACCCTACCAATCTGACGCCATTTTGTGGGACCAAAAGGATTATTGGGCAACGCCTTTGGAGCTTTTGGTCCGGGAAGGAGGGGATTGTGAAGACTACTCCATTGCAAAATACTTCACCCTGAAAGAAATGGGGGTGGCGGATGAAAAACTGCGTATCATGTATGTTAAATCCGTTGAACTAAATCAGTCCCATATGGTATTGACCTACTACCCCAATCCTAGCGCCATCCCAAAAGTGTTGGATAACCTCAATCCGCAACTCCTCTCTGCCAGTAGTCGCCTGGACCTGACGCCTGTCTATAGTTTCAATGCTGATGGTCTGTGGCTGGCAAAGAGTTTGGGGAAAGGAAAAAAGTGGGCTCTTCCAAACGACTCAGTTTATGGCAGGAAGTGAAGAAGCGAATGCGTCAAGAAGCGCGGCGGTAAAGTGTATGAATAGAATGTACAGACAGAATATAATGCGAAGGGTGTTACATGTTGTCCGGACTGACAATGATGAGAACACTGTTCATAAATTCAATAGACGTATGTCGTGCAGCACAGAAGTTTGCTTTTTAGCGCCATCACTTATTGAGGTTGAATTAATCGATAGGAAAGGGGTGGAAAGCTCATGACACTATCACGACAGCTTGTCATTTTAATCACTGCGTTGTTGGTTCTAGTCTTTACTGGCACTTTTTTCATCAGTGTGCAAAACACCCGTTCCTATCTGGATTCGCAGATGGCGTCCCATGCACAGGATACAGCGACATCATTGGGATTATCCATTTCGAAGCACCTTGCTGATGGCGATCTCGCTACGGTTACAGCCATGACCGATGCGATCTTTGATCGTGGCTACTATCGCCTTGTGCGTGTTCAGGATATGCAGGGAGAGCCACTGGTTGACCGTGAGTTGCAGATCAGACTGGAGGGGGTTCCCACATGGTTCATTAAGCGTTTCCCACTCTCCACACCGGTTGGAGAGGCGACAGTCATGGCAGGTTGGGTACAGGCGGGTAGAGTGATCGTGCAGAGTCACCCCGGTTTTGCCCATCGTCAGCTGTGGGAGAATACGGTAGAGATCTTTTGGTGGTTTCTGGCCAGTGCATTGATTGTCTTGTTGCTTGGTCTGGTCTCTCTGCGATGGGTGCTCAAGCCTTTGAAGGAGGTGGAACTACAGGCAAATGCCATCGTCAATCGTGAATTTCCAATCATCGAAAAGTTGCCTGGAACCCTGGACCTGCGACGTATAGTCCTGGCGATGAACCGCATGTCCTCTAAGGTCAAGCAGATGATTGAGAAGCTGGAGCAACTTGCCGAGAGACTGCAAAGGCAGGCGTCCCGTAACCCGGTAACCGATCTCACTAATAAACGCTTTTTTCACAACACCGTAAATACCCTTTTGGATACACCGGAAGAGTGCTCAACCGGGGTGTTGGCACTGATCCAACTCAAATCCCTCAAGGCCATTAATGAGAGTCAGGGTTATCAGGCCGGTGATGAGCTGCTTAAGCAGACGGCAGGGGTGCTTGACCGAGTCTCGCACTCACTGCCGAAAAGTCATCTGGCACACCTTAATGGGGCCGATTTTGCACTTTTTGTAGAGGACCGCTCTTTAGGTGAGGCACTGAAATTAGGAGAGACGCTGTCTACCGTACTGGCTGGATTGCACGAAACCACTGATATCGATGATCAGGATGTCGGACATATTGGTTTAGCCTGTTTCAATGGCGGTCAAAACCTGTCTGAACTTCTGTCACAAGCGGATATGTCATTGCGGACGGCCCAGGGAGAAGGCGTTAATGCCTGGCATCTCTACATGCCAGGTGAAATAGATACAAGTCGTATAAAAGGGGGCTCTGATTGGCAGGCAGCTATTCAAAGTGCCCTTGAGTCCGATAGGATTGTATTGCAGTTCCAGCCAGTCTATGCCTGTGTTGATGAGTCTATTTTACACCATGAGGTGTTCGTTAGAATCAGGGAGGAGGATGAGCAGGGTGAGGTGCAGTTGCTCTCAGCGGGACTGTTTATACCCCATGCTGATAGATTGGGCCTGACCCCGGAGATCGACCAGACGGTGATCAGCAAAGTACTCGAACGTTTAAAGAGTGAAGCTGATCAAGAAACATCCTATGCCATCAATATTTCACCGATTTGTCTGAAGCAAACAGTTTTTCTCAACTGGTTGGAGCAGCAGCTCGATGCTTATAAGCGTGTTGCTCATCGCCTCATCTTTGAGATGCCTGAATATGGTGCGGTGTCGCTACTTGAACAAGTCGAGCAATTTATCAAGCTTATTAACCGTTATGGTGCTTCGTTCTCCTTGGATCATTTTGGTCGAAGTCAAAGTGCATTTGGTTATTTAAAGACAATAAAAGTCGACTACCTGAAGATCGATGGCAGTTATCTCAGTGAATTGCAGGATAGCACCGAGAATCAATTTTTCATCCAGGTGCTTGTTGATATCGCTCATGGTTTGGAGATTAAGGTGATTGGAGAAGCGGTAGAAACCGCACAAACTTGGAAGACACTGCAAAAACTCAACTTAGCAGGGGGCCACGGTTACTATCTCGGTAAACCGGAGTGAAACTATTCAGGTCTCTCCCTAGGGTCAAGCAATATCTAACTGCTGGTGGACTACACTAAGGTGACAAATAGTCAACTGCAAGTATCGGAATATTAAAGAATTAACGAAATATGTCGATAATCGTTTAAAGGAGATCCTCTTCATCGACAAGCAATGGATCACCTGATTGGAATGTTGAGCGAATTTGGTTTCGTGCAAGAATCTTTTGTTGGGCGGCTTGTGGTAGCTCGGTAAACATGATGAGGTTCTTTTTGACTAACAGTTCAATGAGGTCCTCAACGATACGGATCATGCCGGCATCGGTCTGATTCAGGTAATTGCTGCTCAGCGATGTGGAACTGTTTTTTAAAATGAACGCGACAACTTCACCATCCGTAGCTTGTACTATCTCGTCAGCACCGGGTGAGGCAGAGCCTGAGAGTGTGACTATCTCACCATTATCATCGCGTTTAGCATAGAGCATAGAGCGTCCTTTATTCAGTTAATAGGAGATGAATGACACATCAACGAGGTCGTACGTATACTTGAACCTGGATCCATCTATTCAGGTTAACCTCAGCAAGCGTCAACATGCAATCCATGTCAGATATTAAAGCACAACAGAAGAAAGAGGATTGGCAGGATGAATGGGGACATCCCACAGAGGGATCAGTCTTCGATGATCCGCTTTTGGACTGCTTAGTGTTTCTCACCCGGTTTTATGGCACTACACACTCTCATGAGGCGCTGCGGGCTGGCTTACCGTTAGAGCATAATCGCCTTACACCCGAGCTTTTTCTGCGTGCTGCAGAACGAGCTGAATTGAGTGCCAGGGTTGTACGCAGGCCGTTGAAGAAAATCAGCAGTCTGGTTCTTCCGGTAGTGTTGCTACTGAAGGGTAGGCAGAGTTGCATACTTGTGGAGAACGACAAAGGCAGTGATCTGCTGACGATTGTTCAACCTGAAAGTGGTGAAGGGAGCCATCAGATAAGTCGTGAAGCGTTGGAGCAGGAGTATTCCGGCTATGCCATTTTTGTCAGGGCGGAGCATCGCTTTGACGATAGATCTCCTGAGGTATTGAGGCTGCGCTCGCGACATTGGTTTTGGGGAACACTGGTCAAGTCGTGGCGTATTTACAGAGACGTGCTTGTATCGTCGCTGCTGATCAATAGCTTCGCTTTGGCAAGTCCGCTGTTTATCATGAACGTCTACGATCGAGTGGTGCCCAACAACGCTATAGAAACGTTGTGGGTATTGGCGATTGGCGTGATGATTGTTTATACTTTTGATGTGCTGATGCGCACGCTGCGTGGCTATTTTATCGATATTGCAGGAAAGAAATCGGACATTTTGCTGTCAGCTTCACTCTTTGAACGGGTGATGGGTATCAAGATGTCGGCCAGGCCCCCCTCTGTTGGCGCCTTTGCCAATAATCTGCGTGAATTCGAAAGCATTCGGGACTTTATTACTTCGGCTACAGTCGTGACTTTGGTCGATCTTCCTTTTGTTGTGCTGTTTCTATTGGTTATCTGGTTAGTAGGCGGTCCATTGGTGATTGTGCCTGCGGTCTGCATACCGCTGGTGATTATCTACGGATTACTGATTCAATCCCCACTCAGGCGATCGGTTGAGGCTACTTATCGTGCATCTGCGCAAAAGGGCGCAACCCTGATTGAATCGCTGACTGCTGTAGAAACCATCAAACATCTTGGTGCCGAGAGTATTGTTCAGCGTAAGTGGGAACAACTTACTGGACATATTGCAAAGTGGGGTGTTCGTTCACGTCTGCTATCGGCTTCTGTTACGAATGTAGCTATTTTCTTCCAGCAAGTGGCTCAAGTGGGGATTGTGGTTCTGGGTGTCTATCTGATTTCAGAAGGAGAAATCAGTATGGGAGCCTTGATTGCCGGTGTGATTCTTGTGGGCAGGGCAATGGCACCGATGGCACAGGTGGCAAATCTGACGGTACGTTACTACCAGGCAAAGACAGCCCTTGATAGTCTCAATAGTATTATGGAACTGCCGATTGAGCGACCGGAAGGGAAAATATTTGTCAGTCGAGAACGGTTTCAGGGTGATATAGCACTGGATGATATAACCTTTGCCTATCCTGGAGAGGAAAAGGTCGCATTGAATCATGTCTCATTACATGTTTCATCGGGCGAGAAAGTGGCCATTATCGGAAAGGTGGGTTCCGGTAAGACTACTATCGAAAAGCTTATCCAAGGACTTTATGATCCTGATTCAGGCGCGGTATGTATCGATGGTACCGACCTGCGCCAGATCGACCCCGCTGATCTTCGGCGTAGCATCGGTTATGTACCACAGGACATCATGCTCTTTTACGGTAGTGTCAGAGAGAATATCGTTCTGGGTGCACCCTATGCCGATGACAGGGACATTCTGAAAGTTGCTGAAATTGCCGGTGTGACCGAATTTGTTAATCAACATCCACATGGATTTGATATGCAGGTGGGTGAACGCGGTGAACATCTTTCTGGCGGTCAGCGACAAGCGATTGCTATTGCCAGAGCATTGTTACTCGATCCCCCTGTACTGTTGCTGGATGAACCCAGCAATTCGATGGACAACAGCACAGAAGCCATGCTGAAGAGAAAGCTGGCGGACTATGCAAAGGAGAAGACCCTGATTCTGGTCACTCATCGGACATCGCTTCTAGACCTTGTCGATCGCCTGATCGTTATTGACGCGGGCAGAGTTATTGCAGACGGTCCGAAGGAACAAGTCATTGAGGCCCTGAAACAGAGTAAATCAAGTGGTACTGTCGTCAACCCAAATACAAAACAATGAAGTACTTATTGAACAGACCAGTGATACACCATCGAAATCGATTTGATCGGGTGGATGTGTGAGCACACAACTGTCGACACCTGAAACTACAATACAAGCGGATCCTCCTACGCTTACTGCCCCTGCTATTGCTGTGAATGGGGACAGTGAGTTCATGGACGATACGACTGCGGCACTGTTAGTACAGACCCCTCGTGGCGGTCGAACTATTTTGTGGATGGTATTCCTGATAATGATTGCCGCCATAGCCTGGGCCAATTGGGCTGAGCTGGATGAGGTGACAAAAGGTATCGGCAAAGTGATACCTTCCAGCCAGGTACAAGTCATTCAGAATCTCGAAGGAGGGATACTATCCGCCCTTTTTGTCGATGATGGTGATGCGGTAGAGAAAGGACAGATCCTGCTACAGATCGACGATACACGTTTTTCATCCTCACTCCGGGAAACTCGGTTACAGTTCTGGGCACTGAAAGCCAAGGCTGCCCGATTACAGGCAGAGACCGACAACAAGGCATTCGTGGTGCCTGCGGATATGACAGAAAACTATCCCAAACTGGTTGAGCAGGAACTGGCGCTTTTTACATCACGACAAAAAGAGTTGGATACTAATCGTGCCATCCTATCTGAACAGGCCAAACAGATACGCCAGGAGATCGAGGAGCTTAAGGTAAAGGGTTCCCGATTGGGACGCAGTCTTGAGTTGGTCAATAAGGAGCTGACTCTATCGAGGCCGTTGATCGAAGCCGGAGCGATATCGAAAGTTGAAATATTGCGACTTGAAAAAGAGGTCAGTGAGTTGGAGGGTGAACTTGAGGCAACCAAGCTGGCGAGTCCACGAATGAAATCCCGTCTGAAAGAGGCTGAAAAAAAAGTTTCGGAGATCGAGCTTCGCTTTAGCAACGAAGCCCATGCCGAGCTGAACGAAGCACAAGCCGAGCTTTCTCAGTTGGAGGAGACCAGTGTCGCGTTAGCAGATCGGGTCACGCGGACAGGTGTACGTTCACCCGTTAAAGGAACCGTCAAACAGGTCATGATCAACACACTGGGTGGAGTTATCCAGCCAGGTATGGAGTTGATGGAGATCGTGCCGCTGGAAGATTCTCTACTGGTTGAGGCAAAGGTCGGCCCAAAGGATATCGCCTTCCTGCATCCAGGTCAGAAGGCAATTGTTAAGCTGACGGCCTACGACTTCGCTATATATGGGGGGCTAGAGGGTAAAGTTGAGCATATCAGTGCCGATACGATCAAGGAGGAACAGGAGGACGAGAGTTATTATCTGGTGCGGGTAAGGACTGAAAAAAATGACCTGGGTACCCAGGAACGTGCATTGCCCATTATTCCAGGCATGCAAGCGGAGATCGATATTCTTACTGGAAAGAAGACAGTGCTCGAATATCTTTTTAAGCCGCTACTTCGTGCCAAGGGTAGGGCTTTGAGAGAGCGGTAAAATGGCAGAGTTAGTGCAACGCCCTAGAATTGATGAGATGTCGGATAATATATCCAAGCAAAATCAAATGCTTACAAACAGTTTAAATACGGGATCAAAGGGGCAGGTGATTCCCATTACCAAGAAGATCCTTATTTGCAGCGCCGAGGAAGCGATTGCATTACGTTGGAGTGAAGCGCTTAGTGGTGTTGGAAGGTTATCAACGGCATCGAACCGTGAGGCCATATCCACGATATTGGAAGCCAACCGGCCAGAAATCGTTCTTATAGATCTGCTGCTATTTGGAGAAGACTACCGGCAAATACCCCAATTGCTTTGTCATCAATATCCTCATGTAGCCTTCGTTTTCCTCTCCCCTGAACCTAATGATGTAGAGGGTCTCTTTCTGATTTCTCAGGGTGGTCGAGGTTACTGTAATCGCTATATTTCAAAAGCATTGTTGATCAAGGCTGTCGAGCTGGTTCGATTGGGAGAAGTCTGGGTAGGAAGGAAACTACTGTTCAAGTTGATGAACAGATTGTCCAGTATGAATCACACCAGTGAGGATGAAGTAGAAAGTAGAACGGAATCAAAATTATCAAAACTGACAGACAGGGAAAGAGAAATAGCAGTACTCATCGGCTCGGGCGACAGTAATAAAGTCATTGCAAATAAGCTCGATATTACAGAACGAACAGTCAAGGCTCATCTCAGTTCAATTTTCAGGAAAACAGCAACTAAAGACCGTCTCCAGCTGGGTCTGCTGATCAATGTAGAGCAGTAGCAGTCTTTCTTCCCTATTATATCTAATAAAAACAAAATGTTACATGTATTGTACCAAGGTACAATAGCGCCAATTCAGAATTTCCACGAAAATCCTCATATAGATTAAGTTAGGAATAAACCCCTGACACCTGCATTTAACACCGAATGACCTGAATCGCAGAGGCAAAGATGGCAACAAACGCACCTTCGGCAACCGGAAAAGTAATCGGCTTCGTCCGCCAAGTGATTGGTGAAGTGACAGCGACTGGCAGTGATGGTGTCATCAGGGTACTGCAAGTGGGTGATTTGATCTTTGCCGATGAGCGCATCGAAACCGGTGAACTCGGTAGTATTGAAATTGCTTTCAATGACGGTGGAAACTTTACCTTAGGTCGCAATGCACAGGGCTTCCTCGATACCGATGTCTACCAAACCACATCACCGGAAGATGCATCTGAATATGCAGCATCCATAGAGGCGATACAGCAAGCCATTTTGATGGGTGAAGACCCGGCAGCTATACAGGAAGCACCGGCAGCTGGTCCAGGGGATGCAGCCATTGCCGGTAACGAAGGCACCAGTTTTGTCACAGTAGAGCGAACGGGCAATCAAACCACGCCTGAAAGTGGCTTCGAAACAGAAGGATTAGTGATTGCTTTTGAGCAACCTGAAGATTCCTCCCAGATTATTAACCTGCTTCCTTCGGTTGACTTGGATGGTGATGATAATTCTCAAATTGGGGTCGGATACCTCAGTCACTATGTTGAGCAGGGTGAACCCTTACCTATCGCTGATGCTGATATACAGGTTGCCAATCCTGACGGCACCTTGCTTGAAAGCGCAACGATAGTACTGACCAATGCACAAGTAGGCGATCAACTGGATGTTTCAGCTGTAACCGGACTAGGTGTTGAAGTGGATACCAGCGTTCCTGGTGTAATAACAGTCACATTGATTGGTACTGCTTCTCCACAGGCCTACGCTGAGGCCATTCGAAGCATTGGATTCTCTAATGCCAACAGCAATCCCGACGAAACACCACGCATTATTGAAGTAACAGTCAATGATGGTGAGTTTGACAGTAATACTGCAATCACAACAATTACAGTACAAGCAGTCAATGATCCGCCTGCTATTGACCTGGATGCCAATGACACTACTGACAGTGGAAATGACTATCTCACAACCTTCACCGAAGGCGGAGCTACAATTGCTATAGCTGATATCGATACTTTGGTATCGGATGTCGACAATTCGGCGTTACAGAGTGCGACAGTGACGCTGACCAACCCCCATCAAGGGGATGTGCTCGATTTTGGCGCATTACCTGTTGGACTGAGTGCCACAGTTTCCGGTAATACCATCATTATCTCCGGTGAGGGCTCACTGGTTGACTACCAAAGTGCGATTCGTTCCATCACCTTTGAAAATACGAGCAATAGTCCGTCTGGGGAGACCCGGGTCATCCATGTCACGGTCAATGATGGTGAACTCGATAGTGAGATAGCCGTTGCGCGCATTGAAGTTAGAGGTTTCAACGATGTTGCGGAAATCGACTTGGATAGCAGTGCTTCAGGCAATGGTTATGAAACAACATTTATTGAAGATGGTGCAGCAGTCTCTATTGCAGACAATGATGTAGCAATTGTAGATGTTGATGATGAAAACATTGAGAGTGCGACCATTGTTTTAACCAACCCTCAGGCATCAGATGTGTTGGTTGTGAGTGGCTTGCCAAATGGCATCACTGCAACTGTCAGTGGTAACACAATTACATTAACAGGAACAGCAGCCTTCTCTTCCTATGAGCAGGCCATTCAGGCTGTAAGATTCAGTAATACCAGCAATGATCCTTCAACGGTGGATCGCCTTCTCAATATCACACTCAACGATGGTGATGGCAACAGCGGTACTGCCGTCACGATTATCCATGTTACACCGGTCAATGATCCGCCCGATGCAATCAATGATTCCGTATCAACACAGGAAAATACACCTGTCTCAATTTCTGTGTTAGGAAATGACTCTGATCCAGAAGGTGATCAGTTAAGCGTAACAAGTAATACCCAACCTGCGAATGGTACGCTCGTAGAAATTGCTAATGGATCGTTTCAATATACACCGAATACCGGCTTTTTTGGAACTGACACTTTTACTTACACCATAAGTGACGGTAATGGTGGTACTGATACCGCAACAGTTACTGTGACGGTAGGTGGCGTGAATGATGCACCTGTGGCCGTCGATGACACGGTGGGTACTAACGAAGATGTACCGGTTACCGTAGCAGTTTTACCCAATGACAGTGACCCGGATGGTGACACATTAACTGTTACTTCTGTCACACAGGGTACGAATGGTTCAGTTGCTATCGATCCAGTCAGTGGCAATCCGATCTATACACCTAATCTGAACTTCAACGGCACCGATACCTTTACCTACACCATCGATGATGGCAATGGCGGTACCGATACGCCGATTGCAGTAGACGACACCGTCAATACAACAGAAGACAATCCAATTACTGTAGACGTTCTGCCTAATGATAGCGATCCGGATGGTGATACATTAACCGTTGCGTCTGTCACACAGGGCACCAACGGTAGTGTGGCTATTGACCCGGTCAGCGGTAATCCGGTCTATACACCGAACCCGGACTTCAACGGCACGGATACCTTTACCTACACCATCGATGATGGCAATGGCGGTACGGATACGGCGACCGTAACGGTTACTGTGGGTAGTGTTAACGATACACCAGTGGCGGTCGATGATGCGGTAGGCACCAATGAAGATGTGCCTGTAACTATTGATGTGCTGCCGAATGACAGTGATCCGGATGGCGACGCATTAACCGTAACGTCTGTCACACAGGGCACCTACGGTAGTGTGGTTATCGACCCGGTCAGTGGTAACCCGATCTATACGCCGAACCTGAACTTCAACGGCACCGATACCTTCACCTACACCATCGATGATGGCAATGGCGGTACCGATACGGCGACCGTAACCGTTACTGTGGGTGGTGTGAATGATGCGCCTGTGGCGGTTGATGATGCAGTAGGTACCAATGAGGATGTACCAGTCACGGTAGCGGTTCTACCTAATGACAGTGATCCGGACGGTGATACATTAACCGTTGCGTCTGTCACGCAGGGTACGAATGGCGCGGTTGCCATCGATCCAGTGAGTGGCAATCCTATCTATACGCCGGATTTGAACTTCAACGGCACGGATACCTTTACCTACACCATCGATGATGGCAATGGTGGTACCGATACCGCAACGGTTACTGTGACTGTGGGTAGTGTTAACGATACGCCAGTGGCGGTCGATGATGCAGTAGGCACCAATGAAGATGTGCCTGTAACTATTGATGTGCTGCCGAATGACAGCGATCCAGATGGTGACACATTAACTGTTACTTCAGTCACGCAGGGTACGAGTGGCACGGTTACCATCGATCCGGTTAGTGGCAATCCTATCTATACGCCTAATCTGAACTTCAACGGCACGGATGCCTTCACCTACACCATCGATGACGGCAATGGCGGTACGGATACCGCGACCGTGACGGTTACTGTGGGTGGTGTGAATGATGCACCAGTTGCAGTTGATGATGCGGTAGGCACCAATGAAGATGTGCCTGTAACTATTGATGTGCTGCCGAATGACAGCGATCCGGATGGTGACACATTAACTGTTACTTCAGTCACGCAGGGTACGAGTGGCACGGTTACCATCGATCCAGTGAGTGGCAATCCTATCTATACGCCTAATCTGAACTTCAACGGCACAGATACCTTCACCTACACCATCGATGACGGCAATGGCGGTACCGATACCGCGACCGTAACCGTTACTGTTGGTAGTGTGAATGATGCACCAGTGGCCGTCGATGACACGGTGGGTACTAACGAAGATGTTCCTGTTACGGTAGCGGTCCTACCTAACGACAGTGATCCGGATGGCGATACATTAACCGTTACTTCTGTCACACAGGGCACGAATGGCGCGGTTGCCATCGATCCAGTGAGTGGCAACCCAATCTATACGCCTAACCCCAACTTCAATGGCACCGATACCTTTACCTATACCATCGATGATGGCAATGGTGGTACCGATACCGCAACGGTTACTGTTACCGTCGGTGGTGTGAATGATGCGCCTGTGGCGGTCGATGATGCAGTAGGCACCAATGAAGATGTGCCTGTAACTATCGATGTGCTGCCGAATGACAGTGACCCGGATGGCGATACGTTAACCGTTACTTCTGTCACTCAAGGTGCCAACGGTAGTGTGGCTATTGATCCGGTTAGTGGCAATCCGATCTATACACCTAATCTGAACTTCAACGGTACCGATACCTTCACCTACACCATCGATGATGGCAATGGTGGTACGGATACCGCGACTGTAACGGTCACAGTCGGTGGTCTTAATGATACGCCGATTGCAGTAGACGACACCGTTAATACAATAGAAGATAATCCAATTACTGTAGATGTATTGCCGAATGACAGTGATCCGGATGGTGATACATTAACTGTTACTTCTGTCACACAGGGTACGAATGGTTCAGTTGCCATCGACCCGGTCAGCGGTAATCCGATCTATACACCTAATCTGAACTTCAATGGTACCGATACCTTCACCTATACCATTGATGACGGCAATGGTGGTACGGATACGGCGACCGTAACGGTCACAGTCGGTGGTGTTAATGATACGCCGATTGCAGTAGACGACACCGTTAATACAACAGAAGATAATCCAATTACTGTAGATGTCCTACCGAACGACAGTGATCCGGATGGTGATACATTAACTGTTACTTCTGTCACACAGGGTACGAATGGTTCAGTTGCCATCGACCCGGTCAGCGGTAATCCGATCTATACACCTAATCTGAACTTCAATGGTACCGATACCTTCACCT
>JAIVEQ010000059.1 GCA_023838465.1 Candidatus Thiodiazotropha sp.
AATTTCGTACACTGTAAATGCCTACAAGGCTATACTATGCTGCACTCGATTGAATATTATGTCGTTGCGAAATCCGGATATAGCCTAAAAATCCCCGAATAAGGGGAAGCTACAAAAGAATCTCCACCTGTTGAAAATGAACCCGCATCGAATGTTGCGGCTTGCAAACCAAATGACATGGTCAATGCAAGTAGTGCTAAATAGCGTTTAAATAACTTCATGATCTTCTTCCTTTAAGATAATCCGTGAAATCTAGATTTCCAATGCAAAATGCATTTGCGGTTGTAAACTTATCATCTAGTATAAAACAGGTAAATACTTAAAATCCCATATCCAGAGTAAAGTCTCAAAATTTAACAATTAAAATATCTAGGCTCACTTTGTAGTACTTTTAAGTGAATTGATATTTCAGGTTATTTTTTACATCTGAAATCACATTGTGATTGTAATCAGCTTTTTATTATTGTGACTTACATCACGCTTTTATCTCTCTAACTTTCCATTGATAGTCACTCACAACAGGGATATTATTTTTGCCACTTTCTATTTAACGCCGTTTAAATTTATTCTAGTAAATAATGATCAACAATAGTCCTTTATTCAGATATTCCGATTTGAATAATACTCACTGGTAATCTGAGTTCCATCAATTGTCATCTCTACTTTTACCTCTAAATATACATACCTAGATTTAGCATGATTCAATAGTCCAAAATATTCTTCCATTGAGTTTCGCCATTGCAAACGCAGGTTACTGGGTAAAAACTGTAACAAGAACAACACAAGAAGCCCTAAACTCACCAAGTAGATAATGCGTACATATGAACGCTTATGAAAATTGGTAACTTCTATCTTATTGCCTTCGTTGAATGGTGCTGTTGCCTGAGTATTATGTATATCAGGACAGCCATCGACCCATACAGATGGTAATTTCAAATTGTCATATCCCTGACCTGTACTATTGTTTTTGTCATCAGTTGCTAAACGCAGCATGTTGATTGAACGCTGTTTAAGTCTATCTCTGGAGTTGGAAGAACCAAGCATAGCCTCAGATCCTCCTTGACTATTGCTATTTGACATCCACCAAACACCACCCCACTGATGATCATCTCTGTTGTTATTTTGATCATGGTCAAAACAGTCTGATGCTGAGCCTATGGTGTAAGTATCACTATTAGTTGACGATTGAATATTGAGTGGCTCAATTTCAAACAATCCTAAAGATACTTCATCACTATCCTCCCACAAAGCCGTATCTTCTATTTGCCCTGAATATGACTGTTTTAAATTATCTCTTTCTTGTTGGATTTCTATCGGTTCTCCTGAACTGTTAGCAGAACGGGAACATGATGGCGATGAGATATCATCCTGACTTTCATCATCCCACCCGAACCAGTCCGTGTCTGGTAATTCCCAATCATCGTCACTCCCTAGCAAACACGCTCTATCAGTATCCGCATCTCTAACCACTATTAAGCTATTTTCATCAATCTTTTGATTAACTGTGGTTTTACGATCCTCTGTAGAGATGTTCTCTTGTGGATCATTGTTTAAGCCACTGATATCTTCTGATAGAGACTCTATTGAATGAAACTGAACTGAGTGTTCTTGTTTCGTTGCAAAGTACCTTTCTTTAAATGAAGTAAATGACACATCACCCATCAATGACAATCGATTTTCTTCAACCAACTCCTGGACTACCAGAAGGACATCTTCATCATTCAGGTGATGCTTACTCTCTATAGCAGCAAACAATAACAGACGGCTCATAATATGATTAACTTGTCTTGGTACGCCCTGAGTAACCAGGTATATCAGAGAGAAGGTACTCTGTTGGAAACTCGGATCCGAGTTCCATCCAACCATGCCAAGTCTATGAGTTATATACCCCTCAGTCTGTTCAGCAGTCATTGGTTCCAAATGACAAGTTGCAATTAGCCTTTGTTGAATATGCTCCATGCCCGGACTTAAAACACTCTCTCTCAACTCACCATGACCAATGAGCACAATCTGCAGTAAAGAGTGCTTACCTTCTTGTAGATTTGAGAGCAACCTCAACTCTTCAAGACCGTTTGAAGTTAGGTTTTGTGCCTCATCAAGAAAGATAATTGAGCGCTTACCTGTGCTATGCAGATCAGCGATATGTTTATGGATACTTGTAAGTAATGTTGCTTTATTAAAACTCTCAGCCGGTAAACCGTATTCAAGAGCAACCTTCCTGAGAAGCTCTTCAGCCTGCAGCTGGCTAGTTACCAGATTGATGACATCAATCTTGGAACTGTCAATTTCAGATATGACATCCCTGCACAGGGTAGTCTTGCCTGATCCAGGACTCCCTGTAATCATGACGAACCCCTCACCCTGCTCCAATGCGTATGCCATATATGCCGATGCCCTTTTGTAATTTTTATGGGCATAGCGAAATTTTTCATCTGCACTTAGCCTAAACGGCGTATCTTTAAATCCAAAAAATGATTCATACATTTTTTTCACACTAATCCACAATAACCCATCGCTTAAACAGCATTGCATAGGGGTTTTTTGTTTTGGAGAGTATCGTTAACAAGTGGATCAGCAAGAAACATGCTGATGACTTCCAACATTCCCGCTAGTAAATTCAGCACTGTTTAAAAAAGTTGCACTTTTCAAGTACAACAAACCTTTCAGGCCAGATGAAGGTATTTCCCTACCTTTTTTTCTTAGATACAGGCTATTGTGATATTGATTAAACTCCATCTACACTTACTCCCTTGATGCAATAATTCATGCCACTCTATTAGACTTAGTGGGAATAAAATATTGAAAACCTATTCTATAGTCAATCATTTGCTCTGTTACAAAAAATTTCACATTCATATCACCACAAACTAAAAATCCTGGAAGAGTGGCAATCTCTCACCTCTCTTCCAGGATTATTCAATCCGCTGTGATGCAGGAATTCCCTGCTAACAAATCATGTTCAATCAATGACACTCTTTAAAACTATATTTGAATAAGAGCTCATAATGTCTTGCTGATCAAATACAGAGACTGCCACATAGTATTCACCAAGCTCAAGATTATCTAATATATATGAAGTCAGATCACCTTCAGCGAGTTCAACCTGCATCTGTAAATTGTCTCGTGTCGTGCCAACATAGATGCAATACCCTTTGATATCGGCAAGACTCAACGAAGATCCATCAGTACGCGTTGTTGGCGCGGTCCATCTCAACGACATCGAACCCGTTGTTTGCGCAACAACCACAGGATTCACTGAAATAGTGAAAGCGGTCAAAGTAGCACTATCTGTCCCATCAGAAACCGTGATCTGGATATTGTTGTAATTACCTACATCCTGATCAGTAGGTGACCCACTCACTGTACCGTTCTGTGTATTAAAGTCAGCCCAATTTGGCAAGTTGGCAACGGAAAAACTCAGTGTATCGGTGTCTCCATCCGTTGCTGTAGGTGAAAAACGGTATGCATCACCTGCATCCACAGCAGAAGCTGGGGTACCACCGATCACAGGGACTTGATTCACTGGTTGCGGTACTTCATTCTCTGCAGGATCAGTTGGAGTCTGAACGCCGCCATCCTTAGAGGTATCTTCGGGAGGCGTTGTCGGTGCAACTGGATTCACTGTTGGGGTTGTCTGAGTGACTGGTTTAACCGGGGGAGGGGGAGGAGGAACAACCACACTAACTTCCTGTCCATCATTGACTGTCTCTTCCTGAGGAGCCGGTGTGCTTTCAGCGCCACCATTAGAAACCGCTGTATCTTGATTAGGATTATTAGCGACTTGATTAGAATCCGGTGTAGCGCTTCCACCACCACACGCACTGAGAATGAAACTCAATACTATTGCTGTCAAAATCGCCTGTGTTGATCTCATTTTGAATGGCCTCGATATCAGAATTCCTGCATAGAGTAACGGCATTCCCATCAACACTCTGAGGAACTGGATCACAGATAAAAGCGACCTTATTCACAATACCGGATATATATTTATAACGAATTGAAATATATGGATTATTTAGTTAGTTCAAGGGGGGATTTAACTGCAGAAAAATCGGATTAAATACCTACCAATAACTTCCCTGTTCCAATCACATACCCAAGTAATTAAGTCAAGATAAACGCGCCCTTGAAGACCAACTAAAACACTTAGTTATAATTACGCACCTTTTGCTTGGTCTTACATGTCATGCGTTCATCCTTTACCAGGCAGACATGACCTAATACCGCAACTCTCTCATGGTGTCCGCGCTTGATGCCAAATAGATTCGCCACTTATACTCTGCGACGATTAATTCGATAACAATAGGCATCACGTATGACAACTCCAAGCTTTAACCCACCCGTTCGCACTCTGATGGGCCCCGGACCATCCGATGTTCATCCACGCATTCTAGAGGCTCTGTCACGCCCGACAATTGGTCATCTGGATCCAGTTTTTGTCGAAATGATGGAGCAAACCAAAGGATTGCTTCAGTATGCTTTCCAAACCGAAAATCCACTGACTATGCCCGTATCTGCCCCAGGATCGGCGGGTATGGAGACCTGTTTTGTCAATTTGGTGGAACCTGGGGATAAAGTCATCGTCTGTCAAAATGGTGTGTTTGGCGGTCGTATGAAAGAGAATGTCGAACGTTGTGGCGGTGTGCCGGTAATGGTCGAAGATGAATGGGGTAAAAGTGTTGATCTTGGAAAGGTAGAAACTGCCCTCGAAACAAACAATGATGCCAAGATCCTTGCCTTTGTACATGCTGAGACCTCAACTGGAGCGCGATCTGACGCTAAGGAACTCGTGGAACTTGCCCATCGCCACGACTGCCTTACTATTGTCGATGCGGTGACCTCACTGGGTGGTAGTGAACTTAAAGTGGATGACTGGGGAATTGACACCATCTACTCAGGCACCCAGAAATGTCTCTCTTGCACCCCTGGCATTGCCCCTATCAGCTTCAATGAACGGGCCTTGGATAAGGTACGTAACCGCCAAAGCAAGGTCCAAAGCTGGTTTCTCGATCTGAACCTGGTCATGGGCTATTGGGGAAGTGGTCAAAAACGCGCTTATCACCACACTGCACCGGTCAATGCCCTGTATGGTTTGCATGAATCACTTTGCATTTTACAAGCAGAAGGTATAGAGAGCGCCTGGCAGCGCCACAACAAAATGCATACAGCCTTGAAAGCGGGACTTGAGGCAATGGGACTGAGTTTTATCGTTGATGAGTCTCACCGCCTACCTCAGCTGAATGCAGTATCCATTCCTGAGGGTGTCGATGATGCGATGGTTCGAAGCCGCTTACTGAATGAATACAATCTGGAGATTGGTGCAGGTCTTGGTGCATTGGCTGGAAAAGTGTGGCGAATTGGCCTGATGGGGCATAGCGCTCGAGCTGAGAATATCCTGCTCTGCATTGGTGCCTTGGAAGCTGTTTTGAGCGAAATGAATGCACCCATAAATACCGGTGTCGCCCTGGCTGCCATGCAGCAGGTGCTCTCATCGGAGAAGTGATAGCCGATCTGCCATTACTGATCGAGCCAGAGGATTTACAAAACCTGCTTGAAGAGGAGAGCCTGGTGGTTCTCGACCTATGCAAGGAGACCACCTACTCTCAACTGCACATTCCAGGGGCGGTACATCTTTCCTATGGCTTAGTCGTAACTGGGAATCATCCGGTAAATGGCCTGTTGCCAGAGCCCCGCCATTTGGAACAGGTTTTTAGTGCCCATGGAATAGGTAATCAGACCCATGTTGTTGCCTATGATGACGAGGGTGGCGGTAATGCTTCGCGTCTCCTATGGACCCTGGAAGCGATGGGACACCGTCACTACTCATTGCTGAATGGTGGATTGCACGCCTGGACCAACGAAGGACACCCCTGCAGTCGAGAAAAGGCGACCCCGGCAGCAGCCACATTTTCGGCAATCCCCACCACTCAACCCGTGGCCAGCACTGAATATATATTGCAACAGCTGAACAATAGTGACTTTACACTTTGGGATGCACGCAGCAGTAGCGAATTTTCGGGTATGTCTCGTTTTTCCCAACACCCCGGACACATACCGGGAGCCATCAATCTTGATTGGTTAGCGGTAATGGATCGCCAGCGAAATCTACGCCTCAAACCAAATGATCAGCTTAACAAGCAATTATCAAGCCTAGGTTTAACCAAGGATAAAGAGATTATCACCTACTGCCAGACCCATCACCGTTCATCTCTCACCTGGTTTGTACTCCATTATCTGGGCTACCCACGTTGCAAAGGCTATCCTGGCTCCTGGTCCGATTGGGGAAACAGGGATGACACCCCTAAAGTGATGTCATGAGACGACCATCCAGTAGACAGCGCCGATTGGTCATCCTGATATTGGCTGTGGCCACTTTTTGCATCGCCTATTATGCGGGTGTTCTACAAAAGGACCGCAACAAGAGACTGCCGCAAATTAATGGTGTTCTGATTAACCCGCCAACACCCTCTCCCACGCTTAACCTGCTGGATCAAAATGGCGAAGCCTTTTCTGCTGCTGACCTGTTGGGTCATTGGAGTCTATTGATGTTGGATCCGCAACGGGAAGTTAACCCTACCCCTGCACTGGTTCAACTCATTCAGGTACATAACCGAATGGCAACCAACCCGGAACTTCAGCAGCAGATACACTATCTCTATCTTCCCCGGCATGAGATAGCAGAGGTAACAAAGTCGTTATCGGAACTTGGGAGTAACATCCACGGACTCAGTGGAGAGACCCTGCAATTGGATGAGACCTTCCACCTTTTCGGGAGTGACGATATAGGTGCCGAATATACGCTCTACCTGATTGGACCAGAGGGGCTTTTACATGCCCTGTTTACCCAAACAGTAGATGCCGCTACTATCGCTGAGGATTTAACCAAGATGATCACCTTCACGCAGTAAAAACTTAATGAAACAAACCGATACACAGCTTAAGAGCACCCCGCAGAAGATCGCTGAAACCCTATTTATTGGCCTGCAGTATCTGCTGCCTCACCATCTCCTATCTTGGATGATGCATAGCATCGCACGTATAGAGACAAAACCAATCAAAGATCTGCTGATCCGGCGTGTTGTCGATTGGTTTAACGTGGATATGCAGGAAGCCCTGCAGAGCGACCCATCCCGCTACCGTCACTTCAACGACTTTTTCACCCGCGCATTGAATCCCGATGCCCGCCCTGTCACCCAACAAAGTAATGAAATAGCCTGCCCGGCTGATGGTGCCCTCAGTCAGGCGGGAGACATTGAAGCGGGCTACCTGTTTCAGGCAAAGGGCCACGACTATTCACTGCTCGAGCTGCTCGGAGGTGATGCAGAGATGAGTCATCTCTTTGAAGATGGCAACTTTGCAACCATCTACCTGTCACCTCGGGACTACCACCGACTGCACATGCCCATCAGCGGAAAATTAAAAAGAATGGTGCATGTTCCAGGACGGCTTTTCAGTGTCAACGCAACCACCTGTCAAAAAGTACCGAGACTGTTCGCCCGTAATGAGCGGGTGATCTGTCTGTTCGATACAGAGATCGGTCCAATGGCGATGATTCTGGTTGGGGCCATCTTCGTCTCCAGTATCGAGACAGTCTGGGCCGGTACCATCACCCCAACCCGACAACGGGTCAACAGCTGGGATTATTCCCCGCAACCGAAACCCATCACTGTTGAACTGGAAAAAGGCGAAGAGATGGGTCGTTTCAATATGGGCTCTACAGTGATCCTGCTGTTCGGCAAGGATTCAATTGAGTGGCTTGACGATTTCACCAGTGGAACAGCCGTCAAGATGGGCGAGGCGATTGCTGCCGTTACCTGATTTCAGGTAGGCAAGGAATCTGGGGTGCGGCAGGCCGCACCCAACATGATCGTTCTAAACTGGCATTAGTTTGTGGATTTAACCGCTTCGATTGTGGCAGAAACCACGTAGGATTCTACACCCCGCCCAGGTGCCCAATCACGAATAAACTCACGGGATTCATCCTTCGGCTGAATGTTGACCGAGGTGAATCCGGCATCCCTTATCCATCCTTCCAGATCACCAATCATTGATGCATTCCCCATACATCCAGCCACTAATTGCGGATCATTGCGCATCTCTTCCGGCATTTCAGCCGTCGCTACAACATCGGATATGGCAAGACGCCCTCCCGGCTTGAGTATTCTGTAGGCATCACGAAAAACCCTGGCCTTGTCGGGAGAGAGATTGATGACACAATTTGAGATGACGACATCCGCTGTGGCATTGGCAATCGGCAGATACTCGATCTCACCCAGGCGGAACTCCACATTAGTGTACTTACCTTGCAGGGCGTTATTGCGTGCCTTGGATATCATGTCCGGGGTCATATCCACACCAATCACTCCACCCTCTTCACCGACTTCGGCTGCAGCCAGAAAGCAGTCAAAGCCGCCACCAGAGCCAAGATCGACTACAACTTCACCCGGTTTCAAAGAAGCTATTGCTTTAGGATTACCACATCCCAAACCCATATCGGCACCACTAGGCACCCTGGCGAGATCCTCATCGCTATAACCTAAACGGGTGGAGATGAGTGTATTGATAGCGGCCTCATCTGAGACACCGCAACAGCTCGATTCAATACCGCAGGCACTGTTTTCGTTATTCGCAACCGCTACCTGTGCATAAGCTTGACGTACCTCCTGGCGATGAATATCCATTCCATCCACCAATTTAACATCTGGTGTACAGCAATCCGGTGCACAGCAATTTGTTTTATCCGACATCACGATCTCCACGTAATCTATTTTCAATAGGGTTGTAAAAAAAACCAGCCAACCGATTCAAAACTGCAGGATCAATCCAGCAATCGACACGTTTTCCCTGCCGCGACATTTCGATCAATCCAGACCGGTGCAGCTCCTTCAGATGATGAGAGAGGGTAGAAGGTGCGATCTCCATCCCCTTACCCAGTTGACCCACGCTAAAACGCATTGTCTGCTCCAGGTCACAACGTGTACCCGGTAGACAACAGTTGCTCAAGCGCTGAAAGATGAGTAGCCGATGAGGATTCCCAAGCGCCTTAAACATTTCAGCAAGTTGTTTATCATCAGGATTAGTATTCGACATATTTCGAAATATAGAACAAATGATGCGCCAGCACAACCCATATCAAAATTTTGACACACTTTTTACTAGGTCGGTTAGTCTAGAACGGACTTGTCAGCAGAAGGGCAGCACGCATCAACAAATAGTTTCGATTATATGCGTATACTACTGAAATGTAATAACTAAAAAGAGATAATAATTTCGCTACCAATAGCGAAATGGTCCGGTATCAACATGGATAAAATTGGATTTCGGATAGAAACCGACACCACCCACCTTCAAAGAAACAGCCTGATTGCGAAGCTGTTTTAGATCGCAACCACAAAGGCGGATATCAATCGCTTTACCCTGCATATGCAGGCTCCGCTTCGCCACGCCACTACTCTTGTTGCGCAGCATCTTATTCGTCTTGGGTGAACGATAGGCAGAGATGATCTCAAATTCACCCGATGATTCCACACCCTGCTGTAGCCGGTAGAGCATGTCCAGCAGTCCTCGATCCATTTGAGCAGATTCACCGGTACGATGATCCCTGAGCAAATGGTTGAGTCTGTTGAGACTCTCGACCTGGTAATCACCATCACGCCAATAAGTCACCTGCTCCCTCTCCCCTGTGTGGGTATGACGAAAAGCCAAACTGCGTCTCTCTTGGTGGGGGATGGCAGCCAACAAAGGTGATGTAACCAGAAAGCCGGTTATTGAAGCACAGCCAGTGAGAAAACGGCGTCTGCTCAGTAAGGAATTGTGATTGACAGGGAAATGGGATGACGCCATCTGATCAGGTTAACCTTGAATATGAGATGTAAACTTGTCTCTATTGTCGGCAGTACAAAGACAAAATCCACGCGCAGGTTAACAAAATAAGGATGGGTATGGCCAACCTTGTGACTCGAGTCACAGGAAAAGTGGACCGTTTAGAGGGAAGAGTCAGCTTCGACTGTAGCGTGTTGGGCCGTTATCTGTCCAATCCCCTCACCCATGGCTAACATCAAACTGGTATCCCTTTGATAGATATCGGGTCGAAATTGGACATCTCCAGTCGCATCCACCCAGCTGGTGAAATAGGTAAGATAGACCGGCATAGGTTTGGATAATTGAGCAATCTGAGTTTCACCTGTTTTCAGAGCCCGTTCAAGCCAGTTCCTTTGCGGGAAATCAGCATAGCGAATCAACATCTGCGCCAGCTGATCGGCGACCTCCACCCTGACACATCCTGAGCTATATGCCCGATTCGGGCGTTTAAATAAACCCCGTGACGGTGTGTCATGGAGATAGATCTGATGCTGATTCGGCATATGGAACTTGATACGGCCAAGACTGTTTCTTATCCCTGCATCCTGCTTCAAAACAAAGGGAAAGTTGTCTTCATGGTATTGTGCCCAATCAATTTCAGTGGGTTCGAGTTCAATCCAACGACTGCCATCGCGACCATAGACACGGATCTGCTTGCTTTGCAGATATTCAGCGTCCTGCTGTTGCTTTGGCAACATATCCTGGACGGCGATTGAACGGGGTACCGTCCAAAGTGGATTCATCACCAAGTGAGTCACTCGACTGCCGAAGGATGGTGTCTGCCGTTCAAGCCTGCCATTCACTGTGCGCTTGTGAAAAACCACTTGGTCCTGGTTCATCAGGCTGATTTCAAAGCCCGCTGTATTCACTAATAGATGCTGTGGTTCCAATTCATGGGGTAACCAACGCCATCGTTCTAGGTTTGCACGTATTTGCGCGATGCGTGTCTCAACTGGATCGTTGAGTGCCTGGAATGTGGCAGGACCCACTACACCGTCTTCCAGCAGACCGAGACGTTGCTGGAAACGTTTGACTGAAACAACCAGGGATGGATCGAAATGGATCGGGTCAATGGCCTGTTCCTCCATCTGAGGCGATTCCACTGCCAATCTTTTGCGGAGTGCTGCCACTGATGGGTGATATTCACCAGGACGCAGGGTCAGCTTGGATTGAAGTGGCTGCCACCCCCCCCTGGATTGAATGGCCCGATATTCGGCGAGCGCTTCCTTGAGATGCTGATAGGCTCGACTGTCTGGCCTGAGGCTGTCCAGCATCTGTTCAAACTTGTCTTCCAAAAGGGCTTTGGTCAAGGCATCCAGTGGATCAAACTCATCGGCCGGTAGTAACCAGAATGGATCCAATGCCGTAGCATCGAAACGTCCGAAGCGCAGATCCCGTGCCAGACGGAGATAACCATCTGTGAGTAACAACTCCCTGTTAACCAAGACCTCCGATGAAGCGTCATACATCAGCCCACGTAGATGATCTACATGGTAGTCTCCCGATGACAACCCCTCCAGATCAGCCGATGCCAACCAGCGAAACAGATACCGCCCTTGCTCAGTCAGCTTCCCAGCATGATGCCAGACGAATTGGTTCTGCTGTGTCTCATAGAAGCGCTCTATCTGAGGCCAATCGAGGGATAGCCCCTCCTCTAGCGCTGTTTCAATAGGCACCTCGAATGCCTGCTCATCCGCGATGACAACCGCATTAGTTGCGACACCTCTCGTGACAAACAAACAGAGAACCAAGCCATACCAAAAACGCTTTTCGCCTATCAGCATATTTCTTTTCATCCAGATGCACCGAAATGCTGTCAAGCATTCACAATGCAGACCATCATGCTCGAATTCAGGACTCAAGCTTAAGTTTAGGCGTTCAATTGCGGTTAAACAGGTTTACCCCTATCTATCCATGGTAAGAGTCTATATAGGTCTGACGGGTTGTGGCGTAAAAAAACGTAAAATCATACGCATCAGCTGGCTCAGCGCATCATCTCGCGAACGAGATTCCCACCCTGCCAATGCAGCAATATGAGATCTTTAGGTCTTTGAGGGGGATAAAAGGTCAGGCCCGACTGATATCAAATGCCAGTACCTGGCGTATATCGTTAATTCCTGTCAGAACCATCAGCAGGCGATCCAGCCCCAACGCGACACCGGCACATGATGGCATACCTGCATCGAGTGCCTCTATCAATGACTCATCCATCGGCATGTGCGATTGCTGTGATTGCTGACGATGCCTGTTGTCAGCTTTGAAGCGCTGCAGTTGTTCTTGCCCGTCTGTCAGTTCATGAAAGCCATTGGCGAGCTCTACCCCTGACAGATAGAGTTCGAAGCGTTCGGCTACTGGAGGATCCCCTTCTCTCACCCTCGCCAGCGCCGCTTGGCTGACTGGATAGTCATACAGAAAAGTCATACCCGATTTGCCCAATTGTGGCTCTATAAGGTGGCTCAACAGTAGATCGAGCCAGCCATCCCGACTTTCCAGATTCAGCTCATCCGCACCCGGCACGCCCTGTTCGATTGCGCAGTGACGCAGATTTTCAATATTCTCGGTATGAGGATCCAATGCAAGGGTGTGTTTAAACGCCTCAGCGTAAGTTAATTGCTCAACCTGCAGCGGGGTATCAATGAGTTGATTGACCAGACTAGCCACCTCATCCATCAACTGGATGTGATCAAAGCCTGGTCGATACCACTCCAATAGCGTGAACTCTGGATTATGGCGACGCCCCAATTCACCATTGCGAAACACTTTACAGATTTGATAAATAGCGCCACTACCGGCGGCCAACAGCCGTTTCATCGGAAACTCGGGAGATGTATGCAGGTAGAAATCTGTCCCCTGTGCTGCAGCAGGTCCGGTATAACGTGTGGCAAAGCTCTCAATTGCCGGGTCTGTCGTGGCAAAGCGTGAGCAGATCGGCGTCTCCACTTCAAGCACACCGACCTGGCCAAAAAACCCGCGGATACGGCTCAACATCTCCGCCCTGGCCTGAATCATCTCAAGGGAAACAGACGGTCGCCAGGTATCCGATTGCGTCATTAAATTGTCAGTCTTCCTTGGCGCGGGAGACATACTCCCCTGAGCGTGTATCCACTTTGATCGCCTCACCGATCTGCACAAATAGTGGCACACGTACCACAGCACCCGTCTCAAGGGTGGCTGGTTTACCGCCACTTCCCGAGGTATCTCCCTTCAGGCCTGGATCGGTATCAGTGACATTCAACACCACAAATTTAGGCGGCTCAATAATGATCGGAGAGCCATTCCAAAGTGTTACCATGCAGCTATCCTGCTCCTTGAGCCATTTGGCGCTCTCGGCGACAGCCGCCTTATCAGCGCCGACCTGCTCGAAACTCTCAGGATCCATGAAGTGCCAAAACTCACCATCATTGTAGAGATACTGCATATCGGTCTCATGCACATCAGCCGCTTCTACCGATTCACCCGATTTGAAGGTCTTTTCCAGTACTCTACCGGTCTTGAGATTACGAATTTTGACCCGGTTGAAAGCCTGACCTTTGCCAGGCTTAACAAATTCGTTTTCAATAATGGAGCAGGGATCCCCATCCATCATGAATTTCAGTCCACCTTTAAACTCACTGGTGCTATAGCTAGCCATGTCATCCTCACGAAACAATTCGATTGCGGCGCACATCATACCTGAGACTGGGTCAAGTTTGCAGACACCCGCATGGCAGCAGGCACTCGCCCAGGGCTTTAGCAACTTATCCAGCCTGCTCGAATACCTGCAAATCGATGCCCCAGACCTTGCCCAGTCAATCCAGGCCAGTCAGCAATTCAGCCTTCGGGTGCCTCGAGAGTTTGCCGCTCTGATGCGCAAAGGGGACCTGAATGACCCATTACTCCGGCAAGTACTGCCGAGTCACAAGGAGCTGTTGACAGTAGCTGGCTTCAGTACCGACCCAGTCGGCGATCGACAAGCTGAACACAGCCCTGGACTGCTGCATAAATACCATGGCCGGATTCTGGTCATCACCACCGGTGCCTGTGCAGTCCATTGCAGATACTGCTTTCGACGCCACTACCCTTATGCCGGCAGCACAGCCACAGCTAGCCAGTGGCAAGGCATTCTCGACTATATACAAGCCAACCCATCGATTGAGGAGGTCATCCTCAGTGGCGGTGATCCATTGATGATCAGCGATAAAAAACTCGGAGAATGGCTGCAGCAGCTGCAACAACTGCCTCAGTTAAAGCGTCTACGCTTTCATACTCGTCTACCCGTGGTTTTGCCACAACGCATCACCCGGGAATTAACCGGGCTGCTTCAGGCCTGTCGATTGAATACCATCATGGTGATCCACACCAACCATCCTGCTGAGCTTTCACCGTCTGTTGCAGAAGCACTGCATAAGGTCGCTGCAGCTGGGGTCAGCCTGTTAAACCAATCGGTTCTGTTGAAAGGTGTGAATGATCAATGCGAGACGCTGGTGACATTGAGTGAGCGTCTATTTGAAATCGGTGTCATGCCATACTACCTACACCTGCTCGACCGGGTTGCTGGGGCTGCCCATTTTGATCTGAACGAATCAGCCATCCAAAATCTGCAACTACAATTGCTCGCAAGACTACCTGGCTACCTGATGCCAAAGATGGTGCGCGAAATCGCAGATGAGCCTTCAAAAACACCACTCTAAAGCTAAATATTTACCCAGTGCATGACGGGATCCACGGTATCCAGTGAATCAGTCGTCAATAACCAACGCATCCATCGGCCAGCGGGGTTGGACCGAAAACCGTAGCGCCTCAGCTTCACCCGCCAATAATCGCTGGCAACCGGCATAGGCAATCATAGCGCCATTGTCGGTACAGAATTCCGGCCGCGGATAGTAGGCTGCCCCACCCTCTTTGTTCATCATCTCGTCAATACGTTGTCTCAACCGCCGATTGGCGCTCACGCCGCCGGCTAACACCAGTGTCTTGATGTTGGTCTGTCTGACAGCACGGCGACACTTGATCAGCAACGTATCGACCACAGCCTCTTCAAAAGCGCGGGCGATATCCGCCCGGGTCTGCTGGGAGATGACACCCCCTTCCTGCTTTTCCGCTTCCTGCAGCGTATTCAGCGCAAAGGTCTTCAAACCACTAAAGCTGAAATCGAGACCGGGCCGGTTTGTCATTGGACGGGGGAAACGGTAGCGAGAGGGATCGCCCTGCTCCGCCAGTTTGGCCAGTTCAGGGCCACCCGGATAGGGTAAACCCAGTAATTTAGCCGTTTTATCAAAGGCCTCACCAGCGGCATCATCAAGGGATTCACCGAGCAATTGATAGTGACCGAAGCGCGCCACTTCCACCAATTGGGTATGACCGCCGGAAACCAACATCGCAACAAAGGGAAACGGTGGCGGCTCATTTTCAAGCATGGGGGCCAGCAGATGCCCTTCCATATGATGCACACCCACTGCCGGGATACCCCATGACCAGGCCAAACTACGCCCCACTGAGGCCCCTACCAACAGGGCACCCACCAGACCAGGACCGGCAGTGTAGGCAACACCATCCAGTGAAGAGGCCTCCACACCCGCATCATGGAAAAGCTGTTGGATCAACGGTAACACCTTGCGCACGTGATCCCTGGATGCAAGTTCCGGTACCACCCCACCATAGGAGGCATGCAGTTCGACCTGACTATGCAAAGCATGTGCAAGCAAACCCTCTTTACTGTCAAAAATGGCTACACCGGTCTCATCACAGGATGTTTCTATACCTAAAACTCGCATATTTGGGGGTTTTTCCTGAATATTTACGCCTTGCCTTTGCAAACCGGAGTGGCTATGAGTAGAATCTCCGCCTTTCGACCGGCTAGAAGCTTAACAGATTCGAGGAAACAGCATAGATGCCTAACGTACGCGTCAAAGAGAATGAACCATTTGAAGTTGCCATGCGCCGATTCAAGCGCTCCTGTGAGAAAGCAGGTGTGCTCGCCGAAGTCCGTCGCCGGGAATTCTACGAAAAGCCCACTTGGGAACGCAAACGTAAGGCTGCCGCGGCCGTTAAGCGCAATCTGAAAAAGATTTCCCGCGAAAGTCGCCGCTTCGAACGTCAGTACTGATCAGTCCTCCAACAATAGTGCCAGTCCGGATGCTTAAAGAACAGATCCTAGATGACGTGAAGGCAGCCATGAAGGCAAAGGAGAAGGCGCTCCTCGGCACCCTGCGCCTGATCACTGCAGCGATCAAACAGCGCGAGGTGGATGAACGCATCGAGCTGGACGACACCCAGGTGCTCGCTATTCTGGACAAGATGATCAAACAGCGAAGGGACTCTGTCAGCCAGTATGAAAATGCCGATCGTCAAGAGCTGGCTGATCAGGAAAAGCGAGAAATCGCGATTATCGAAACCTATATGCCTGCCGGTCTAAGCGATGAAGAAGTCGCCGCAATGATCGATAGCGCCATCAGCGAAATCGACGCAAAAGGCATGCAGGATATGGGCAAGGTCATGGGACTACTCAAACCCCAGATGCAAGGCCGTGCTGACATGAGCAAGGTCAGCGGTCTGGTCAGACAAAAGCTGGCCGGCTGACGCACACCAAGCAAATATCGGCTATTCTTGCTGTCATGGCCCCCCTCTCAATGGCCAGCTGACACCCATGGCCGGAAAAATCCCAACACATTTTATTGATGACCTGTTGAATCGCGTCGATGTTGTCGATGTTATCAACCGTCGCGTGCCCCTGAAGAAAGCGGGCCGTGACTATCAGGCCTGCTGCCCTTTCCATGACGAAAAAACACCCTCATTCACAGTAAGTCCACAAAAGCAGTTCTACCACTGCTTCGGTTGCGGGGTACATGGCTCGGCTATCGGTTTTATCATGGAGTATGACAACCTGGGTTTCGTAGAGGCCGTTGAAGAGTTGGCCCACTCTGCAGGCCTTGAGGTGCCGCGTGAAGCCGGAATTGACCAAGGACCTGATCTACGCCCCCTGTATGCACTGATGGAAGAGGCTGGTCACTTCTATCGCCGCCAATTAAAGCACCACCCCGATTCCAGCCAAGCTATCGATTATCTTAAATCCCGAGGATTGAGCGGGGAGATCGCTGCCGCGTTTGGTATCGGCTATGCCCCGCAGGGTTGGGATAATCTACTCTCTGCACTGGGCAAGGATAAACCCACCCTCTCACAACTCCTCGAATGCGGTTTGACCAACGAGGGGGATGGCAAACGTTATGATCGTTTCAGAAACCGCATCATCTTTCCCATTCGTGATCCTCGTGGGCGCATCATTGGTTTTGGCGGTCGCGTTATCGGCGATGACAAACCGAAGTACCTCAATTCACCAGAGACGCCACTTTTCCACAAAGGGCGGGAACTTTATGGTCTGCACGAGGCGCGTCAGGCAAACAACAAAATAGAGCGGTTATTGGTTGTCGAGGGCTATATGGATGTTGTTGCACTGGCTCAGCACGACATACTCAATGCTGTCGCCACCCTGGGTACAGCAACCACCCATGACCACCTCGAACTGATCTTTCGTACTTGCCCGGAAGTTGTTTTCTGCTTTGACGGTGATCGAGCCGGCAGCGATGCGGCCTGGAAAGCACTTTTGACCAGTCTGCCCCTGATGCAAGATGGCCGTGAAGTGAAATTCCTATTCTTACCGGAAGGCGAAGACCCGGACACCCAGGTACGCAAAGAGGGAAGCGATGCTTTCAGACAACGCATTGAGCAGGCACAACCACTCTCCCAGTTCCTCTTTCATCAACTCACCCATCAGGTACAGATGGAAAGCATCGATGGCCGTGCAAAGCTGTCCCAGCTAACCAGACCCCACCTGGAAAAACTCCCTTCAGGTGTATTTCGCCGGATGATGTTCCAGCATCTGGAAGAGCTGGTAGGCATTAAGGGAGGGCATCTCGACACGGGTCACCAGGGAACGACTCAAACCAACAGAGGCAGAGTCAACCAACAGCCCCAGCAGAGTCAACGTCCTACACCTGTCCGAATGGCTATTGCACTTTTACTGGATAGTCCCCACTTACTAGCCATAGCGGATAGTGTTGATAGCGATTGGCAAAAGTGGGATGCACCCGGCATAAACATTCTCAACCGGCTACTTGAAATAATTCGTTCCCAACCTACGCTTAACAAAGCAGCCCTATTGGAGCGCTGGCGGGATTCGGAACACTTCTCCCACCTCAACAAACTGGCCAACTACAGGTTCGACCTTCCAGATATGGATCAGGAGGCTGAATTACGTGACGCACTCCTCAGATTGAACCAACAGTTCCACAAAAGCAGCTGGCCGCAACCCGGGAATCTACGGCCTAGTGAACTGTCTGAAGATCAGCTGAATGAGCTGAAACGCCGCTATCCCGGCACAATCAGCCAGGATGAAAGCTAAGGTGTGGATAAGACATCAGAACCACTGATAATTGGAACAACTATATAAAAATGTGCTAATATGGCGAGTTCAGTCTACGTATTGCCAACCTCGTCTGATTACAAGGTAAAAGATGAACCAGGAACAGCAGCAATCTCAATTAAAACAACTGATTGCAAAAGGTAAGGAACAAGGATTCCTGACCTACGCGGAAGTTAATGATCACCTTCCTGAAGGGATAGTCGAACCAGAACAGATAGAGGATATCGTTCGCATGATCAATGACATGGGCATTACTGTCCATGAAACGGCGCCCGATCTGGAAGATAACACCCTTAGCGACAGCGCAGTATCCACCGATGAGGATGCCGCCGAGGCCGCTGCCGCCGCACTTGCCAGTGTAGACAGCGAATTTGGTCGCACTACCGACCCCGTTCGTATGTACATGCGTGAGATGGGCACTGTCGAATTGTTAACCCGCGAAGGTGAACTGCGAATTGCCAAGCGCATTGAAGAGGGCCTGAACCAGGTCTCTGCCGCACTCGCCACCTTCCCAACTACTGTCGACCTGTTGTGCCGCCAACTGGAAGGGATTGAGCCGGGCGAAGTACGTCTGGCTGATGTCACCAGTGGGTTCATCGATCCTAACGAACCCGATGAGATTCCCACGCCTGTACAGCCACAAGCCGCCATCAACAATGGAGCCGACGCTAACAAAGACGATAAAGACAACAAAGACGGCGACGATGAAGATGATGAGCCGGAAAATACCGGTCCAGATCCTGAAGAGGTTATCGCCAAGGGTAAAGAGTTGCGTAAACGATACAATGCGCTTTGCACTGTATTGAAAAAACAGGGCCGCTCCAGCACAAAGGCACAGAAGTCTCTGGAATCGGTCTCCGAGTCGTTTCTGGAATTCAAGCTGGTCCCCTTCACATTCAACCTGCTTGTTACAACCCTACGTAGGACCATCGAACGCATCCGCAATCAGGAACGCATTATCATGAACCTCTGCGTGGACAAGGCCCACATGCCACGCAAAGAGTTTATTGGCTCATTCCCGGACAACGAGACCAATCTCGATTGGATCAACGACCAGATCAAAAAAAGCAAGGCCTCCTACTCAGAAGTCCTTGAAGAGCATGCAGAGGAGATTCTGCGTGCGCAAAAGCGCCTTGTCACCATCGAAAAAGATTGCCAATTGACGATCGGTGAGATCAAAGAGACCAACCGCAAGATGTCGATTGGCGAAGCAAAGGCCCGTCGCGCCAAAAAAGAGATGGTGGAAGCCAATCTTCGACTGGTCATCTCTATCGCCAAGAAGTACACCAACCGTGGACTGCAATTCCTCGACCTGATTCAGGAAGGCAATATCGGCCTGATGAAGGCCGTTGATAAGTTTGAGTACCGTCGCGGCTACAAGTTTTCGACTTATGCAACCTGGTGGATTCGCCAGGCCATTACCCGCTCCATCGCCGACCAGGCCCGCACCATCCGTATCCCGGTGCACATGATCGAAACGATCAACAAGCTCAACCGCATCTCCCGTCAAATGATCCAGGAGATGGGCCGCGAAGCGACTCCGGAAGAGCTGGCGGAACGTATGGAAATGCCGGAAGACAAGATTCGCAAGGTGTTGAAGATCGCCAAAGAACCCATCTCCATGGAGACCCCCATTGGCGATGATGAAGATTCGCACTTGGGTGACTTCATAGAAGATTCAGGTGTCGTCTCACCTATCGAGTCAGCCACATCAGAAGGTCTTGGTGAAGCAACCCAGAATATGCTGGCAGGACTAACCAGCCGGGAAGCCAAAGTGCTACGCATGCGTTTTGGCATCGACATGAACACCGACCACACCCTTGAAGAGGTTGGTAAGCAGTTCGATGTCACCAGAGAGCGTATTCGCCAGATCGAAGCGAAGGCACTGCGCAAGTTGCGCCACCCTTCCCGCTCCGATCGACTGCGGAGCTTCCTCGACAACGATTGATAACAACTAGAAACCGGTATTTTCAGGTCAGTCATCTGTACCAGAAGATACCGGTATCTGCTACAATCCCGCCGTTTCCGGGCCCATAGCTCAGTTGGTTAGAGCAGGGGACTCATAATCCCTTGGTCCTAGGTTCGAGTCCTAGTGGGCCCACCAAGTACAATCAATAAGTTACATGATTATTCAAATCCAGCTTGATTCTTGTGGTGCACAATTGGTGCACACATGCCCTACAAATTAAGCTTACTTTATCCATTGTCGGTTCGTTCTTCCCCTCCTTAGTAACCTATAACCCGTTCTATTACTTTTTACAGTCGCAGCAAATTTTTGTGGCCACAATTCAGGCCATCAGCCAAGCCCCCTTTAAATGAAGACCAGCTACACATAACCCCCTCATTTTTCAATCGCTTGCAAACCCTCCCCCCTGCAACTCACTCGTTGTTTTCCTTGTGATATCAAATACGTACTTGTGCGGCTAAAAAATTTTTCCGCAAGCATTATTTGTTTCCATGCGGGTATATATAGATATCAAACCCACTCCCCCTTATTTTACCGGTTCCACTTGAAGCCCCATTCCCTCTAGCTCTTTTTATAGTGTCAATTAATTCACAAACTAAACAGCTAAAAACCCCTTGTTCAAAGGATGTCCGATTATTACCCCAATTTACATGCCTGGAAGATATGCCACTTTTAGGGGGTAAAAAACTCCAATTAGCGCAATATAGCTATATGATAATTTTCTGCGTCAGTATAAAAGGAGGAGAGGAAGGAAATGTAGCTTAACTGCAAGTAGAAACAACACCCTTCACGATCTACGATGGCCTTACTCGAATTACCATAGGTGTTTCAACCTGCACCCTATCAGAGCTTATTGGAATAACCTGGCTGTCCAGAACACGTTCTTTGTTCTTTATGAGGTTGCAGAAAATGATGTGAGGGTCGAACTTGGGTTTCCTGAATCGGTTTATGGGTGCAGTATCAAACTTAAAAAGCGCACATTGGTTTGTACGACGAATTAGGCAGTAGTCTGCACCAAGCAGATGACTACCAGTCTAGTACATTACACAGAACAGAGTAACCGTATTTCATCGATGGAGTCGCGATCAAGTGCGAGTTCTTTTACCGCAGCATCTCCATATTCCGTCCAATTCTCCGGCATGATTTCTGCCGTATTGACTGTAACATTGCTTTCAAGAAGATAGTTAGCGAGTTTTAAAACGGCAATGTGCCCACGTAGTGCTGGGTCTTCAACCTTTTCACAACATCCCAAGTGGTGTTGGCTGATTGCATAACAGACTATGTCTGGCAATTTCCAGTGCTTAGCTAATATAAAACCTACAACACAGTGATTAGTTCCGAATTGTTCATCCTCTGCGGCGATAATTCTAGTGGGATCACCCGCCCATTCTTTTATTAAATCAAGATAATTATCAAATCTCTGTGCTAACAAAAACATGCCTGCATTATGAAACAAGCCACTAAGGTAAGCATCTTCATGTGTGACATCAGTAACCATAGAAGCAATCCCTGACGCATAATTTGCAATAATCTGAGAGTCTTCAGCTATCTGTCTGAGTTCGTCGCTATTGCTTACCAATACATGTTTGAAGGCTGAAGCAATTACTAAATTCTTCAAATTCTCCAGTCCAAGCATCATGATTGCATGCTCAACCGATTGGATCTCAGCTCTACGACGATAAAGAGGGGAGTTGGCTAATTTTAGAACGTTTCCAGCTAACACGATATCACTCGTGATTAATTCTGCCACAGTTTGAGGATTTGCATTAGCCTGTTCAATTTCTTCGTTGACCTTAAAAACAACGTCTGGCATGTTGCGTATGCCTATTTCTTTAATGCAATCATAAGCTTGAAGGAGTTGATTGTCTGATAGCAAATACTCGTATGACACCGATCTGTCTCCATAAATGTTATGTAGATGATACTGTCGGCTATCAGTAGAAATTCTTTATGTATATAAACCACACATAGCCTTAGCAATGGATTGCCTGATAGGTATGTATCACTTCTGTATAATTAGTGGACAATCAGCTGTTTTTGTATGCAGATGGTATTCAAAATGTATGTTATCTCATCATGTTGCCTTCTCGACCCGGTTCCTTCCACGTTCTTTGGCCAGATAAAGTGCTCTGTCGACACGATTTATCAGCTGATTTGGGAGCTCGTTCAATCGGCATTGCGCAATACCGATGGAAACTGTCACTTTGCCATAACATGCTCCATTACTTCTGTCTTTCAACTCAACGGATGAGATAGCCTTTCGAATCTGATTGGCGATGGCATCAGCACCGCCAAGTGGGGTCTGCGGCAGGATCACAGCAAATTCCTCGCCTCCAAAACGAGCCGCCATGTCCTTTCCCTTGAGGCAGTGCTTGAGAGTTGTGGCCAAGAATCGCAGTACTTTATCCCCTACAAGGTGACCGTAGGTGTCATTAAATGTTTTGAAATGATCGATATCGATAAGCAGGATAGATAACGGTACTTTTTCTTCCCGCGATGAATCAATATTATGCTCCAGTGCGGTATCAAATGCTCGGCGGTTCGCTATCCCTGTCAATCCATCCGTCATTGATTCTTCTTTGACTTGCTCCAACTCCTTCCGCAGTAACTCCACCTCAGATAAAACAGAGGACATTTGTGATTCAATCTTGTGCTGGGACTGCTCCATGGTACGTGTATCGTCAATCACCTTTCGAACTTCAGTCGACATCGTCTCAGGTGATATCGGGGTATCCAGAATAGCTGAAAACCGATTGAGCTTGTTTGCATAACTGGATAGGTTTCCACCAGAGCGTTCAAATTCACCCTGAATATTGACAATGATATGTCGCAGTTCCTGACGCATATTTTCTAGCGCCTTATCATCCTGAACAAAGAACTGTTGATACAATTCCCAGAGTGCATCTGTGGAGACTTCCGGAGATTCTGCAAGAATCTCGTTGAGCGCTGCTTTCAACTCATCGCTCTTGCCTGCAACATAGTCATACCCCATCCGGAAATTCATGGGTGAGGGTGGAATCATATGTTTGGACAGTAAAGAGATCACCAGGCGTAGGCGTTCAGATGCTTTTGCAAAATCATCGTCTGAGTAAGGTATCAGGTTCATTATTCTAAAACCTCTTTATTCGTTAAACCTCCTTGTTAAATATTCCGTTCATGCCTTCCCGATTTAACCATCTATTGGACAAGGTTATCTATCTAACGGGCAAATTCATATTAACTTTAATCATATCGTGTCCTAATCAACTAAACCAACATTGCTCCCAACCATCCCAATAAACCTCAATCACTGCTATACAGCGAAATAAAAAGTTCCTATGTATGGTAAATATTTAAGGGTGGGGTATTTCTTACCCCCCCTATTTTTAAGCTGATTCTATCCATTTTTGCCTAAATCACTCGATCACTTCTGCTTGGATATCACGCCTTACAGGGTAATAGTACTCTCGTTTACCTGTAGCGCGGATAGAGCAATTCTCAGTTGCCCTAATCTTGTTTTTCACATTTTCATTGATTGGCAAATCGCACAGAGCATAAAGTGTCGGTCTACGCTTCCTTCCAGGGCGCGTTACTTCATCAGGTATTCTGAAAGCAATTCACGCTTTGCCTTCTTTAATGACTTATCATTCCAAATGAAACGAAGGGGCGTTATCTGGACACCCACTCAAAATTGGATCTTGTTATGGGTGGATTTCCGATTAATCGTGCATGGATGGGTGTCCAGTTAGTCCTGATTAGTCCTGTATAAAGCTCATCAAACCAAACGAATAACCATGACGATGCGCCGGAAGATGCACTACGATAAAGAAGCATCACAACTAACCCTGATGGGTTGCAGTGTCTCTTAACTCAAGATGTATTTTGTGTGGAAGAATTCGACAGCACACAAAGGTACTTTGAATCAGTGGGCAATCGCACCCAATGGTCCAATCGAAGGAAAAAGAAATGCGAGGAAATCCGTATCCTATAAGCCTCCTCTCCTCTAACGACATGCACCCACTACAGCACAGGCATCGGAAACCAGTGCTGATTTCGCTATCGTCCTGCTACTATCTGCCTGCAGTGCAGCGGAGATAAAACTCACCAGTGTACCCCTCAAAAAATTACAGCATAACTTTGTGGGCCGTGAGTTCGTCTTTCGCACTGACTGGCATGACGGCATGGTGGTCTACAAGGGCAAACCTGTAAACAATGTATATGTCGCTATGTACAACGATCCTCCATATGTGAAAAAGCGGCAATTACCCAGACGGCAATTACCCAGACACCCACCCAATAATATTGCCAAATTCAAAGCTATGTGGGAATCTACCAAGAACGAACTTTAATCGATATCAAGGAGCGATATCATGCCCAAGCCAAGGAAAGAACAGGTTTCTCTGGATGTTACCCCCTATTACCACCGTGTCTCCCGCTGTGTAATGCGAGCATACCTCTGTGGTGAAGATGCCTTAACAGGTAGAAGTTTCGAGCACCGCCGCCAATGGATTCAGGACAAGCTGTTCGCGCTGAATGATGTCTTTGCCATTGACCTTTGCAGCTACGCCATCCTCTCGAATCATTTTCATTGGGTGCTTTTTATGGGTCTATCCGGGTTTCGCAAAGAAATTAAGGTATTGATCGGCCACAGATTCTTCTCTATTTTTGATGTTGAAAAGGCATCA
>JAIVEQ010000060.1 GCA_023838465.1 Candidatus Thiodiazotropha sp.
TTTTGATGCCTTTTCAACATCAAAAATAGAGAAGAATCTGTGGCCGATCAATACCTTAATTTCTTTGCGAAACCCGGATAGACCCAAATATATTATTACTGGTTAACAGTCCACATGTGAAACTATTGACGTACAATGTGTGAACAATTTTTCCGCTGCTGTGAGAGATATCACAATATTCATTTTACCTGCTTCTGCTTATTTAAAGGCCTCACTCAGCCATTGTGATTTATCGACTATAACACAGTAGTAATCACCAAATAACCTGCGCGGGAAAGGTTACAAAAATGAGTGTGGGCTCAGTAAAAATCATAGCCGATAGAAGCAAGCTTAAATAGCCTAGCTTTAATCAAAATGGAATGTTTTATTAATGGAGTGCTTCAATGAATAATCCCCTTTTTTATTTTTCAGTCTACCTATTTACCTTGGGAATATTTTTCGTAGATAGTTCTTTCTCAGCGGAGACAAATGACGATAATTTATCTCAGATACGCCAGCAAATACCCCAACAACAGCATCTGTTTGCCGATTCAACCGACCGAATTATCATTAAATACAAAAGTAGTGAAGTGCCATCACCAGGCCTCAATGAAATTACACTGTCGGTCACAGAAAGTACTGGAGAAAACTTTGCGTACGTCAAAGAGAGTTTTAATGGCGCACAGATCATCAAACTTGATGAAAAAAAGTCACTTGAAGAGATTGACAAAATTATTCAGGAGATCAGACAGTTTTCACAAGTGGTGTATGTAGAACCGGACTTGATGATCTACCCCCTCTATACGCCAAATGATTCGAGATACAGTGAACAGTGGCATTTCTTCGAGGATATTGGAGGCATTCGTCTTTCCCAAGCCTGGGATTCGAGCCAGGGTGAAAACACCGTCGTCGCTGTGGTGGATAGCGGATACAGGCCTCATCAGGACTTACTGCCCAACATTCTCCCAGGCTACGACATGGTCAGTGACCTGTATATTGCTAATGACGGTAACGGGCGGGATAGCGATGCACAGGACCCTGGTGATTATGCACCTGAATGCAACACCTATATCAGTAAATGGCATGGCACCCAAGTGGCCGGTATTGTAGCCGCAGTAGCCGATAATAATAGGGGTGTGGCGGGTACGGCATTTCAAGCCAGGCTCTTGCCAGTGCGTGTCATCGGCAGATGTGGTGGCTATCTATCAGACATCGCTGATGGCATCATTTGGGCCTCAGGAGCAAACCTGGCCGGACGGCCAGTGAATCAGAACCCCGCCAATGTGATCAACCTCAGTTTGGGAGGAGAGGCTTCGAGCTGTCCACAAACAATGGCCCAGGCCATAGATATCGCCCGACTACAGGGTGCCACCATTGTTGCAGCTGCCGGTAATTCTGCCCAGAACATCTCAGGTATCACACCTGCAAACTGTGATGGTGTGATCGCTGTAGCTGCGTCCACACGAGCAGCTGCACCTGCCGTGTATTCGAATCATGGTAGTGCCATCGACGTGTCCGCACCTGGAGAGTGGATTCTATCCACTCATAATAGTGGCCTGATCACTCCAGGTAATGATACTTATACTGTTACGAGCGGTACAAGTATGTCAGCACCTCAGGTCAGTGGTGTGGCTGCATTACTCTATGCAATAAAGCCAAACATCACACCTGACGAGGTTGAACAGATCATAAGAGATACAGCCCGCCCCTTTCCTGTCGATTGTACAGGTTGTGGAAGTGGAATTTTGGATGCCTCAGCGGCTGTGGCGCAAGTCGGCATTATTGATCCTGTCGATCCTGCTCTCATACTCTTACAGAATGGTATCCCTAAAACAGGACTGTTTGGCGATGCCGGTAGTATGATGCGATTTGCTATCGACATACCGGTTGGCGCGAACGACCTCTCATTTGTGCTCAATGGCGGAAATGGGGATGCTGATCTGTATGTTCAATTTGCCACTGAACCCTCACTAAATAGTTTCGACTGTAGGCCCTACCTTTACGGTAATTCAGAACGTTGCAGGATACGCAGCCCACAACCAGGCAGATACTACGTAATGGTGCATGGTTATAGTACGTTCTCAGATGCCAATCTGGTTGCAAACTACTTCCTTGAAAATGACACGTCAGACCCGAATAACACCTTCAAGAACCAGAGTGACATACCCATCCCAGATTCCGCTCTCAACGGCGTATCCAGCCCATTAACCGTTACCCGTGTTGGCGAATCCGGACAAATCGATATCAGCATTGCTATCAGACACCCTGCAATTCGTGAAATTTTAGTGGAACTGATTGATCCGAATGGTGGCATCCACTCCCTGAAAAGTCTTGGTGGATACAACGGTGAAGATTTTATTGAGAATATCAGACTGAATTTAGCCACCCTACCTTCACAGGGCATCTGGAATCTACGTGTGAAGGATTTCGGTGTGACTGGTATTGGCTATATCGACAACTGGCAAATACGATTTCCCTAGGGCCTGTTAAATTGATCCAACGATTTAACTATTAACCCGACAGCCTAACAAGTTGTCGGGTTAATAAACTTGGGGTGGTGTACTTAACTCATTTATGCTCAGCATTTATACGACCTGTTAGCTGGCTGGACTATGAGTGATTTTCAGACTTGATCCATTTAGCTATAGTTATGAACATAATATCTGGATCAACTGGTTTGGCAATATAATCATTCATGCCAGCTGCCAGCACTTTTTCCTTATCCCCTTGCATAGTATTAGCGGTCATGGCAATGACAGGTAAAATACTGTACTTATCCTGTTGGCGAATAATACGCGTTGCTTCATAACCATCCATAACAGGCATCTGACAATCCATTAATATGCCATCAAACTGATGATCTTCTAGCAAGTTCAATGCTTCCTTCCCATTATTGGCTGTTTCCACCTCGATGTCATTTATAACAAGTAGTTCCTTAGCAAGCTCCTGGTTGAGCTCGTTATCTTCAACAAGCAATATTTTAACGCCATGAAGCTGGGCAACCGCCTGGTTAACCAATTCAGCCTGGTTATCATGTATTTTCTTGTCCTGAGCACTACCCATCTGTTTTTTTAAACGAACAGTAAAATGAAAAGTACTTCCAATATCCTCGTTACTTTCAGCCCATATTTTTCCTCTCATTAACTCAGTGAGCTTTTGGGAAATTGCCAGTCCAAGCCCTGTTCCGCCATACTGTCTCGTTGTAGAGGCATCTGCCTGATTGAAGGAATGAAACAACATTGCCTGCTGCTTCGGTGACATGCCTATTCCAGAGTCATCAATAGAAAAATGTAGAACAGCTTCCTGGCCATATTCCTCTTGTAATGCAATATGCACAGATACAGTGCTTCCTGCATGACTGAACTTAACCGCATTATCGGCAAGATTGGTTAAGACCTGGCTAAGACGTAATTGATCTCCAATGAGCTTTTTCGGGACATCCTTATCAATTCTAACAGTAAGTTGGATGCTCCTTTCTTGCGCCTTTAACCTGACCAGATTAACCATATTGCCTATGACTTTATTAAGTTGAAAATCATTTTCTTCAAGCTCAACTTTCCCAGCTTCTATTTTTGAAAAATCGAGAATATCATTAATGATACCAAGTAGATTTTTAGCCGATTGATGTGCCTTTGTGATGTAATTCTTTTGTTTTTCATTCAATTCTGTCTGCAATGCCAGATGTGTCATGCCGGTAATGCCATTCATAGGCGTACGGATTTCATGAGACATATTGGCAAGAAATAAACTTTTGGCCTGATTGGCTTCTTCTGCTTCCCTCTTAGCCATTTCGAGCTCAAGAGTGCGTTTAGCGACCAGTTCCTCCAGCTTTTGTCTGTGTTGGCTGAGTTCATTTTCGGAATGTACGCGTTCCATGATAATACCAGCCAGTCTTGCTGCTGATTTAAGATCGGATAATTCATTTTCATTGGGAAGCACGGGATAATCATGATACATACCAAATGCACCCAACACTTTATCTGAGGAATTTTTAATGGGTTCAGACCAGCAGCTTCGCAAACCATATGGAAGGGCTACATGTTTGATTTTCGCCCATTTGGGATCCGTATCTATATTCTCTACGAGTACACGTCTTCCAGTATATGTGGATGTTCCACATGAGCCAACACTGGGACCGTATTCCAGACCATGTATGGCATCACAGTACGCCTTCGGCAGACTTGGGGCACCACCATGCAAGAGCTTATTATCATGTAATTCAAGCATTGAGCATCGCATGCCTGGATGTCGCTCCTCATACATTAATGCGATCGCATCGTAGATTTTCGATGCAGGTTGTCCCGTCGCAATCATCTCAAGAATCTCATTATTTCTTCGGACAAATTCCTCTGTTTTTTTACGCTGGGTAATATCGACGTGAGTGCCGATCAAGCGATCAGGTTTACCGTCATCATTACGATATGTCAGAAAAGCCCGGGACAAAACAACAACTTCATGGCCTTCTTTGTGATGCATACGCATCTCAACTTCAAATGATTCCGTCTTGCCGATTAAGCAATCATTAACCTTGCCAAGCACCCAATCCTTATCATCCTGATGAACCAGGGTTTTCCAGGTATCCAAACTATTATCCAGTTCAGACTCTTCGAAACCCAGCATGCTTTTCCAGCGAGGGGAGTAGTAGACTTCATCTGTTTCCAGACTCCAGTCCCATAACCCATCATTAGCACCACACATAGCCAGCGAAAACCGCTCCTCACTTTGTTTAAGTTTCTCCTCTGCTTCTCTCCGGTCAGTAATATTATGTCCAATTCCGAGCACGCCAATCAGCCCACCATTATTATCGATTATGGGCGTCTTGGTTGTTTCTAATAGTTCATTATGACCATCTTTTGCGAATGTAATACACTCTTCATTAACTGAAGGCGTACCTTTCTCCATTGCTTTTTTATCATGCTCCCTGAAGGAATCCGCAAGATCCGAGTCAACAAAATCATAATCGGTCTTTCCCACAATATCTGCTTCTGATTCACCAAAAAATGCTTCAAAGCGATCATTGCAGGCAAGATAATTACCATCCGGATCTTTTAACCAAATCAAGTCAGGTATTGAGTGAATAATTGTATTTCGAAAACCGATTTCTCTTTTAAGTTCACTTTTAACTGCTTCAGAAGTAGTGGTATCACGAAAACTCCAGACCCTGGCACAAACCTTACCATCCAGGTACATCGGCCGAGAAAAGCGTTCAAAAACACGTCCATCCTTAAATGTCAATGTATCAAAACTTTCGGCTTTCGGGGTCTTATATAACTCAATAATTTTTTTGAGGAACTGTTGAGGATCTGATAATTGATTGAGTACAAAATTCAGAAGTGCTTCATCATCATCTGTCTCTAGCAGAGCAGGCGGTATTTCCCATAATTCTGCAAAACGTGAATTATGCTTGATGACTTTTCTGTCTGTATCTATTACCAGTATTCCATTGTCAGTAGCTTCAAGAACAGCCTCAGCTAATGACTCAGAAAATAATTTTTCAGAAAAACCGCCCAAACCATAACCCCCCTTTTTACTAAGTATATCTTAAAACATCGTATTGGCTGACTAGTACCAGAAATAAGAAATAAAGTTTTGAATCGGGCTATTGAGAATTCGCTGAGGTATTCATCTCTAAACTGGCAGCTGAGTTTTTAAATCTACGTTAGGTGTGGGGGCTTCCCTAACTGAATGAGTTACAGCTATACACCCATCGAGCTACTACCTTGCCAGTCAGCCCTGACTCTGTTCCGTCCGGATGACTTCAGTCCAGAAGCAGGAACAGGCCGCACCGCCTCAACTGATGAGCACTGCAATAAGGCAGACAGTATTCTCTACTATAGACCTTTCTCTCATTTTACCGTAGCTGATTAGACCTTTCATTAGTTGAATGGCGGGGTATTGGGAAAATCGATGAAGAGAATACCCCTTTTGATTTTCGCTTCAGTGTCTTTAGCAAAACACTCTGCTGTTTTCAGACTTAACGGGGCTTGATGAAGGAGGATGGCCATTCCTACAGATTTGCACTTGGTGATGAGAACCATACATACGAATCGCAGCCATAAAAAACCCCACAGTGACTGTGAGGCTTTTAGAAAGGAAGCTAGTCAACCTAACTCCTTGATTTATTTGGTAGGCGCGATTGGAGTCGAACCAACGACCTCTACCATGTCAAGGTAGCGCTCTAACCAACTGAGCTACGCGCCTTTAAGACGGCGAATCATACAGGCTGCTCCATGCCAATTGCAACCCTAACCCAGCTGAAATCCTCAGGTTTGTAACTCAACGATCCCCGGTGAGGGGCACGAAGGTAACAGGCAATAGCCTGGATGAATGGAGTTGACCGGAATGGTCTTTCGTTACAAGAATCAGATCCTGGCTATAGAGACGCTTACCTACGGGTAATACAAGCCGTCCGCCAGGTGCAAGTTGATCAAGCAGAGGCTGAGGGATCTCTTCTGCCGCAGCTGTTACCATGATGGCGTCAAATGGTGACTCTTCAGGCCAACCGAAATAGCCATCATCCACCCGATACGAAATGTTGGTATAGCCCTCTTTTTCCAGTCTGCGACGGGATTTCTGGGCCAGTTTGGGGATGATTTCAACGGTATAGAGATGCTCGACCAATTCAGCCAGTACTGCAGTCTGATAACCAGAGCCGGTGCCCACCTCGAGGATCTTGTCACTCCTTTGCGGTGCCACCAGATCGGTCATCAGCGCAACAATGAAGGGTTGGGAGATGGTCTGTCCCTTACCAATGGGTAGTGGGCTGTTATCGTAGGCGTGGGAACGGAAGGTTTTATTGACGAAACGCTGCCTGGGCACGCGGCCCATGGCATCCAGAATATGGTCATTTAAATGTGTTCTACCCGTCATGCGGCAGGCATAATTCGCCTCCGCCTGGATATCACTGAGCATACCTTGAATGTCACTCATATTCAGTACTACCCGCCGTAGCACCTTCCAAAACAGTTTAGAATAAATATAATTCTAGGATAATCCAGGCATAATAAAAGATTTTTATATAAATACTTTATATTTCTTCACTCAATTCTATTCAAACTACCGCTTCTTAGTGATGAGTTGTATTGATCATACTGCCAACCCTCTATCCTGCAGACCCTTAATCTGATCCCTGACCTGTGCCGCTTCTTCAAATTCCAGATCCTGGGCATGACGATACATCTGCTCTTCTAATTGCTGGATTCGTTTGGCCATCTGCTTAGGTGACAAGCTGGCATATTCAGCCTCCTCCTCTGCCACCTTCGCATAACGCTTGGCACTCATCTGTCCTCCGGGGTAAGCACCTTCCATGATATCTGCAATCGATTTCAGAATTGTCTGTGGTGTGATGCCGTGGGCCTTGTTGTATTCAATCTGCTTTTCTCGTCGGCGGTTAGTCTCATCCATGGCCCGCCGCATCGATCCGGTGACTTGATCCGCATAGAGGATCGCCTTGCCGTTGGCGTTACGTGCTGCTCGACCGATGGTCTGGATTAACGAACCTTCAGAACGGAGAAAACCCTCTTTATCGGCATCCAGGATAGCAACCAGGGAGACCTCCGGCATATCCAGACCTTCGCGCAACAGATTGATACCGACCAGCACATCGAATTCACCCAGTCGGAGATCACGAATGATCTCGACCCGCTCCACCGTGTCAATATCGGAATGGAGATAGCGCACACGGACATCATGATCGCCAAGATAATCAGTCAGATCCTCTGCCATGCGCTTGGTGAGTGTTGTAACCAGTACACGCTCATGCTGAGCCGCCCGCAGGTGAATCTCAGAGAGCAGATCATCGACTTGACTGCTGGCAGGCCTGACCTCGAGCTGCGGATCGACCAATCCTGTAGGACGTACTACCTGCTCGACAATGGCACCGGCATGCTCGATCTCATAGTCACGTGGTGTTGCGCTCACATAGATCGTCTGAGGCGAGCGTCGCTCAAACTCTTCGAACTTGAGTGGTCGATTATCCAACGCTGAGGGGAGCCGAAATCCGTACTCCACCAATGTCTCCTTGCGTGAACGGTCACCACGAAACATGCCGCCAAGCTGGGGAATGGTGACATGACTCTCATCCACAACAAGTAGTGACTCATCCGGTAAATAATCAAAAAGCGTGGGAGGCGGTTCACCCGCTGCCCGACCTGACAGGTAGCGAGAGTAGTTCTCAATACCGGAGCAATAACCCAGCTCCGTAATCATCTCAATGTCAAAGCGGGTTCGCTGACCAAGGCGTTGTGCCTCCACCAGCTTATTGACCGATTCCAGCTGAGTCAGACGCTGTTGCAACTCAAGCTTGATATGATCAACCGCCTGCAACAGCGTCTCCCGTGGCGTGACATAGTGGCTTTTGGGAAAGATCGAATAACGTGGCACTTTGCGCAGTATCTCACCAGTGAGCGGATCAAATACGGATAGCTTTTCGATCTCATCATCAAACAACTCCACCCGTACTGCTTCGGCATCCGATTCTGCTGGATAGATATCGATCACCTCACCACGTACACGAAAGGTAGCACGGTGCAACTCGACGTCATTTCGCTTATATTGCAACTCTGCAAGACGGCGTAGAATGGCGCGTTGATCGATGATTTCTCCACGGCTTAGGTGTAACATCATACCCAGATAGGAGCGTGGATCACCCAAGCCGTAAATAGATGAGACCGTCGCTACAATAATGGTGTCCTGGCGTTCCAAAAGGGCCTTGGTGGCCGACAGGCGCATCTGCTCGATATGGTCATTGATTGAGGCATCCTTTTCGATGAAAGTATCGGAGGCGGGCACATAGGCCTCTGGCTGGTAGTAGTCATAGTAAGAGACAAAATACTCAACCGCATTGTTGGGGAAAAACTCCTTGAATTCGCCATATAATTGAGCAGCCAGGGTCTTATTGGGAGCCAATATCAAGGTCGGGCGTTGCAACTGTTGAATGACATTGGCGATTGTGAAGGTCTTGCCGGAACCGGTCACTCCTAGCAGTGTCATCCCTGCCTCACCGTCGGTCAAACCCTCCACAAGACGGCTGATCGCCTCAGGTTGATCGCCTGCAGGATCGAATTTTGAGGTTAATTTAAACGCTTTATTCATTTTGGGGATTCTTCATCGTGCGTTAATTGGCTATTATGACACCCCGACAGCGCCATCATCGAATGGCATTTACCCACCCTTTGATCAGCCAGTGTGCTGATGTTTGAGAATCAGGGATCAAAACCGTAATGAACTCACAACTCTCCAGTCGCGTCAAAGCCGTCAAACCTTCTCCCACCCTTGCAATCACTGCCCGCGCCGCCGAGATGCGCGCCGCAGGAAAGGATGTCATTGGACTGGGTGCAGGAGAGCCGGATTTCGATACCCCAGACCATATAAAGGATGCCGCCATCAAGGCCATCAACGATGGATTCACCAAATACACCGCAGTGGATGGTACGCCTTCGTTAAAGCAGGCGATCATTGAAAAATTCCAACGAGACAACGGTTTCGATTATGCACCGAACCAGATCCTCGTCTCCTGTGGCGGCAAACAGAGTTTTTACAATCTGGCTCAAGCGATTCTTGACCCGGGTGATGAGGTGATTATTCCAGCCCCCTATTGGGTCTCCTACCCCGATATGTCGATCCTGGCCGGTGGCGTACCGGTATTGGTTTCAGCCGGTGCTTCGCAGAATTTCAAGATCAACGCTCAGCAATTGGCGGCAGCCATCACCGACAGGACCAAGCTATTCGTCATCAACAGCCCTTCCAACCCCACCGGTATGGCCTACAGCCGCGAAGAGTTGGTAGCCCTGGGGGAGGTGTTGAAAGAGCATCCGCGGGTGTTGATCGCAACTGATGATATGTATGAACACATCCTCTGGCCCGGTAACAGCTTCGTCAATATCCTCAATGCCTGCCCAGAGCTCTATGAGCGTACCCTGGTACTAAATGGTGTCTCCAAAGCCTACTCTATGACAGGCTGGCGTATTGGTTATGCTGGTGGTCCGGAAGAGATCATCAAAGCGATGAAAAAGATCCAGTCGCAAAGCACATCCAATCCCACCTCTATCTCTCAAGTAGCTGCTCAAGCAGCACTGGAGGGCTCCCAGGTCTGTATCAGTGAAATGCTGACCGCCTTTAAAGAGCGCCACGACTATGTGGTCGAGCGCCTCAATGGTATGCTCGGGATCGACTGTCTTCCCAGCGACGGAACCTTTTACTGCTTCCCTAAGATTGAAGGAGCTCTGGAAGCATTGGAGGGGGTCAACAACGATCTTGAGCTCTCTGAGTACCTGATCACTGAAGCCGGTGTTGCCCTTGTACCGGGAACCGCATTCGGACTCGCTGGGCATGTACGCATCTCCATCGCTACTAGTCGACAAAATCTTGAACAGGCCCTGGATCGCATTGAGGGGGTACTTCAAGCCTGATAAGCTGATTATCTGACACTACGGGCGCAGGATGCGCCCTTCAGCTACTCCAAGGAGGGATCCCCATGCAGACGCTTGCCACCCAATTTCCACCCAAAGAAATGGGTTTAACCCTAATTGAATTGGTCGTAACGGTGACTATCTTGCTGACTCTGATCAGTTTAGGTGTCCCATCATTCCGCTATATGACCATAAAGAACCAACAGAGAAGCGAAATCAACAGCTTCGTCCATCACTTCCATCTGGCCCGTTCCCTGGCTATCACTAAAGAGACACATCATATTCTCTGCCCCAGTGTTGACGGAGAGACTTGTCTTGGAACGACTGATTGGAGCCAGGGTTTCATCCTCTTCGAGGATAGGAACAGGAATAAGACAAAAGATCAGGATGAACTGCTACAAGGCAGTCATCACCCCGTGGAATGGGTGGGGATCAACATTCACTCCAGCAGTGGTCGTATACGGGTGGTCTACCAGGGTGATGGACGACCAAGTGGTTATAATCTCACGCTCACATTCTGCGATCCCGATAATCTCATTCCGCCCAAGGCCGTCGTTGTGAACAACGTAGGACGTGTCAGGGTATCAGAAGTCCATCCCAGTGGCTCTCCACTCAGCTGCAGCAGGTGATTTTGTCAGAGAAACTATTGACGCTAAGGCTCAGTCTCATTAATATGCGCCCTCCTAAACAATTCCCCGGTAGCTCAGTCGGTAGAGCGGGTGACTGTTAATCACTAGGTCGGCAGTTCGAGCCTGTCCCGGGGAGCCAAACAAAACAAAGGGTTAGCGAGCAATCGCCAACCCTTTTTTTGTGCCTGCAATATCATCTTGTCCAGTTTCCATAAAATCACACAGCCATCCGTACACTGTACTCACCACTAAAAACCGATATAAGTGGTCTTGTGAAACCCAGGATTCTTATACTCGACATGATGGTCACTTCCCTCTTTGTGGACCTTTTAGGAATTCGGTAACCAGACAGACATAGCTCTCAACCCCTGTAGTGGCGATTCTCAGGTTGTTGAGACTGAGGCCCAGACAAGAAACAGAATACTCGTTAGAAGGAAATTAGACGCAAAGAGGCAATTAAGGCTTGGGGGTGCACCGACTCGCCACCATAAAAAGCATAAGTGTTTGAGACTTTCATCTGGAGCTAGTCAATTGCCACCACCGCTACAAGACACCGTATATCTACTTTAAAAATCGGCTGGCTACAGACACAACAACCCTATCTCTCATCTCACTAGCGACAATCATTAATACACTTCACAATCTCATAAGCTATTGAACTAATTGGTGTTGAAATCCATAGAACCCATAGATCAGGGGACAGATACTAATGAAATATTTGTATTGGACAGGAATACGCAACTGACCTGTTGCTCTTAGGAATTAATGTCGGATAATTTAACAAACCATTTCACTAGGTAATTACTATCTATTTGTATTTCCTGCATATTTATATATTGGGTATGGATATTGCACAGACTAGTCTAATCAAAGAAATAAACAAAATAATTTATAGATAGCTTTTCACGAAAGCTATTTCATGTTGGCCTGCTTGGCGTATTTATTATGTGTGGGTGCTATTCAAACTATGTTGGCCTATTACACATTTGAGGGTTCAATAGATAGAATTGGCGATGATGCAGGTGCAGTCGCTATCGCTGGCTTATCGGTCAACGACCCTATCTGTTATGTCTTTCTGATTGATCGTGAGCGACCAGGTACTCGCGTCATAAAAGATGGTTCTATCTTTACCTACAACGATGATGTAAATAGAGCCTATTTCTTCACAGACCTCATAAGCGGCAGCAGGATTCGCGAGGTAAACGGGGGCAGTTTCAAAGGTCCTACCTCTATTGTCAGGTTTAATCGGGGATTTGAATCAAACAGCCGTTTTGATCTATTAACTGGCTCCAGCGATCATTTTATCAATGTATGGGGTGCATCTATGAGTGAATGGGGGATCGGCACACCTTTAAAAGCTATAGAGGGTGCTTATGATAAACACAAAAACTCATCCATCTATTTGTCACACCTGTCACTCACTTCAATCTCTGATATCAATTTAGTGCCTGTACAGCGTTCATCACACCATGGAGGATTGGATTCAGCGTATTTAGATGACCACCCACAAAGACGATACAGATAAGTTAAATACAATCCGGATGCTTTTCACTTAACGAGTAAGTGCCTGTGTTTTTGCAAGCCACAGGATCTACTACAAGTGAGTCTTCGATCTCGTGATGTCTTTTAGGCGTCCCAGGCCTAAAAGACACTCGATCTTTGACAACCTATTAGTGCCCCGGACGGTCCTGGTCACTGACACTACGTGATCACATCGCAAGCTCGTGACCACTCCGCCGTCAGTTCCCAAATGACTGGACGCCGTGTTCGGATGCTCGCTTTGCATCCCCTCTGGCGCAAGGCACGACGGGTCTACAGTCTCGCCTCACGCCTACCGGGGACTAACCGCCTCGGCTTTCAGCCTTCCTTGGCGCTCAGCGAGTGAATGGCATGTTTTCCTATATTGACCATTATTAAACGAGGTGGCTGCACAAAGATCTATACTATAAAATAGCATAAACATGTTTTGTTTATATAAGGAGATAAGCGTTATGGATAACGTCACTAAATTTGAAATTGACCCAGCTATCATTAATCAAACTGATCAGTGCAAAGCGTGCTATCGCTGCCTCACTGATCCTGCATACAAGCTATGCAAGATCGAATATGTTACTGCCGATAGTGCCGTGCTATTTGTCTTCAATGAACAGTGTAAAAACTGCGGATACCAAATCTCTTTCGGTGGAGGAACAGTCTGCAGTTGCCCCATTCGCAAAGAGATTATGAAACAATACAATTGCTAAGAAGCATCACATAATCATAAAGCTGACTTGGATTCTCTGGCGTTACACTTTTTTACACCAAATGTCGATCATGAGAAGGGTGCTTTTTTGCAGCTCACACTTAGCAAGCACACAAACTATATATATGCCACTCTTAAAATACCGGAGACTATCTGATAATTGATACTTATAGCTGGGAAAACCATAAGAATAATTTTTATCAAAAACCTATTTTCCTAGGGTCAACTAACTTAAATAATTAAGCTATGATTTTGGAAGGGAGGTGTTTTGCCCATATGAGGGGACTACGTACCTCAACTAATCAGACATCCCTTGCTCGATGCAATAAAACCTTAAGCCATTGAGGTGTTTTCATGTCAGATGATAAGCGCTTAGGATTAGGACCAATCCCTATTTCACCTGAAAATTATATCAACGAGAAGCAGGTCGATGGGATGTCAATCCTAAAAAAGTTTGGCTGGAAATTGGTATGCATAAGAAGACCATTTAATGGAGATACCGCAATGCTCCTGAAAAACGGTTATGAACATGCTGTTGGTATATTGGGAGAGGACGGCATACTCAGAATTCATCCTGAAATCAGAATACGACAGTCTCGTGGCTGATCATCAATTCATACTGCACAATGTTTTGCAGTGGGGCGCCAATACCATTTAACTGACTCTGTAAGGCTGGTTTTTTACGATTTCCCGCAAACAGCCAAGGGATTTTACTCATGGACCCATCAGAATACCTAGCTTACACTTGAGCAAGGTATTGAAGTGTGATGAATAACTATACATAACAGTAAGGCACTCAGTATCTACCCAATAGATCCATTGATCGGCTGGTTTCTGTAAATTAACAGCGGTCACTACTCGGGGAATTCATTTTTTTCGCAAGCAATAAATCCAATCATAAGCGTACTTGTGATTCCTACCACCGAGTGCTGATCCATTTTTTAGGGAAACGATAATGTCTGAAGAAAAAAGATTTGGGATGAATGCCATTCCTGCCGCACCCGAATTATATATCAACGAAAGACAGGTCGATGGAATGACTATACTGAAGAAATTCGGCTGGAAGCTGGTGTGTGTCCGAAGACCGACAATAGGTGAGGCGATAACCCTCCTGAAGAATAGCCATGAACAGTCAGTTGGGGTGTTAGGGGAAGACGGAATTCTTAGAATTCAGCCAGATATCAGAATACGACAACCTCTGGAAGTTGGCTTTATCTAGTCCAAACCAGCTCATCCAAAGGATTAGCCACAATCTGATTGTAGTTTTTGCGTAATAAGTCCACACCGGACTCAAACTGGTCATGTTTCATAGACCAGTGCCGAGACTTCGTAGTAAATTGCCAGACACAGACATCTTTGGTAAAAAAGACCAACTCACAAATACCTCAGCATTCCACTCAAGAACATAGGTTTTCATGGGTGCATCAGGCTCACTGAATTGCAGCCTGAACTGGTTTGTATCTTTTAGCCACCCAGTCCGGCACAGATTTTATGTGCTTGAACAAGAACATAGCGTCTACATGCTTTCACAGTTAACCCAATCATTTAAACTTTTTATCCTTGAAACAGACAGAGACTTTCGTCACAGAGATCTCCCTGGAACAGATGGAAAATCAAGGCAGTAGTACTCCATCAAGGTGATATTGATGGAGTATTAGGTTTATCGGCCATATATTGATACTTCTAGAGAATCAAAACGATATGATACCAGGATGGTACTTACGCTCAGGGGTTAGTGAGGTGGCATGATTGACATGACACGGTAATAAAAAAATGTTGATATACCCCTGTCTTAGATCGAGGTAAACATACAAGCATGGCAACGAAACCAGAAACAGAAGAAGGCTCGGGCCTGGCTGATGGCCTGTTCCTGTTTGTTGTTGTTCTCCTATTCTGGATGCTTCTGACGGGCAGCCTGGACCCTAGTGAAATCATCACAGGTGCCGTCGTAGCACTGGTCGTCACTCTGACCAGCCGCCCTCACCTCTCCATCTACTCGGGAGTGCGCATCACTCCGATGGCCATCCTTCCCATTATCAACTACCTGGGCGTCTTCTTTTGGGAATTGATACTGGCCAATATCGACATGGCGCGTCGGGTGCTTTCCCCCTCTTTGCCACTGCGTCCTGCCGTCGTTGAAGTCAGAACCGATTTACGTTCCCCGCTCGGCCGATTGGCCCTGGCCAACAGCATTACACTGACCCCGGGCACACTAACTGTCGATGTTCAGGACCAGACACTCCTGGTCCATTGGGTCGATGCCCCGCCAGACATCGATATCGAAAATGCTACCCGCAAAATCACAACCAAGTTTGAACGTCATCTGAAAGGCTTTCTTAAATGACACTGAACCTGATGGAAACTGCCGCCTTGGCGATACTTGGCGGTGCTGTCGTGTTGAGTCTGCTGCGATTACTACTTGGCCCGACCGCGCCGGACCGTGTTGTGGCGGCTGATACGCTAGCTGTGATCACCACTTCCGGATTGGTGGTATTAGCGGCCTTGTTGGCAAGCCCCCTCTATCTGGATGTAGCGCTGATCTACGGCACACTGGCCTTTGTCGGTGTTGTAGCCATCGCTCGGGCAATTGAGGGTAATGGGTCATGAGAATACTGGCGGATATGTTCCTGCTCATCGGGGCAACATTCACCCTATTTGGATCGATAGGACTGATACGTATGCCGGATGTCTACAACCGAATTCAGGCTGGCACCAAGGCTGTCACCCTTGGCTCGATCTCCCTTCTGATTGGTATCAGCCTGCTCTATCCCCAGTGGTGGTCAAAACTGCTGATCATTGGCCTACTGATTTTAATCACCAATCCCCTGGGCTCCTCCACCATAGCCAGAGCCCTGCTGAAATCCGGTGTACAGCCATGGAAAAAGGTCGAAACCAACACCCCAGAGGAAAACAGCAATGGTTGATCTAGAGATATGGATTGCCCTATTGCTGGGGTTGATGACGTTAAGTGCAGCCATATTAGTGTTATTGGTCAAGAATCATATTGCCGCCGTAGCAGCAGCCTCGGTTGTCTCTCTTGGACTCGCCCTGCTGTTTGTACTGATGAGGGCACCTGATGTGGCCATGACAGAAGCCGCTGTTGGCGCCGGCCTAAGCAGTTTGATTCTCGCCCTTGCCGTAAAACGACTTGGGCTCTGGCGAATTGATGGAAAAACAACCCGTTCCAGCCTTTTAGTGACTAACACCAGGAGGGAGAAGGATGCGTAACCTAACCGGCCTGCTGTTTGCCGGCGGTCTTGGCTTCATGCTGTTGTCGATCGCGATCAATCTCGATTTTGGCACACCAACAATGCTGATCGGCGGCGCCATCCAATCCAATGCGTTGCAAAAAACAGGGGCGACCAACATTGTCACTTCAGTGGTATTGGGTTATCGCGGAATCGATACCCTGGGAGAACTATCCATCCTGTTCGCGGCAGCTGCCTCTGCAGGATTGATACTGGGTCGTCGACACACCACTGCAGGTACTCAGACTGCGGGAGGTTTCGTGTTACGCCACGGTGGCTCCATGCTCTTTCCCCTATTGATGACCATTGGTTTCTACATCATTTTTCATGGCCACTTGTCACCAGGCGGGGGCTTTCAGGGGGGCGTCATTTTGGCAGCTGCCTTCTTTCTGCCTCTGCTGGCACGCCCTGGCGCACAATTGCATCACGGCACCTTGAGTTTGATCGAGGGTTTGGCCGGAGCCAGTTTTGTCCTGATCGGACTGATCGCCCTGCAACAAGGTAAAGCCTTTCTGCAGCCGATGTTGATTCAGGACACGTTAGGGGTATTGCTTTCAGCAGGCACCCTGCCACTACTCTATCTGGCTGTAGGTTTGAAGGTAGGCGCGGAACTGGCAAGTCTGCTATCTCATCTTGCTCAGACGGAGTCGGATGCATGATCCCAGGCTTCACCCTTGAACTGATCCTATACAGCACAGCTTTGGGGTTGGTTTCCATCGGCCTGGCCGGTTTAGTCCTCTCCCACCATCTGTTTCGTATAGTGCTTGCGCTGGTGATTGCTGAAGCAGGTGCCAATCTGATGCTGGTATTGGCTGGCTATCGCTGGGATGCAGTGGCTCCGATCCTGACTACGCTAGGTGAGCAGCCGCAAATGGTCGATCCAGTACCGCAGGCCATGGTACTCACAGCCATAGTTATCGGTGTGGGCATTCAGGCACTGGCAGTCAGTATCCTGATCCGCATCCGTCAACGCTACCATACCCTCGATCGTAACGAGGTGGCAGAGTTGATGGATGCTGAAATCGCAGCCACAGCAGGCACTGCTCGAGATGTCAGTCAGGAAGCACCGCTGGGTGAACGTCCGATACCACCCATCACGGATGACGCAGTTCAAGTGCGCGGAGGCAGGTCATGAACGAGCACCTTGTGCTGACCATTGCACTGCCGCTACTGGGTGCATTTCTCCTGCCGATCATCATGCGCAGTAGCCTGGCAATGGGAGTATGGATCGGACCTGTTATTCTTGGCTATGGTTGCTGGATATTGGCCAATCTATGGCTGCATGGAAATGAGCAACCCTTCTCGATTGCCATCGGTGGATTTGCGCCACCGTTAGGCATCAACCTCTACGTGGATGCAATGGCCCTCCTGTTCGCCTTTGCCACCCAACTGTTGGGTCTCATCTTTTGGCCCTTCAGACTTGACCAGGACACACCCAAGCGCCAAGCACTGATGCTGCTGCTCGTTGCCTCTTCCACAGGACTGGCACTCTCCGGCGACCTCTTCAATTTGTATGTCTTCTATGAGCTGGTAGCCGTATCCACCTTTGGCTTGATAGCCGCATCTTCGAGTAGTGCTGCCTATGTTGCGACTATTCGCTATCTGATCCTGAGCGGGATCGGTTCTGTATTGACACTTTTCGGCATAGCATTGATCTATGCCCAGACAGGCACCCTCAACTTAGCGCATCTGGCACAACTCGCACCGGACCAACTCAACAATGACCTCGGCCTTGCTGCGTTCCTTGCCATACTCATCGGCATCGGCGTCAAAGCCGAGCTTTTCCCGGTCAACACTTGGGTACCTGAAGTCTATGCTACTGCGGCAAGCCGCCTCTCGGCTTTTCTTGCCGGACTGGTATCAAAATTGTCAATGCTGATTATCCTGCGACTGCTGCTACTCATCTTCCATCAGCCCGAAGCCACCCAAGTGATCCTAATCCTCGGTATTCTCGGTGTGATCAGCGGCGAATTCGCGGCCTGGCGTGCCAAGGATATGCGTCGCATGCTGGCCTTCTCTTCAATCGGGCAGCTGGGTGTCATCTTCATCGCTGTGGCACTACCCGACGAGCGGGGTGTATTAGCCGTTCTGGCACTCTCTCTTCACCATATGCTGATCAAATCGGGTCTGTTCATGCTGGCTGATCATTGGGGAGGTTCTTTAGAACGTCTACGTGGTATTGCCACCACTTCACCACTGGCAGCCGGACTGTTCGTGCTGTTCGCTCTGTCACTCGTCGGTATGCCACCACTACCCGGTTTCTGGGCCAAGTTTACACTGATTACAGAACTGGCAGGACAGACCGATCCCCTCTATATGATTGGCCTGTTGGTGTTTCTTCTCGCAACCGTGATTGAAGCCAGTTATCTGTTTCGGGTGGCAGCCAAAATGTATCAGACAAAACCTACTGATATTGTTCGTTCCAACTCACCTGATTCAGGCAGTCTATCATTGACCACCGCCTCCCTGTTCGGTGCAGGACTGATCGCTGCCACAGTGATGGTCTCACCCCTTGGTGATGGGTTGCAGGCGATTGCTGTACAGGCGCAAGACGTGGATCTTTATATCCAAACAGTCTTACAGCAGCCCCTGGGAGAAGGTCAGTGACTTTTACACCTTTGGACGAACTTCTACTCTTTTCCGGTGCCACCCTGTTGGTGGCACTGATACTGGGTCGAGGCCTCGCCGCCGGCTGGATGGTAACCATCCTGTATGGTGGACAGCTGCTTACGCTCATAAAAATGGCAGCACTGGGTTACAGTGACACCATCATCCACGCCAGCATCAGCTTTGAAATCATGGGTCAAAGCCTCTCCTGGCGCTTCGATGCCTTAAGCTGGTTTTTTGCCCTCATCACTGTGGCATCGGCGCTACTGAGCAGCTGGTTTTCATGCGGTGAATGGGAGCGCAGTTTTAAGCAGCAAGGTGGCAATGTCTGGCTTTACCATAGCGCCATGGCCCTGAATGTGTTCACCATGTTGATTCTGTTGGCCAGCGGTGACCTACTATCACTCTTCATTGGTTGGGAACTGGTCAGCTGGGCAGGTTTTTTGCTGATGGCCATGGCCGGCGGTGTCGCCACCCGTGCCGCCATGCGCTATATCACCTATGCCATGGCCGGAGGTATGGCAGTTTTTGGTGGTATTGCACTGGTCTACGTGGCAGCCGGTTCACTTCAATATGAAGCCATCCTCACCGCTGTCGATCAGATGAGTAGCACCCAGCTCTGGATGCTGGTGGTGATGTTCGGAGGCGGCTTCGGCGTCAAAATGGGGCTTCTACCTTTCCATCTATGGCAAGCCCCGGCCTATGCTGAGACACCAGGCCCTGGTAGCGCCTTTTTAGGCGCCATCTCTTCAAGGATGGGACTGTTCGCTATACTGCTAGTGCTGGTAAAACTGTTCGGTATCGTCAACATCGATAGCTTGAAGATACCTTTTACACTGATCGATGCACGGGATCTGCTCGCCTGGATTGCAGTGTTTACCATCATACTCCCCACCTTCACAGCTATGAAGCAGAATGACGCCCGTCATCTTCTGGCATGGCACGGTATCGGTCAGGGTGGTTATATGCTGCTGGGAGTGGTCGTCGCCGACGCGATGGGGGGTGCTGGCGGGTTACTGCATGTCTTCAATCATGCAACCTATCAGGCAGCGCTGTTTATGGCAGTCACGGCCGTGATCCATCGTACCGGCACCTCAGATCTCAACAAGCTTGGCGGACTTGTGGTACGCATGCCGCTCTCTTTTATGGTGCTGCTGGTCGGCATCATCGGCTTGGCCGGTCTACCGCCAATGAACGGTTTTGTCTCAAAGTGGCTGGTCTATCGTTCGTTACTCAATGAAGGTATGCCCTTGCTGTTCCTTGCGGCAGTCATCGGTACCTTGGGTACCATCCTTTCTGTCTACAAACTGATCCACAATATCTTTCTGGGACAACTTAGAATCGAACATGAACAGGTAAAAGAGGCCCCCTGGAGCATGATGATCCCTATGTTGATTCTTGCTGCAATCATCTTCATCACCGGCCTGTTTCCCGGCATCCCATTGGCCTGGGTGGCCTCAGTTCAGGAGGTAATCGGCCTACCCGCAACTGACTATACCCTGGGTGGCGTCGAGTCGGTCAGTGGCTCGCTCGACATGATCTGGGTGATCGGTGTGCTTTTTGCCGGCTTTGGTATTGGTGCAGTGATCTTCTACTCCGCCGGTCGCAGTAAACGGGTACACCAGCTGGATAACTATGCAGGCGGTCACTTCCTCTCCGCCGATGTACGTTATCAGTACAGTGATAATTTCTATGCCGGTCTGATGCACCTTATTGGCGGCTGGTACCGGAGTAGTTTCCTCTGGCTGGAGAAGAGCGTTACATCACTGGTCGACTTTTTCTCCCTGGTCATGCAGGGCCTTTATCGACGAGCCAATGCTGAATTCTATCTGTTGAGTACAGCACTCTTTGTGATTGCATGGGTGGTGATCTGATGGCACCGATGGAACTTATTCTCGAACTCACCCTGATGCCACTGGTCGCTTTTCTGGTGGGCATGATGATGGTCTTGATGATGCGTCGTATCGCCGCCAAGATACAACGCAGAGTAGGCCCGCCTTTATTACAACCGCTGTATGACATCGTCAAGTTACACAGTAAACGTACACAGGTTTCTCACGGCCTGATACATGACATCGGTATTATCATGGCGATGGGTGGCTATATTGCAGCAGAGACCCTGTTACCTGTACCGGGTATGAATGGTATTGCTGAGAAGGGAGGCATCATTACCCTGCTCTATCTGATGATGATTCCCTCATTGGGCTTGGCCCTGGGTGTCGGTCAGTGCGCCAACCCCAATGGTTCGATTGGTATCGCCCGTGCACTGACCGCCATGCTTGCTTACGATATACCACTGGTGATCGTCATCTTCGGCGTTGCCTATGCAGCGGGTACAACCAATCTGGTTGACATCATCGCTCAACAGCAGGCAGGTGGATTTGCAGCCTGGGGGGCAGTAGAGATGCCACTGCTGGCTATTGCCGGTCTCATTGCGATGCATGCATCACTGGGCAAGCAACCCTTTGAGATCTACATTGCACCAGCGGAGATTGCAACCGGCCCGATGGTAGAGATGAGCGGGAAATACCTGGGTGGTCTGTTCGTCATGCAGTGCTTTCAACTCTATACCACCTCGGTACTCTACGTCAGTCTATTCCTGGGCGGCGGCAGTACCTGGTTTGATTTTCTGTTAAAAAGTTTCCTGGTACTCGCCATCCCGGTCAGCATCGCCTATCTATTTCCCCGCTATCGCACCGAAGACCTACTGAGACTGATGTGGAAATGGCCGGTGATGCTGGGGCTGATTGGGGTAGCGTTTGTTCTTTAATTTTGAATGTTGAATGTTGAATGTTGAATTGATGAGTGTGCTTAGCGCACAACATCATTTAACAAACAGGCGTGAGTGTAGCGAACACCGAAATTCAACATTCAACATTCAAAATTCAAAATTAGAGTAATGAATGATGAGTTCAATAAACCAGATCCCAGTGATCAATACGAAGAGAGGCAACCCACTGTCGAAGGTATTCGACGAACTGGTACGTTTCTGCCGCTCACGTTCGCTTTTTATTCTGCACTACTGCACCGGCTGTGGGGCTATTGAACTGCCCCCTGCCATGACCTCCCGTTTCGATATGGAACGGCTGGGTATTCAACCAATGGTCTCACCGCGCCAGGCGGACATACTGCTGATTACCGGCTATGTATCGATCAAAACCCTGAAGCGTGTAATCCTGACTTATGAACAGATGGGATCACCTAAATACGTCATCGGGATCTGCTCATGCACTGTCAATGGCGGTATGTACTGGCAGAGCTATGCGACCGCAAAGAAACTGGATGAATATATGCCGGTCGATCTCTATATCGCTGGCTGTATGCCAAGGCCCGAAGCGGTCATCGCCGGCCTGCAACAATTGATGGACAGAATCCACTCCGGGGAAGCTAACAGCTGGGAAGATTATTTTCGCAATTACGATTATTACCTGGGCAATCAACAGAAGCTGTTTGGCGACAATTGGCAGACACCCACCGATATCCTCACGGAAGCTAAGCACTATAACCTGATGGGTGAAGGCACATTTGGTGAACATACCCGCCTGCTGGAACAGCATCAGAAGCCTCTGGAAGCCTTGGATATGCGCTTGGGTAATAATTTAAAGGAGCCTACCGAATGAGTCAGGAGATCGCCCACTGGTTGGATAACCTGCTGGAAGAGATCGAGGGCATCGAGATACGTCGCAAGAGCAGCCGCCGGGTGCGCGTGGATGTCCCCGCAGACGCCCTGCCCGCCCTGCTTGAACTCCTGCAGGGCCGCGCAGGTTACATCCATCTCTCCGCCATCAGCTGCGTCGACTGGATCGATGATGAAGAATTCGAACTGGTCTACCATGTCTGGTCTTATGAAAACCATTCACTCGTATCTGCACATATACGTATCGCCCGTGAACCGGGTGTCTATCTGTCAGTCTACGACCTCTATCAACCAGCAGCTTTTTTTGAGCGCGATATCCATGAGATGTATGGCATCCATTTCGAAGGCAGCCCCAACATGGACAAGTTCATTCTCACTGAGTGGGATGGCCCTCCTCCCATGCTCAAAGAGTTCGATAGTGAAGCCTACATCAACGAACACCTCAGCTGGCAGGAATACAATCCACCCTGGCTGCAAGCGCTGATTGCTGAAGGTGGGGGTGTGGTGATTCCACCGGAAGAGCAACGGTTTAGTCGGAAAAAGAGTTAATTTTAAATTATGAATGTTGAATTTTTAATTAATGAGTGCGCAATGCGCACAGCCTCATTTACAAAAAGCGTAAGCGAAGCGAACACCGAAATTCATAATTCAAAATTCAGCATTCAAAATTAACGAGCAACGCAAGTATGAGACCCGAAAACTACGAAGCCCAACGCCAACCACCGAGCAACGAGTATGAACTCAACTTCGGCCCCAACCATCCCGGTATCGAGGGTAACTATGCACTAAAGGTTAAACTGCACGGTGATGTGGTGATCGAGGCCAAAGCAGATGGTGGATACCTGCATCGTGGTTTTGAAAAGCTGATGGAACAGCGACTGTGGATACAGAATATTGCCCTGGTGCCACGTATTTGCGTGCCTGATCCCTCACCCATGGAGCTTTGTTACTCTATGGCGGTAGAACAACTCTGCGGTCTGGTGGTGCCTAAGCGTGCACAATGGATTCGAGTCCTCCAACTGGAACTCTCTCGCATAGCCGCTCATTTGTTCACCTTTGGTGGACATGCCGCCACTACCGGCATGTACAGCACCATGTATTGGGGCGTCACTGACCGCGATCTACTGCTTGACCTATTCGAGGAGTTTACGGGTGGCCGGGTCTATAGTATCTATAACATTCCTGGGGGTGTACGCCGGGAACTGCCACCAGGTTTCCTGCTGCGTGTCACAGAGACACTCGATTATATCGAATCGCGTCTCCCCGATTATGACAACCTCTTTTTCAAGAACCAGGTGTTTGTCAAGCGCGCCAAGGGGGTTGGTGTAATGACCCGGGAACAGGCCCTGGCCTGGGGTGTCACCGGACCCAATCTGCGGGCTACAGGATTAGCATTCGACGTGCGCCGGGACGATCCTTACCAGATCTATGACCAACTCGAATTCGATATCCCCACTGAAGAGAGTGGCGACGCCTGGGCACGCACACTGGTTCGACGCCATGAACTGATGGAGAGTATTCGTATTCTACGGCAGGTTGTCGATGCATTGCCTGATATCAATGGTTCAATCCGCTCACCTATCCCCAATCCGCTGGCCTGGAATGTCCCAGCCGGGGAGACCTACACTCGGGTTGAATCTTCCAAGGGCGAGCTTTGCTACTACGTGGTTTCAGACGGAGGTCCCAAACCCTACCGGGTACATGTACGTGGTCCATCCTCCATGCATGCGGTTCAGGTGCTGGAAAAACTCTCCGTGGGATCACGTATTGAAGATATCGCGCAGACGATGTTTTCCCTGGATGCCTGTCCACCGGAAGTGGATCGGTAATTGTGAATTATAAATTGTGAATTTTGAATGTTGAATTTAGTAGGAGATAAACAGTGGATACGACAGGGAATGTCGTTAAAGATAAGAGCTTTTTATGGGTCTATCCGGGTTTCGCAAAGAAATTAAGGTATTGATCGGCCACAGATTCTTCTCTATTTTTGATGTTGAAAAGGCATCA
>JAIVEQ010000061.1 GCA_023838465.1 Candidatus Thiodiazotropha sp.
GTGGTTATCCAGTAGGGTCATTTCAATAATCTATCGCTCAATCTCCCCCAAGGAGCGTTGGGATTGAACGTTGAAACAGGAATGAAACGGTATTTTTCGGATCCCCCCTCCCTGAAGGAGAGGGGATAAAACGTAGGTTGATTCTTTGATGAGATTAATTCTGAACAAGTGACCTACTATTCACTTTCCGCCGGTGCAGCAGGAGCCGGAGCTACTGGTGCGGCATAAGGATAACCATAGCCGTAACCGGGATAGCCGCCATAGCCATAGCCGGGATAGCCACCATAGCCATAACCGGGATAGCCACCATAGCCGTAACCAGGATAGCCGCCATAGCCGTAACCGGGATGGCCCCACGGACCACCCCCCCATGGACCACCGTAGTAGTCATCATCATCAAACCAATCAAAAGGACCCCAGAAGGCCTGTGCAGGTAGTGTGGCAAGCAGTGCGGATCCAGCGACAGTAGCAATGACAGCAGTTGTCAAGATTTTTTTCATGGCAAGTTGTCTCCTTCGTAACACTTTTTCATGTTTGGGTGGGCTTCAGGTAACCAACCTTCACATCCCTTTTCTATTGTGTGAGCGGTCCATTGCCTTTGCGGCGATTCCTTGAACCTGTTAAATACTATAAGACAGTCGAAAAAAAAATTCTTGATCTAAATCATCAAATTACCAATTGTTAATATGGGTTAATTCAAATTAGCTTGACTAGACGGTGGAAGGCCATCTGAATCTGTTCTGGGGTATTGTGAAAATGGGGTGAAAAACGGATACCCCCACTTCGATAGGCACACAGAACCTGTTCTTTCATCAAGGCATGGTAGAGCATCTGGTTATTCACATCCGGTACCTGAAAAGTGACGATTCCGGCCCGACACTCTCGGTTCCGAGGTGTCAGTAGCTCAAATCCCAAATTATCAATCTGCTTGATTATCGTGTGGGCGTTGTTTTCAATAAGGGAGGCGATTGGCTCAATACCGATCTCCAGAATAAGTGAAAGGCTGGCGTGCAGTGCATGTATACCCAGCATATTCGGACTGCCACACTCGAAGCGGCGTGCCGTTGTGGCCGGTTGCCATTCAGTGCGGTCGAATTCACCCATGGCCTCCACCATGTGCCAACCAAACTGGTGCAGCTTGAGCTGGTGTCGAAGCTCCCGACGACAATAGAAAAGGGCAACACCCTCCGGACCGAGCATCCATTTATGCCCATCGGCTACCACTACATCAGCTTGGCAGCTTACAACATCGAATGGAATGGCCCCCAGGCTCTGTATGGCGTCTATGACAAAGAGTATCTGTTGTCGTCGACAGAATTCACCAAGCAGCTGTAACTGCAGACGTCGTCCACTGGCGTACTGGACAGAACTCACGGCCATCAGTCGAGTTCGACCATCACAGCTTGCTATCAGGTCCTGCTCAGGATTGTTGGTGGCATCGAGATCCAATAAACGAATCTCTACCCCTTTGGACTTCAGTGACTCCCAAACAATCCGGTTTGAGGGGAACTCCTGAGCAATCGAAACAATGTTATCGCCGTGTTGCCAATCCAGGCCGTAAGCAACTTGAGAAAGCCCTTCCGAAGTGCTCTTCAGTAACGCGATATCGTCAGCAGATGGCGCATTGATCAGTTTGGCCAAAAGAGTACGCAATGATGTCTCCTGCCCTAGCCATTGTGGATAATCCAAAGAGCCCTGGCTTCCATTTTGATTTGCAAAGGAGCAAACAGCCGCTACTGTGGCATCAGGCCAGGGGCCAACTGCTGCATGATTAAGGTGAATAATCGCTGGATCGAGGGAGAAATAGCTCACAGTCATCCTTTATGAATGGTTTGCGTTATATTGCAAAGCCATACTGAAACATAATCAAGGTTAGTAAGATGCAACCAATGATCTTAAAGCATGATGCCAAAAATGAGTACTTTTTCCAGGAAGGGTGCTACATCAATGAACTATCAAACCATTCACAGGACACCGACCTGTCCATAGCCCAGGCAAGGTTGAACCCCGGCAACACAACGCAATGGCATTGCCTGGAAAACACGACTGAGCGTTACCTCATATTGAACGGGGGCGGGTCAGTAGAGATAGGGGAGTTACCGGCCCAGTTGGTAGTGGCGGGTGATGTTGTGTTAATTCCGCCAGGTGTGGCTCAAAGGATAACCAACACAGGAGATGAAGATCTGCTCTTCCTGGCTCTCTGCACACCCCGTTTTCAGCCGCTCTGCTACCACATATTAGAACAGCAAGAAAAACATTAGATAACATAAAGTAAAATAGAATATTTAATGTAAATACTAGATATAGTTTATAAGGCCTCTGTCACAACAACGCTTTTTGTATGCCATTTATTCTATATAATAATTTAAGAATAATATAATATAGTCGATAAGTAGGATGAGAAGGAAATCTGATTCAGCGCGGGTAATGGAGTCAAATTGATAATTATCAGTGATTGAATGTTGAAAAATAGGCACTATATTAGTGATGACTAATATACGGTAGTGAGGTGTAATATGTCATTCCTGAACTGTAAATATTTTCGTCGGGTCGTCAAACTGGCTGGTGTATTCTTGATCGGCGGGATGCTGCTGGAAGTGATAGCTCATTTAATGGCTAGTCATATCATTCTGTTACTCATTCAACCTGTCGCACTGGGTATGGTTTTAATCAGTCCTGTCATCATTCTATTGGCGATGGTCATTACATTGATTCCAGGTACGGGTCTCAAAGACTGTATACACTGAGTAGAAAGTCAGTCCTCTATTGACTGCCTTTGTCGGCGTCAGTAACTACTTTGCCATTAGTTGGTTTGCCATACCCGCTTCAATGCCAAACTCCTCTTCAATCATCCGGTGCCACTGCGCTCGTTTGAAGGTTTTCTCATCGGGTACTTTTCGGTGGACAAGATTGATATGGCAATCGATACAACTCTTGCCTGTCGTCTCTTCCCGATGAATGGCATTGGTATCGGTACGTTTACCCTGAATAGCTTCCAATACATGACATCGTTTACAGGTCGCTGAATCTTTCGACTTGAACCATGCTCTCGCTGCAAATGCTGCATCAGGCAGGTGCAATACATTGACTACCGGATTATCGTAATCGGGGCCGAAAATCTGAGAGAAGAGGTCCTTACCTCCCAGAAAATGATCCCAGGTAGCTGCAAATACACCTTCGGAAACATGGCAATCACCGCATGAAGCTCTTACACCCGAGACGGGATTGTAATGAGTCGATTGGCGATAGGATTCAGCTGCAAGTTCCATCGAGTGGCATGTGGTGCAAAACGCCTCCGAACTAGTCAGGTGGTCGAATTCGATTAAAAAAAGCATAAAACCAATACCCGCTACGCCGCCTAATACCAATGCATAAAGAACATGCCGGGTGATAAAACTGGGGAGTTTCCATCTACTACTCATTGTCTTGCCTTGTCACGTCATAACCCAGGATTGGATTGGCCTTTTGTGGTTTGTCCATCCATTGATGGTGATCAAGAGACTTCACATGTTCCTCAATGAGTGCTTTCGCCATCTCCTTGCCAGCAACCATCTCCACCTGGGGTAAGAAGCGGGCATAGAAGTTCCTGCCCACCAGATACATGCCTTCCCACCAGGTATGGTTGGCACTGGCCATCGCGGCACCATGACGGGCACGTGCTCCTTCGTCATGCCAAAGCTCCCAGTAGGTAAACTCAATCGGTTCGTCGAACGGAACAGGGGTCAATACGCCTTCAGAATAGAGTGCCTGCATTATACTCTTTGCCGGTTTGCCGAATTTCTCATTGAAAAGTTTAACGACTCCATCGAACTGTTTCATGAAACTGCCGGCGAATGACTTGCTGTGACACTCCAGACAGACCAGGTTCATGGCCTGTCGTCTACGCTTTGGTGAGGCTACAGCCTTGACTTTGCCCATACTTCCATCACTCTTCGTGAGTTCGCTACCACGTTTGGGAGAAGTATGGGATTCAGGTAGTTCCAGCTTATCGCCATCTTCAAATACAACCAGCTGCTGTTTTTGTGAAATTGGCGTATTTAAGCTCCAAGCATTACGCATGCCGACGTCATGAGTGGCTTTCAGTTTTCCTGCTGCACCCATATGACAGGTTACACAGGTGGGTGCTGCGACATAGTCCTTACCCGCAACCCAGCTATCACTGGACAATGCCATTTCATCCCGGTGAGATTGAAACTGCATACCATGCTTAGAGGCTTCATAAATTGCCTTGTCGGGTGAATCAGGACCCGAATGGCAACGAACACAGGCACTTGGTTCCCGTGCCTGGGCCTTGGAAAATCGATGTTTTCCATGACAGGATGAACAGGAACCCTTTGAACCATCCGGGTTTATACGGCCAATACCCGAGTTTGGCCAAGTGCTGGGGTCAATCGTGCCATCGCCTCGCAATTTGATCTTTGAGCCATGGCATTGGTCACAGCCCGCCGCTATGATGGCATCACCACCTACATGACCCGCCAGAGCGGGTAGCCTGTTTTCGATAATTGTCGCTGCTTCGGAATGGACCGAACCTTTTTGCTGTTCATACTCGACTGTATGACATCGGGAACAATCGAGGGGAGAGACAATGGTAGCAATAACCTGTCCTTCGTGGGTTATCGCATCGTCATCTTCGACTGATGTCTTATGGCAATCAAGGCAATTAACACCCGCTTCCGCATGAGCACTCTTGTGCCATTGTTGTGCCAAGCCGGGCGACGCTTTTTCATGGCAACTGATGCACTCCTTTCCAAGCGGATCACCCCACAGGTTGGGATCAACGGTGACTTTCGCTGCAAACAGGGTAGGGTGACAGCAAATCAGGGCAAGACACAGAAGACGCCTCATCAGGGACAGGTTCATTCACGATCTCCTTAAGCTGGAGTGTCATATCGTGCATCCTAGCCAGATACTGCATTAGGCGTTATTTAGATATTGGAATTATTAGTGACAATCGCAGCTGTAGTTTTTGTTCTTTGGGCATGCCTGCAGAACAGGCCATGCAGGAATGCGCTTATCGTTTTTTTTAATCGAAGGGTTAATAGTTACCCAATCATCCTATCATGATGTGGCATACAGATCATGATATGCATCAAAAAATGTAGGCTTATTTAAACAGGGTTGATAGTCGTTCGATATTACACACATGAAGGTGGCGGTGGCAAGGATGCCTTGCGCAAGGCTCAACACAGTACATGTCAATGAGAATTATCAATTAAGCTGAAACAACACTTAAATATTAAAAGACACTTATTCAATAAATGTACTAATAAAATGCAGGGTATTTACTAATTAGTGATTTTAATCTTCTGCGCTCAATCAATAACTCACTGTTTTTTTATTTTTTATATCAATCAATCTGTGTATGATTCTTAACCGAGAAGAAAAGAAGTATAAAAATTCTCTCTCATCCTGCATCAAGAAATAAGGAGGAACACCATGGAAGCAGCATTTGCTTCAAGGGCATACCGCGTCTTAAGCTACACATTCCCATTACTGGTTCTACTGATCAATCCCCTGGGAGTATCAGCTGGCACTGAAAAGCCAGTTCATCAAATATCTTCAGAAGTTTGTCAAAATTGCCATAAAGAAATATACAAACAGTGGAAGGGTTCAATGCATGCTCAAAGCACCGCATTGAAAGATCCGATTCATGGAACTTTCTATAAAAAAGTCGTTGGCAGTCCGATTGAAGAAGGTGTCAAACACAAGGCTTCAGGAAAGTATCCAATCTGTTTACAGTGCCATGCGCCTAATGCGGCCGTTGATAAAACAACGAAGCTCGATGCCAAGCCTGCTTATTCAGAAGGCGTCAATTGCGTCGCATGCCATACCCTGGCTAAGTTCAAAGGGACCAGTGGAAAAAATGGCAAGCTATTGTTAGGACTCAAAGCGTATGAGCGAAAGAATGAACTGCAAGGCCCTCAGGGATTCAACCAGGGATTGACAAAACTGGTGGCGGCGGACGATATGTTTGGTGGTGCCAGCAGTGATGATTCAAAACCTAATCCCCATACACAGGGTGAAGTGGAACTGGATGGCAAGAAGATTCCTGCATTACCAATGGCGGGAAATCCCGGATTGATGAAGACCAATGCGGCCTGTATGGGTTGCCACGATAAGCGCAATAATCCACATGGCGTACCACTTTGCCAGACCGGCAATGAATATGCTGGCAGTAATGTCAATTGCCAGTCATGCCATATGCCGATCGCCGGTGGTATGGCGGATCACGGTATGGGAGGCGGACACAACCATGCCATGTTGAAACGCAGTGTTGTGTTTACCCTGGATGCCGTCAAAGATGGTGATAATCTGAATGCAACGGTGAAGTTGAAGAATATGCAGCCTCACAGTCTGCCAACCGGAGCTCCATTCAGAAATATTTATCTGAAACTCTCCGCTTATGATGCACAGGGCAATGTTATCTGGCAAAACGCAGAAGGCCATCCAGCTAAGGACGACTCCAAGGCCTATTTCGCTTATCTGCTGGCGAATGACAAAGGTGATCCCGCTATGCCTCCTACAGCGACACAATTGGGTGCCGACACGCGTCTGAAACCCTATGAAGAACGTATACTTTCATACAATATTCCTGCAAAAGGCGCAGTACTTGTACGGGGTGAACTGTTCTACAATCTGCTATGGCCTGTACTGGTCAATAAATTTAAACACCTGCCTGAAGACTTGGTTGCACCTGAGTCGATAGCGATTGCAGAGGTGAGTCTATAAGCTAGTATTCGTCCGGAAACGCGCGCTTTTTCTAAATCACGTCGCCTCGGTGCATGTCGGGGCCCAGCATGTTCAACATCATACTGGGTTCTAGGTGCTTCGGGATAACGGACACTGCTTGTTATGGGCGGACACTAGTCAGTCTGAGTCCTCATACCGGTGAACGCCGGTGTGAGGACGTTTTGGAAATCTCCGTTACCGGAGGACGTCATGTACTCAAGAAACTGCTGTACGCTACCTCTAGTTTCACTGTTATCTCTACTCTCTTTACTGCTGTTCACTGTTGCTTTGCCAGCGGCAGAGGAGATCATTAAGACAACGGCGGATCACACCAAGTTTGATGAGCTTCAGCAGACGTTCAATTCAGGTCCGGAGGTTACCCAAGCCTGCCTGAGTTGTCATACAGAGGCATCAAAACAGATACATAAAACCAAACACTGGTTGTGGAAGTTCACTCACCCAGATACGGGTGAGGAGTTGGGCAAACAGACAATTGTAAATAATTTTTGTGGGGCCATTGAGACTAACTATGCTCGCTGCACCAGTTGTCACATTGGCTATGGCTGGAAAGACAACAGTTTTGATTTCAGCTCTGAGACGAATGTTGACTGCCTTGTTTGTCACGATACCACGGGAACCTATAAGAAGTTTCCTACCGGTGCAGGTCACCCACCCTATGTAGATAAACCCTTTCCACCCAAAAGCAAGAAGATCTGGAAGGCACCCGATTTATCGCAGGTTGCCCAGCGTGTGGGTAAAACCAGTCGTAAAACTTGTGGTGCATGCCATTTTTATGGTGGCGGGGGCGATGGAATCAAACACGGTGATCTCGACTCCAGCATGACCAATCCAAACCAGACATTAGATGTCCACATGGGTACGGATGGATTGGATTTCACCTGTAGCACTTGTCATCAAAAAGAGGGGCATGATGTATCGGGTAGTCGTTACATCACTCAAGCCAAAGATGAACACGGTATCGATGTCCCTGGTCGTGATGACAACATCCGCTCAACTTGTGAGTCCTGTCATGGTGACAAGCCACATCCTGTTACGGTGAACAACAAACTCAATGACCATACCAATAAAATTGCTTGCACAACCTGCCATATTCCCACCTATGCCAGAGGTGGCAGACCCACAAAGACCTGGTGGGACTGGTCAACAGCCGGTCGTATGAGCAATGATGGTAAACATATCAAAACCAAGGATGCACAGGGGTACGTTAACTATGTAACCAAAAAGGGCTCATTCGAATGGGGTGAAAACCTGGTCCCTGAATATGCCTGGTACTCTGGTAATATCCGCTATAAGCAACTTGATGAAAAGATCGATCCAAATGGTGTCGTAGCTATCAATACTTTCGAAGGGAGTTACGACGATCCTGATGCGAGAATCTGGCCATTCAAGGTCATGCGAGGTAAACAACCCTTTGACAAGGGCAATAATACGCTAGTGACGACGCACCTTTTTGGCAAGGATAGTGATGCTTATTGGAAATCATTTGATTGGAACAGAGCCATCAAAGCAGCCATGGATGCAGGCAATGCTGACTACAGCGGAGAGTATGGCTTCATAGAGACGACCTATCATTGGCCATTGGCACACATGGTATCACCCAAAGAAGAGACACTGGGCTGTGAAAGTTGTCATGCGAAAGAGGGGCGTTTAGGTAATCTCAGTGGGTTCTATATGCCCGGGCGTGATAACTACTACTGGGTCGACCTTTTCGGTTGGCTGGCAGTATTAGGTACAGTGGGGGGTATCTCCTTACATGGCCTGGGCCGATTGTTCTCAAAGGCCAACAGGAGATAACAGTAATGAGTCAAATATACTACTTCAGTCTCTTCGAGCGTTTCTGGCACTGGTCTCAAGCCATACTGATTTTCGGTATGCTGATTACAGGTTTTGAGATTCATGGTACATATCAGCTCTTAGGCTATGAGCAAGCGATTAATCTACATACAATCATGGCATGGGTGTTGATCGGATTGTGGCTACTGGCACTTTTCTGGCACACCACAACCGGTGAATGGCGCCAATATCTCCCCAGTGATGCCGATACTATGTTGTCGATGGTTAAATACTACCTGGTCGGTATCTTTCTCGGTGCGCCTCATCCTTTTCACCGGAAAAGAGTGGAGAAGCATAATCCTATGCAGCGTATGGCCTATCTCATTCTTACGATGGTCATTTCACCTATTATCTGGTTGAGTGGCATACTCTACCTTTTCTATCAATACTGGCCTCTGATCGGCATGAGCGGTACTTCTTTGGGTTTAGTTGCGGCAGTGCACACTATCGGCGCATTCGCCATACTCAGTTTTATTCCAATACACCTTTACCTTACTTTGACAACCAGTGAAGAGCCGTTTGGTTATTTGATAGAGATGATTGTCGGACATGAGAGAAAGCGTGGTTGATTAACTAAATTCGGTATTGCTTGCTAATTTCCGTGAACAAAAAATACCTCAAATCTACCTATGAAACCTTCGTAGGTAGATTTGATCAAGTCGTTCAACATTACATATACCCATTAGTATTTTAATTCTTAGTTGACTGGCTTGTGTATTCAGACAACTGGATTATGTAATTTGAAGTAATGTGAAATCATTTTGCCGGCTAAAAAACACAAATTAATCGTGTTTCTTAATTAAAGTAATCAACAAACAAACCGCTAACTACCTAGTGTAGCAAGTGTATTTACTGATTCTATTCAAGCCAATTATCTGATTCAATAAATTCGCTTCGGAAAATAAAAAACAGGGATTTAATACCATGAATTGCATAATGATCAGCCCTATAAAACTGGCTGCTATGTTTTGCGCGATCCTATCATTCTTCCTATTAATTGCACCTGTTCAGGCTGAAGAATCTGTCGACAGTTATTTGGATCTCACCCTTGAAGACCTACTTAACATAGAGGTTACCTCAGTCTCCAAAAAGAAGCAGAGGCTAAATGAAGCGGCTGCAGCAGTATATGTCATCACTCAGGAAGATATTCGACGTTCTGGCGTGACCAGTATTCCTGAGGCATTGCGTATGGCACCGGGTATCCATGTCGGAAGGTTGGATGCGAATAAATGGGCCATCTCCAGCCGTGGCTTCAACAACCAGTTTGCAAATAAGCTCTTGGTATTGATCGATGGCCGTTCTGTATACACGCCAGTCTATTCCGGCGTCTATTGGGATGCACAGGATACGCTACTGGAGGATATTGACCGTATTGAAGTCATCCGTGGTCCAGGCGCTTCCCTGTGGGGAGCAAATGCCGTCAACGGGGTGATAAACATCATTACCAAGCCTGCCAGTGAAACCCAGGGTGGTTTGTTGGTTGCCGGTGCAGGGGATGAAGAAAAGATCATCGGGAGTTTGCGCTATGGTAGTGAACTGAATGATTCCACCCATGGTCGTTATTATCTCAAATTCAACGACAGGGACAGCTCCTATTCGACAACACTGGATGATCAGGCAGGGGATGACTGGGATAAAGTGCAAGGTGGATTTCGATTTGACAGCCTGGCATCAGGGTCAGACCAGTGGACCTTCCAAGGAGATTTTTATGATGCTGAAATAAATCAGCGCGTCAATGAATGGAAAGACCCCAACGATCCTGCCAATATTGTTTTTGCACCCTTTTACTTATCAACATTAATCCCCGATGAGGTGGATGTTTCAGGCTGGAACCTGCTGACTCGCTGGGATCATGTCTTCTCCAGCCAATCCAATTCTACCCTTCAACTCTATTATGATTTCACAAAACGGGATGGGAGACTTCTAGGCCAGCAATACAAAACCCTGGATATCGATTATCAGCATCAATTGCAATTTAGTAAAAGTCATGACCTCCTATGGGGCCTGGGTTATCGTTACATTCAGTATGATTTCAATAATACATTTAATGCGGAGTTTCTACATGATAATCGTTCTGTGGATCTCTTCAGCGCCTTCGTTCAAGACGAAATCATTCTGATACCCGAGTCTCTGCGCCTTATTCTGGGTTCAAAATTCGAACACAATGAGTTTACCGGCTTTGAGGTCCAGCCCAGTGCCCGTCTGGTCTGGCTTGCTTCTGAGCGCAGCACCATCTGGACCTCAGTCTCCCGTGCAGTCAGAACCCCATCGTATGTGGAGGAAGATTCACGAATAGTTACCCGGGTTGTCAGCCCATTCGTTTTTTATTCCAATGGCGGTGATGATTTTGAATCTGAGGAATTGCTTGCCTACGAGGTAGGATATCGTTTCCAGCCAAGAGTCAATATTTCTTTAGATCTGGCCATCTTTTATAACGATTATGATAAACAACGATCCTTTGAAACTAGCCCTGTACCAACCAATTTCTTCTTCGATAATAAGCTCTCTGCCTCTACCTATGGATTAGAATGGGTCATGGACTGGCGGCCACTGGAGTGGTGGCAACTGAAAGGTAACTACAGTTATATTCAAATTGATAGTGATCTCCTCAGAGGTAGTACTTCCCCAATTGACCTGGAAAATGTGAGCGAGAATTCATATCCACAACACCAAGTTTCACTACGATCCAATATGGATTTAAGTCATCAGGTTTCACTGGACTTATGGCTCTACTATGTAGACAAGCTAAACAGGAGCAGCTTTTCAGTCCCTATGACAGTATCCAATTACTCCAACTTCAATGTTCATCTTGCCTGGCAGTTAAAAGATAATATCGAAATTTCTCTGATCGGTCAGAATTTACTGGATAATCGTCACATGGAGTTTGTCGGTGAAAAGCACCTGACTCAAACAGAAATCGAACGTTCCGTCTATGCAAAGATCCGATTGGATTTCTAACGATGTGCGGTAATTGAAAAAAGGACTGTCAGTTTGATATCTGATTTGAAAACTGGGGACTGTCGATCCTTTTTAGCCACTATTATGCAGTTGAGCATATTGCTGTTGTTGACAGGTATTTCATTGCCTCTGTATCCCGCAACACCATCAACAGAATACAAACTCAAGGCAGCATTGATCTATAAACTGACAAAATTTATTGAATGGCCTGAAGTTCAGTCAGACCAAAGTCAGAGTAGCTTCGGAATCTGTTTACTCGGTGAGGACCTTTTTGGTGAGGCACTTGATGAACTGGAAGAGCGTAATGTACTGGAACAATCGATCACCGTGTATCGTTTCTCCCAGTCAGACGCTATTGATGCACGCTGCCAGATTGTATTTATCAGCAAGTCTAAACAAGCCTTTGTGGTACCAATTCTTCAATCATTGAAGGATCGTCCGATACTAACCCTGAGTGATATGGCTGATTTTGCAAAGCAGGGAGGTATGTTGCAGTTTACTACTGGTAAGAAGCACGTAGGATTCAGGATTAACCTGGAGAGTGCGAAACAGTCAAATTTTGTTATTGCAGCGCCTCTCCTGGATATTGCTACTATAATCAGCTCCAAACCTTAAAAAAAAATGAATTTCCTAACCAATATCAGCATTGCACAAAAACTCAGGCGCATTGTCTTCCTGATAACCGGTGTTATTTTGATTATCGCTTCATTAGTGTATGTGGCAATTGAAGTTCACTATTATCGAAAGAACCTGGTTCAACACATCTCCGTACTTGCTGATGTCATAGCTACCAACACCACTGCATCACTCTCCTTCGATGAACCGAAGACGGCACAGAAAATTCTGAATTCACTGCATAAAGAGGCAGTCATTACCAGAGCCATCCTCTTCCAGATGGATGAAGAACCCTTTGCCAGTTATTCCGATGAAAAAGAAGTGCAAGCCACTATTCCAATCGAAGACTCGAGATGGCTTACAAAGGCATTTCTTGAAAAAGTGGCTATGAATCGCTATGACAACGATGATCTCGATCTTTTCAGGCCGGTCTTGCTTGATGGAGAACCGATAGGATATCTGTATATCGAGTCCAACCTGAAACCACTTTATGATCAGATTACTAATTATCTTCAGATAGTCACACTCCTGTTTTTCTTCTTGATGTTGGGAGTCTACCTGCTCTCATATTATTTTCATCGCAGTATTTCCGGCCCAATTCATTACCTGGTTGACGGAATGAGCCGGGTCTCAAAGGAGCAGGATTACAGTTTGCGCCTTGCACCTGGAGACAATGATGAGGTCGGTGTCATCATCGAAGGCTTCAATGAGATGCTCGGTCAGATCGAAGAGCGCGATAAGTCACTGGCTTCTCATCGAGAAGAACTTGAACGGCGGGTGGAGGAGCGTACTGCCAGTTTGTCCAAGGCAAAGGATGATGCAGAATCAGCTAGCTGGGCAAAAAGTGAGTTCCTTGCCACCATGAGTCACGAAATCCGCACGCCTATGAACGGGGTGCTGGGTATGACCGAGCTTTTACTCGACACAAGCCTAGATGAACACGCACGGCGCTTGGCACATACAGCGCACCGTTCTGCTGAGACCCTATTGAGTGTCATTAACGATATTCTCGATTTCTCCAAGATTGAAGCCGACAAACTACAACTGACTCATGAGGATTTTAATCTACGCCAGCTGCTGGAGGAGACGCTGGAGATGGTTACTGATCAAGCCCATCGCAAGGAACTCGAACTGCTGCCTAATTTACCACCAGACCTGCCTGAGTGGGTCAGTGGTGATGCAGCAAGACTGAGACAGATTCTCATTAACCTGTTGGGCAATGCGGTCAAGTTCACAGATCAGGGTGAGGTGAGTCTCTCGGCCCACGTGGTTGAGCGCAATGCAGATCACTACAAACTTGCGATTGAGGTTTCCGATACTGGTTCCGGTATCAATTCTGCGCAGCAAGAGATCATCTTCGATGCATTCAGCCAAGCCGATAGTTCCACTACTCGCCGTCATGGTGGTACCGGTCTGGGTCTGGCCATCTCCAAGCGTCTTGTATCATTGATGGGGGGTCGGATCGAGTTGGACAGCGTGCCGGGCCAAGGCAGTCGTTCGCTGAGCGCCAAGGAAGGCTGAAAGCCGAGGCGGTTAGTCCCCGGTAGGCGTGAGGCGAGACTGTAGACCCGTCGTGCCTTGCGCCAGAGGGGATGCAAAGCGAGCATCCGAACACGGCGTCCAGTCATTTGGGAACTGACGGCGGAGTGGTCACGAGCTTGCGATGTGATCACGTAGTGTCAGTGACCAGGACCGTCCGGGGCACTAATAGGTTGTCAAAGATCGAGTGTCTTTTAGGCCTGGGACGCCTAAAAGACATCACGAGATCGAAGACTCACTTGTCTGTTTTACTATTTCTATCGATATGGCTGAAAATCCCCAGTCTGATTCTCACAACCCGCAGGTCCTACAGGGTATAAAGGTGTTGATTGTGGATGACAACGCAATCAACCGGGAGATTCTTCATAATCAGGTCATTGCCTGGGGTATGTGTAATGGTAGTTGTGCCTCCGGAGATATGGCACTCGAGATGTTACGAGAGAGTGCATTACAGGGACAACCTTATGAGATCATTCTGCTTGACTGGCACATGCCTGGCATGGACGGAGTGGAATTGGCACGTCGAATTCTGGTTGATTCATCAATTCCCCGGCCGCATGTAATCATACTGAGTTCCAGCGGATTCGATCCCAGTGCACCACTAATGGCAGATGCCGGTATTGCGGCATTTCTACCAAAACCTGTACGTCAACATCAGTTATTGGAAAGAATGTGTGACGTGATAGGGCGTAAAATAGTAACCAGTGAACTCGTCAATACAGCCACACATACCAAACTGCAAGGTCGAATTCTGGTTGCCGAGGATAATTTGGTCAATCAGGATGTAACACTGAGTATGCTACAGACCCTGGGTTGTGATACCCACCTGGCGGAAGACGGAGCTATCGCTCTGAAATTAGCAACCCAAACTACTTATGACATGATTCTTATGGACTGCCATATGCCAGTGATGGATGGCTTCACCGCCACCAGTCAAATCAGGCAGTCGGAACGTCTTCAGGGTCACAGTCGAGTACCTATCATCGCATTAACTGCTGATGTGCAAAAAGGCATTCAGATACAGTGTGAAAATGCCGGCATGGATGGCTATCTCAGCAAACCATTCAGCCAGGCAAAACTTGAGGAGGTTTTGAAAAAATGGTTGCCTGAGCAATTATTAAGAAATGTCATATCTGACAAGAGCGATGAGCCGCAGGAGCTATCTGTAGGTGGCATTCTTGATTTGAACCAATTGCATCAATTGCGTGAACTGGGCAATAACACTGGTCGGGATGTATTGGGCAAGTCGATTGGCTACTATCTGCAGCACACGCCTGAAGATGTCATTCGCATGCAAGCCGCGCTTGAAGCGCAAGATGCGAAAACACTTCGAGGCATTGTTCACTCCCTCAAGTCTGGAAGTGCCAATCTTGGAGCGATGGACTTTTCCTCACAGTGTGCCGAATTGGAGCTGCTGGCCAGGAATGAACAGCTTGAACAAGCGACTGCTGCCTTCGACATACTTCAACAATCACTACCGGCAGTATTGACAGCCTTGCAAACAGTTGTCGTAGAGAATACACAACCCGAGGTAATAAAATCGGCACAACCGACTCCCGGGGTAAAGTTGCTGATTGTGGATGACGATCCGGGATTTCGTTTAACAGCGACCGAGGCCCTCTCCGGAGCTGGATTCTCCGTATCTGAAGCGGCGAATGGCCAGGAAGCCTTGAACCGTATTCAACTTGAGCAACCGGAACTCATATTACTGGATGCATTGATGGATGACATGGATGGATATGAGGTTTGCTATCGTATTCATGAAATACCCGGATTCGAAAAAATTCCAGTCATCATCGTTACCGGTCTCGATGATATGGAATCGGTCAATCATGCTTATGAATCAGGTGCCGCCAGTTTCATCACAAAACCGGTCAATTTCACACACATCGCTCATCGTATCCGGTTTCAGCTCCGTGCAGCGGAAAACGCCAGGGCCTTACATGAGAGTCGTGAACAGTTGTCCACCGCACAACGAATTGCTCGCTTGGGTTACTGGCGCTGGAATTGTGATGAAGACATCTTTGAAATGTCGGAACATCTGTTGGAAATGTTGGGGAGCACACTGGCTAATTTTGGCAATAAATTGGAAGACTTTATCAAGCTAATTCATCCAGAAGACCAAGACTATATTTCACAACAACTGAAAGCGGCCAAACAGGGTGGTTCCTTGGAACCGGCAGACTATCGTATGTTTGCTGATCGAGCACATTTGATTAATGTGCATCAGGAACTCGATTTAATTACCAATGGTAGCCAGGTGGTTCTGGGTACAATTCAGGATATCACCCAACAACGCAAGGCCGAAAAACGCATTCGCCAACTTGCCTACTCAGACGAATTGACAGGCCTGGCAAGCCGCGCCTACTTCTATAAGCATGTTGATGACGTAATCAAAGCAGCACAGCGGAGAGAGGAGCGTTTCGCTCTGCTTTATCTGGATCTGGACGGTTTCAAGGATGTGAATGACAGCCTGGGTCATGATGCTGGTGATTTTCTACTGCAGACAGTTGCAATGCGCATCCAGTCGGTCATGCGTCAGGTAGACTTTGTCGCACGCCTCAGTGGTGATGAATTCTGCATCCTGGTGGACAGTGTCAATAGCGAATACGATGCGGCTGATGTCGCCAAGCGCTGTCTGGAAATCATCAATCAATCTGTTGAATTAAATCAGCAACAGGTCAGACCCAGGGGCAGTATCGGTATCGCCTATTTTCCGGATGACGGCAAGGATCTGCAAACGCTACTGAAGGCTGCTGACAGTGCCATGTATGCTGCCAAATCAGATGGTAAGCACCGTTACGCTTTCTATCAACCCGAGTTGACCATACAGGCAGAACAACGCCTTCAATTGGAAGAGGAGCTTCGTCAAGGGTTAGAAAACAACGAATTACGGTTGCACTATCAGCCACAAATCGATCTTATAAAAGGTAAACTGGTGGGGGTTGAGGCCCTAGTTCGCTGGCAACATCCACGGCTTGGGCTGATAGCACCCAATGAATTCATCGGTATTGCAGAACGTATCGGCCTGATTAACCTGCTGGGTGAATGGGTGCTCAACACTGCCTGCGAGCAGGCGATGGTATGGCATAAGATGGGACTGCCCGATTTTCGCATGTCGGTCAATATTTCGCCTATCCATTTTCAGGATCCGGCGATTCTCGATACTCTTTCTCATACGTTACAAAAAACCGGATTTACGGCAAGCGACCTTGAGCTGGAGATTACTGAAAGTGTAGTACAGACCACTGGTGATGATATTGATATCTTTGAGCGGATCAGAGCACTTGGCGTGAGGATTGCAATTGATGATTTCGGTACTGGCTATTCATCTTTTGGATCATTGAAAAAACTACCCATCGATTGTCTCAAGATCGATCGCATATTTGTCTCAGATATGACACAAGATCCGGACTCATCCATTCTGTTCGGAACAATTGTCAGAGTCGCAGAAGCACTGGGACACGATGTTGTCGCTGAAGGGGTGGAAACCCAGCAACAGGTCAAGATATTGCAAGAGATAGGTTGTATGACTGCACAGGGGTTCTACTTCAGTCGTCCTGTACCGGCTTCAAAAATTCCAGCCTGTATGAATAGTCGCTTTCCAAACACAGAGCAGGGTGAAGATTAAATACTCTTCCGTAAATAGAGCGTGACCTCCTTAATTGATAAAACTATTACCTTGAATGGGGGTGTGAGGTCATGCGAAACACAGCAGACCAATTCACCCGTTCCGAAAAAAACTTTCCATGGTAGGTATTTTTCACTAAATATATGTGAACAGTGTGACTGTTACATCCTATCGATAGTGAGCAGACTAGGATCATAAGTACTGTTTCACACGTAGGAAGAGGAGGGCTTACGATGGGTGACTTCAATCTGGGCAGCAGGGCGTCACGATTTAATCTCGGTAACTATCAGCTCCGTCTCGATCCAGCAATCGAGGCACAAATGCAGGAGATGGTGACGGGTAATGTTACACCCCGGTTGCAACAGTTGTTTCTACAACCAGACTGGCGAAGTTTTGACCAGCGTCTGCTTAGTCTCATATTGCGCCAAACATCAACCTCGTCACCTGCACCAGTGACACCAGCTGCAGGGCCTGCAACCCCAAGACCTGGCCAGGTCGGTGATATCATGCGCGCAGTCTGGGCGCTTCCTGCTATCCAGCAGGCAGCCCGTCAACTATTGAATGATACTCAGGGAAGGTTAAGACTTGAGTGGGGAAGGGCTGGCACGGGTGAACAAGTGATAATGGTAACGACTGCCGCCTCGTTTGCAGGTACGTCGCTTGTCGCGATACTGGCCAATGCACCAACACGAGAGCTTGCCCTTGATTTTGTCAACGGGCGTGATATTCCGGTACCAGGCATTCGTGGCTTGACAGTGCAAATGCGGGGGCGGGGGCGTGGTGCCGGTGCCGGGCTTAGTAATATTGGCGGGTCTGGTGTCAGTGTGCGTGGTGGCGCAGCACAATCTGGTACTACCGGCAACGTTAATTGGGATGTAGGTTTGACATTGGATCTTACCCAGTTGGTACCGGCACTGCGTTGAGGGTGACCTGATTAATTTCATCACCTACATTGATTTTATTATCCCTTAAATGAGGGGACTCTAGTATCATTTCAAAAAAAACAAGTTCACTTCTTTCGGGGGGAACATAAGAATGAACATCCAGTCACTCATCACACGCGTGCGTGCCATCCTGCTAAAACCACAACAGACCTGGCCGGAAATTGCAGTCGAACCGGCCAGTACTTCGAGCATCTATCGTAATTATGTGCTTATCCTTGCAGTACTGCCGGCCCTGGGCATGCTGATAGGCACCACTTTGTTCGGCATCAAGGTTCCCATGATGGGCACCATTCACGTCGGTTTTGGTGCCCTGCTGATCCAGGCGATGCTGAGTTACACCGTCAGCTTGTTGATGATCTATCTGATGGCGGTGGTCATCGAGTCGCTGGCCCCGACCTTCGGTGGCATCCGCGACCGGCTGCAAGGTCTCAAGACCGCTGCTTATGCCCTTACGCCGGTCTGGGTGGTGGGTGTTCTACACATCCTGCCCGGGCTGGGCGCACTGGTCGCTCTACTGAGCCTGGCTGCGGCAGTATACGCGATTTATCTGATCAAACTCGGTCTGCCCGAGACCATGAAGTGCCCGAAGGAAAAATCCCTGGGCTACACTGCGGCGGTCGTTGTGATCGGCATTGTGCTCGGGTTAGTCTTAAATCTGCTGGTGACCGCAGTCAGCGGTGTTGGCAGTATCAGCGGCATATCACCCGCTACAAAGAACGATGCACATTTCGACAAAGACTCGCCCATGGGCAAACTCGAAACATGGGGCAAACAGATGGAAGAGGCGGGCAAACGGATGGAGTCGGCACAGAAATCCGGTGACAGCGAGGCCCAACAGGAGGCTATGCAAGAGATGGTTGGTACGTTACTTGGCGGCAACGGGGCGGTCAAGGCTGTGGCCCACGATAAGCTGGGGGAATTCCTGCCCGAAAACCTACTGGGTATGCAACGCAGCGACTTCTCTACTGAAAGCAATCAGGCTATAGGGGTGCAAGTTGCCCTGGCGAAGGCCAAATACAGCAACGGTCGCCAGCAGCTTCGTGTGGAAATCATGGACATGGGCGGTGCCAAAGGTATGCTTGCACTGGCAGGTTTCGCTGCAATAGGCAGCGAGCGCAAAACCGAGCGAGGCTATGAAAAAACCTATTCGGATGCCGGGCGCATGGTCAACGAGGAGTGGGATGAGGTCGACGGACATGGTGAATACAACATCGTTGTCGGGCAGCGTTTCGTCATCAAGGTTAAAGGTAATGCCGACAGCATCACCACGCTGCGCGCGCTGGCCAATGCCCTGGACACTGACGGGCTGGATAAGCTCAAGGACGCTGCATCGGGTTGATGCACAGACTTTTGTTTATCATTATTCCATGTCCCCCAATGGAGGGGGACACAATCCTCAAACAAACAAGTTCACATCGGCTTTAAGCGCTCGTGGCAGAAAGCTTGCTGCGCCAACCCACTCTTCAATCTCCGGAATAAATTCCTCTTTTGCATAATCAAAGAGATCCACAGTCATTTGGCAGGCAACAAGTTTGACATCAGCTTCGATGCACATCTCACGTAGCTGGTCTATGCGTGCAATACCCTTGTTATCCATGGTTTTCATCATCATACCAGTCGCCATTTTTTCAAAGCCGGGTATCAGTGTCATGACCGATGTTGGCATAGGGATATCCTTACCTTTGATCCATGCAGGTCCCTCTGGCAATTTCATCGGCATGGCCGGATTTCCCAGTGGGCTTACCTTGAGATCCAAATCTCTTTTCAACAGATTCAGTCCATAAAAGGTAAAAAATATCGAGACATCCCACCCCAATGCAGCCGCAGTAGATGCCAGGATGAAAGGAGGGTAGGCCATATCCAGGGTTCCCTTTGTGGATATGATTGTCATCGAAGGTACGTGAGCCGCTTCACGCGCGGCCATCTTTTCGTCGAATCGCTGATCAAACCAGTTATTCAGGTCTGCAGTAGGGTTATCGACTACAGGTAATGTACTGCTCATATCATGACTCCTTAATATCATTAAGCCTTTCGGATTTTGAAGAAGAATCCATCGTCAATCTGCTCACTGGAGAGCATTTCATGCCCAGTTTGGCTGCAGAAAGAATCCAGGTCCTTAACTGATCCGGGATCCGTTGCCGTTACTTCCAGAATCTCACCGGAAGCCAATGCTGAAATGGCTTTCTTGGTTCTCAGGATGGGTAGTGGACAATTCAAACCTCTTGCATCCAGGGTATGTATGGTTTCACTCACGTCATTTACTCCTTTACAAACTAAGCGGCTAAAGCTCGCAGAGATGACCGGTCGGTCAATTTGAAGATGAAAAAAATAGCCCTCAATTTTGATGTCTCTGTTCAATGCGTATGCTCTTGATAGCTGGACCCAAGATCCGTACCACATCAGGATCATTACGGGTCTTGGCAAGTAGAATGACGCCTTCCAGATAAGCAAGCATTGCTGTTGCCGTTGCTGCTGTGTCGAGGGGTGGCATCTCACCAAGCTCCACAGCTTGCTCCAGGGCCTCGTGGAAGCGGGCACTGGCCTTTTCAAAGACTGCATTCAGCCGGGCTCTGAGCACCTCGTCACGGGTACTGACTTCGAGTGCCAGGTTCCCGAACAGGCAACCTGGCATGCGGCCCTCTGCGTTTTTGGCTGCCTTCTGCCAGTAGTAGACCGCATCGACCATATAGTCGAGACGTTCAATGGGAGGTAGTGCCTCATCGAAGGCTTCTGCAACAAAACCATGTGCCCAGTCATCTGACATATCGTCAATGACGGCCATGGCCAATTCCTGTTTAGATGGGAAGAAGTGATAAAAACTCCCTTTCTGGACTTTGGCAAGGGTGCAGATCTCTTTGATACCCACATCGGCATAGCTGCGCCCATGAAACAGCTCACGGGCTGTGGCTAGTATGCGATCCTTGGTATCTGTTTCGATGCTCATGGGATCAGTATAATAGACCGGTTGGTCTAGTCAAGCTTTTTTATCCTTGACAACTTAGCATGGTAGCTGCAAACCATTGTGAATTCCCGTATCTGCAGGTCTTCTTTCTATGCCTGAATGATAGGCTCACGCTTTTGGTTGGGCTAGGCTAGTCGAAAGTTGACATCATATTGAAAGTTTGAACTTATACTGTTGACCATTGTTCGAACGATGATACTGATCGAAAAACTAATATCGACACTACCACCTAATAAAATGCATCGATTTTGTGGAAAAAATCTACCGATTCTTCTCATCATGCTGTTGGTCATATCACCATTGCAGGTTGCTTTCGCAAGCTTATCAGTAACGCTTGTAGAGCATTCTCAGCATATGGGGATGCACAACTCATCTCTCCTCCCCTCCGACCACCTCAAGTCTGACTTTCTTGCTATTGATCTCTGAGAATTCATCGTTCGTTTGAACATGAATATTTGAGAAGAGGGTGAGGATTCCAATGATCTATAGTTTTTGGTCGGTATTCGCACCTGGTACTAAGGGGGCATCTCCATGAAGAGAACTAAATTAAATCTGATATTTATGATTGGCTTAGCTGGCTGTGATAGTCAAAAGAGTGCCCCTAGTGAAAAGGCTATACCTGCTGCTATATCTCAATCCTCAACTGCTGAACGCTGGTATGGTATGGATCAAGTCAAGAGGGGGGGTGAGTTGTATCAGGAGACTTGTGCAAGCTGCCATAAACCCGATGCTTCAGGTACACCAAACTGGCAGGAGTTGGACCCTCAAGGCAACTATCCGCCACCCCCTCTAAACGGTACCGCACACACTTGGCACCATCCGCTCTCTGTTCTAAGAAGGACCGTTAATATTGGAGGCATTCCGTTAGGAGGCACTATGCCTGGATTTGCCGACAAATTAAACAAACAGCAGATTGATGACATCTTGGCATGGGTACAGTCTCATTGGACTGATGAGATCTATACTATATGGCATGAGCGAAATCTACAGGCTGGCAAATCACTACAGTTACTGAATAAAGGTTGAAATTTAATCAATGAGGTTAATGATGACTAAAATCAGACTATTAAAAATTCAATATAAATCCACATACACAAAACCAGTTAGTTGGGTATTGGCTAGTTTTCTGATTGTATCTCAAGTAAACGCAGCCGACATTGTCGTTTATAAAAGTCCTACTTGTGGTTGTTGCAGTGCATGGATCAAACATTTACAGAAGAATGGTTTCTCAGTTGAAATGCATGATCGAAAAAATATGCATTTGGTAAAAAATTCGCTGGGTGTTCCCAGCCATCTACAATCTTGTCACACGGCTCTGGTTGGGGACTATATTGTTGAGGGGCATGTACCTGCTGATGATATTACACGTCTGTTGAAAGAGAAACCTGCAGTCAAAGGGATTACAGTGCCTGGTATGCCGATGGGATCACCGTGTATGGAAGGACCAAGAAATGATAAATACGATGTTCTGACATTCGAGAAAAACGGAAAGACCCGTATCTACTCCAGTTACTAAAGTAAAGGGATCTGTCATGTGTACGCCTATAACAGGATTTATTGCTGCACTCATTCTACTCATCTACAGCATTTCTGTAGGTGCCCATACGCCTCCGAATGAGGCGAGAGTCTTTTTTGTTGGGCTGCAAGATGGCGCTATCGTGACAAGTCCATTTAAAGTGATATTCGGCATCGATAGATTTGGCATCACGCCCGCTGGGACCAAGAGTAAAATTCGACATACAGCGGTACACCATCATCTGCTGGTTGATATAAAGCAGTTACCCGATCTTGATGAGCCGATACCAAGAGATGGCAAGCATATCCACTATGATTTGGGTGAGACTGAAACGGTTTTAGAATTGGTTCCTGGCCGTCATACACTTCAATTACTGTTGGGAGATGAGACTCATGAACCTCACGACCCACCCCTCCTATCGGAAAGGATAACTGTCACCGCCCAGTGATCAGTTAATACTCCCTGGTAACTATAAATGTGCCGGATTAATAATATGTAGGGTGCAGCTCTGTCGCACCATTCGTACAATCATTTAATGGATTCTAACGACTTATTCATATTAAAAATAACACCGCCATTGTTTCAGTCTACTTGAAAAGTAACAACTGAACCCCATCTACAAGACAACGCTTTGAATGATTGCATGAGAGTTGCAAAGGAGAGATCTAAATGTTTGCCAGATTACACGGTTTTGAGGGTGGCCTGCTCAATGAATTCAGGCGCATGGAACATGAAATGGATAAACTATTCAGTGCAGGCGTTTTGCCGAATGCTATTTGTTCCGTGGCCAGAGATTCCTATCCACCTATCAACATCGGCACCACATCAACCCAGGTTGATCTCTATCTGTTTGTTGCCGGTGTGGATCCGGAAAGCCTGGATATTTCAATACATGACAGCCAACTGACGGTAGATGGTGAGCGTCAGAAAAGTAAGGATAATAAGGTCAACTACTTTAGAAATGAACGGTATGACGGTGCTTTTCATAAAGTGGTCAAATTGCCCGATGATGTGGATGCAGACAAGGTTGAGGCAAGCTATAGGAACGGCGTATTGCATATCGTTGTACAGCGGCGTGAGTCTTCCAAGCTGCGTCAGATCACAGTTCAGTAATAGGCAGGAGGTAAGATTCATGAGCAATCAAAATGATGTAAATAAAAGAGAAGTAAAAACTCAACAATGTGTTGCTACTTCCCAAACAATCATCAGGCCCAGCGTGGATATCTTTGAGGATGAAACCGGGCTTACTGTCATGGCTGACATGCCTGGGGTCTCAAAAGAGGGACTTGATATTCAGGCCGACAATGAGACGCTGACAATAGATGGAAGTACTGAGATTTCAACCCCGGAAGGTATGGATGCCGTCTATGTGGATGTCAGTGCAACCCGTTATCAGCGAAGTTTTTCTCTAAGCAGTGAACTGGATGCAGATAAAGCTGAAGCGATGCTTAAGGATGGTGTATTGTCGTTACGGATTCCCAAGCGGGAGCAGTTCCAGCCTCGTAAGATCGAAGTCCATACCGAGTAGCCCCCCTGCTTGCCGCTGCTGATATATCGCCCTGGTTTAATATAAGCTGGGGCGATATTATTTACTGTCTTTAAAAGTAGAACCCTGTGAGCTCTTTATTTCTATGATGGTTAATCTAATTATTTCGCGGATTCAACTCGCAAGTGCAACCGGTGGGTTGATTCCTAAAAATACCTGATTAGGTGTTTTCATGCCAAGACATTTTCTTGGTCT
>JAIVEQ010000062.1 GCA_023838465.1 Candidatus Thiodiazotropha sp.
AAATTTCGTACACTGTAAATGCCTACAAGGCTATACTATGCTGCACATAATTGAATATTATGTCGTTGCGAAATCCGGATATAGCCATATAATCCGCCAGATATTTTAACTCTTTATCTTCTTCTTTTCTTAGCTCGAGGATAGGGATCTTTACATCAAAACCATAACGTTCGATGAGCTTTTTCTCCAGCGATGAAGCCAAAGAGGGTGAAAACAGCTGTTTCAGTGAATTCAAATTGAATGGAATAGGAATTTTCTGTCCATCAACCAGCGCCAGTACCTCATGTTGATAATTCAACCAGGAAGTGAACCCTCCAAGATAATTGAATACTTCAGCATTATCAGTATGAAATAAATGCGGACCATATTTATGAACGAGCACACCCTGCTCATCGTAATGATCGTAGCAGTTGCCAGCTATATGCTTACGCTTTTCAATAATAAGTATCTTTTTATTATTTTGAGAAGCAAGACGCTCAGCAAGTACAGTTCCGGCAAACCCGGCACCTACAATAATATAGTCAATCATGGAAATAACAGATTCAGGTAATACGGTAAATTTACTGAAGAAATAAGTGCTTACGAATGGTATAGCGTTATCATTATCTTGTCCATCTATAGCGCATTGTTGTACCCGTCTCTTTGTAATCTACATTGTTGGCATTTGAACTTAGCATTGATGGCCTATCGAAAACCGTATGCACTTGGCATTGAGACTGGTGAGCATCTGCTTTTCACTCTATAATGCTGCGACGCAACAGCATCTGAAACTGTAATAAACTGATTTTAAAAGAATTTTGTGAGAATTAACCATGGCCGACAACGCGGACGAAGCCCTTTTAGAAAATACCTGCGATGCCACAATCAAGTCATCCACTCGTATTACCCCGGAATCCACCGAAGAAGTACGTAAACTAATACTTCAAATAGATGACCCCACTTTTAGATACGCTGCGGGTCAATCCATCGGGGTGCTGGTGCCTGGTCCCCATCAATTTGGTAATGAATTCCACCACCGGCGCTATTCGATTGCCAACCCGGTCCAAATTGGCAATAACCAGAGTATTGACCTTGAGCTACTGGTGAGACGTTGTTTCTATCTGGATGATATTTCTGGTGAACAGTATCCTGGTATCGCATCCAACTACCTCTGCAATGCCAGAATCGGTGACAAAATCAAGATTACTGGCCCTTATAAAAGCCCTTTTAAGATACCTGCTGATACATCAAGCAATCTGTTGATGATTGGTACTGGCACAGGTGTTGCCCCGTTTCGCGCATTTGTCCGTCAAATCTATGATCAGCATAGCGGCTGGAAAGGTAATGTCCGACTCTTCTATGGTGACCAAGGAGGGATGAACCTGCTTTATTTGAACGATGAGCAAAAGGATCTAAGCCAGTTTTATGATGACCAAACCTTCAAGGCATTCAGCGTATTGACTGAGAGACCTCTCGCAAAGGCAGAAGATGGACTTCAGGATAGCCTGGCTGCCAACATGGAGGAGTGCAGCAAATTCATGCAAGCACCAAACACATATGTTTATGTTGCAGGTCAGGAGAAGACCGCCATAGTATTAGACAAAGTGATGGCAGAGGCGTTTGGCTCCCCAGAGGCCTGGGAAAAGCATAAAAACAGTCTCATCAATCAGGATCGCTGGGCGGAGTTACTCTATCATTGATTGACGGCGATAGGCTGTAGGATCTGCAATACCTGCTTCGACAAAACCTCGCATGCGTAGGCGGCAGGAATCGCACACACCACAAGCCTCACCAACCCCTGTCGCCTGGTAACAGGAGACAGTTAGGCCATAATCCACTCCCAGCTGTATACCCTGGCGAATAATATCAGCCTTGCTGAGATTGATCAGAGGTGTGTGAATCTGGAATGGTTTTCCCTCGACACCCGCTTTCGTCGCTAAATTAGCCAGTTTTTCGAAGGCTTCAATAAATTGCGGGCGGCAATCAGGATAGCCAGAATAGTCAACAGCGTTGACACCGATGAAGATATCATGGGCTTCCAATACCTCTGCCCATCCCAAGGCCAGAGAGAGAAATACCGTATTTCTCGCCGGCACATAAGTAATGGGTATGCCTGTACTCATCTCCTCCGGTACCTGAATCGATCGATCTGTCAGAGCTGATCCACCGATATCATCGAGCCCTATATGAATCACTTTATGATCCAGCGCCTGCAATGCTGTGGCGACCCGGGTTGCTGCAGCCAATTCAGCAGCATGGCGCTGACCGTAAGCCATGCTCAGTGCATAACAGGAAAAACCCTGACTACCGGCAATTGCCAGAACAGTAGCTGAATCCAAGCCACCTGAGAGCAGTACAACCGCACGTTGACTCATGGTTTTATCATCCTAGAATCCGCAGTTGAACATGGATTTTTCTCAAGTTCATATAGCGTGCCAGAACTCACCCAATAGGTAGAGGTAAAATGCATTATTTGATTCGCCATATCATGGCCTTACATTAGATATCAACGGTCAACTGCGGAATCTAGGATCATCGTCCAGGTTGGTCGCCCCAGAGGAGCTTGTGAAGTTGCAGCTGAAATCTGGCTTGCAATCTATCCTCAACAAGCCATTCGGCCAGTTCGGTAGCATTCTGCACTTCCTGGGCAGGAGAAAAGAGTACTTCGCACTTGTCCGTTAGCTGGTGCCTCCGTAAAAAATCCCTACTCCACTCATAGTCAGCCCGACTGGTTATGACAAATTTGACTTGATCATTGGCAGTCAGATATTCAAGGTTCGACATCAGGTTTCTCTCCATCTCCCCCGAGCCCGGTGTTTTGAGATCAACCACCCTAGTCACACGGGAATCGACTTTGCTGATATCCAATGCCCCGCTGGTCTCCAGTGAGACCCGATACGCTGTATCACATAACCGGGTCAATAGTTCATTACACGCTTGTTGAGCTAGCGGCTCTCCCCCGGTCACACAGACATGTTCAGCCTTGAGTTTATCAACCTGTTGCAGAATAACTTCAACACTGCACCACTCTCCACCACTAAATGCATAGCGTGTATCGCAGTAATGGCAGCGCAGAGGACAACCCGTCAAGCGAATGAAGACACTGGGACAACCAGCGTGTCTTCCCTCTCCCTGCAGGGAGAGGAATATCTCAGTGATTCGAAGTTGTGACATGACGCAGAATCTAGAATAGAAAGTACGTTCTTTCAGCGTCCCTCTTTAGCAAGACGTTTCAAACGCTTTTCTGCCAGAAGAGATTCAGTGGTGGCAGGATAGTTTGACCGTAACTCATGCAGAATCCTTTTTACTTCATTCCAGTTCTGCTTCTCATAGTGAATATATCCCATCTTCAACATTGCGCCAGGTATCTTGGGACTTTGCGGATATTTCTCTATGACTTTGGAGAAATCACCCAAGGCAGTATCGAAATCCCGATTGACATAGCTTGCTTCCGCCAACCAATACTGAGCATTATCTTCGAAACTCCCCCCTGGGTAATCTCTTAGAAAGTTGGAGAACGCAGTAATCGACTCCGAATAGCGCCCCTGCTTTAAAAGATTGAATGCACTCTGATAGGCCGTTGCCTCTTTTTTCGGATCGGGCGGTGTCACTGCGGCAGCCGGTGTCTGAGCTACGGGACCTGGAGCAGGTTCAGAAACAGTCGCTATCGGTTGGTTGGTAACCGGTGGTGGCACTACCACAGGAGCCTGTATACCAGTGCCATTGCTCGGTTGAGCCCGTGATAGTCTTTGATCGATATCCAGGTAGAGATCACGCTGACGGCGACTCATTGCATCCATGGTGTGTTTCTGCAGCTCTACATCGCCTCGCAGTTGCTGAACTTCCTGGCGTAACTGTTGAAGCTGCACCACAAGATCGGCCAGGCTCTGGTTTTGTAATATTCTTTCCAGCCGCTGCAGACGTTGCTCCACACTCTGTTTACCATTCTCAGCGACAGAAACCGTCGTTGCCGTAGCACTGATAACCATCATTGCGCAGAGCAAGCATCTCCTGAAGATCAACCTCATCGCCAACTCCCCAATCAGTAGATTAGTTCAACACGCCGATTGAGTGCCAAGGACTCATCGTTGTGTTCAAATGCTGCTGGCCGTTCTTCACCATAACTGACGACCACCAGCTGATTATCCGACACCCCCTGAGCCAACATCAGGCTTCGCACAGCATTAGCCCGATTCTCGCCCAAACCCAGGTTGTACTCACGCGTTCCCTTCTCATCGGCATGGCCTTCCAATCGCACCACGACTTGTGGGTTGGCTGCAAGATAGTCTGCATGTGCCTGAATCACATCCATGTAATCATACCGTACCGTACTCATATCGAAATCAAAATAGATCACACGAGTTGCCAACAGACCATTGGGATTCTCCAGCGGGTCTCCTTGCCATTCACTACCTTGACTGGCAGCAGAGGTGGAAGCACCGCCACCATTGGCATCACTGCCATCAGCGCCGGTGGATTGTTCAGATACATCCGCACCACCTTCACTGGTCGGGGTTGAAGAACAGCCCACGAACAACAATAGTGAAAGCAATATCGGGACCCATACGATTGACATTTTTTTCATGAATAATTCTCCTTACCAGCGGTACGATTATTTCTTAAAAGGTGACCAAACCGGTTCACGCACATCACCCTCCTGCAGAGCGAGGCGTTGCCGTACGCGACCATCAACCGAGACCGCTGCCAGGACACCACGATAACCTGCCTTTGAGGCGTAAATTATCATGCTGCCATTGGGCGCGAAACTGGGTGACTCATCCAGACTGCCCTGACTGAGCACTTGCATGACACCAGACTCGAGATCCTGTACCGCAATGCGATATTTTCCCTCTTCACGGGTCACCAGCGCTAATACCTTACCGTCGGGTGAGAAGGAAGCACGTGCATTGTAGCTGTTTTGGAAGGTGATGCGTTGCGCTTTTCCACCAAATGCCGAAACACGATAGATCTGCGGCTTACCGCCACGATCCGAAGTGAATACAATGCTGCGTCCATCCGGTGACCATGCAGGCTCGGTATCGATGGCATAGTGTCTGGTGATGGCTTGTAGTTTGCGGGTATTCAGATCAAAGACGAATATATCCGGATTGCCGTCTTTCGACAGGGTCATGGCTAATTTACGGCCATCTGGCGACCAAGCTGGTGCACCGTTGATGCCTTTAAATGATGTGACCTTTTGACGTTTACCAGTATATACTCCCTGTACATAGACCGCAGATCGTCCTCCCTCAAATGAGACATAGGCAAGTTTTAACCCATCCGGCGACCAAGCCGGTGACATCAGGGGCTCACTGGAACTGACAATGGTTTCTGAATTGAAGCCATCTGCATCCGCGATATTAAGATCGACACGCATCTCGCCATTGACCGGCTTAGTTGATGTAATGTATGCCACTCGGGTCGCAAATGCCCCTGGCATACCCAGCAATTTCTCATAAATCAGATCGGCAATACGATGGGCAGTACTGCGTAAATTCGGGGTGGTAGTGGGTATGCTGTAGCCGACCAACTGTTCTCCTCGAAATACATCCAATAGCTGAAACTGGATTTGATAGCCGCCAGCACCGTTCGACTGCACCTGGCCAATAACCAGATTCTCAATATCCAAGGCTCGCCAGTCTTTAAATTCAATCGCCTCAACAGAAGTCGGCCTGGCTAGCATGTCGGCTCGGGGCAGCGTCTTGAAACGGCCACTGCGTTGTAGGTCAGCATTGATTACAGCAGCAATGTCTTCGGGTGGGGAACCGTTACCCTGCCAACTGAATGGCACGACAGCAATCGGCAACGCCCCCTCGACACCCTCTGTAATCTCAATGGTCAACTCGGCATGCAATGCCGGTTGCCAGATCATTAATGCAAGCAGAAAAAGTAGAATTTTTTTCATAATGACAATTAGTTACTTACTCGGCTTAAAGTTTAACTTTAGTGTACGAAACGATTCAAATAATAACCCACTTGGGACGGGTAATGGGGCAGCTTTGTAGACTGCTGACTCCACAGAACGATCAAATGCTGCATTGCCGCTACTGCTGATAATACTGACACCACCCGGCACCACATCGCCACCCGGAATCAGGCGTACCTGCACGACACAGGAGAGTTCTTCACTGCCTTGTCCAGGCTTTAGCCAGCTACGTTCGACCTGTTGCTTTATGACGGCTACATAACGATCAATCTCACGGCTATTCTGTTCTGCAGCCATTTGCTCCTGCAAGGCTCGCTCACGCTCAGCTCGTGCGGCAGCCTCTGCCTTTCTTTTAGCCTCTGCAGCCGCTTTTCGCTTGGCCTCTGCCTTGCGTTTGGCTTCGCGTTCAGCCTTTTGCTTGCGCTCAATTTCCGCTTTACGCTTTGCTTCCGTCTCCGCTTTGCGTTTTGTCTCAGCCTTACGCTTGGCCTCCTTGACTTGCTGCTCTTTCTTCAACTGGGCTTGACGTTTTACTTCGGCATCTTGCCGCTTCTTTTCGGCCTTTTCCTTTGCAACGCGCTTCTGCTCTAACTGTTGCTGACGCTTTTTCTTTTCCGCCTGTTTGCGTTTCTGCTCCTGTTCCCGCTGCCGCTGTTTTTCCCGCTCTGCGGCTTTCTCCTTCTCCTTGGTCTGATTGAGCTGCTTGGCATCGACCGTATGGGCTTGAACCACATTTGCCTTGGGTGTTGCCGGTTTTCCCTGATTCGACCAATCCATGCCAAAAATCAGAAAAAAAAGAATCAGCCCGTGCAACAAAAGGGCCAGTACCACAGACACCGGATTGCGCTTGATTACAGATAGCATCAGGACTCCGGCGGTTCGGTAATCAGTCCAACGCTAGGTGCACCACCGGCCTGTAGCAATACCATCGCTTCCACGACGCGTCCATAGGCAACACCTGTGTCGCCACGGACCATAATCGGGGTCTTCGGTTTGTATTTAAGGACCGCTTGCACCCGGCTGACAAGCGCATCCGGTTCAACCGGCTGGTCCTTGTCCTGGCCGATATCGATAAACATATCGCCATCCCGGTTCACCGTCACAACCAGAGGCTCATCCATCTCCTTAGACAGTGGCTCGGCATCTGCCTGGGGTAAATCAACTTTGACACCCTGGGTCAGCAGTGGAGCTGTAATCATGAAAATCACCAACAGCACCAACATCACATCAATGTAGGGCACTACATTGATCTCTGACATGGGGCGACGACGATTCTTTTGACGACTCATCTTTAACAGCCAGTCAGGTAACAGCCTGGCGCTGTAGAATAGTTGCAAATTCCTCGACGAAATCGTCATAACGATTGTTCAGACGTTCGACATCGTTGGAGTAGCGATTATAGGCAACCACAGCTGGAATTGCAGCAAACAGGCCGATGGCAGTGGCAATCAACGCCTCGGCAATACCCGGAGCGACCAGTGCGAGGGTGGCCTGTTTGACATTACCCAGCGCGGTAAAGGAATTCATAATGCCCCAGACAGTCCCGAACAACCCTACATAAGGGCTGGTGGATCCGATTGTGGCCAAGGTTGTCAGGTGGTGTTCCAGACGATCAACTTCGCGATTCAAAGATACCCGCATGGAGCGTTGTGCACCTTGCACCATCGCCATCGGGTCTTTGTGCCCTTTTGTGCGTAAGCGCGCGAATTCTCGAAATCCAGCGCGAAAGATAGAGGCCATACCCGATTCATCATCGGTCTCCCGCTCGATCTGACGGTAGAGTTCAGCCAGGTCGCCACCGGACCAGAATCGGCCTTCAAACTCATCCGCTGCACGACCCGCCCTCTTCAGGATACGCATCCGATCGAATATCATGCTCCAAGAACTGACGGAGGCAAACATCAGCAGGGCAATCACAAACTGAACGACCGGACTGGCGTTCAGTATCAGATGGGTAATAGTGAGATCAGTCGACATCCGGTATCTCCATCAATAGCTTTTTTGGAATAGGCGTTGGACGCATATTTTTGATATCCACACAGGCAATCTTGATTACGCCCTTACACAACAGTTGTAGGTTCGACGAACGCACAACCTCTTGATAGAAGCTAAGACTGGCACGACCTTTTTGCGACAGACTGGCACTGACCTCAAGCGCATCGTTAAAATGGGCAGGCTGATGGTATCCCACTTCCACTTGACGAACTGCGAAGATGATCCCGTCCTGCTCCAATAGACGATCCTGCTCAAATCCGATTGAGCGTAGCCATTCGGTTCGTGCTCGCTCCATGAACTTCAGGTAATTGGCGTAATATACAACGCCCCCTGAGTCAGTATCTTCGTAGTAGACCCTAACCGGCCAGACAAAACGATGAGCGCTGTTGTTCATACCCCTTACCTGACCACTACCTGAATCTTCCATCAACCCATGGGTTCAGATATTTACAATTTTTTTCTGTCTCATCAGCCACAACATATTTCACAAAAACCTGAATCCTTGGATTCAGATTAAAATAGGAGAATCATACTTAGCTTCGTAAACTGATGGTAGTGAATTCGCACCTGCAGATACCATGAGTCCCAATCTATGAGTGTATGATGTGGTACGAGTTCCCTGCTGCACTATGACTCGCGAAACAGATCATCCTTAGTGGGTACATGTTCACCCGCTTTCGGTGAGAGCCCAAAGTGCAGATAGGCGGCCTGGGTCGCCACCCTCCCTCTGGGTGTACGCATCATAAATCCCTGCTGAATCAGGAAGGGTTCAAGGACATCCTCAATGGTGCCTTTCTCTTCTCCGATTGCCGCCGCCAGGTTGTCAACGCCTACAGGCCCGCCCTCGAATTTTTCGATTACTGCCAATAGCAGGCGTCGATCCATGTTGTCAAAGCCATTGCCATCGACCTTGAGCATAGCTAACGCTTTGTCAGCCAATTCAGCTGAAATATGTCCATCCCCTTTAACCTGTGCATAATCACGCACCCGTCTAAGCAAACGATTGGCAATCCTCGGCGTGCCTCGCGACCGACGCGCTATCTCTGTTGCCCCTGCTTTATCCATACCGATATTCAGAATACCAGCTGACCGAGTAACTATCCTTGTCAGATCGTTGCTGTTGTAGAACTCAAGGCGCTGCACGATGCCGAATCGATCTCGCAGCGGTGAAGTCAATAACCCGGCACGGGTGGTAGCCCCCACCAGGGTAAAAGGTGGTAGGTCGAGCTTAATCGAACGGGCTGCCGGCCCCTCACCGATCATGATATCTAGCTGGAAGTCCTCCATCGCCGGATAGAGCACCTCCTCCACCACGGGGCTGAGCCGATGGATTTCATCGACGAATAACACATCATGAGGTTCAAGGTTGGTCAGCAAAGCGGCCAGGTCACCCGGCTTTTCAAGAACGGGTCCGGAAGTCTGGCGCAGGTTGACCTCCATTTCATTGGCGATGATGTGCGCCAGGGTCGTCTTTCCCAGGCCTGGAGGACCAAATATCAGGACATGATCAAGGGCCTCCTCCCGACCTCGCGCAGCAGGGATAAAGATCTCCATCTGCTCACACACGGCAGGTTGACCGACGTAGTCACACAACCTTTTTGGACGGATGGCACGATCCAGGGCTTCATCCTCGCCAGTGGCCTCGCTATTGATCAGTCTGGGTTCGTTACTCACTTATTTATCCGGTCCAACGGGTAAGAAATAGGGGTTAATACTATTGAACTGTGCCCTGCAGCGCAGCTCGAATCAATGTTTCACTATCCATGCCATCCTTTTTCACAGCCTTGACCATCCGACTCGCATCCTGTGGTTTATAACCCAGTGCGACCAATGCTGACACCGCATCCGAACTCGCAGTAACCGGACGTGCGGAATGTTCACCCTGAGATGGCATGCCAACAGCGGTAAGATCTCCCAGTTTTGCCAGCCTGTCACGCATTTCCACAATTAAGCGCTCAGCTGTTTTACGACCGATGCCCGGTAATCTCACCAGGGAAGCCACATCCTCAGTCTCCACACAGCGACTGAACTCATCGGCACTCATACCTGAGAGAATCGCGAGAGCCATCTTTGCACCAATCCCGCTGACCTTGAGCAGACTGCGAAATAGCGTACGTTCAGATTGAGTGGCAAATGCGTACAGGACATGGGCATCCTCGCGTATTGCCAGATGGGTGTAGAGAATGACCTGCTGACCAATTTCCGGCATAGTGAAAAAAGTGGAGAGCGGTGCTTCCAACTCATACCCAACGCCATTGATATCTATGAGAAGATGCGGCGCCTGCTTGTGGGCAAGTTCCCCTCTCAGACGACCTATCATCTGCGTAAACCCCGCTGCCCGCTACTGGACTGACGTAGCAGTGTTGTATTGGTATGTGCATGACTGAGCGCCACCGCCAGTGCATCAGCCGCATCAGCTTGTGGTTTCTCTTTCAATCCCAGCAGCATCTGCACCATATGCTGAATCTGTGCTTTTTCTGCACGGCCTGTACCCACAACAGCCTGTTTAATACGGGTGGGCGTATATTCAGCAACTGCCAGCCCATGGTTGACAGCCGCACAAATTGCCGCTCCCCTTGCCTGTCCAAGCTTGAGGGCCGAGGATGGATTTTTGGCCACGAACACCTGCTCGATAGCCATCACATCCGGCTGATGCTGATCAATCAGTTTACTGATGCCCGCAAATATCGCTCCCAGCCTGGGTGGTAAGTCGTCGCCACTAAGGCGCAACACACCGTGAGCTACATAGACCGAGCGTATGCCATCCGACTCGATCAGGCCATAACCTGTCAAGCGGGAACCAGGATCGATGCCGATTATCCGCAACATTCAGCTAATAGTATCCAGAATTTCATCAGAGATCTCAGCATTAGTGTAGACATTCTGCACATCGTCCAGATCTTCCAGCATATCGATCATTCGAAGTAGTTTATCTGCATCACTTTCATCCAATACCGCATTGGTCGAAGCGGTGTAGGTGATTTCATCATTATCCGGCGTCAAACCGGCAGCAAGCAGCGCATCCTTTACTTGAGAGAAGCTCTCGGGTGTAGAGACCACATCAATTGAGCCATCCTCATTTGTGACAACATCATCGGCACCTGCCTCCACTGCAGCTTCCATAACGGCATCTTCATCGGCACCGCCGGCAAAGTTGATCATGCCTTGTTTGTTGAAGAGATAGGAGACGGAGCCATCTGTCCCCAGATTACCGCCTAGTTTACTAAAGGCATGACGCACTTCTGATGCGGTTCGATTACGATTGTCAGTCATGCAGTCGACCATCACCGCTGTACCTCCGGCACCATAGCCCTCATAGCGAATCTCGTCGTAATTATCACCTTCAGCACCACCGGCACCCCGCTTGATTGCACGCTCTATTGTATCTTTAGGCATGTTTGCGCCGATGCCTTTATCAACGGCGAGACGCAGCCGGGGGTTGGAACCTATCTCCCCACCCCCTATGCGGGCGGCTACGGTAATCTCCCGTATCAGCTTGGTCCAAATCTTGCCGCGTTTTTTATCATTGGCGGCCTTTTTATGCTTGATATTGGCCCACTTACTGTGACCTGCCATACAAACCTCTCAAAACTGAAGAAATAAACGGGTAAGTTTACCATCCACCCGATCTCTCAGATACAGACGAATTTCGCTTGTTCCCTTGTTGAAAATCAATCGATACGGCACCTAGCATTTTTATCCCTTTACGGGGGGGTAGTCACAAAGGCAACAAATGGATGTGTAGATGAGACAGGAAAGAGCAAGCTTTTTCATAGAATATCATTGATTTCAATGGATTAACTAACCAATATCCGCCTCTCTTTAGATAAAAATGGGTTTTTACGCAACCTAGAGCATTAACTCTTGATTAAGAATCACTGGATATTGCCGATCATTTTAAGTACTCCTTACAGATGTTAAATTGAGACAGACCGTCACTCCTTGGGCTTAGCAAAAAGGACTCGTGTGAAAATACGAAATTATCTTGGGCAGAAACAAGTGATCCCGTAAGAAGTACCCATAATGCAATCACATAAAACCAAGCAAACAGATTCTAAGAGCTAACTCTGATGACTCAAACAGTCCAAGACTGGGCAGACAAACTTTCGGCCAATCCGCTACCCGTCATGCAACGGACGCTGACCCATGTCAGAGATCTGCTACAGAAATCAAGCGTCAATCATAATAGACTCTCAGAGGTCATCTCACGGGATCCGGGTTTCAGTCTCCACATCATGCAACGATTGAGCAGCTTGCCCAATCCTCCTAAGGAGGCAGTTACCAAGATTTCACTTGCAATACCGCTTCTTGGCATGGACCTAATCGAACAGGCAAGCCGGACCTTGCTCTGCCTGGAAGACAAATTGAAGGGACCGCCACGGCGAGGGCTCATTGACTGCTATAGCCGGGCGATACATGCAGCCTTCTATGCCCGAGGTCTCTCTGAATCGCAGGGTCAATCCGATGGTGATGCCCTCTACACCGCCGCCCTGCTCCACGATCTTGGGGAAATGGCGCTGTGGTCTGCTGAACCCGACCTTATGCGTTCGATCCACACTAAAATAGTGGACGAGAATGAGCGGAAGAGTGCTGCTCTAGAGATACTTGGCTTTACCCTTGAGGAACTCAATGCCCAGTTGAGTCTACAATGGCGACTTCCAGAATTGATACATGATTCTCAGGGACTCTCTAATAGTTACCAGTCACGTCCCTTAACCGTGATGCTCGCATCTGCCCTTGCCAGGGAGAGCAGTCTCGGCTGGCATCGAAACAGGACTCATGATGATATAGAGCTGCTGGCGGAATTTCTCGATATCACCCATGATGAGGCCAACGCACATTTACACCAGCTATCTGCTGAGACGGCACGGGCACTTGATGTACTTCCTCTGCCACTACCTGCTTTTTACCTAATATGCGAGGATCGAGTGGTGACGGAATCAGCTCAAGAGAGCGTCCCACAACAGCCTCTCAAACAAATCGATAGGGTTATTGAAGCACCCAAACCAATAGCTGAAACTCAGCCAAAACCGGAATCCAAGCCTAATGTAACCCCTGATGAAACACTCAATGCAGCACAACTGCCTACACCTAAGAAGCGTATCAATTCACTGCAGGAGCTACTCAATGTTGCTTTGCAACAGATGCATGAAGAGCTTGGTTTAAGTCGGGTGATGTTTGCCATGCTGAGCCCTGACAAAACCTCACTTAAGGCAAGATTCGTGACTGAATCAGATCAGCAGCTCTCCCTAAAGGGATTCTCACTAAGTACAACAAAACCAAGCTTATTCAAGATATTAATGAATAAACCTCAGTCGATATCCTTAAATCGAAATAATGCTGAAAAATACTTACCAATGATTCCACAATCTGCCTTGGAGCAGATCAACCCGAGTGGATTCATTGCTATGTCGGTGTTTATCCGTGGCAAACCGGTAGGACTATTCTACGGTGACAACGGTATAAGTGGTCCAGGGGTCACTCGTCAGCAATATGACAATTTTAAGGTTATTTGCCAAAAGACTGTGCAAGCAATGGGTGCTTGAACCTAGAATTCCAGGTGGAATCACACCCACCAATTGCTTTGATCAAAGTCATTGTCTCTACCCTCTCAAACGCTAGGATGGCACTTCCTAATCATATTAAATGGGGACAACGTGGCACAGCAGATAAGCTATCAAATCGACAATAATCTCTATCTTAGCATTACCGATCGCTGCACACTGGAATGCGCCTTCTGCCCTAAAACACTTGGCGACATGAACGTCAAAGGCTATGACCTGACAATTATCCACAGACCCACAGCGGAAGAGGTCATCGCCTCCATCGATGATCCGGCCCAATATGAAGAGGTGGTTTTTTGTGGTTATGGCGAGCCCACCCTAAGACTCAATGTACTGTTGGAGGTGGCCAGGCATATTAAACTGCAGGGTGGTCGGGTACGTGTCAATACAGATGGATTATGCAATCTGGTACACAAGCACAACACCCTGCCTGAACTCGGAGAATGTGTTGACTCCCTATCAATTTCCCTCAATGCCCAGAACCAGGAGATCTATGATCTACACTGCAGACCAAACCTACCCGGCTCTTATGAAGCGATGCTAGACTTTATTCGCGAGGCACCCAGCTATATCGCTGATGTGACGGTATCCGCAGTTGACGGACTTGAGGGTGTCGATATCCCAGCTTGTGAGGCCATTGCGGAAGCAATGAAGGTAAAATTTCGTCGTCGCTTCCTCAATCAGGTTGGTTAGACGATGACAACCCTTTCTGAGCAAGTAACCACCTTTGGCCAGTACCTGCTGAATCGTTATGGCGAGCGAGTGCATAAAATCGCCCTCGATGCCGCGTTTACCTGTCCGAATAGGGATGGCAGCAAAGGAATAGGCGGTTGCACATTTTGTAACAATGTCTCTTTCAGTCCCAATGGACGTCAACCCAAGCCGATCAGCGAACAGATCGAATCCGGCAGGCAGGTCATCCGTAAGCGCACCGGCGCTACAAAATACCTCGCCTATTTTCAGGCTTATACCAACACCTATGATGAAATAGATCACCTCGCCCAGTTGTATGGAGAGGCTTTAGCTGAAGAGGATGTCATTGGACTCTCAATAGGCACTCGCCCTGATTGCGTGCCCGATGCGGTACTCGAACTGCTAGCAGGCTATCAAGAGGAAGGGTTTGAAATCTGGCTTGAACTTGGACTGCAGTCTGCCTTTGACGAGACACTTGCCAAAGTCAATCGTGGACATGGTTTTGCAGAATATGCTGATAGCGCTATGCGAGCCAGGAGATTCGACCTCAAGGTTTGTACTCACATGATTGCGGGGCTGCCTGGTGAAACAGCTCAGCATGCGAGAGAAACACTTCGAAATGTTTTAGAGCTGGGTACTGATGGCCTAAAACTCCACCCTTTACATGTCGTAAAGGGGACTCAGCTGGCCAACGCTTATCGCCAGGGCGACTATCACCCGCTCACCATGGAAGAGTATGTCAATATTGCCGCTGATCTAGTGGAACTAACACCGCCAGAGGTTATCTGGCACCGCCTTACAGGCACTGCCTCAGAGACGATCCTTTTGGCGCCAAACTGGTGCGCTCAGAAGTGGCGTGTTCTGAATGCTATCACTATCGAACTGCAACAACGACGAGCACTGCATCGGCAGGTTGCATGAAGGTTAACTATTAACCTTCAACCCAATATTTTGGGTTGCCAGGTTAAAATAATATGAGCTTGATATATGGAACTGGTCTGTCCTGCAGGTAATCTGCCCTCTCTAAAAACAGCCGTGGACAATGGCGCTGATGCAGTCTATTTCGGACTGCGTAACGATACCAATGCACGCCACTTTCCCGGGCTGAACTTTAATGAAAAACGTGCTCGTGAAGGCATCGCCTATGCGAAAGCAAGGGGCAAGCGCGTATTCATGGCCATCAATACCTATCCACGACCGGAAGGATGGGAACGCTGGCGCCAAGCAGTCGACAGTGCCGCGTCTCTAGCAGTGGATGCACTGATATGCGCCGACATAGGGGTACTAGATTATGCCAGCCAGCACTGGCCAGATCTCAACCTTCATCTCTCAGTTCAGGCATCCAGTACCAACTATGAGGCTTTAGCCTTTTACCATGAAGCATTTGCTATTAAACGGGCAGTTCTACCACGTGTTTTATCGCTCAGCCAAGTCCAACATGTGGTCGACCATTCACCTGTGGAGATAGAAATCTTCGGATTTGGCAGTCTTTGTGTGATGGTCGAAGGACGCTGCATACTCTCCTCTTATGTGACAGGTGAATCGCCTAATACTCATGGTGCCTGTTCGCCAGCACAGTTTGTTGAATATCGTGAGACACCTGAGGGTCTGGAGTCTCGATTGAGTGGTCTTTTAACAGACCGCTACGGCAATAACGAACAGGCCGGTTATCCGACGATCTGCAAAGGACGTTTCGCTGTTGGCGAAAACACCTTTTACGCAATCGAAGAGCCAACATCATTAAATACCCTGGCCCTGCTACCTGATTTACTTCGTGCTGGCGTGAAAGCTATCAAGATCGAAGGCAGACAACGCACACCCGCTTATGTTGGGCAGGTCACCAAAGTGTGGCGCGCAGCCATTGACAGCTGCCTGCGTGATCCTGACAAGTTCATTGCAACCCCTCTATGGAATAACGTTCTCGACCAGGTTTCGGAAGGTGCAACTACCACCCTCGGTCCTTACTACCGTCCCTGGCAATAGCAATGAATAGTTCCCCAAAACTTTCTCTCGGTCCCATACTCTACTATTGGTCACGGGACGATCTATTCGACTTTTATGCTCAAGCAGCAAAAATGGCTGTGGATATCATCTATCTCGGTGAAACTGTCTGTTCAAAAAGGCGCAGCCTTCGCAGCAGCGACTGGATTGACCTGGCAATAAAACTGAGTGAAACGAGTGACAAACAAATTGTCCTCTCTACCCTCGCCCTGCTTGAGGCGGAATCTGAACTGAAGACACTCAGACGACTGTGTGAAAATGGGCGTTTCATGATTGAGGCCAATGACATCGGCGCAGTTCAGATAATGACGAAGAAACAGCTCCCTTTTGTCACTGGACCAACAGTAAACATCTACAATGCTGCTACCCTCGAATTCCTGGCATCCAAAGGACTAAAGCGATGGGTACTACCGATTGAGCTGTCAAAAACCACTTTACAGCAAATGCAGTTGCAACGGCCTGAGGGTGTTGAGACTGAGGTCTTCAGTTATGGGCGCATGCCATTGACTCTGTCAGCCAGGTGTTTTACTGCACGTTCCCACAATTTACCAAAAGATGACTGTCAATATAAATGTATCGATTACCCCGATGGTCGACTACTCTCTACCCAAGAAGGTGAACCATTTCTTGCCTTGAATGGGGTACAAACCGTATCCGCCAAGACTTGTAATCTGTTAACCGAGATTCCCCTCCTCAAACAGCTACAAGTCGATGTTTTGAGGATAAGTCCACAATCCACATTTACCGGCCAGATTGTCGATGCTTTCCAGAATGCACTTAACGGTTCCACCATCAAAGACCTTGAAAAATATATGCCACTGGGTTCTTGTGATGGCTATTGGCACGGAAATAGCGGATTATCCGAATCTAATTCCCATAGCGATTAGCTGTTCTATCAACCCCAATCCAAACCCTATTCCTGCAACATGAAGATTATCTTTACCTCACACTGAGATCGTTTTCATTCGTTAGACATAGGTCGGGTTGTCTCTAAACGACTCGTAACTCTGAAACTATCTTTACCAGAAGGCCATTCCAATTATGGCTCGACAGGCGATCTTGCTAACCCCAAAGCTTGTCTGGTGTATCATACTATTTGACAATATCAGTAAGATTCAGCACTAGACAGGTAATTGCATGCCTAACCGACAGCACCGCGCGCACCGCCACATACAACTTTTCTTAATCCTGACGATCTACTGGAGTACTGGCCATAGCGATGACGATTTAATAGCATTCACTGAAAGCTATTTCTATGACGATCTACCTGTGGTTCTATCAGCCTCAAGACTCACTCAGTCTCAAGCTGACACGCCTACAGCCATGACGATCATCAACAAGAAAATGATTCAGGCAAGTGCCGCACTCAATCTGCCCGATTTATTGCGACTGGTGCCCGGATTCACCATTGGTTTTCTGTCTGACGCCAGTATCACTGTCTCGTACCATGGACATGCAGATGAGTATGCAAGAGACATGCAAGTTCTCATCGATGGCAGGTCGATTTATGATCCAGTTTACGGGGGGATTCCCTGGTCTGAAATCCCCCTGAGTCTGGATGAGATTCTACGAATTGAGGTTATTCGTGGGCCTAACGCTGCCGCCTACGGTTCCAACTCATATGCAGGCGTAATCAACGTAGTTACAGAACATCCTGCTGATCTTCTTGGCACATCATTTTCGACCACCTTTGGGTATGAAAAAACACGCTATGTCGAGGCTGCACACGCTGCAAGCAATGGTAAATTAGACTATCGACTCTCTACCAGTTACAAAGAAGCCGAAGGATTTGAAAATCGTGATGATTCATCAAGAGCCAGATGGTTAAAATTTGACAGTGATTATAAGTTTGATATTGATAACACTATACGTACAACATTTGGCACTTCGCATGGAAATTACGATGAGGGGCTGCCAACTCTATTACAAAGTGAGCGAGAATTAGACAATCGATACAATTATCAATCCATTGAGTGGAATCGTGTGCTATCAGAGAAGAGTAAATTAAACATACAGTTTTATCATAACTACTACTCGGTCGATGACCTTAAACAGACACCTCGTATATCAGAACAAATTTCCGCATTCGATGAGCTTAGCGCATTTGATGAAGCAGTAAGACCTGACATTTTTGCTGCTGCAATCTCTGGTGGTAGATATGACTTTGATTCACTTATGAATGCTTTGAACTTAACCGACTCACCCTTACTCTTCTCTTGGTTGGGTTTAAAATCTCATAGATATGATTTAGAAGTTGAACATACAACAGAGCCCATCGATGATTTTCGTATTGTATGGGGCATTGGAGCCAGGCATGATCGTGGAGAAAGCTTTTGGCTTCTGCATAGCAATCAACCCGTATCCAGGGATCTATATAGACTATTTCTCAACAGTGAATGGTTTGCAACACAGAAATTCGTGATAAATGCAGGTGGAATGCTTGAGAAATTTGAGGGAAAGGAGCGCATTTTTTCACCCAGACTAGGTTTCAACTATCACTTGAATCCATCCAATACGGTAAGAATTAGTGGCTCGAGGGCTTACCGCATGCCGACTATTTACGAGGATAATGCACATATTACTATTCAACTTGGTGCACCTGGAGACGATTTTAACAATTGGGTGATAGGTACCGAAGATCTTGATCCACAACAAATAGACCGAATTGAAGCTGGCTATTTCGGTAATTTTACAGAACATGGTCTCACCGTTGATTTATGTGTTTTCCGTGAGTCATATTCTGACATTATCGATCAATATAGAAATTTTGACTATCCCGACCCTGATCGCGGTGTTACAGACCCTTTTAACTTTGCCTTATTGAATCAATTTCACGATTTATACCAACAAGGTGCATTTACCTATACCAATTTTGGCGATGTGGATATCAATGGTTTGGAGTTTGAACTTGACTACAGACCTACTGTCAGGGATATGGTCTATTTTGGCTTCAGCTACTTAGATATCAGTGGCAATGAGATTAAAAGGTTGAAAAATGGTATTTTCAGCTTTCGAGAGAATGCTGAGGAAAAAATCCCCAAAAGAACCTTCAGTCTTATCGCAAGCCATGCGTTTGATGACGGCTTAACAATGAGTACAGCATACTATTTCACCGACGAGATGGAATGGCCGGGTGAAGGTGACGCCGTACCCAACTATAGCCGTATCGACTTAAAATTCAATAAACATATTAACCTGGCGAATACAAACATCGATATTAGTTTGTTGTTACAGAATTTACATAAAAAGAATTTTGACTTTTATCACAATGATCGTATTGATTCACATAACATATGGAATAAGCGTATCTATTTACAGGCAAAGATAGCACTTTAGTACAAGCATAATGCACTGGTTGCTCACCTATACCTCATATATCTTTCATAAAGTGAAAGCAGGTAGCGTTGACCACGTAAAAAATAATATTCACGGTATTTCATTCAAATCATGTGAAATCAGACTATTAATTATTATTGCAACTAGTTTCGCATTCCTTAACCTATCACCTACTAACTGCTTCTCGAAAGAGAGTAATAACATTCTGATCTTACTAAGTGGAAATAATGATGTTTATCTCGACGTAGCTACGACTATTACTAATTCTACAATTAAACAATGCAGGGATAGCAATCTTTCCTGCCAAGACACAAACTTTGAAATCAGTCAAGTTAATTCATTTGATGAAAATCTAAATCATAAATACCGATTAGTCGTCACGCTTGGTATTAATGCAGCGATGTATGCAAGTGATAAACTTTCTAATAGCATTGTTCTATCAGCCTTAATACCAAAAAATAGTGCTACTTTTTATAGCCCATCATCTATTAATCCTACTCAATATTACTTCTATCTAGACCAGCCACTGCATAGAAGTCTGCTGCTTATAAAATCACTATCTGATCGATTTAAAAGTGTCGGCGTGCTTGTAAATATTAAAGATGAAGCATCAACAAGCTTGCTAACAACATCAGCAGACAAACTTAACCTAGCACTTGGCATTGAGAAGATTAACTCAACAGAACAGATTGGCGCATCATTAAACAGATTACTTTTCAATGTAGACATAATGCTTGCGATCCCTGATACATACATCCACAATAAATCCACCGTTTCTAATATATTATTATCCACCTACCGTAATCGTATTCCGCTAATTGGCTTTTCATCCGCATATGTTAAGGCTGGTGCTTTAGCTGCTATTTATTCATCGCCAGAAGATATTGCACATCAGGTAAGAGATAATATCATCGATATATATTCAGACAACGCCATATCCAACAGCGAACAAATGGCCAAGTATTTTTCAATATTATTCAACTCAGAAGTAGCTCGCTCTTTGGGATTTCCAATTAAATCAGTTACCAAACTCAAAGAAGAGATAACTAAAAGATCATCTGATGATATTGAATAACCTCAAATCACTGCGCTTTCAAGCACTAATGATTGGTTTATTGCCTGCCTTGATTCTTGCATTATTGCTGACCATTTATTTAATCACTACACAACTTGACAGGCTTACTGAATCATTTAACGAAAGAGGCTTATCAATTGCCAATCAGTCTGCCGCAATTAGTGTTTACGGTATATTCACTAGAGATAAATCAATCCTGGAGATGAGTCTTAGACCTGTTTTTCTCCAAACTGATGTCCATAGCATTAAAGTTTTTGACTCATCAGGCTCTTTATTATCACACATGGTTAAACACCAGGATGAGATAGCCAGCAATCTAGCTGCGTTTACAGCACCAGCAATATACTTAATCGAAGACATTGACATTATCGATTACCCCGATCAGGGCATTAATATCGCCAGACCAAAAAATGAGGACATGGGCTCGGTTATTTTGACATTAAGCAAAACACGTTTAGATAAAAATCGAATCATCATTATACGTAACTCGATAATAATGCTGGCTATTGGATTAATATGCACTGCAATTTTTTCTCTTGCATTGAGTCGTTCTGTAATAAAACCTATCGATAGGTTGACTCATGCAGTTTCTCGTATGCGTGACGGTGATCTCACAGTTCGCGTACCGGAAGTATCTAAGGGTGAAATAGGGAGTCTTGAAGAGGGCTTTAATGCCATGACAAGTCAAATACTCCGCTCTCACGAGACGATGAAACAACAAATTGATCAAGCCACGTCTGAGCTTACCGAGACTATGGAAGCGATAGAAATCCAAAATGTAGAGCTTGATTTAGCCAAAAAAAGGGCCCTATCTGCAAGTAAGGCAAAATCTGAGTTTCTTGCAAATATGAGCCATGAAATTCGTACCCCAATGAATGGTGTACTTGGCTTTACAAACCTACTGCTGAAGACAGGTTTATCAAACCAACAGCATGATCTTGTTAATACCATATCGAAATCAGCTATTAACCTTTTAGAGATCATTAATGAAATACTTGATTATTCCAAACTTGAGTATGGAAAACTTGAGCCTGAAACTGCACAATTTGATGTGCGAGATTGCTTCGAAGAGCCTACCGTGCTTTTGTCCCCATCTGCTCACGATAAGGGACTTGAACTGATACTATTGGTCTATTCAGACGTACCTAACACGTTAATAGGTGATGAAACACGCATCAGGCAAATATTAGTCAACTTAATTAATAATGCAATTAAGTTTACCCACCAGGGGGATGTCGTCATCAGGGTTATGACTGACACTGAGACAAAAGATAAGTGTATTCTGAAATTTTCAGTGACAGATACTGGCATCGGTATCGATAACAAGGCACAACAATCACTGTTCGAATCATTCCAACAGGCAGATTCTTCAACAAGTCGAATATATGGGGGCACGGGTCTTGGATTGAGCATATGCAAGAAATTGGCTCAATCAATGAATGGTGATATTGAACTTGTAAGCAACCTTGGTAATGGCTCTAATTTCATTGTTACCATACCACTCGTAAAATCTACTCGCGATTTAGTTCCCAAAGAAAACCTAACAATAATGGATTATCGCGCTCAAATGGCTGACAATCACAAACTTTCATACCTTGCCATTAAACATACATTGGAATCATTTGGTATTGATATAATAGATACTCAATTCCCCATCCCTTCTGCTGATCAAGTCAGTATTATTGTGATGGGATTTGAAAATAGTGAGATTGAATCCGGTTTTGCCGAGGAAGAGATCAAAAGACTTCGTGTATCCAGTGACACGCCTTTTCTAGTTCTACTCAGCGCTTCAGAGAGGATAATTATTGAGCAATATCAATCCTTAAGCGATGATTTTTACTTATCTAAACCCTTCAGCACTCATAAGATTTTCGAAGCCTTGGATACAATGCTGTCCGAACACCAACGAGCACAGAAATTAATTGTCGAGCAAGACCTCGACACATCGCTTCCAGCCCTCACTAACTACAATATACTTGTAGTTGATGATAATGATATCAACTTAAAGTTAATCAGTACACTCATGCAAAACAATGGCGCTAACGTTACTGAGGCAGGAGACGGTTTAAGTGCGATTTCACAAACACTCTTAAAAGACTTTGATCTCATATTAATGGATATTCACATGCCGAAAATGAAGGGGACAGAAGCCACTGAATTTATTCGTCATAATGAGTCTGGTAATAAACATACACCAATAATCGCATTAACAGCCGATGTAGTCCCTGCCACCAGAAACCAAATAAAAGAGTCCGGTATGGACGGTTATTTACTTAAGCCAATTGACGAACACCAAATGTGGTCTGTAATCAATAATATACTTAGTAGTCGTAAACCTGTGAGCTCATTTGACTATCAACCATCCAGTAATAGCGATAATATTGAGCCGCTCAATCTACCAGCAGTTGACAACAAAAAGCTACTCAGTATAACGGGTGGTGATCAGAATCTTGCTGATGAGATGTTTAAGCAACTTTGCGACGAGCTACCACAGCAATTAGATAGTATTGAACTATATATATCAAATATGGACTGGTCCAACCTGAAAGAGATCGCCCATAAAATAAGGGGCTCTACTTCATCATGCGGGGTACCAGCTCTTGACTATTCAGTGACTATTTTCGAATCTGCCTGTGCCTCGAACGACCCCAAATGGGGTCTATCCGGGTTTCGCAAAGAAATTAAGGTATTGATCGGCCACAGATTCTTCTCTATTTTTGATGTTGAAAAGGCATCAAAAAAC
>JAIVEQ010000063.1:0-9206 GCA_023838465.1 Candidatus Thiodiazotropha sp.
AGCACTCAATCGTTTTATGATCGAATTCGAAGACCGATTAAAGGACTTCGTTTAAACAAGGGCAGTTACACAGAATTATTTACAGGCTCTATCAGCATCTGATATAACTGCTGCTCAAAGATCTTGATTCAACACACAAGCTATTTAACTTCAGCCAGATCACTTTCAACAAGCTGCCACAAATCCGTCTCCCCACTACCCAGGTCATACCTAACAATGCGATGGTTGTTGGTATCTGCAATCAGAAGTTTATCACCAAGCAAGGTCAATCCGCCTGGTTCATTCAATTGAAACTGTCCATCCCCTGTACCGCTCACCCCAGGCTTTCCATCACCGACTACCGTCTCAACTACCTCCTTCTCCAAATTAATCAATTTCACTTTGTGATTATAGGTATCTGCAATGAGCAATTCGTTACTGTTATAGGTCGTAATGCCAAGTACATGCTGTAGTTTTGCCTTGGCCAGTGCTCCATCCCGGTCGCCAAAATCAAATAATCCGGTTCCAATCAGGGTCTCAACTCTTTTCTCTTTAAGGTGGATTCGACGCACAGCAGAATCTTCTGAATCAGCCACATAGAGCCAGGCTCCATCCAAGCTTAAACCGCTGGGTTGACTGAATGTAGCAGTTCTGACATCTCCATCATCAATACCCTCACGTCTCGAACCTGCAAAGGGTCCAATTTTCTGTGTGCCAAGGTCAAATTGCCAAATCTGGTGGCTTCCTGCCATCGCGATGTAGAGTTGATCCTCATACAATGCAAGGGCCCAGGGAGAGGCAAGCCCTACTGAAAGTGGGTCGAACTTGCCTCTACGTTTACGTTCCAGAGAGCCATCACCTGCTACCGTCTTCACATCGCACGACTCGAGATCGATATATCGTATCAAGTGATTTCCAGTATCGGCGACAAAGATCCCTTGGTCATCGAACACAATCCCTTGGGGCATGTTAAAACGGGCGGTAGCACAACTACCATCTTGTATGCCGAGCTCCTTATCACCAATAATCCTTTGAATGACACCCTGATGATCTGCCACGATGATACGGTTATGCAGCGTATCGCTGATAGCCACATACTGCTTGGAAGCGGTTATCTTTCCCGGTGCGGCCAACAGGGATGATGCAATGTGATCTCGTTCGAGTTTATGAGCGATTGGAGTCGGATCCAGAATTGCATGATGCTCTTCCAAAAGTTCACTGATCGTCTGATCAAAAAGATCATACTTACCTTCCCCTGTTACACGTCCAAGAACATCTCCCGCCGGGTCGATAATCACCCGTGTTGGCCAGGCACGCATGCCATAGGAGCGAGCAAGTGTGGAATTGATATCATTTACCACCGGATGTTCGATGCCGTACCGCACTACAATGTTGCGCAGGGTCTCCAAATTTTTCTCGTTATCGAATTTCGGAGTATGCACACCAATCACTAATAATTGATCGCCATGCTTCTTTTCCAGTTTTTTCAGATCGGCGAGTACATGGACACAGTTGATACAACCATAAGTCCAGAAATCCAGGACTACCACTTTTCCATACAGGTCATCAAAAGTTAATGGTTTCTCAACATTCAGCCAGGGTAAGCCAGGTGCGAACTCTAAGGATGACACTGATGACTTGTTCTGACTCTCTGCCTGTTTTGAGTCCAATTGAGGCGACTCTGCAGAGCAGCTAGCCAGAAAAAATATCAGGGAAAACGCAAATAACCCGATTTTTAACAAATCATAGGTATGACGATGAGTATTACAGTGCATTATAGAAAACCGCCTAAATCCAGGTATTAACAATACTAGACCATGGATTTTCAGCTTTGTCTCCATCTGAATAACGGATGTTATGAAATTGTGATATTTCTCTCCTTCACCCATTGAACACAGGCCAGCAGTACTTTCAATTGTAAGTATTCAGAGGAATATAGATCAATTGCAGATGAACCTAAGTCACTATAAACGTTTGTTAATAGGAATTTATTGATCGACTACTGAGGAGAAATCATGCAGTACTAGTTGAGTACTTGGTAGAGATTTTTATGATGGTTACGTTGCGAACAGATCCGACACAGATTTCCTACATGTCCTGATTGCACTGAAGGTAGGTGGAATTGAATACCACAACTGTGGCATTTGGTCTTTTCCAGCATGACCAGCTGCTGCTCAACCTCCTTCCACTTGTGAAGCGTAACAGCTCGTTGATCACAGATATCGGTACATACACCACAACCTGTGCATGCTTCTGGATTCAATTGATAAATCGCCCTATCTTCGGATTCAATCAATTGGATTGCCTGGTGAGGACAAGCTCGTGTGCAGGCATCACAGCCATTGCAAGCACGAATATCGATGATCGGAAGGTTGGGCCATGCCTGGGAATCTGTTGATTTTGGTAGCAGTTGGCCGGGAGGTACGAAAGCATTCTTACCATCAGAAGGTGGTTCAAGCAGTTCCAGCCCATGTTGCAGACTACTATTAAGAATGCCTCTTAAAAAACCTCTGCGACTGAGTTGTGGTCCAGTGGCATATTCGCTAATTGATAGCGTTATCTTTTGCCATTCGAGTAATGATCGACGACTGAATCTTATCCTTCTGTTTCCTCGCTTCTTCAGGATGCGATTCAACAGGTTGAGCCTGTCAAATAAATGGGGTCCCTGACCGCGTTCGCAAACGCTACAATTCCCTGCAGTAACAACCCAATTCATAATGCCTTGTTGATACAAGCCCATAATTTCCTGTAATCCAACAGCATGTAGGCAAGGTATTATCCCATCTTTTACTGAACTATGAGCATATTCACAGGCACATAGCGCTAAACTCGATCCCTGCCAATGGCCAATCATCATCTGATGTTGAATAGTGATCGCACCTTCCGAACACACGGGCGCGCACAAACCACAGCCATCACAGGCTGCTGTATCGAGATGAAGCGCTTCATCATCAAGCACCCACGCTCCTTTCGGACAAACCTCAACACATGACTGGCAGTTTGCCACTTCGATAATCGAGTGAACACATCGATCGCTGATAATGCTCGGCAGTTTCTCCTCCTGCCGAGCATGCTCAATCAATTCGTGTAATTTAGGCATCATCTTTATATCTTGGACGCCAGCCTCATATCACCTGACTTATGCCAGTCATTGTGTGAGCAATGCATAACAGTCGATCCGTAGAGCAAATACATAATCGTACAATATCAATATTGTGATTGTCTGAGTCGTTTATATATCACTTTACGGAGCAAGCAGTTACGCGAAGTACATGCAAATACCTGCTGATCAGGTCGTTATTTTTTCAGTGTACGTATATAGGCTACAAGTGCCTCGATTTCACCATCCGGAATATCGGCACGCCCTGGCATGGTTGCAGCACCACCATATTTCGCAGAACCATTCTTGATGATATTCACTAGGTCTACATCTGTACCGGATTGGCCATCAGCATCTGTATCATACTTAAACACACCATCTGTAAAACTACGTGGCTTAGGATCCATAGCCATCGCAGCGGGACCATCACCCATACCTGCCGGACCATGACAGCTACCACAAGCGCCTTTACCATCATAAATCGCTTTTCCTGCAGCCGCATCCGCCACTACATTAGGTGAAAGGGAAATAAGTAGCAATCCTCCGCACAGGGCTGCTAATTTGTCCGTTTTTCTAAACATATCGATAAACTCCTCTGTCAATATTATAATCGCTTTAGATACTGTGTGCGGCGTGGTATTTCCAGCCAATGCACATAGCGTAAAAAAATTCTACTCTACCAATCTATATAAATCGGAAAGAACGATCCGTCTGTCCTGAAAAATGATGGTATCGACTAAGCTATCGCTACACAGCTGGACCCATCCCTGGCATGAAACTGACGGGAACATCTTCCAATTGTTTCGTTGGCTTCATTCTATCCTCTATCTCTTCCTCACTGGGTCTTGGTTGGTCAAGAATGGTCACCATAAGATCTCTCAACTCCTCACAATAAGCACCTGTCAAAAGAGCAATGCCGGCAAAGTAAGGTGTTTCACATCGACTGGAAACGCGTTGTGTAAATAATCCAAGCCAACGTAAAAGATGTTCATCCATAAACCGGGCAGCCTCTTCAAGATCAGACTCACTCTCAGCAACAGCAAACAAATGAGAGAGAAACTGCAGTTGTAAAACCAGGTGATCATCGGGCCTTACACGCCAATTTTCTGCCATCAGCCCATATTGTTCATACCATGCTCTTACTTGAAACATACTGTCTTGACACGCCAGGCTCTCTTCATCGATCCAAACAGACTCTTCAGGCGAGGACTGAATACTGTAGTTCAGATAGATATCGGCATAGTCTGCAGCGAGTTCGTCAATGACCGTCTCATCGATACTTGCAGGTAGCGCCGCAAGTGAACGCCTCATCAGGTCTAAGGCCTGTAAGCCAGCACTCCCAAGTAACTTCAAGCCCAGCCCGTTAGGAAAATCACCCTCACGTAAGGCTTGTAACAGGATTCCATCAGGCTCCTTATCATGAAGGAGCACCAACATCTCCATATCATCTGCAACTGCCTGGTAAAATGCCTTAAGTACTTTGATGGGTGCCCTTTCCTGTTTTTTGGTCTGCTTTCCCATTATTTGACCTTCCCTTTACTGTGCGCCACAAATCCTATCGATGGCTTGGTCAATTCAATATCAGACATATTCTTTACTTGCCGCGATATCTGGTCATTCGGACCGACCGCTACGGTTTCCAATTCTCCAGCCCAGATCTTGTCAATTGGACCAATGTCCAATACTCGCATCATGCAGGCCATGACACAGTAAGGTTTACGACCTGCTTCGATCTCATCGACACACATATTGCACTTTTTGACAATGCTGTCACTAGGATCGAATTGGGGCGCACCAAAGGGACAAGCTGCTTCACAGCGTCGACAACCGATGCAGAGTGTGGAGTCGATATCGACGATACCATCCTGCTTGCGCTTAAAAATGGCACCAGTTGGACAGGTCGGCAGGCAAGCTGGTGACTCACAATGGTTACAGGACATATTGACTTTATAGGCAAACACATCCGGGTATCTCCCCCCTTCAATGTATTGCACTCGTCTGAAGCGGGGTCCTGCTGCCAGGCCGTTTTTATCCTTACAGGCGATCTCACAGGCACGACAACCTATGCAGTCCACATTATTGTGTACAAAACCCAGCTGTAGATCTGGTTTGACCGGTGTATAAGTCTCACGCTTGCGACGCTTGACCGCTTCCTTGATCTTGGCTTTGTCTTTTGATTCTGACATGTGTATCTCCTCCAAGATTAAAGATCACGCCGAAACACATGGGCGCGTGATGTCGCCAGCTTGTCCCAGCCCGGCCGATGTTCCAGATCCGTCTTCTTGATATTGCAAAGTACCGTATTGTATGCAAATGCCCCTGCTGGACTGGGTTCATCCAATGTCAGCATGTCCGGGTTACCTGCGCGGTCCACACCATTCTCATCCAGTTCGATCCAGACGCCTTCATGCAACACGGCCACACCGGGCATACAGCGTTCAGTCACATAGGCTGGTACAACACACTTGCCACGATCATTCCAGACTTCCACCGTATCACCGGTCTTGATACCCAGTTTCTTGGCATCGGAGGCGTTAATTGTTACCTCCTGCTCGTAGGTCTCGCGCAGCCAGCTACAGTTATTGAAGATCGAATGCGTTCGCCAACGCGGATGGGGAGAAATCAGATGAAACGGATGTTTCTTGGTTTTAGGACTGTTTAATGATTCCCAAGGCTCGATCCACTTGGGTATGTAGGGAATCTCATAGCCATACATGGTCTTCTTCCAGTCCGTGATCTGCGCCAACTGAGAGGCCAAAATCTCGATCTTGCCTGACGGAGTCTGAAAGCGTGCTCCATTCTCTATCTGATCCCGGAAAGCCACATGGGGCTGATCGAAAGTGAATTTATAGACACCCCGTTGCTTGAACTCATCCCAGGACATATCGACATGCTGATGGGGAATCACCTTAGTCTCCCACCACTCTCGCAAATAGGCTTCGTCTACATTGTCATTGACATGAAAGTAGTCCCTGTTGGCTTTCGGATTGTAGGCCTGTCCGAATACATCACCACCGATACGATAAGCCAATTCTGTGAAGACCTGCAGATCAGTCTTTGACTCTCCCATCGGTTCAATCACCTTGGGACGATGGATATAGTAGTGACCCTTATACCAGGGCAGCGCCGTATCATGCCGCTCAAAATGGGTGGCAATCGGTAACAGGATATCGGCATACAGACCTGAAGGTGTGATGGTCGAATCCATGCACACTACCAGCTCCAACTTATTAATCGCCTCTATCTCTTTATTGATATTGGTAAGTTGATTGAACCAATCGGAGCCCTGCCAGAAGATACCCTTGATATTGGGTATCTGGCCATCCGTCTCATCCTCACGTTGCCAGAGCCCAATCTCTTCACGTTTGACATTAGGGTAATTGAGCACACAGTGCGCCCAACGGTCCGACTTGATTGCCTGGAACCAGATATTGGAGTATTGATCGTAGGGATAGGCGACTGCTTCTGCATGCCATGCCTTACCGACACCTTCCGCGCAACCACCCAGAATACCGATATTACCGGTCATCGCCTGAAGCGCTGCTGCCATACGGTTGTACTGTTCACCATAGGCATTACGCCCTGGTGCCCAGGACGCCTTGAGTGCGGCAGGCTTGGTCTTGGCATACATATCAGCAAGTTTAATGATGTCCTTGGCTGCCACGCCACAGATTTTCGCTGCCCATTCCGGGGTCTTTGGCTCACCGTCGTACTTGCCCAGGATATAATCCTTGAAGTTCTCCTTGCCTTGTGCCCATTGCGGCATCGTGCCAGCATCCATACCCTGACAAAAACGATCTATGAACGATTGGTCATGCAGGTTATTGGTAAAGATATGGTGAGCCATACCGGCCATCATTGCGGCATCGGTGTTAGGACGGATGGGAATCCACCAGGCATCATAGGCTGATGCAGAATCGGTGTATTGCGGATCGATAAGGACAAATTTGCAACCACGCTGTTTCGCCATCCGCATATACATAAAGGTGTTGCCACCATGAAATGTATAGGCTGGATTCCAACCCCACATAATAATCAGTTTTGAGTGTGCGAACGCATCGTCTTCATTACCATCTTCGATAGTACCGAAGGTCATCCTTGAACTGAAAGTAGTACCTTGATAGGAGGGCACAGACCAGGAACTGGTGCGACAACCGAACATACCCAGAAAACGACCTAACAAACCCTCAATCTGATCTGACTTGTGTAAGACACCATATGAGGCCCCAGCATAGCTTTGATCCACCAAGGCGGTAGGTCCGTAAGTATCCTTGAGATAGACCATTTTCTTAGCCACGAAGTCCAAGGCTTCATCCCAGGAGATGCGTTTGAATTTGCCCTCTCCCCGTTCACCCACCCGCATCATGGGGTAGAGCAATCGTTCAGCGGAGTAGAGCCGCTGACGATAGGAACGACCACGCAGGCAGGCTCTTAATTGCGGCTCCTCGTTCGTATCTTTACCAAAATGACCTCCCCGCTGATAACGACCATCATCAGTAGACAAGCGCACAATCACATCCTTCCACTTGTGCGCCACCAGCATATGGCGTGAGCCACAATTGTGAGCGCAGCTGGTAACCACTGTTTGTAATTCATCATCCTTGGGATAAGGCTCATAGGCGAATGCCTTTGCCTCTTTTGCGGTTTTCAATTCAATCAAGCCACCGGCAGCCACTACAGCACTTCCCGCTGCGGTTGTTTTCAAAAATGATCGCCGTGACAGATTCAAGCGCTCATAAAGGTTGTCTTTCATTTTCTTGATGCTCATCCGTACCTCTCCATCAACAAGTCGCTATTTAGCCGCCTGCTTGGTTTTTACGCGGAACCTTGGATTTGACTCTGTCGGTCGATTCTTGGCCCACTCTGGGATCTCACTCGCCATACCTTTCCATGCATGACGTGGATAAGGAAAGGGAATGCGATACCATTGACGCCCACCATGGCAGCCATAGCAGACATCTGAATCCTTCTTCCCAGCCTCTTCGATAGCATCCGCCTTTAGAAAATTAACCTGGTGTCTAACACTGCGGATATTGGCATGGCAAAGCAGGCAGTTGTCCTGAAACATGCTTCTGGATTCATGCCAAGGTTTGGGTAACCCCATTATTTTGTATGGATTTGCTCCATGACACATGAGACAGATTTCTGCGGGATTTACAGACTTACGCAAAGTAAAGTCTTTGTTTGAATGGTCTGGCGGTAACATCGCCTCTTCACGCAGATTATTTCCCCGATGACAAGTGTTGCACTTCAAGTCCATCAGTTGTTTTGCCAGTGGTGTAACCAGATGACGTCTATGCAAGGTATCCTGTGCACCTTCATAGGTAGTCAATGTTTGATACCAGGCTAACACGTCAGTGGATTTTACCCCTGCTGGTGACTGCTCCAACACCCTTCTATCCAAGACCTCTTGATGACAGCTAAGACACTGCTCATCAGTCGCATCATCGATTGCCGGCTTAAAGTGGATTGGGTGCCATCTTGACCGTTCATAGTCACCGGGCTTGTTTTCATCAGCCAATAAGTTACTGCCTGATGTCAAAATAATTGTTAGCAGGGATAAAAATATGATTTGTAATTCCAACTTCATTGCATCCCCCTCGTCTGATGCGATCCAAAGAATCTTGTCTCTATGAGAGTTGATTCAGAAAAGGGTGCTTCCCTGCACCCTGCAACATCCATGTGGAATTAATCCTTGATACAGACTGAGAGCTTAACGCCAGCCACTCATACCGGACATGCCGCCCATGCCGCCCATGCCGCTCATGCCGCTCATGCCGCTCATGCCGCCCATGCCGCTCATGCCGCCCATGCCGCCCATGCCGGACATACCGCTCATGCCGCCCATACCACTCATACCGGACATACCACTAGCGGGGTAGAAGAAGATCTGGCCCTGTGGTGTGATCTGGAAGTAACCAGACATACCACTCATGCCGGACATTCCGCTCATGCCACCCATGCCGGACATGCCACTCATGCCGCCCATGCCGGACATACCACTCATACCGCCCATGCCGGACATACCACTCATGCCGCCCATGCCGCCCATGCCGGACATACCGCTCATGCCGCCCATGCCAGACATTCCGCCCATGCCGCCCATGCCGCCCATGCCGCCCATGCC
>JAIVEQ010000063.1:9306-23095 GCA_023838465.1 Candidatus Thiodiazotropha sp.
CCGCCCATGCCGCCCATGCCGCCCATGCCGCCCATGCCACTCATGCCAGACATACCGCTAGGCTGCCAAACCCATTGACCGCCCATGCCGGACATTCCGCCCATGCCGCCCATGCCGGACATACCACTCATGCCACCCATGCCAGACATTCCGCTCATGCCGCCCATGCCAGACATACCGCTCATACCGCCCATGCCGGACATACCGCTCATACCGCCCATGCCGGACATACCACTCATGCCGCCCATGCCGGACATTCCGCTCATGCCGCCCATGCCGGACATGCCGCTCATGCCCCCCATGCCGCTAGCGGGATAGAAGAAGATCTGGCCCTGTGGTGTGATCTTAAAGTAGCCGTTGCCGGACATACCACTCATACCGCCCATGCCGGACATACCACTCATACCGCCCATGCCGGACATACCACTCATACCGCCCATGCCGGACATTCCGCTCATGCCGCCCATGCCGGACATTCCGCTCATGCCGCCCATGCCGCCCATGCCGCCCATGCCGGACATGCCGCTCATGCCGCCCATGCCGCCCATGCCGCCCATGCCGGACATGCCATACATACCTGCTGAAGCCAAAGGTGCAACCGCGAGAGCAGATGCAAAACCCAAGGCTTGTATTACCCCTTTCAATCTAGGCATTCGAATTTTTTTCATGGTGCTTAACTCCAATGTGGATTTAGTTATTTGGTCTCAAGTCGAGACCTCCTTTCGTCTCTCCTGTCTGTGATTAGAAGAGGGCAAAAGTCGTTACATGCAGCGCGATGATCAGGGATGCCATCCTCGTAAATCGTAAGGACCTGTCATACCGGGATGACTAAAAGGTGTGTACCAATTACCCTGGTTATCGAGAAAGTAGAGGCTGCGTGGATAGGGTTGCTGAATACCTGTCAGCGCATGTTGATACCAAGCCTTATCATTATTCACCCATTCGATGATCGGGGCGCCGCTTGGTCTTAAGGAGGGTTGAATGCCAGCAATGGGATAATCCGCTATCACTGAGGTTGCCATCAGCCATAACGCGCCACCGCAGACAAGTAGAGAAGTCCGCATTCTAGTACCCTCCAAAAAATTATTCTTATAATGCCAGAACAGATAGGCATATCTTGGAGAGCAACTGCTGTGCCAATGTCGATCATTATGTATTTACTAACTGTTTTTTAAAGGTATTTTTGATTTTCCAGTGCACTTCCACATACATTCCGGAAAAAGAAACCTGCCTATCTGTCAGGTATTTTTGGTATGTGACCTGACTCACATAATTTTTAAAACGTAATTATCAAATGAGGAAAAGTATTTTTGTTAGGAATTTCGTTCAGTTAGATATGAGGGTTAATGGAAAGTATGGTAGTTATCCATACCCCAAACAGAGTCTGACAATCTGTCATAGGACACAATTTTTTATCAAAAAAAAACGAAGGTCCATACAGAAGACCTCCGTAAATAGAGGAACCGAATCCTCACTGGCTTGTGGGTTGGTCAACGCGATGGTCAATAACCAGCGATTGTCACCATTCCATTTTTTATTCCAACAACATCACTTTTCCATCTGATGCACGAACTGCCAATTGATGTACAAGCCTGTAGGGTGCTACCTCTTCAACCAGGCTAACGAGATAGATGCGTAAGACCTTACGTACTCGTCCCACCTGTAAACCCTGAAACCCAGAAAGCTGTAAATAGTCTCTTGCCAATTTAGTTATCTCTGACCATTCATCGATGGGCAGTGATACATTATCAAGTTGCAACTGATAGCCTTCACATCGTCCCAAAACGGCTTGATCGCTACTTAGAGCCCCAGTAACAGGTGATATTTCCACGGGATGAAAACGTACTGAACCATCATCATCCCGTTCAATTCGCCAGTAATCAAAACCAGGCAGATCCGGAATCACATCAGCTTGAGCGTTGTCAGGATCAGACTCCCTTTCAGTTTCAAGCGGTTTGTTTCCAGCTTGTGGTCTCAAAATAAGACTACCATCCTCGGACCATTCCGCCTGCCAGCCACTCTCTTCCAAGGCACTGCCCAGTTGATTTCTCTGTTCGTCAGTTGAGGATTCAGCCTGATTGCCAGCTTCAGCTTGAGAAGTTGGCAGGTGATAGATAACGCTTCCATCTGCAGCTTGGTACTTTTGCCATCCTTGCGCTTGTAACGAATTACGCAAGCTATCAGAAAGCTGCGTGTTTTCCTCAGCTAAAGTTACCCCTGTAAAAAAATACAAAAATAGCCCAAAAGCATATAGGACTGAGTTATATCCGATCTTTTTTTCTCTATTCACGTTGAGAGTCTCCTCCACAAAATAATGCATGGTTAGCAATCCAAGACCAACTTGCAAAAGTTAAGCCAAGCCTTATTTCTAGAGGAATAAATTGAGATACGGGAACAAACAACCGGTAAAAACATGACAAATTGTCAACCTATGTTGTTTAGAACTTAGTTAAAAACACGCATTAATAGATCAGTGAATGAATAAGCGTTGATATTGTGTTGGAAGCGTAATTTTAAAAAGGTAACGGTTGTAAATAATCTGTAATAAATTCGTAATTTATTACAATTTTATTACTAGTTAATTTAGCAAAATAGAGTCTCAGTTTTTTTATTATTATTGAGAGAATGAAGCGCAACATAGTTGTGTATGTTTGCAAGCAGAATTACCCGATCGTACGATCACAAACTCAAGATGAAATTAATCATCTATCAAAACCTCTCCATCTGAATCTCACGATGATAAAAGAGAGAAACACATGTATAAAAGCAGTACTGATCCGGCTATTCGAATGCCGCAAGTATTTGCAGGCTCTCATGTAGTGCAACTTATAAACTCAGCCTCTCTCATGAGCAATGCTTCCCAGGACATAGGAGCATAGTATCAACTGCTGAAAGCGATTCAGACCTCGAAATTCTAATCCATGTATATAGCGACTCGCTCCATCCTGTCCAGAAATCTCACGAATATTACGTATCACACCCATGACCTTGAGTTGATCCTCACCACCACATACCGATAAGGTATGAGATACCTGTATGACTGAGCCAACCTCTCCCAACTTCTGCCGATCGATAACCCTGGCTCCGGTACTACTGATATCTGTAATAATGACTGGATGCTGATCCTCTTCTCCGGATGCGCCCTGTGGCTTAATGATAACGGCCTGTATCTCAGTCGGTACACGTGGTGCATTTCGTACAACAGCGCTCTCGACATCTGCAGGATATGCAAGATGAATATGTGGATAGGGTTTGGATGAGGCATTCAGCACCCGTGACACGAATCCAAATATGTTGCTACCTTGCAACATACGAACAGTAAAACTCTGCCCGTCTCGGACGATAATCGGCTTTCCATTCTTGCGTGGGGTGGTAATCACCAGGCTCTGTCCCGGTAAAAAGCCTACCAGAGTAGCTGCATACCGATCCATATTGTCACTGGGTGGTGCATTCTGCAATTGTAATACATCGCCAATCTGCAGGTGTCTGACGGGGTCTGGCAAGGCCTCACTCCAATCTGATTTATATTAGTATTGAATGATTGATAGGTACAAAAGTGATAAACTCTATCTGTCCGATTAGTCTATCCTGTCGCGTACCAAGATACGCTTTGTATTACAGCCAAAATGGTGCAGATCACTGCATTGGTATTCAATTATACGTGATTACCCTTATTCTAGCCTGTGAATAATGCGAATATTTTGTTGTTAAAACAAGTGCCTGATAACATTAATTGAAGCCCTTTAAAACAGCAAACGATGATTTTCCTGCTCGACGATAACCCTAATACACCCTTTCCCGATGTCTCCCTTGCCGAGAGAGAACCGGATGGGTTATTGGCTATTGGAGGCGATCTCACCCCTCAGCGTCTGATTCAAGCCTACCGGCTGGGTATATTTCCCTGGTTCACTGAAGGTGAGCCGATCCTATGGTGGTCACCGGACCCCCGTACTGTTCTGTACCCGGAAAAGATCAAAATCAGTCGCAGTTTGAGAAAAACCCTGCGAAAAAAGGTCTATAGGGTATCTTTTGACCATGATTTTGAGGGCGTAATCAGAGGTTGCGCCGAGCCAAGAGACAATTCTCCAGGCACTTGGCTTGTGCCGGAGATGATCGATGCCTATCACCAACAGCATCAGCTGGGACTGGCCCATTCAGTAGAGGTTTGGGAGCAGGAACAACTTGTCGGCGGACTCTACGGGATGGCCATCGGTGGTGTCTTTTTTGGTGAATCAATGTTTAGCCGAATGGCCGACAGTTCCAAAATAGCGCTGCTGCATCTCAGTAGAAAACTGACCCACTGGGGGTTTAAAATGATCGACTGCCAAGTCTACACATCCCACCTTGCCAGCCTAGGCGCGGAAGAGATACCACGGGTTGATTTCTGTGGTGATCTTGAGCGCTGGACCCGGCTCGAAGGACGAACTGGCAGTTGGGCTGACGAAGGTAAGATCTACCCCGAGTATGAAGGATGCTGAACGACCCACCCGGTTTTGAGCAGGAGGGGACCTATGCGCTCTACATGAGTCAGGTGCACGACTGCTCCTATCTGCCCGGACGAGAGGCCCGCAACCTGTTTCTCGATCCAACAGCCAAAGTCACTATGGATCTCTATCAACAACTGATTGATCGTGGTTTCCGACGAAGCGGCTGTTATCTCTACCAGCCAGCCTGTCCACACTGCAACGACTGCATCTCTTTGCGCATACCGACAAAGGCATTTGAACCGACACGCAGTCAGCGTCGGATCTGGAAGCGCAACATGCTCGCCTATGAGGTAATTCCAGGTCCTGCAAACTTCAACGATGAGCATTATCATCTCTATAAGCACTATCTGTTACAGCGTCATCCTGACGGAGCCATGGCCTGTAACAATCCCGGACAATACTCCCAGTTTCTCACTTGTGACTGGGCCAAAACTCAGTTCATCGAATTCCGCAAGGCAGACAAACTGGTTGCAGTAGCAGTCAGCGACCTGCTCCCAAATGGTACCTCTTCCGTGTACACCTTCTATGATCCTCAAATGGGGCGCGATGGTCTCGGTATCTTTGCCCTATTGTGGCAAATCAACCACGCCAGAGAACAAGGCTTGCAGTGGGTCTATCCAGGATTCTGGATAGAGAACTGTAAAAAGATGAATTATAAGTCTCGTTTCCGTCCCTTCGAGGCATGGACCGGACAGCAGTGGATCAGTTACACCAAACTGATTGACGTTTAGGAGTCTGTCGGACTTAGGATAAATCGACTGCGGAAAAGCCATTTTAGCCAGATTATGTGATATCACCCAGGTTGGGTGATTTGGCTCATTTCTCTTTCACCCCTCAGATAAATACCCCATAAAAATCACTGACTTACCATTTGGTCCATTATTTGCTTTCCATCAAGAGATGTCTGTCCATGGAAGATGCAGTCTATCGGACATGGGTCCTAAATTAACAAATCAGAGATACAACTTGGATTGCAACTGTTGGGCAATGAATCACGCCCATCGGTTTTTTATAAAATAACAATCTGCGTTGTACTCCCGATTTCTGATTACCCTCCTCATGTCCGACCGACCTCTTTGTACAGATTTTTTTTTATTCGACAGGCCCGATGTGCACTGAAGCGATCGAATGCATGTCATAGCACGGAATGTAGTTGTATGAAGTCCCTGGTAAAAAAACACACTATAAAGTTCACCCTCATCACCCTCCTGCTCATCTCGCAACACAACAGCTATTCGGCAGAAGAGACTGAAGCCAATCAACCCTTGGAAGAAGAATATGATGTCATCAGTGTCACTGCATCACGTACCGAGCGACGCACTCAAGAGGTTGCCGGTTCCATTGATGTCATCGACTCTGAACGCATCGAAAGTGAAAAGATGTTCAATATCAAGGACGCTATTCAAGGCAGTCCTGGTGTTCTGATCAATTCCAAGAACTCAGCCTACGACAGCCGTCTGATCATCCGGGGTGCGGGTCAAAAGGCCAACTATGGGGTTCGCGAGATCATGGTCATCCGAGACGGTGTACCGATGACTGATCCTGACAGTTTTTCCCGCTTTGACTTTATCGATACCCAGGATATCGAACGTATCGAGATCACTAAGGGACCCGGTTCTCTATTTGGTGCCGGTTCTTCCGGTGGAACCATTCAGATCATATCCAAATCGGTTTTCGATACAGACAACAACCGCATCAAGCTGGGTGTCGGTGAATTCGGACAAAAGAATCTGCATGGCCGTCTCGCAGGCGATATGAATGACAGCAACGCCTTTTCACTCACTGCCTCCTACCGAAAAACGGATAACGACTGGCGCGAGTGGAACGAGTTCGAATCCAAGCAGCTCGCCTTTAAGCATGGCTACCTGCTTGATAATGGTGGCACCTTGGAATCAGAGCTGAGTTATCACGAAGCGGATCTACAGTTGCCCGGCTCTATGGATGAGAGTGAATTCGAGCGCTATTTAGATAGCGGCGAACAAAAGGACACCAGCAGTAGCCCCTGGCAACACAGTGGTCGCTACTCGACGATCTGGTTCTTCAATTCACGCTATGAACAGGAGATCGATAATCTCACCTTGAAGCCTCGCATCTATGCCAATCGTTGGGACCACTACCACCCGGTCACCGGGGCGATCAATGATAATCCGGGCACCAATGTGTTAGGAACCGATTTGGAGATGGCCTACAAACACCAACTTTGGGGGCCCAGTACACTGGTCGGTGGGTTGACGGCACGCCGTGACGATACCGATGGCTCGAAGAAATTTACCTATGGGGATATTGAAACCAGTCCGCCACCTCCCTGGAACCCGATGGGTCCGGAAACCATCCTGCGCACCAACTCGGATACAGCGGGTGAGCTATTGGAAGAGGAGGATGCGACCAACACCCTGTATGGCTTTTTTCTCCAAGAGACCCTGCGGCCCAATGAGCAAACCACCATCGATATCGGATTTCGTTATGACCGAAATCACTTCGATATCGACAATACAGCCTATGGCGAATACAGTTACGGTGCAGGCAGCTATACCTTCTTTTCCACACCGGAGCTGACAAAGACCGATAAAACCTTCAACCTCTTTTCCCCCAAATTGGGTGTGACTTATGAAATCACCCAGCTGTTAAATGTTTATGGTGTGATCGCCCAGTCCGGTCAAGTTCCCTCCGAGTCTGAGATTCAGAGTAACCCGACACTGGATGCTGCCACTGCCCGCAATATTGAGGTTGGTTTAAAAGGACGTGCTCAGGACTGGTCATTCGATATCGCTCTCTATCGTACTACAGTCAGTGATGAGATCGTTTCAGTACTTAACGAAGATCTGACTACCGAGTTTCAGAACGCCGGTAAAACGCTCAAGAAAGGTCTCGAACTCAGTGGCCGTTACGACCTCGATCGACACTTCTGGGTTGAAGGCAGTTTTGCCTACAGCGACTACACCTTCAACGACTTTGAGGAGTTGGTACGTTCAGGGCGGACCCAGACCCCAGTTGATCGATCTGGAAACCAGCTCCCCTATATCCCAAGACAGCAATATGGCCTTGCATTGGGCTACAGCCACCCTGCCGGTTTCAAAGCAGTTCTGCGCAGTAACAGCTGGGGCAGCTATTACATGGACAACGCCAATACGGAAATCTACTCAGGTTACGAGTTTGTCACCAACCTGATGCTGGGGTATCACACGGGCCCACACAATATCTCGCTGAATGTTGAAAACCTATTCGACAAGCTCTATGCCACAGAAGTAAAGAAAAGCACCAGTGGCGACAAGACCTACTCGGCCGCCGCGCCACGCAGCGCCATGGTGAGTTACACCTATAGCTTTTAAGGATCAAGCCAGATGCAAAGGCAACGCCTACGATCGTTCATCGCCATCTGCCTACTGCCACTTTCCGCCGTGGCAGCCAGTACCGATGGCTCTGAAAAAAAACCTATTGAACAACCCGCCCATGATCATCGTGGAGCCAAACAGATCACATTGGAAAATGGTGAAGGCGCCACAATCACACTTTGGAAACCGGACTTATCGACGCAAACACTGAATCTCGAGCATGGGGGTATCACCATCCCCAAAACAGGCTTAGACAACTACCATGCTGTGGTGGCAGAAAAAGACTGGGGTAATCACAAGGAGGCCGTCATTCGCTATGAGTACATGTTCGGTCGCCCCAGTAAACAGAGTCCTAGCAAACTGACGGCTGTTGAAAAGACCGACTTTGAGATCGTGCCCGATCCCATTCCCCGTGAACACTATCGTTATCACTCATTGCAAACCTGGGGATTCCTGGTACGTCTGCATGGCAAACCGCTCTCCAATCTTGAATTGATCTTACAGACCACCCACGGCTCTCAGCAAACAGTGATCAGTGACCAGTACGGACGTGTTGAATTTCAGATCCCTGATGACTTCCCCAACCTGGTGGCAGGTGAGCGGGATAAAAGGAGCGCTCAATTCACCATCAGTAGCAGATACCGTGAAGGTGATATCGCTTACCAAACCCAACTTAATGCCGATTACCGGATCAATCCCACACATTGGCAATCAACTCAGCTGGGTCTATGGGTTGTAGGGATTGGGATACTCGCGGGCGGTTATCTGGGTCGTACTAAGAAGATCAAGGAGAAGCGGACATGAGCACCTGGATCAATCTTTCACTGTTACGCAAACTGGTACAGATCAGCGCTTTTATCTTTTTTGTCTATGGCGGCCTCATCACCGGTTACTATCTCGAAGATAAGATCAGTGGTGCACTGCCTGCATTGAGTTGCGCATACGACTTCCAGGGCTCCGATCTCTGCACCCTGATTCCGATCCAGCACCAGATGGACCACAGACTGGGCGAGGTTATCGCCAAAGGTGGCAATCTGATGATGGGTATCATGCCTACCCTGATTACACTGGGTACCTTCCTGATTTTTTTCGTTGTGCTTAATAAAGCCTTTTGCGGCTGGATCTGTCCTGTTGGCACCTTCCAGGAGGTGATGCAGCTGATTGGGCAGAAACTCGGCCTGCAGCGTCATGAATCCCTGCCAAAAAAATGGGTGTTCCGACTTCGCCCGGTTAAGTGGTTCATGCTGCTGGTATTGGTATTCGGACTTCCCCTGCTTACCGGCATCGGTATGCTGAATCATGATATGGGCGATCCGTTCTGCCGCATCTGTCCCAGCCGGATACTCACTACTCTGGCTACCGGCGAGACCTCACAACTCACAGTGGATACAGCCAATACAACCACCCTGGTGTTTTCAGTACTGGGGGATTTTTTGTTTGGCCTGATAATCGCTCTGGCTCTCACCGTGCGGCAGCCATTTTGCAGGATCTGTCCCATGCTGGCCCTGCACGCGGTGTTTCGTAAGCTTGGATTTTTACGATTGATAAAAAATGCCACGCCCCGTTGTGATCGCTGTGGTCTCTGTGCCAAGGCATGCCCGATGGATATCCATGAAATCCACACCGACATGCAGAGCCGCAATGTCACCTTTGAAGATTGCACACTCTGTGGACGCTGTGTGGAGTTCTGCCCGGACAAGGATGTATTACAGCTCAAATACACCTTCATCCCGGTCTTCAGTTCGAGTCCCCAGTACTTCAAACAACGTAAAAAAAGCCAGACTCAATGGGAGAGGAAAAATCTTATCAGCTGGTTCAAACAATTTAGATCAAAAACCGAGGCCAAGGTGCAATGATTCCGATAGAACCTGTCAGCCTCAGTTTCAGTGCCGCCCTGCTATTGGGCCTTAGCTTTGGATCCGGTCCCTGCAACATTGCCTGCCTGCCCTATCTTGGACCGGTCTTTACCACCAACGACCAAGGTATAAGAGGAGCATGGCGCACCCTACTCCCTTTCTCTCTGGGAAGGGTCACAGGTTATACCCTGCTGGCAGGCGGTGCCGGCTGGGCAGGTTTATGGGTGGAAGACCTGGTCTCAGGCCCCTGGGTTCGTTGGCTGCTGGGTGGTGCAACAATCCTGGTTGCCCTCTCCATTGTGTGGCGTCGTCGAACAGCAGGCTGCTCTACAAACTGCCAAACACCGCAGCGGGTGACCCTCGACACAGCACCATCAACATCTGCAACAAAGATGTCGAGAAGCAGCCTGCCCGGAGGCCTCTATCTGATGGGACTGGGCATGGCGTTCAACCCCTGTGCCCCTCTCACCACCTTGATACTCGCAGCGGCTACCAGCGCCAGTATTCTTGCCGGCATATCCCTGGGTGCCGGTTTCGCACTGGGTGCGGTACTGCTGCCCACCCTGATCTTTGCCTTCGGCGTTGCCCACTTCGGCCAACAGATCAGACACCACCTCAGCCAACACCGGATAGCCTTGGAAAACACCAGTGTGGGATTGCTCGTACTGATCGGTGGTGCCACTGCAATGGGATGGATCACACCATGAATCTTGCTGAACTTCTTACAAAAGGCGGACCGGTCATCTGGGTTCTTGCCGTCTATTCATCCATCGGTCTGGCCATTGTGCTGGAACGTTATTTTCTGTTCCTGCGCTTGAGGCAACTACCGAAAGTGTGGCTGGAGAAACTCAATCAACTCCTCGAACAGGCGGATGCCAAACAACAAATTGCAGCACTCAAAGGACCGGAAGCCAACGTCATTCAAGCCATTGTTGAGGCCCACGCTGAGGGTGTCAAAGATCTCCAGGGTGTCGGTAACCGGGTACGGGGTGAAGAGATACAGCGTATGGAGTTTGGCCTGCGTACCCTGAGCATACTTGGCAACACCGCTCCCCTGCTCGGTCTGCTAGGCACCATCACCGGTATGATCAAGGCCTTTATGGTCATTGAACAGGCTGGTGGAAAAGTGGATGCACAGGCTCTGGCAGGCGGTATATGGGAAGCCATGATCACCACTGGTGTGGGACTGGCAGTAGCCATACCCTTGCTGCTGTTGCTGCATTTCCTGGAAGGGAGTGTCGAACGAAGAGCACTGAAGATGAATCGCTGTATCTCCCTGTTGTTGGAGCGCCGTACGGAAACGTCCTCATCATCCTCTCAAACAGAGCAAACCCACCATTGGGAGAATATAACCGATGGCGTTTGAGTATAAGAGGCGCTCCAGCCAAGTGCTCAATCTCACCCCCTTGATCGATATCGTCTTCTTGCTATTGGTCTTCTTTATGCTTACCGCACACTTCATTGAAGATCAGGCCATCGATATTCAACTACCGGAGGCCCAGAGTAGTAATCCCAGTCAGGAGGACGACACGGTCGAGATCGTTATGGCACCAAATGGCGATTTGCTGGTGGATGGTCATGCCTCAACACTGGATAAGCTCGAAGAGACCCTGCGTGGCGCCCTACACGCTCCTGATAAACGATTTGTCAGACTAAAAGGCGATCAGAATGCACAATTCGGGTTAGGGATTAAAGTGATCGATGCGGCCCGTAATGCGGGAGCGGAATCCCTCGACATCCTCACCGAAAAGCCATGATCCATACGAACAGCAGTTGGCGTCTGCTGGCGGTATCCATATCCATCCTGTTGCATCTGCTGATCGTGATGGAATGGTCTGACAAACTGATTACCCGATCAGCGATTGAGGAAAACAAGTGAGTCTTCGATCTCGTGATGTCTTTTAGGCGTCCCAGGCCTAAAAGACACTCGATCTTTGACAACCTATTAGTGCCCCGGACGGTCCTGGTCACTGACACTACGTGATCACATCGCAAGCTCGTGACCACTCCGCCGTCAGTTCCCAAATGACTGGACGCCGTGTTCGGATGCTCGCTTTGCATCCCCTCTGGCGCAAGGCACGACGGGTCTACAGTCTCGCCTCACGCCTACCGGGGACTAACCGCCTCGGCTTTCAGCCTTCCTTGGCGCTCAGCGGAAGAGTTCCCCCCTGTTTGTGCAGTTGAATTTCCCTCAGCCACTCCCTGAGATCATCCCAGAAATCATTCAACCGGCAAAACCGGTGATCAAACAAGTTGTTCAACCTAAACCCAAGCCCAAGCCGAAAAAGAAAAAAGTAAAATCTGTGCCCAAACCTGTTATAGAGAAAGTGGTTAAAACCGAGCCAGTTAAAGAGAAGTTGGCAAAGAGACAGGCACCACCTCCTCGTGCACAGCCCCAGGTAAATCTGCGTGAACGCTTCCTGGCAAAACTGTTGGCCAGGATTGAAGAGAAAAAATACTACCCAAGCATAGCCCGTCGCAGAAACCTGGAGGGCAATATAAAAGTCAGTTTCAAGCTGGAGTGCGACGGTAAAGTGGCGCAACTTGCCATCACCGGACAACACAACCTGCTGCGAAAAGCAGCAGGTAAAGCAGTTGATGCAGCACAGCCGTTACCTGAAATACCACCACAAATAAAATGTCCCATGCAAATCAGCTATGCCATGGCTTATAAGTTAGATAATTAAATACCCAGCAGATAAAATAATGCTGGTCATCTACTTTTACACATAACGCCAATTTATGCTGGCCATGATGAAACCATGAGTCCGAGTGAGGAATAACTTGAAAATCGACTTCAACGCTTAGTTAGCCTGCTCTACTCCCGCCAATGTTGAGGCTGATTTAGAACCTCTGAGCACTGAACCTTTCCTTCGATACGACCGATCACGCCAGCCTTCAACGCCTGTACCATCCATGCATCGGCCTTCTCCGAGGGAATTGGATGAGGAGCCTCATAACCAAGTACGCCTGCGGTTTGAAACCCGAACTTCGGGTAGTAGCCGATATGACCAAGCACAAAAACCAAGTCCACACCTGACTCTGCCAACTGACTCAAACCTTCTCTAATCAATGCGCCTCCGATGCCTGTGCCTTGAAAATCGCATGCCACGGCTAGTGGGGCAAGAATCCGAACTGAGACTTCTTTATCAGATTGAAGTTTTGCCTGTGTGAAAAGAATATGGCCTACCAACCTTCCAGCTGATTCTACAACCAACGATAGCAAAGGCTCTGCCGTTGTATCGTCCAGCAGACCATTGACAAGTTCTACAATTTCCTGGCCTTGCTCCTGGCCGAAGGCACTCATGTGGATATCACTAATCGCAGTGCAGTCTGATGCTGTAGAATGCCTTATATTCAAGGTACATATCCCTTTTGGTTTAGTAACGCCATAATGTGTGGATTATAAAAAGTGGATAGATAGCCAGAACCGTTAATAATTCCAATCATTTGCTTTTTTAGCCATTCAGCTTGTCCACCGTAAACGCTAATTTCTGTCCAAGCTCCAAGACAGCCTTGTGTCGCCGATCATCAATAAGCGAGCCATCACTATTGAATGCTTTAAATGCTTGGGGAATGGCTTGTTGATCGGTTAATACTGTAACGCCAATATTGGTCAGCAACATTCTTAGAAAAACCAATCCACGAAGCCCTCCCAAAGCACCCGGTGATGTAGCAAGGATTGCAGCCATTTTACCTTGAAAAGCCGCCAGTGGCGGCTCATCATCCGATTCGGCACGTGATGCCCAGTCAATTACATTCTTCAGCAATGGACTAAAAGCACTGTTATATTCAGGTGAAGCGATGATGAATGCATCATGGTCAATCAGAAGTCTTTTAAATTTAAGTGCATTTTCTGGAATCCCTTCATCACTCTCCAGGTCCTGATTGAAAATTGGCATTGGATAATCTGCTAAATCAATGAGCGTAACATTTGCCGCGGCCTCTTTGGCTCCTGATACCGCAATTGCAAGTAGTCTCTTATTGAAGGACTCTTTTCTGCTACTACCCGCAAAAGCCAATATTTTGGGTCTATCCGGGTTTCGCAAAGAAATTAAGGTATTGATCGGCCACAGATTCTTCTCTATTTTTGATGTTGAAAAGGCATCAAAAA
>JAIVEQ010000064.1 GCA_023838465.1 Candidatus Thiodiazotropha sp.
TTTCTTGCCGGATAGAGAAAGCTTTGATGCTACCGCAGCTTACCCTCTATTCGTCAAACTAGAGTTGCACTTACAAGTTGAATTCACGTTAGTTTAATTTTAGGAGTTAAGAATATACGCCAGTTTTGAACTACCCTGAGAAATGGAAACCTCCCACAGCTCATTTCCAATTTCTTTGATCTCTAGCATCGTATCCTCTTTTGCCCTGCCCCAGACAACAACACGGGTAAGGTAATCCAAATCCGCTCCCAGTATCCCAAAAAATATTCTTCTCCCTATTCCTAGGCTCAAACCATCATGGATTGGATCACCCAGGCGTAGGATGAGTGATGCCTTCTGCTCGTTCGCGAACCGATAGGCTTCATCTTGAGTTGCACTTGTGATGATGACTGTCTGCTCGGTCAGTCTTCCGTCATTGCAGTAATAAACGATAGTCGCCTTTTTACCCTCGAAGGTCCCCGAGTATTTTCGGATACCGTTCGAATCATCAACAGCAAGTTCAATGGACCCAAGACGCTTTTCAGTCTCTGGGATCATGTTACAAGAGGTTCCGAGTAGAACATCTGACAGTCGCTCCTCAGCATACACTTCAGCAATTATCAGTGATGCGAGCAGTAAGAAGACAATTGTTTTCATAAGTATAGTGCTGAGTGTTTAATCTGCGGCCCTAAAGCAAGATAGAGTAGTATACAGTGGCTGCAGTGAGACGACGATTATGAATATTTACGAGACCAACTATGAATCCTGTCATTGAAAAGATGAAACAACACCGGTCTATACGAAAGTATACAGATAAGCCGATTTCAGAAATGATGCTGAAATCATTGATTGAATGTGGTCAGGCCGCTGCGTCATCCAGTTTCATTCAAGCCTACTCTATTGTCCAAGTAATTGACTCTGATAGCCGAAGCACCATAGCTAAGGCGGCCGGAGGACAATCCTGGATTAAAGATGCGGCGGCATTCCTCGTGATATGTGCCGATTTAAATCGTATTGATCATTGCTGCAGAATAACCAATGCGACCAGCCTGGAGGGATATACCGAGCATTTTATTGCTGCAACGGTTGATGCTGCATTAATGGCGCAGAATCTTTTACTGGCAGCAGAATCAGAAGGATTAGGCGGTGTGTTTATTGGTGGCATTCGCAATGCACCCGATGTTATAGCTGATGTGCTGAAGCTGCCTGAACTGGTTTACCCTGTTTTTGGGCTCTGTCTCGGCTGGCCAGATCATGATCCAGAGACCAAGCCAAGAATGCCAGTAGAGATGATTCTTCATCAAGACCAATATCGTTCAGATAACATTCCCTCGAACGTGGATGAGTATGATTCTCTGATGGCAAACTACTATGCCTCGAGACTAAAGAACCAACGTATGAGCAATTGGTCTATACAAACCTGTGAAGCCATACAAGGCAAGAAAAGAGAACATATGCTTGGCTTCCTGCAGCAAAGAGGGTTTCTTAAACGCTAAATCGATTGTTAACTCAAGCTCAGTATCGTGTGTATAAACTGACCAGAACAAAAGGCCCGGCATATCTGCCGGGCCTTTTAACTTACGCTGAGCGCCAAGGAAGGCTGAAAGCCGAGGCGGTTAGTCCCCGGTAGGCGTGAGGCGAGACTGTAGACCCGTCGTGCCTTGCGCCAGAGGGGATGCAAAGCGAGCATCCGAACACGGCGTCCAGTCATTTGGGAACTGACGGCGGAGTGGTCACGAGCTTGCGATGTGATCACGTAGTGTCAGTGACCAGGACCGTCCGGGGCACTAATAGGTTGTCAAAGATCGAGTGTCTTTTAGGCCTGGGACGCCTAAAAGACATCACGAGATCGAAGACTCACTTGCCCACCTCCTCAGGTGATTAGAGTTCCTCGTTTAGAGATTTTTGTCAGTCATCATCCTCTTCACTGCTGCAGGGAAGACAGACCTCCGGTGCGATATCCAGTGCGAATGCAGCATTGTCATGACGCCGACCAAAATCCAGGTCATCACCATCGGTTCTCTTATTGTAGGTCGTTAGAAACACGCTGAATGCACACTTCGTTCGCGGGGGTGTCGTTGCTACTGGATGATCAAGCATGTGCCCAAACGTATGCGTCAGACTAGCACCCTCAGACGCAGGCGGTACACCTACATTCGTCGTACTGTTTAACAGGGTGTCACTACCGCCATTTAAACCCCTTTTCCACGAGATCACATGGTTTTTCTGGAACAGCTCCCAGGGATGATAAGCCCGGTAACCGATGCCAAAGGTTGAAGTGGATGTACCATTCAGGAACTGACACTGCTCATCCGATGCCAGACCATCCATCCTCAGATTCTCGATAGAGGCTACAACATCCCGGTTGTCCCACCAGAACAGGTGAGTCAATGCACCGAATGGGACCATATTGGTCGGGCCTGTGTCCTGGAATTTCCTGCGATAGGTAAAGGCGACTTCTATCTCCGCTCCCGGTAGTCCTGAGGGTGGCGTACCATTGGGTCGGAGGCGTTGACCTGTAGCATTAAAGACTTCTACGGTCACCAGGTGACGTTTCGCGGGCTGTCCCTCTATTGCACCTGGGTCACTCCATAGTTTCAATGCATCAGCCGTGTTCAATTCAACATGATACTGATCGGCTTCCCAATCTGCATTTAATCCCAGATCACCATCAAACGGTATCTCATAGAGATTGTCCTGGGGTTCATCAGGCGCTGTTGTACTGGTGGGACCAAGACTGACAGGGACGACATCAACACCACTTGGTGGTACGGCAACGGCCTTATTCCAAGAAAGACCTTTGGTGACATACTCAGGTGCACCGACCGGATTACCGCTACTATCAGTTTCGGTGACGCTCACACGATAGTACTTAGCGCCCACATTACGCATACTCTCCGAAAACATCATGGCAAGCTTCAGGGTACCACCCCAATTGCGGTCATGGCTGCCATTGCCTGCCGGGCCGCCAGAGGGAAAGGCCACCCCACCATTCAAGCCAGGATTGGCAACGGATACTGCATTGGTCTGATCAGGTGTGCCGAGAAGCGAAGAGTCGGTGTCGCCAATTTCATCCAAGTAGACAAATGCATCGCCTTGCCCCCCGTTGTCACGACAGGCGATAGCCCATGGGTGGTAAGATTTAAGTGCCACCTCGTCATTAGAATCATGCCAGTGACCAGCGGCCAATCCATTGTAGATAGTGACCGTAAAGGGGCCGATCCGCTGTTTGACCTTGTAAGCATATTCAACATGACACCCGGCTCGAAGAACCTTGGGAAACTCGGACCAACATATGTTGAACCTGCCGTCTGGGCCGATCATACCTTCGGCCACCTTTATGGGGTCACTGCAATCGTAATGACGACAAAGCAGGTAGGGTCGTGCATTGACATACTCGACTATACGATCAGATGGAAGACTCCGCAGGGCCTGCAGGTCCTCACCTGCACGAAGTGCACGTTCATCGAGAGCACCATCTCGAAGAAAAGCAGCGCGATAGGGTGCCGGATCTGGATCAGGCCCTGGAGGATCGGGAAAATCGGGTATCTCCGGGATACCGTTGAGGAGATCTTCCAACTCATGTTTGAGCCTTTCAAATCGATCGTCAGTAAATACCCAGGGCTTGCAACAACAGATACGTTTATAGACCTCAACAGTACCCAGGCAGATGGGTGAGCATCTTACCGGCCAGGCAATCAGTTGATCCAGATTGAAGGCATCGGGTATCCGGGCGGCTCTTGCAAATCTGCCTGTCGCTAAGCTCTCACCGGCCTGGAAGAGCGCTCTGCGTGGAGTAAGGACCGGACGCATGGTTGCACGAGCCAGCTCGGCATACCACCAGGGAGATCGCCTGCATCGACTCACCGTCCCTGAAACGCAACGATAAAAAAACAGCCACTCCTGCCAAACCCTTCGTCCGATATTCAAAATGCTTGCATCCAATACTGAATTGAAATCGGCAGCACGGTAGCTTAGATAGACAGTCGATGGCGCCTCCTTGGAAGCTTCGCCACCTGGACCAATACGGACACGATGGGCCTTTTCGACAGCACTCGCCGGAAGATTGAACGATCCATCGTTTCCAACAGTTACTGCCTCCATGACATTGCCTTCATGGTCGAATAGACTGACCTCGATTTCCGGGCATTCATCGCCCTGCTTGAGGCCTCTGAGTACTAACTTTGTATTCCTGCCTGAACCCTTCCGTTCACTTGCCATAATAGACTCTCCTTAAGTGATAGATAGGAATCTAATAGGGCCAGGGACTTCTCCTGATATTTAATAAAAGCCATCCTGGTAGTCGATCCAACATCCTTATTCATCCCTATCCTTAGTCAACAAACTACAACCATCAGTAAACTAATAGCAAGAATTTATTTCCTATCAAGAGCAAAAGGGAGAGAGTGGTATTATTACCGTTGTGAGCGTAAATAAGGCTCAATCATTCATCGAGCAATCGGCCATCAGGGGAAACGACCGGTAGTCCGAAAATCTGCCAGAGCTGCATACCGCCGCGGTAATAAAGTAGTTTTTCAGGTGGGTAACCCATGCTGATGAGACCGTGAATGGCGGTGGGAGACTGCCCGCACCAGGGACCATTGCACCAAAGAACCAGGGTTTTTGCATGACTAAAATCCCAGTTATCTTTATTCATCACTGCACCAAACAACGTTAATGACTCCTCCAGGGTAATCTCATTGGCACCTTGCTTGGGATTGAGATAGGTATAGGGAATATTGATGGATCCTGGTATCGTGCCCCGTTCATGCCAGTCCGGTGTCCTGGCATCAATCAGAACACCGGTTCCGTCACTCAGTGCCTGTTGCATAAATGCAATCAACTCAACCTCAGCGATGGTTTCAACGCCACTCGCGGCTTGCATGGGTTGTGCACAAAACGGCGGACAGGGTCTAGCGATACGGGCAAAATTAAATTCCAACATTGCACCGGTATCCTGTTCACGCCTGACAAGGACCTGATTGGCCCCATGCTGAACTGTGAACTCACCGATCTCCGGTGTGATCATGACATCCAGTGCAATAGCATGCTGAGATATAAGTGCCAGCAAGATCATCAGACTTGCAATGGGAATGAACTTATTATGGGCAATTGTTGTCAACCGAGTCTCTCCTGTCAGTCTTTGGTCTTTTTTGTCATGCTGTGATTACACCATTCAAACAGATGAGTTATCAATAAATGAAAACCATTGCCTATCCAGTGTTGGCAATATCTCCTCTACTTGTTTGCAACTCAGTTGCTCTTCATTGTCCTGTATAATATCGAATGCCTTCAACTTCCTCACTGCATCACTGATATCAAAATCTATTGAACAGTCAAAAGTTTCCATCATCCACTGCTCACAAGCAGAATCGAGCTGAGCTGTATCATTCAGTGGCTCTAAATTAAGTAGTGCATAAGCCAGAATGGTCTCCTTGATCTCCTCCTGACGTGCCAAATCGATTAAATAGGTGATTGCGCCGGCATTGTTATCGAGATTATTAAAATAGAGATTTTGCGCCAATGTGGCCATATAACGGGTTTTTTGTATGAATACCTTACTGACTTGTCGCCATATCAATGCTACGAAACCTGTTACTGCCATAACAATAGCCCATGGATTGACTGCGGCAGTAATTTTTCCAATGGTTGCAAACAGACAACCTGCCGTACCACCTCCCCCGGTAACAGCCAGCTTTAACTTATCCAGCATTTTCATGTGAATCTTGCATTCAGGAAACAACATTTCCAAATCGGGGCGCAAGATATCCTTAAACAATTTTAAATGGATTCCCGGTTTGTTCTGTTGATCACGGTATTGCAATAGCAGGAACAGCCGCTGATAACGGATCAGGCTAACCGTCTTCTTTTTCAGATAGAGCCACTTCCAGTCCCTTACCTCTATAGAAGTCTGACTTTTCCCCCGATAAAAAAGGCTGACATTATCAAACTGTTCAAAATCGATCTGTACGTCAAGGCCGTAAGGTGAAGACCTTTCCAATGCATACTCAATCTGCTGTCGATTGAGTTCAGTGTAGTTGGCTGCAGACAGCAGCTGCTTGATGGTTTCGATACAGGATTTTGAGTCAGAGGAGAGTGACTCTCCCAGCAGCAGTTCACGATCAGGATTGAAGGGTTGGTAGAGTTGTTTCAGCATCATCAGTTGTTGCGAAAACTGATAGGTGATGATCTGCTTCAATCGATATATGACTTGAATCTGTTGCTGACTGAGACCACTAAGCTCTAGTTGTTTGATCAGTCGCGATGTACTGATCGGAATAAAATGATCAAACTGTACGAATGATGTTTTTTGAGGCATTTGGAAACAGGCATCAGGAATAGATCAGCCGTCATGTTACCACTGATGGTATTCTCCGGTAACAGGCAGTTTGAGGAATACTCACAGAATTGAGTCACTTCCTTTAACTACCCATACCCTATGCTGAGGTACAAAAGCTACTTTCTCTCGCTAGTGCTCCGCTCCAAGCCTTCAATTGCCCTGCGTTGCAGTTCCCTTTGCAACGCATCCTGGTATAGCAGGTAACGAGCTTGCTGTTTTTCAGTCAGTAGTACCTTGAGTGCTTTCCACTTTTTCATATAAAGCGTCTGCATCTCTTTGATGGTCTGTTCAAGATCTGTAATTAATGTGGCAATCTCCAGACTGGTTGCAGTATTGATAACTTTCTTAAGTTCTGTCATCTGTTTTTTATAGGTTTCCTGAAGCATGGCTCGCTGCTGCTTGTTATTATTAATAATCGCCATGACCTTGGTAGAGAGTTGAGAATCCATAGCCAGTGCACGATTCAAGCCATCTATCTGATATTGATCGATTGTGTCACTTAAGCTCTGATGCTCGATTGCAGGAGATGTATTCCCTATAGGCACCGAGAGTGCATTAGTGCAAATACCACCCAAGAGCAGTAATGACCCACACCCGCGTAATAGATAAATAATCAGCGTATTTGTCATCGGTTGACCAGCCTCATGTGTGGCAAAGGGGGAGTTTTTTACTCCCCTATTGTTGATTATTCTTAATTTGGCACCTTTATAGACCATGTTCGGGACTTCAAGAACACGCTTGATCAATGCACGGCTCGCAGCCAATGGGGTTCACAAGGGCATTCTTGAAGCCCCTAACATACTAAATAAATTAAGGCAGGCCGATTAAGGTGCCGGGTTAATAAAGCACACTTCTTAGCTTTGAACCTAGTGAAATAATCCTCTTTTTTTCCTTCTTGAACCTACCACCAGCATAGTGAGTAGTCCAGTACTCAACAGCAGGGTTGTCGATGGCTCAGGCACCGAGACACCACCGTTACCGTTACCGTTACCGTTACCGTTACCGTTACCGTTACCGCCACCACTACCGGTATAAGGTGCAATATCGATAGCAGCTTGTGTGATGGGGTCAAAATTAAAGGCGAACTGTTGGTTAAAAATATCCGGATTCATCCACCCAGTGGGAATATTCATCACCGTAAGTATCTCATTGAGGGTCAGATCCTCATGAAATAGTGGATCAGGATCAATACTCGGTATCAGTCCAAGAATCCCGGTGAAATCAAGACAAAAATCAAGCATCGTGACATCAATGCCAAGATCAATCATTAATTCAGTAAGATTACTGAACAGTGTATCGGGTAGCGAATAGATAGGTGTCATCTCAAACCCCCCATCCGGCATGATCAGACTAATCTCCTCCCCGACTGAGATAGGATCGGTGATCGTACCATTCCCGAGGTCGAAACTGACCATCAGATCGTTCGGTGTAAATAAGAACTCCTGACGTACATCGATATCAAGAAAGGGTTCAATATCCAGGATGTTATAGCTAAGCTCGATGGGTATCAGTGAGGCTAAGGTCTCTCCGATGATAGGTTCAAGATTACTGGAACCTTCAAGGTCCGGGAAATCAATCGCTAAAGCACCGGATCCTGCACCTGCTGTACCGGCCGCAATGGCCGCTTGGACTACTTTGTCCACGATATCCAAAGCGATCTTGTCGGCATCCACGGAGAAGCGAAACAGATCATCCTCACCCTCGGCAGTAAAACCGGTTGCCTCGCTTCCGGTTGTGTTGATATCAGGTACATTCAATGAAATATCTGCATATCCACCTAGGGACCACTCCTCAAGCAGGTCGACTTCTGCCAGACCGAGGATGGAGATAGTGTCGTTGTGAAACTGCAGCCCGGGGATACGTCCTTCATCGTCATAGATCAGGCCTGCGTCAAAGGGACCGATTGGAATACCCAACGCATTGGCTGCAATCCCCTCATCCGGATCGACTGTCAATCCGACGAACTCCCATGTTTGACTCGGTGTCGCATCCCAGCAGGAGCCTGCATTTGCAAATCCACATCGGTAGCCGTCAAAAATATTGACGCCTGCACTGGCATGGGTACCAAACAAGATATCGACACCGGCCTGTATCTCTGGAAAATTGGTAGTAAAGCTGCCGGTACCCTGGGAAGCGTATCCTGTAGAGATGGTAAAGATCTCGCCTGGGCTGACAGTAAAGTCATCGGGGGTCTCAATGGTAACGTTGAGATTATAACTGGCATCGACGGAGCCGGAGTCGATATTCAGATAGGGTGACAAGCCAATATTACCGTCGGTGTGCCCAAACACTGAGAACTGTGGGAGCGGAGGTGCAAAAGGGATAAGCTGCGGCAACCCCACTGATCTGGGTGATTCAAAGCTATAGTCCCAATCATATAATGGAATGTCTTGTCGCCAATTTAGCTGCCAGGCATCGCCAGCCTGCCACATACTCTGATCATCGGCTTGAAAATCCAGCAAGGTACTATAGATGGCGGCATTACTCGCAAATGGGAACATGCTAGCTGCCATCACAACCGCGAGAGTATTACCAATAAAACTGCGCTCCATATCACTTCTCCCCATATCTACGACACGACATCCGAATGTGCATGTTGATGTAAACATCCCCTAGCATGCACTTCTGTTTAGATTTTTCTCCCGGCACCCTGGTCCGCGGCGTTGTATTATTCGCCGAACATTAACCATGCATTTTATAAGCCATTTATTTATTATGCATACTTAACAATTGTTTACAATTTTGAAGGGGATCAAAAGTTTCACGTGTGTAAATAATTTCGACACAAACCTTAACCCTATCTATTGAGATCCGTCACTGTTCATCAGGTTGTTGATTTGCTCTATAGTGACATCCTGCATATAGGCCGAGATTAAAATGAAATCACCAGTAGATGATATGTTGAAAGCCCATCGGGATTTAACTCACTCAGAAATGAAGAAAGTTCTTTCTCATGTTCAGCGTGAGAGTGGTGAATGGATAATCAACACGCTATTGATTGATGGAACTGACGTGCCATTTAAATACAAAAGAAAGCAGCGTTATAAAAGTCTTGAAGGACAGCGAGTCAATCTAACTTACTATTCAGATACAGAAATGGTGGCCGGCATAGATATGGATATTATGAAGGTTGTGCGGATAAAGGTATCTTGAAATCGGACGTCATACTGAGTGCGGTCATTTCAACAATGACCATCACATTGGAAAAAAGTACCGTAACTATGGAATACACTGCTATTGATTAGCGCATACGTGGCCTGGCATCGGTCAATATTGCACCAGGTTCCGAAAAAGGGGCAAGCCGCTCTACGAAGTCAATCAATCCCATGATCGGTGTACCCCGGAAGAATTGGGTAACTGGCCGATCCATCCAGATACGATCCGCATATAGATTAATCGTGTGTGGTGTATCGCCAACGCTATCAAGATCACGATCAAAACCCTCGTAATCATCCCAATGATTGCCCAGCCAATCATTGTTTCTTGCACTGGCAATATGACTCACCGCAATCGTTGTCAGGTTATTAAGAAAGTTATTACCATGAATAATGTGCCCTCCCTTCTCCCCATAGAAATACATGGCAATATTATTGTAAGAGAAATTATTATTTTCCAGATAGAGAATATTCTCAGGGAAGATGGGGGAATTTGCCTTCAATCCGGTGGCATTGTGAAGTATCTCATTGTCGACAATATGGACCTGTGAACTCTCCTTGATTGCCAAAGCTGAGCTACCGGTATTGCGGATATGTTCAATTCGATTCCTTTCTATTACCAAGTTGTTCGAGTAGATCGCAACGATGCCTGTATCATTATGACTGATATGGTTATCCCTGATCTCATTCTCGTGAGAATAGATAAACTCCATGCTGATGCGATTATCATATAGTCGATTGCCAATGATACGATTCGAGGTCGCATTGCTAAGCAACAGGTCCCGCACATGGTGAATGGTGTTATTTTCGATAAGATTGTCATGTCCATACCAGATCCTCAGGCCTTCACCACGCAGACTGGATGTAAATGGCTTGGATGAAATATCATTATCGCGTATCGTGTTTTTATTACCCTGTTTGATGTGAATACCAAACAGTACATTGTCGAGCGTATTCCCTTCCACCAACACACCATCGGCTTCAATCATCAAACCTGCGTCCATGGCATCATAAGACTCACCGGAACCTGTCAACTGCAATCCCTTTATTGTCGTATTGTCAGCACGTACCGTTAATACAGTACCTTCTCCAGCACCATCAATTGTCACCTTGCTCTGTCCATCAAGGATGATTGGTTTGCTGATGACGATGGGGCCAGTGTAGGTTCCCGGTGGAGGACGTAGCGTGCCATTCACAGGTGTTAAATCAATAAACAGTTGCAGTGGTGGAAGAGCAAATATTTGTTGGCTAACCACTAAGCTTACAAAAGCCAGCACACTTCGAACAAAATATATCATGATTTTCACACGCCCAATGATTCAACCATTCTGCAAACCAACATCTATTTATGTCTATATTTAGAGGTATGTACAAATATAATAGAAGACAACAAAGCCCGTACCCGGATAACTCAGTTTATTGCTACGGCCCTACGATCCAACCACATGACATAAACAAAAGCAGGCATCAGCATAAGAATGCCATACATAACAGGTGCTATTGTCATGGTAGGGTTATTTAAGATAGTGCCTGTCACCAAAATGGCTGTTCCACCATTTTGAATACTCGTCTCTATTGCAATGGTGCGGGCATCCTTTTCACTGAGCTTTAAACTCCTCGCAAAACCATAACCCGCACTCAAAGCCACAGTCGCAAGTATCAGGGCTGGTATGCCTGTCAGTTTTAGAAAATACGGCATAGATTCCAGATTTTGACTGATAATACCGGCAATCACCAATAACAACATAACAAGCGGAATGCGTGTCATTAGCCTTTCATACTTCTTACAAAAGGTAGCTCGATAGTGTCGTAGTAACATACCCAGCAGGACAGGTATCAGGGTCACTACAACTAATTTCAAAAAGGTGGGTATAAAGGGTAATACAACTTCACTGGCACCCCCCAGTTTCCATTCTAAAAGCATCCCTCCCAGCAGTGGAATAGTCAATGGGGTCACTAAACTGACAATTCCCGTCAGGGTGATAGAGAGTGCAACATTGCCATCAGCCAGATAGGAAAACATATTGGATGTTGTACCGCCTGGACTGAAGGCCAGAATCATGAACCCGATAAATATCTCAGCCGGAAGTTGTAACAGAATAAGCAGAATCAATGTGATGATCGGGAGTAGTATCATCTGACAGATGATACCGATAATGACAGTCATCGGTGTATTCAAAACCCGTTTAAAATCTTCCATAACGAGCCCGGTTCCCATTCCGAACATAATACAAAAGAGCGTAACAGGCAGGGCCAGACCCAAAACTCCATCTTGCATCATGGCAGCCCACTCCAAAGCGTCGCCAGATAGGTTGCTCCAAACAGCAGATAGAAACGACCGGTCAATGACGTCAACTTGATACGTTGTGCAGGGGATGACTTAAGTTGGCTAATAGGACCAATCAATGCCACTGAAGTAACCAACAGCATGAGAAGACCGGGAAGCATTCCTGACCAGAATAATAGTGCACAAATGAGGTAGACCAGACTGACCAGCAGATAATAGAGCCTCACACCTGAGTCGTAACCAATTCTGACAATCAAGGTCCGAATGCCGGCGTCTCGATCTGACTCAAAGTCACGTAACTCATTACTGAGCAAAAGCAGTGACGAGAGTAAACTGAATGGCAGCGACAACCAGAAAACTTCCATCGTATACCGACCAGTGAGTACATAATAGGAACCACCAATCAGTAGAACCCCCATTAACAGAAACACTAGAATGATACCCAAACCTCGCTGCTTGTAATTGACTTTACCACCGGTATAACCCCAGGCACCTGCCACACCTACCAGCCCAAGTAACAGAAGCGGATAACCTCTGATTGAAACCATATAAAGCCCTATCGCAACTGCCAGCAGCATCACTGCCCAACCGATTTTTGCGTTACGCCTAATTGATCGCTGTGTTGCGAGATCCAGTGTGGCATTCTCCAGGTCCGGGTAGTCATTGATTAAATTGACAGCAATCTGCAACAGTAAACCCGCCGTCAGCACTAACCAGGCCAGCCACCCATCCTCACCATGATCGATCAGTGCCAAGCTAATACCCAGACCACAGGTAGCGATCGCTACAACCAGGGAAAAGGGTCGCATCGCACCCAGAAAAGTGTATTTGCTACTCATAAGCTGTAAAACCAGGTGGCATCGAGCGAGGCCACCCATTGTTCTTGCTCCTCTCCAAAAAATACTGTTGGCAGTCGACCACCATAGGGCTTACCAGGACCACTGTATTGATCGTAACGCAATTCCGGTCGAACTCTGAGATGCTGTTGTGGCCACCAGGATAGATTCACCGTCACTGCCTTGTAAATGCCTTCAGGTAATAACGCATGGGCACCCTGTTCATCTCTAAACCACTCCGCTCTCAAACCAAGCTGTTTGTCATGATCCAGTTGAGTATAGTAATTCAAATTGACACCATACCAGTGACTATCCTCCGTAATCAGAAAACCAGGGGGATTGTTAGCATCGGCCACCAAGTCTCCCCCCTCTTGAAATCCATACAATAGATTCAGGGCCATGTGATGCGATTGATTGAATCGATGAGTCAATGTCATTGTATGAGTACGGCGCATCAACTTCTCAGCATCGAGACTGACAGCATTAAAGGGCCGTGTTTGATCGGTCACGCCATCTTCTGACTGCTCATACCCCATGATATTTTCGAAATCCAGCCAGGTCCTGAAATCCTCGCTTCTCCAGCGCAGGTTAAAAATAATTGTCTTGTCGTGATTATTATCCTGAAGATTATTCCATCCCTGCACTATACCCAGGTCAACGGACACTATGCCAAGGGAATTATCAACCGGTAGTTTGATTGAACTCAATAAACCGACATGTTTAACAGGCTGGTAAGCAAACGCATAGGAGTGTGTATAAAATGAGGTCGGTGGATCAACAGGTGCACCAATCTCATAACCAACAGGGGTAAACCAGCTGCCCACCATCCATGAAAAGCCATCAGCTATCGGAAGATACCCAGTCAAAAACCATTGGGGGAGCAGATAGAGTCGTTCATTGCCATCATTGATATCAAGTTCATCATCTAAACCAAATGTTATGGCCGCGTCCTTACCATATCGCAGATCGAACTCAAAGCCCCAGTCCGCCTGTTCCGGCTTAGCTCCAGGAAATGGACCAATACGAGGCTTAATGTTCGTTTTGAAATCCTTTTCTACAATCAATTCAGCACGGTTGACATTGATACCTTCATCAAGACTCAGAAAGCCCGAAGGAAAGACGTTTTCCGACCCACTGTCATTGCTAATTGCACCTACTTGAATACGAGTTGAAAACTTAATATCTTCTAAAACGCTGCCCCATGCTGCATGTCCAAACAGGCTGATAAAAATACCCAGGAAGTACAGATTGTTATTTTTTTTATTCATTTTTTATTCACAATACTCAATAGTAAAAATCAACATCTCATTGTCACAACAAATAGTGATACAGGACTAAATATAAATTAATATTGGGTGCTAATGATATCAGCCGATATCAAGCAACATCATCAACTCGTAACAGAATCTATATTGGGATAAACCAGACTTGCATGAACGATGGGTTATTGGTTGTCCATGTAAACTATCAGGCGCTGAAAACAACGCATCAATCATAGCGCACGAATTGCGAATTATTGCGTCTTTGATAAACCTGCCCAGAGACTCGTCGGCTTAGGTAGTAACCCCCAGAGGCCCGCCCTCTCTTTTCGAGACAGCCGTTGTAATTCGACATAATCGTTAAGGGTACCAGGCGATTGGGATTTCACAGGAATTGCGTAACCGTCCTTGACCATTTGTCTATTAATGGAACGACCCTCTTCGGTATACAACTCACCCATTATCCGACCATACCTATCAAGGTTATCCAACTGGAAGTGAAGTTTAAAGCGTTCCTCACCGGCTATCTGCTTGCGTAAATATTCAGTTGAGATGATTCCGAGTGACATCAGTGAATTGTGATCCAAACCTGTTCTCTGTTCATCCACCTTGAATTTAGGGTTTTCACTATTCTCAGGGGCATCAATACCGGCCAATTGAATCCGTTTTACTTCATTCTTGAACTGTATTAACAGGGTATCACCATCCTCAACCTCAATTTCACTACCTGAAAGGAGTCGTTCATCACCCCATGCTTTAAATGACATGATCAACACAACAACAAACAACATTGGTTTGGATGTTTTTAGTGCCATTACATTTACCTGTTGATTTAGGGCCTGGCTTAGTGACTGGTGCCTGACGAGCGTGTCAATTTATTGTAGACATTATATTTGCCCGAAGGTTTTTTCATCGGCAATCGTTTGATCTCCTCGAGACTCTGTGCGTCATAGATCACCAGCGCACCCTCTTTGTCCCATATGCTGACTAGGGCATAGCGTCCGTCCTTGGTAAATTCAACATGGGCAGATGTTTTACCTGGTGCTGGACGAAGGGTTTTTACAACTTCCAAAGTTTGTTTATCGATAACATGCATGGCATCTTTATCCTTACCGAAAAAGACATCCACCCAGGCATAGGGACTGCGCTCATGGCTGCGCATAAAGAAACCGGGACCCAGAGTCGGTATCTCCTTGATCACTTTCCAGCTCTTGGTATCGATCACGCTGACCTTATTGGCTTTGATGTTGGGGGTCGCCAATACCGACTGTTCGCCTACTTGCCAGGTGATGCCAGAACTGAGGTGGGGCATGCCGGGTAGTTCCAATACACCCACAGCCCTACCAAGATCCAGATCGACAACCTGCCCCTTACCCTCGCGGGCAGTGCCGGCAATCTGGGAGTAGTCCTGACTGATAAAAAAATCGTCGAGATAATCCTTGACCTTGATGCGTCGTACCGGAAATGGCTCTTTAGTGCCACCTTCTCCCGAGTCTTCCCGGTAATCATGTATCCAACTGCCGAAACCGATCGGTGGTGGGATCTGGTAACTGACCTCCCAAACCTCAGGAATATCCTTCAAAGCAACCACAAAGCTGGAACGAGGATCGGCCGTATAAACAGCGCTGACACGAGAACTCTTACCCTTATCATCCACTACCGGGATCACCTTCAGAGGCTTGAGATCCTCTGCATCCAGCACCACCAGGGAATGAGGCAGGTAGTTGGCAACCATCACGAAACGCCCATCGTGGGAGACAGCCAGATTGCGGGTATTGATACCTGCCCTCACTTCAGCCGTGTAGGTCAGGTTGAAGATATCGAATTTGCTGATCCAGCCGTCTCTTGAGGCAAAATAGACATAACGTCCACCTTGGGCATATTTGGGCCCGCCATGTAGTGCAAAGCGGGTGGGGAAGCGGTGAATGGGCTCGAAGCTGTCACCGTTCAGCAGGGTCGCATGATGGTCGCCTAGCTCCACCACTACAAAAAGATTATCGATATCGGCTTTAAATTTGGGTTTATCAGGCAAACTACCTGTTTTGTGGGATTCAGTGCGACTGGCCAGAATCTGTTCAAAACCCCACTCTGGGATCTTCTCCAACGGAGTATAGATCAACTCCACCAGTGATTGTATCTGTTCACCTGTCAGCACCTTACCAAAGGGTGGCATCTGGGTGGCAGGTCTACCTTCGGCAATGGATTTCACAGCGCTCTTAGGTCTCAGACGATGCAGATTCTCCGGTAGCAATGCTGGTCCCTGCCCCCCCAGTCTGTCCTGCCCATGGCATTCTGAGCAATGCTTCTGATAGAGCGTGTTGACCTCAAAAGCATCAGCTATAGCTACACCACTGAATGAGAGTGATTGCAATATCAGCAGTAGCATTCCACTAACACAAAGTCTGTGGGCATGCTTATCCAGTCGGCCGGTAGCGTATCTGGGCAAGGCTTGATTGCTATGTATTAATCGATAAAATACCAACATTTTCCGTCCTGTCATTCTTCGAGAAGATCGATCCTGTAGGCAGCATGACAGGAGACACAATTGGTCATCAACTCAGTCAGTTGCTGCAGACTATGCTGTGGATCACCAAGCTGTTCGGCATCCAGGGCCAAATTGTCAAAGCGCCTATGTGTATCGAAACCCAGCTTCTTGAAACTGGCGGGTAATCGTCCAACCAGGCTACCCGGCATTCCTTCTCCCGCTGCCATCCCCGCTTGGCGGGCCGACTCGACCACCCGCACCATCTCTTCTACTTGAGTTGCTGAGAGGATGGTCTGTACCGCCTGTAAGAATCCCCGCATCTCTTTGAGCACCAGATCCCGCTCACTCGTTGGCATCAATATGGCGATACGACCATCACTGGCTGGTGCTACCTCACCCTGCCAAAGAAACTTGTAGGCCATGGCAAGCGTCAGCAGTAGCAACAGTACAGTAGAGATACAACAGAATTTCGATCGCATGAGTGATAGTCCCTCTGGTTCAGGAGTACATTAAATCAATGAAATAGAACTCACTAGTCTAGTTAGTGTCCTGAAACACCCTAGCAAAGCGGAAACAGTTGGCAGTTATCTTTCGGAACAGCGGCATGAATGCCGCACAAGCCCCGTCAGCACGGGGATGTGCTGTAGGAGCGGTGGAGAAAGACGACTGCCAACCGCGCCCCGCAGGGAGTGCCCTTGGGGTGCAAGGAGCCAGAACAATAGGCGGCGTTGCTGGACGGACACTAGTCTAACGCACTTTCACCCTGTCGCTGTCAGTTGTTCAGAGGGTGATACTATCTCCTCATCTGTCAGATAGCATCCGGGGTCTTCGGCCCAGGGATTGCCGGTAAGACGCCAGGCTCGAGTACGACTGTTACCGCCGCAAATAGGACGGTGCACACAGCTTGCACAACGTCCTTCCAAGGGTCGCTGTGTCTGTTTCAGACCAGCCATCAGGGGATCAGAGGTATCTTGCCATATCTCGGAAAAAGGACGCTCTTTGACACTGCCCAAGGTGTAGTCCCACCACATGGTATCGGGATGTACACGACCCTCGTTATCGATATTGGCGATATTCACACCGCTGGCGTTGCCACCCCAGCGATTCAACATCTGATTCAGACGCTGGTAGTGCTGCGGCAAATGTTTCTCGGCCCAAAGCAGCATGTAAGCGCCGTCGGCATCATTGTTACCGGTAACGAATTCACGATGTCGTCCCTGCTGCACATCCTCCCAGCAAGTGGAAAAGAGCAGATCCATCGCATCCCGGGTGAGTCGATGGTGTACGTCATCCTTGCGGTTCTTATAACCACGACCCGCATAATTGAGGTGTGAAAGGTAAAACTTGTCAACGCCCTCTGCATCCATCAATTGCAACAGATCAGGTAATTCAGCTGCATTCTCCTGTGTCAGAGTGAATCGCAACCCTACTTTGAGACCCGCCTCGCGACAGAGACGGATGCCATGGAGTGATTCGTCAAAGGCGCCCTGTTTGCGACGAAAACGGTCGTGGGTCTCGCGCATGCCGTCAATACTGATTCCGACATAGTCGTAACCCACTTCAGCAATATCACCAATCGTCTCTTCAGTGATCAAAGTACCGTTGCTGGAGAGGCCCACATAGAATCCCTCCGCTTTGGCTCGTCGGGAGATCTCAAAAATATCCGGGTGCATCAGCGGTTCGCCACCGGAGAGGATCAATACCGGCACACCATATGCCTTCAGATCGTCCATTACTGTATAGACCTGCGGGGTATCCAACTCACCGGGGAAATCCTTATCTGCCGAAGTGGCATAGCAGTGACGACAGGTCAGATTACAGCGTCTTACCAGATTCCAGATCACCACCGGACCTGTCGGTTTGATCGGTTGAGAAGTACTGGATGCTGGCTTATCCAGTGCATTGAGATAACGGCTGATTCTAAACATATTGGCCTACCTATACGGCGAGTCGCATGCCGGTCTTTTTCAGCACGGCACTGCTGAACAACACCTCATGGCCTTTGCTGAGTGGTTGCAGCAAGCTGCTCATCTCGCTCACCTTCTCCATCACCTCTTCCCGGTTGCGCCCATGCACCATGGCAAACAGGTTGTAGGGCCAATCCGGCATATGTCGGGGCCTGGCATAGCAGTGGCTGACGTAATCCATGGCACCAAGACGGGCGCCAGCCTTCTGCAGTTGCTCATCAGGGATGTTCCACACCGTCATACCGTTACCTTTGAATCCCAGCCGATAGTGGTTGGGCACCACACCCAGCCGCCGGATGACACCACTCTCCTGCATGGCATCCATTCGTGTGACAACATCACTGGGCCAACAACCGATACTTTCCGCTACAGTCTCGCAAGGCTCATGGGTCAGGGGCAGACCAACCTGGGTCTCGGCAATAATTCGTTTATCCAGTTCATCCAATGCCTGTGTTTGCGATGCCTCGGTGGCAGGGAGAGAACGGGTATTGAAGCTACCATCATCTTTGATCTCAAACCACAGCCCAAGATAGAACTCCTGCTCTTTCGGGAAGGCCAGGACCTGTAGATCCGTCTCCCGCTCTATCCGTTCGATGGCCTTTGCGGTAGTGCTAGCCGAATCGGTTGCAAGCACGAACCACATATTCAACCAATGGTCTCGCCGATAGTTGTGTGCCACCTCCGGTAATGCATTGACTGATTCTGTCACCTGTTCAAATCGCTCTTCCGGAACGGCCATTGCAGCCAGTATCAGACTACCTCCCAGGCGCTCAGCGTTATAGAGAGGACCAAAGCGCGACAACCAGCCCTGATCGAGGAGTCGCTGGATGGTCACCATCACCTGTTCCTCATCGGCACCCAGTGTCTCCGCCATGTGGCGAAAAGGTCGTTGTGCCAGCGGTACTCCACCCTGAAATTGATTGATCAGGTGACGTTCAAAGCATGAGAGCGGCTGCATAGAACTACTCCACACCCAGTAAGCTACGGCTTGCTGGCCTGTGAGAGGCATCTTGATCAACACCGTATCGGGCACCACGCTGTTTGAAGCGACGCAAACTGAACAGTACATCACGCTCAATCCAAGCCAGATCGCACCTCTCGACCATCTTTTCCAGGTTGTTCAGGACCCCTTCCCGACTGCGCCCATGAATCATGCAGAAGAGATTGTAACGCCAGCGACCCGGACGGCGCGGACGTCGATAGCAGAGGGTGACACATGACTGGCTGCCAATCAGGCGTCCAATTTCAGTAACCCGCTCATCAGGCACATCCCAGACCACCATCGCATTGGCCCGATAGCCTAACTCACGATGACGCACCACCACACCGAGACGACGTATATCACCCGTCTCCATTAAACGCTTGAGGCGTGCCAGCACTTCGTCTTCAGATAGTCCCAGCTGTGCAGCGATGTGAGCATAGGGATGGGGAACCAGGGGCAAGCCATTCTGAATCGCGCAGACCAACTCAAGATCGATTGATTCTGCATCGGAAGTAGTGGTGTGTGAATTTAGCTCCATTGCAGTGGAAACCCCAGGTTGATATAGAAATCCTCAATCATAGGCAGGTCGATGACCTCCAGCCCGGTACGTGTTTCAATCTCACTGATGACACTATTCAGTTTTTCACGATCCGCGGCTGTTGCGACAAACCAGAGATTCAAATCGTGTTCACGTTCGTAGTTGTGGTTGACCTCTCCATAGCCGCTCACCAGGGCAGCAACCGCCTCCAATCGTTCCATCGGCACTGCCATTGCAGCAAGGGTGCTTGCACCAACCCGGTTGGGACGAAATACGGGGCCCACTCGACTGATCAAACCATTGCTTTGAAGCTGTTCCAGTGTATTCATCACAATTTGCTCATTGCTGCCTAATTGTTCCGCTATGTCCTGAAAAGGGGATGTTGTCAGCGGAAAGCCATCCTGAAAATCATTCAACAGCCGCTTTTCAATTTCATTCAATGGCCTGTCGAGGATCGATTCTTTTTGCGCAACCATCTCAGAGTCCTATACGGTGTGCCCGGGAAGTCAGAAAAATCCCGGAGGGTTTCAAGGCAGGCCATTCAGCCACTTGCTTGAAACTTTCAGTGTCGTAAACTTGCAGACGGTCAATATCGCGTACCGAGACCCAAACCTCTTCACCGCGAGGTTCGAATTCCATATGCAAAACCCCCTTCCCTGGCTGTAACGTCTTTACCAGTTTCATCTCTTGGGTATCAAATATCTGGATGGTATCGTTGTTAGGGAAAGCAAAGTTGATCCATACATGACGCCCGTCTGGGCGTGACATCACAAATACCGGTTGACCATGCACATCCAGTCGATCGACCTCACTCCAAGTGTCCGTATCAACGACCAACACCTGATGTCTTCCCACTGCTGGGATAAATAGTCGCTTACCGGCAATCGCCCAGCCCTCAAGGTGGGGCATTTTGTAGACCGGCAGTTTCTGTTGACCCTTGCCGTAGTCACCCAAGATTCGTTTGGGGCCTTTATCCGGGTTCCACAGATCGAGCAGAACCAATCCATCCTCTCCGTAGAGACCGGCGATGTAGTAGCGTCCATCCGGTGTGATCAAAGCATCGTAGGGTTGCACACCCACATTTTTATATTTGTGGATGACTGGTTTGTGCGGATTCTTCATCTCCGCCACCCAAATCTCACCCGCATCCCAGAGGCTGAAGATGAAGCGGTCTCCCGGTGCATCCACCAGACCGACTACCTTCGATTGTTTGCCATCACCGTATACAGCAGGAATATCGGCGACCGGAGCCAGGGTCGTGGCGTTGAAGATACGTACACCACCCGGCTCATAGTTGGATACCGCGACCAAGGTTCCATCCTGTGAGATTGCACCACCAATACTGTTGCCAGACTGAATAGTACGCGCGACGATTTTACGTTGCAGGATATCGACCTTGGTCAGACCGCCGTCCCGCCCGAACAGGTAGGCGTATCTTTCATCGCGGGAGAAAACCGCAGATGCATGAGAGAGGTCACCCAATCCCTCGATACGTCCCAGCAAGGTATTGCCGGTGCTCTCAATCACCTGCAGACTGCCGTCTGCTCGCTCTACGACCACACCGAGATCGCCGGTTCCTCGTTCTTCACTGGCCAGCAGCGGTGTGTAGCACGCCACACAAATCAGGAATATGAGGGTCAGAATTTTCATCTCACACCTGCTTTGATCTGTTCCGCCAACCAGAACGCTTCTGGGTCGGATAAAAATGGCCGCCAAGGCGGCATAGGGGTACCGGGTCGGCCATACAGTATGGTCGCAACAAGAAAATCGATCGGCTTACCCACTAGGTAATCCGGTGTCAAAGCAGGTCCCAGACCACCTTTCAAAGAGAGTCCATGACAGGATCCACAGTCGTGTTTGAGCAAATTGAGGAGTTCAGCGCGGCGTGGTGTGGAGATCTCCGCGCCCCAACTGCCTTGAGCCCATAGTATGAGGCTAACAGCGATCAATACAGGGCGTTTCATCGCAGACCTCCTGAGGCTCGAACCAGGCAAGTTGCTCAGCCAGGGTCACTGTCTCCCCGACGATGATAATCACCGGTGAACTGAGCCCTGCTTCTGCTACTCGTTGATTCAGTGTCGCGAGGGTTCCCTGTACCATACGCTGGCGAGGTGTTGTGCCTTCCTGGATGACCGCAGCCGGTGTATCCGGCCCGCGTCCAACATCGATCAGCTGTTGCACGATCTCACCCAGATTGGACAGTCCCATATAGACCACCAGGGTCGCAGTGGTATCTGCCAGTTTTTCCCAATCGAGTTCCAGTGCTTCATCTTCCCGGAAATGACCGGTAACCAGTCTCACTCCCCGACTCATCGAACGGTGAGTTAATGGAATACCTGCATAGGTTGTGACCGCTGAAGCAGCCGTAATACCGGGAACGACCTCGAAACGAATACCGTGCTGGTGCAGATAGAGCGCCTCTTCACTACCACGCCCAAAGACAAAGGGGTCCCCGCCCTTAAGGCGCACGATGTTACGTGCTCTTTTAGCCAGACTCGTAAGCAGGGAATTTATCTCATCCTGTGGCACACAATGCATGCCGGGTGCCTTACCCACTGCAATGCGTGTAACGCCAGGCGGAACCATTGCCATAATCTCGGGCGAGACCAGCCGATCATAAACCACCACATCGGCAGAGCACATTAATCTGAGTGCTTTGACAGTCAGCAGATCGGGGTCACCAGGTCCCGAGCCCACCAGATAAACAACCCCTTTCGTATTCATAGGTACGACCTGTCGTTATGTACGGGATAAATCACACCGGCCATGCAGTTGATTGGCCTGGCGATATACCCTTGATCTCAAGGAAATCTTTGACTCAGTAGTGTGAACTTCACATGACTGTCAGTTTGTTCGGTCTAATTGCCACTTTAATTTCCTCCCGTCTACCATCCTTGACTAAGGTCAAAGTAGAAAAACAGCACAATAATCAAGGGTGTTAGTGACAGCCATCAGACAGGGTTCCCGGTCTGAAAAATAGCGCTTGCTGCACACTATCAAACCATCGTTGCTGGTCCAGACAATTTAATGAAAATTAGCTGTAATCAGCTAAATTGCGGCCAAAAAAACGCCGGACGGGTTGAGACAATCTCACCGTCCGGCCAGGGGGTTGCTATTCGGTTTGCTTTTTTGGCTTAG
>JAIVEQ010000065.1 GCA_023838465.1 Candidatus Thiodiazotropha sp.
GCTAAATTTCGTACACTGTAAATGCCTACAAGGCTATACTATGCTGCACATAATTGAATATTATGTCGTTGCGAAATCCGGATATAGCCCATTTTTTCGGCTCTTTTAGTAAGTTATTTACTTTTCTGGAGAATGATGCCGCTCTTTCCAAACTCTATCACAAAGGTTGTTTCGTCGTGCACGTTGATCTCGATAGATCGGCGCCAGGTGGCATTCTCAATATCACGATAGGCGCCAATGACACCGACGAACCGTGTATCCGGTTGCAGATCCCGAGTCAGGGTCTTTACTTCACCGGGTTGGAAGTGCAGTTCGTCACGCATCAGCATCTCTTCACCCAATAGCGCAACGTCTTGCTCAAATAGATTGAAGAAATCTGCATTGTTAAACACGCTGAGTGATTTCAGTTCGTAGATACGTGCAACAATTGGCGATGGACGTCCGTTGATGTCGGGGTTAACGCTATTGTCTGCATTCATTGAAACTTTGACGCTGGAGACACTTGAGCAACCTATCATTAGGAACAGGTAGAGGAGTCCCAGGGTGAGCAGTCCGTTTTTTATGATTGCTTTCATCTGCTTGCTTCCATTTAGTTGGGTAGATTGGGGTCTGATTGTTTGAGTGATTCCAAACGACGAATCTGCGCTTCATAAGCTTGAGAAAAGGTGCGTCCAAACAGCTGATGAAAGTCATCCTCGGCTTCGTTTGCGATCTCACTATAGAGTTTGGTGAACAGTTCCCACGTCTTGGCCTGTTTGTAGAGAGGCAGTTTCTCAAGCAGCGCGGGTTGACCCAGGCGCTGTTCCAGTATCTCCGGTTTAAAGCGCTGCAGTACTACCTGCAATGCAGCCTGCATACCGACCATCACTGCTAGCATATGCGCTTCAATATCTTCATGGGCCTCCTCAAATGCTAACAGCGGGGTGAGATAACCGCTGCTCGGATTGGGGTTGATGACATGTCGCAGGGCTTCCTCGATATTGATAGAGAACTTCAAAGGATTGTTCTCGACCGGTTGAATCATGGTTTGCGACATACGAAATTCCCCCTTCATTTGTGCCCTGGCGCGGAGAATCGACATCGTGCCATCGACGCTGGTTCGTAACACCTGGCCAAGGTTTTCCAGCAATGCCGGCAGAGGCAGTGCCTCGAAATGGCTTTCAGGAATACCCATACCCTGCGCCAGTGCCTTACGCAAGGCAGCCTCGTCACCGGTCGCAACAGAAGAGGGTGCTGGGGCTTGCTTATTCAGGGGAGGTTGTGACGGGGTTGGCGCTATCTCTCTTGCCCTCTGTCCTGGCCTCGGGATCGCTTCCTGGTTAACGGCAGGAGGCGGTGTCATCTGCTCTGATGGTGTGGGTTGTGCTATAGGAGGTGCAGGGATCACATCCGCTATCGGTTGGTCGTCAAGCGGGGGAAGGATCTCGGGTATTAGATCACCATTCTGTACAACCTCATGTTCGCTGTTGTCCTCATCCAGATCCCAATCTTCAGGAATCGGGGTTGGTTGGTTGAAGTAGGCGTTCAGATCTGACGTGTGATCCGCTTGGGAGGGTTGACCGGATTGCTCGATATCGAGGGAGGCTTCATCCGTCTCCAGACTAGGCGCTTGTGGCTCTTCGAGCGAGAAATGCTCTTCGATGACAGGTTCGGATTGCGGCATTTCAACAGGAGGTTCAGAGAAGACCTCAGTTCCTGTCCGGCACTCTCATCCACCATATGAGCGAATGGGTCATCCAATCCTTCAAATCCATTTGATTCAAGTGTTGGACTGGCCGGTTTCTGCAATGACACACTAATATCGTAGTCGCCTATGCTGATGATATCTCCATCTTGCAGGGCAACCCGGTTATCCATACCGAGTGGTTGGGCAGTGTGGTTTACAAACACCCCGTTTGAACTGACATCTGTAAGATGAAAGGCGCCCTCACTGAAATCCACCTGGGCATGACGTCCGGAGATGAACCGTTCAGGGTCGGGTAATACCCAATCATTCTCATCCCTGCGCCCGATAGTGCCACCCTGTTCATCAAAGGTCACTGACAGGGGTTGTGACGGGGTTGTCCCGGCGACCTGGGTGACCGTAAGGGTGATTTTCATACTGCCGCTATCAGAAAACATGGGGTTGCCGATTATCTCTCTATTGAATAGTCAGGGTTAGGAAAAGTTATAGCTGAATTCGTCATTCTCCACACCAATATGGATTTTTCCAATCGGACGACCCTCCATCTTCTCAATCAAAAGATGACGGCTGACTTCGGGGAGCAGGGTGTTGGTGAGGATCGCATCCACCATTCTGGCACCACTCTCCACCTCGGTGCAGCGACTGATGATCAGCTTGATCACTTCATCGTCATAGGTGAGCGGTATGCCATGATTCTCCTGGATACGTGTCTCGATTCTGCCCAGTTGCAAACATACTACCTTGGCGAGGATTTCATCACTCAGCGGATAGTAGGGGATCACAACCAGACGGCCCAGCAGGGCAGCCGGGAAGACCTTTAACAGGGGATCTCGCAGGGAGGCGGCAATGGCCTCTGTTTCCGGCATCAGTTCTGGGTCCTTGCACAGATTATCGATCATCTCCGTACCCACGTTAGAGGTCAGCAGGATCAGGGTGTTCTTGAAGTCGATATGCCGCCCTTCGCCATCCTCCATCCAACCCTTGTCGAAGACCTGGAAGAAGATCTCATGTACATCCGGGTGGGCCTTTTCGACCTCATCCAAAAGTACCACGCTGTAGGGTTTACGGCGAACCGCCTCGGTGAGAATGCCCCCCTCGCCGTACCCCACATAACCGGGAGGTGCGCCCTTCAGCGTGGAGACCGTATGGGCTTCCTGGAATTCACTCATATTGATGGTGATGACGTTCTGCTCTCCACCGTAAAGTGACTCGGCCAGGGTCAACCCGGTCTCGGTTTTACCTACACCGGAGGGACCACAGAGCATAAACACGCCGATTGGTTTATTCGGGTTATCCAGGTTGGCACGGGAGGTCTGGATACGACGCGATATCATCTTTAATGCATGGTCTTGACCAATCACCCGTTTTGCCAACGTATCGCTGAGATTGAGAATGGTTTCGATCTCATTTTTCACCATCCGGCCGACCGGTATCCCCGTCCAGTCACCCACTACTGAGGCGACCGCCTGGGCATCCACACTGGGGAGGATCAAAGGGTTCTCTTCCTGTAGCGCAGCGAGCTCCGATTTGAGCTCTGTGAGGCGTTTGAGCAGTTCCTCAGCCGACTCCTCTGGTGAAGCGTCTGACGCCGTGATCTCTTGTTCGGTGTTTGATTCATCTTGCCCCGACTCATCGGTGGCGGGGGGGGCATCACTCGATGATGCATCGCTATCGTCACCATTTAACCCCTTCAACTTGTTTTGTATCTGCAGCACCTCTTCGACCAGGGACTTCTCCACCTCCCAACGTGCCGTGAGCTGCTCCAGACGTGTGCGTTCCTGCTCCAGCTTCCCATCGGTCACCGATTCACGCTCCTCGGTATCCATACCGATGGCCTTTTCCCGGCCGATAATCTGTTGCTCTGTCTCCAGGGCCTCGATACGGCGTCTACTGTCTTCGACCTCAGCAGGTACGGCGGCCTGACTGATGGCAACTCTGGCACAGGTGGTATCCAACAGACTGACCGACTTATCGGGCAACTGACGGGCAGGGATATAGCGGTGGGAGAGTCTGACAGAGGCATCAAGGGCCTCATCCAATATCTGTACCTGGTGGTGATCTTCCAGGGTCGATGCCATACCACGCATCATGCGGATGGCCCGCTCCTCATCCGGTTCATCGACCTGGACGACCTGAAAACGCCTGGTGAGAGCCGGATCCTTTTCGATATATTTCTTGTACTCGGCCCAGGTGGTGGCCGCGACAGTGCGCAAGGTGCCCCGGGCGAGGGCCGGTTTCAGCAGATTAGCAGCATCACCGGTACCAGCGCTGCCACCCGCTCCGATCAGAGTATGGGCTTCGTCGATAAAGAGGATGATTGGTTTTTCAGAGGATTGAACCTCCTCAATCACCTGCTTGAGCCGGTTTTCGAACTCACCTTTCATGCTCGCACCAGCCTGCAGTAATCCTACATCGAGTACACGCAGGGAGACATCCTTGAGCGGTGGCGGTACATCACCACGGGCAATATGCAGGGCGAAACCCTCCACAACTGCTGTCTTGCCCACACCGGCTTCACCGGTAAGAATCGGATTGTTCTGACGGCGGCGCATCAGGATATCGACGATTTGGCGGATCTCCTCATCGCGTCCGACGATCGGATCAATCTCGCCATTTCTGGCTCGCTCAGTCAGATCGACCGAGAACTGGTGCAGTGCTTGTTGCTTGCCCATCTGTGCGGGGGCGATAGCATCGCTGGCCTCACCGGGTGCGGCGCCACCCCCGGTCTGAAAACCATCGTTTGAGCGCAATGCCTGTTCGGGGGAACCCTCTACCACTTCAGTGAATCGGTCGGTCAATGTATCGACACTGATCTTTTTAAACTGGTCTGAAATCCGTAGCAGGGCGTTGCGTAGACTATTGGTTTTCAGTACACCTACGATTAGATAGCCAGTACGTACCTGAGCATCGCTGAACATCAATGTGCCATACACCCAGGCGCGCTCGGTAGCCTCTTCCACATGGGAAGAGAGGTCGGAAATCGAGGTCGAGCCACGGGGCAGGGAATCCAGTGTTTCGGTGATGTCCTTTGCCAGATGAGAAGGATCGAGATTGAATTGCTTGATGATGCGGTGTAGATCCGAGTCCTGCAGTTGCAGAATCTGATGCAGCCAATGGACCAGCTCTACATAGGGATTGCCACGCATTTTGCAGAATACGGTTGCACTTTCTATGGCCTTGTAACCGAGGCTGTTCAACTTTCCAAACAGGGCGGCACGATTAATCTCGCTCATGACTGAAGACCTCTAAGTTCATTGGGATGTAGGAACAGGTCATCACCATTCCGTCCCAGGGGTTCTTGAGCAAGCCAGGTCGTCCAGCCCAAACGGCTTTCACCATCCAGACAGAGCGGTGGCACCTCTTTCTCTTCCAGGATCAGGTTCAATTCCCAGTCCTGCTCATCACCAATATAGTTTTTCACCGCTGCGATCAGCCGTTTCAGACTCCCACCGCCCGGCAACATACGTTGGTAATCTGCAAAGTTGATGGCACCCATCACGATGCGGAATTTCTGTTGTCCCTGCCATATCCGGTCGCCAAGGATAATCGTTGCACCCAAGGCGCTGATGTCGGTCGATTCACCCAACCGACAACGGCTGTTTTCAGGTAGGTCGATCCAGGTCCCGATGAATTCATCGATATGCACCGGGAGTTGAAAGAAATCCTGCAGGATGGCCTCCAGGCCCTCTGCATTGCGGGTCTGATCGGCAAGCCGCCCAGCATAGTGCAATTTCGCCAGATCCGGCATTGCATCCCGGTTTCGCAGGTGGGGTGAGCCAATACCAAATACTGAGCCCAGATAGTTACCGAATTTATCCCGATCCGGACGGTCGAAGCTGACCGTTGGCTGGCTGTTGGCCCAAGCCCGGTAGAAGAGGGTTAGCAGGCGATGGTGAAACTGGTCGAGAAAACCGACTTGGGTGGTATCGTGATCATTGTGCAGGCGCTCGTGGACATACTCTGTGAGATGCAGTGGCAGTGGACCATTCGGACCGAACAACCCAAAAAAGTAGACCCCCAGGCGTGGAGGTAGTTGTCCCTTGCCTTGACGAAATGAACAGAGTGTGGAGGGCTGAAAGGCCATAGTTGGATCCTGACCGAGTCGAATCTTGTCGCGCTTGGCGTGCAGTGATTCACTTAACCTGGGCTCTTGAGGATAGGCACACTCAAGCCTGCGCATCGCCTGATAGAAATCGAAGCGATAGGGTGCTTGTTGCAGCCTGTCAAACAGACCTATAGCGTTTGTCTCAGACCCAGCCTTACCGGCCATCGCATGATCTCTCCGCGTTCAAGTGTGACAATGACTGTTTCCGTGAAGGAGTTGATTGCTGTGTATTTTCGAAAAAACTGCTCCATCATCGCACCAAATAAAAAAGCGCCACTGCCTTCGAAGGCAGCTTCATCCAGTGTCAGGGTAATCTCCAGTCCATGGCCAAAGGCTATAGGACCTGGGCTGGGTAGACGTCGATTGACCGGTTTTGAGGTGATCGAAACAACACCCTCCACCTGTTTACGTAATGATGGGTCGCTGGTGTCTGCATAGAGTTGCAGGAAATCCTTTAATGCGGCTGTACTCTGTTCCTGATCCTCACTTGCCAGTGAGAGATAGTTGAGGGAGAGATGATTGACAAGACGCCAACTGATAGACCCCTGGGCCGTAGAGGGTTTAGGTTTGGTGGGTGAACCTATACAACGAATGTTATTGACCGGAGTACTGCTGTCGAGGGAGAACGTCGATCCCCCTTGACCCAAAGGAATATGCATTGCCAGATCACGGTTGGTACAGAGCGTCGTTACGGCAAGTTGTCGCAGATCACTTTGGTAGGGTGCTTCATCGCCATCCACGATGGAGACAAAGACTTCACTGCCGATATAACTGGACCTTGCACCTTCCCGTTGCTGCTTGGAGGAGAGGAGTCTTGGCATCCTGTGGATGGCGAAGTAGGCCTGTGGCTGATTGTTGGCAATGAAGTCGTTAGAGGCATAGAAGGGATAGAAGGTTTGACTTTGATCTGTGTTACTGCCAAAACCCTTAATCCCGCTGACTTCATAGACTTCGTAGTCCATGGGGCGCGTCCGGTCTGGAAGGATGTGGTATTCCGATTCGCTGTCGGTCAGATGAATACGATCAGCACGCTTTGGAAACAGATTGATGGTTGGTGAACAGTTGAGTAGGAAGTTTGCTTCGCTGAGACTCCCTTCCAGACCCGAATCACTCTCATCAAGCAGGATGAATAGATCCAGCAGTTGACCATCACAACCACTGATTACTCGCTGCAGATCGTTCAATTCGATGAACATAAAACGTTCAGGCAGCGCGTAGTACTCGGCCAGAAAGCGGTAGCCTTGAAATGAACGAGGACCGTAGGGAAGCAGTGACTCATCCTTTTCAAAACCCATGATCCGTACAGGTTTGGGTTCGGCGGTTGTCCTGTAAGTTTCGGTTTCAGGGGCGCGTCCAACGATACGCAGGGTGTGTCCCGCCAGCGCTTCAAAAACGCGCATGCCCGTCTCACCGCCGGTCAGAAATAACGGCAAGCTGTCCAAAGCAAGTTTGTTGAACGGGATTTCACCCGTTGTATTGAATCTGAGGCGGATAGCTGCCTTGGCCTTATTCTGTTTGCCAATACCAGCCAGTTTGATTGCTGCTGGAGATGACAGATAGTCGACACTTTGTAACTCAATAGGCCAGAGCGTGACATCTTGTGCAGTCCGGTAAATACAGGTTGTGTGACTTGCTTTACCAAGACGGCTGCGAAGGGTGGAGTGGCGAGGCAGTAGAAAACCGTCACCCAGGGAGGGTTCCAGCATATCCGCTTGGAACTGCACCACCATCATCGAGGGGGTCGGGCAGAGGTAGTGAGGGAAGACCCTTTCCATCAGATGTTGAGTAAAACGGGGAAACTCCTCATCGAGCTTGAGTTGGATACGGGCCGTCAGAAAGCTGAATCCCTCGAGCAGACGTTCCACATAGGGATCAGCACACTCGAATTCGTCGAGAGAGAGGCGATTGGCGATCTTTGGATAGGACTTGGCGAACTCTGCACCCATCTCGCGCATGTACTGCAGTTCACGGTTGTAGTATTTGAGTAATCGTGGGTCCATTGGATTACTCCATACCCGTGCTGAAGGCATCGGACAAGGTTACGCCGCCTTCCTCCAGATCAATCTGGGTTTTGATCAGCATATGAGAGGGTGTCGGGACTGCCCACAGCTGTCCTTCTATTTCGAACATCAAACGATTGTGACTCTCTTTACCGGTGTCTCTAATGGAACGAACTTTGACTGTCTGTGGCAAAATGCGTGGTTCAAAATTCTGCACAGCCTGACGTACCATACGTTCGAGTCTATTGAGATCCATCCCGGATACCAGATGTCCGGAAAGCTCACTCAGACCATAGTTGAGTACGGAGCGTTCCACCTCCGGATAGGGGGCTAAATCTTCGGTGGTGGCAAGATTTGTAGTATTCAAGAGCGAGGCCAGATCACGGAGTACCATTTGACGCAGTCGGCGCATGGAGATGGCCCGTTTATCTTGTGATTCACGGGTCTTTCCCGGCTCGTCGTCAGTGAGTCGATCAAACAACGACGGCTGTAACAGTTCTTGATGGTTAGAGACCTTCAATCCAAATTCCTCTGTTGACCGCCATGTACTGTATAGATTGCTTTAAAAACATGGGATAGGGATTAGCATCATTCTGCTTCACTATCTGAACTGGCTTGAAAAAGAATTTGACGGGTACTTAACAGGGGATACTCATTCAGATTGGTTGCAAGCATCCGCTGTCCCAAGCCGGTATAGAGTCCTTCGAACGGTTCTTGCCATTCGGTTTTTCTGGAGAGCTTTAAAGCTGGGTCGCTAGCACTTTCCGTAGCAGGATAGCGAGCGGGAATCAGTGCAACGGCTTCACCCTCGTTCTCAAAAACCAGATGGGCAGGTGCCCATACCATGTCTCGCAGGTCTTCGGGCGGGTCGATATCCACCTGTTTCAGTCTTTGCATCGGTATCCAGTAGTATCGGCCATTGACGATAGCCTCCATCACCGGTCCAATCCGGGAATCGGCATCGGCAATCCATTCGAAAGGCTGTTCGTCGATGCTGCCGGCACTACCTGGCGCAAGCTCAAAGGCCTGACTACGCAGTTTTTCAGATTGTACGTAATCACCAGTGCCAGATAGTCGCAGTGCCTCGATGAGAAAGGCCGTCCACTTTGGTGGATCACCAAAGATCAAGGGAGATTTGTCACCAGTAAACACCTTATTGCGAAACAGCTCGCAGCGTATCGCCTCCCGATATGTCTGCGCCATAGGCAGGTTGAGAGGGTCAAGATCACCCGCTACATCCAATTGGCTCAGAGCGCGTTCCCATTCGCCGATGACACACAATAACTGGGATAGAAATACCCGAAACTTTGCGTTTGAGGGCTCTTTGCGTATTGCTTGTTGTAGTGCCTGTAAGGCCTCGTCTAGTTCACCTTGTTGTAAGAGTTCTTCTGCACGCATCATTATTGCCTTATCTGCTCTGCGATCGCGGCAATCTGCTACGACCCCTACACACTGTTGTTATGACTTTTTTGTAAGCACAGTCTGTTGTGACTACCATGGATGTTGCCATATCCCTCCAATTACCTACGAAAACAGCCTCTCACGCCAACCCTCTCCCCGCATGGGGAGGGATTGTGTCAGCTGTAACCGCAAAATGGGGATCACCCATTATGGCGGAGCCTACTCCTGCTTGTTGGTTTCCAGGTTCCAGGTTCTATCAGTGGCGGCACCAGGCTTACCGGTATGATCGATGGGGGTGTACTCCCATTTGAACTTACCATAGGCAAACTCTACCGTTTCCATGGGCTTGCTTTCATCGCCAGCGCTACCGCCTGGCATCACCGAATTGACGACAACATCCTCCATGGTGTATTTCATGAAGGTGTGCTTATCCCCAGACGCCAGGCAGAGCTCCACTTCCACTTTTGGAATGTGTTCGCCCTTGGCACATTTGATATTGAGATCCGGTGTACCGTTATCAATGGTTTTCATCGCCATGAATGAATTGAAATCGGCACGACCACCAGTACGCCCACCCGTCCCACTGGCACCGGATACGGGTTGTGACACGCCATGACTGAAGCTGAGTAACTCAATCCATTTTTTATGGGCATCATCGGTACTTTCACCATCAACCCCATCAATCTTCATAAACATATCGACTGCCATGATTCTATTCTCCTATTAGTGGTTTGCGCGGTATCAGGCTGTCTTTTCAGACGGTAGTTTGGATACCAGACGCAGAGAAACCGTCAATCCTTCCAGCTGGTAATGCGGACGCAGGAAAAATTTTGACGTGTAGTAACCCGGATTACCTTCGACTTCAGAGACGACCACTTCAGCTGCAGCCAGTGGTTTGCGCGCTTTGTCTTCCTCAGAAGCAGTACCCGGGCTAGGTTCAACATACTTCTGAATCCATTTATTGAGCCACTTCTCCATGTCGTCGCGTTCCTTGAATGAACCGATCTTGTCGCGCACGATGCATTTCAAATAGTGGGCGAAACGGCAACTGGCAAAGAGATAGGGCAGACGTGCCGCCAGATTGGCATTGGCGGTCGCGTCCGGGTCATCATATTCCGATGGTTTTTGCAGTGACTGCGCACCGATAAAGGCAGCAAAGTCTGAGTTTTTGCGATGCAACAGTGGCATAAAACCATTTTTAGCCAGTTCAGCTTCGCGGCGATCAGAGATGGCAATCTCAGTCGGACACTTCATATCCACACCGCCATCATCGGTGGGGAAGGTGTGAGTCGGTAAATCTTCTACGGCACCACCGGATTCGACACCGCGAATGCGGGTAGTCCAGCCATACATCTTGAAGGCCCGGTTAATATTAACAGCCATCGTGTAGGCAGAATTTGACCAGGTATATTTGTCGTGCTGAGCGCCTTCCGTATCCTCTTCAAAATCGAACTCTTCCACCGGATCTGTCTTGGCGCCATAGGGAAGGCGGGCCAGGTAGCGCGGCATGGCGAGGCCGATATAGCGTGAATCTTCCGACTCTCTGAGAGAACGCCAGGAGGCATACTCAGGGGTCTGGAATATTTTTGTCAGGTCCCGTGGATTGGCCAGTTCCTGCCAGGACTCCATCTGCATAACCGTGGGGGCGGCACCTGCGATGAACGGCGCATGGGAAGCAGCTGCTACCTGGGACATACCGGTGAGCAGTTCCACATCAGGTGGGGTGTTATCAAAATGGTAATCGCCGACCAGGCAACCATAGGGTTCGCCACCGAATTGCCCATACTCCTCTTCATAGACTTTTTTGAAGATCGGACTCTGATCCCAGGCTGTTCCCTTGAACTTCTTCAGGGTTTTACCCAGCTCCAGTTTGGTGATATTCATCACCCGAATCTTCAACATCTCATCGGTTTCAGTGTTGTTCACCAAATGATGCAGACCACGCCAGCTGCCTTCCAGTTTTTGGAAGTCTTCATGATGCAGGATCAGGTTGACCTGCTCGGTTAGCTTTCTATCGATCTCTGCAATGATGCCTTCAATGGTTTCAACCGCATCATCGGATATGGTGCTTGTCTCTTTTAAGACTTGCTCTGCCAAAGTTTGTACTGCACTGACCACAGCTTCCTTGGTCCGCTCTGTTTTTGGCTTAAATTCCTGCTGAAGCAGTGCTGAGAATTCGTCGGGTGCCACACCTAGGGTTGATTCACTACCCTGTGCTTTTTGGGTATCTGTATCAGCCATGCTTTACTCCTCGTCTGAGGTTGGTTCCTCAGATGCTGCATCGTCAGGGTTAGGGGAAGAGGCGAGGGATTGGAGCAGTGTCGAATCATTCAGCGCCTTGGCAATCAGCTCTTCTGCGCCCGATTTACCATCCATATAGGTCAGCAGATTCGCCAGTTGGGTACGCGCATCGAGCAATTGGCGCAATGCGCCCACCTTTTTCGCGACGGCTGCCGGTGAAAAGTCATCCATGCTTTCGAAGGTGATATCCACATTGATGTTGCCATCACCCGTCAGGGTGTTTGGCACCCTGAAGGCAGTACGTGGTTTCATAGCCTTGAGCCGTTCATCGAAATTATCGACATCAATCTCCAGCATTTTTCGTTCAGCGACGGGAGGTAATGCCTCTTCCGGTTTGCCTGAGAGATCCGCCATCACCCCCATGATGAAAGGTAGCTGGATCTGCTTTTCAGCCCCATAGAGTTCCACGTCATATTCAATCTGGACCCTAGGCGCTCGGTTGCGGGCTACGAATTTCTGGCTGCTCTCTTTTGCCACGATCTACCTCTCTATATCGGTATGGTTGCCAATCAAATCTCATTCCTCGACGAGAAATGCCTATCCTATGTATCATCCTGCTTCCACAGAAAATCGAATTCGGATACGCCACCGGGGGCGAGATCCTGCACGATCTCGTGGAAGTCCATCTTCACCAGTCGCCTTGCCCGTTCAAGTAGAAGCGGGATCGGGCTGGAAGGTTCATTCTTCTGGTAATACTGGCTGATTCTCTCCAGGGCGCGAATCACATCATCCCTATTGTTGATGACGCCTGGTGCCGCTGCCTGTTGCTGTGTGGATTCACCATTCACGGTGTTATCTGAATCCTCCGAAAGGGATTCAACCCCGGCACGCATCGCCACCTCTTTTTCCACTTGCTTAAGCAGCGATACCAAGGATTGCAGATCGGGAGACTGATCGACACCGACCAGTTCATTGAGTCGATTCTCTATAGCGTCTACACATTCAATGGCATGACGTAACTGTGAAAGGGTCTGTTGCGACTGTTCCGTAGTACTCTCACGAAAAGCGGCATCAATCTGATCAAGCGTGACCTCTTGGCTTTCTGTATCAGTCGGTTGCAGGGTGCCGGAAGCAATCTGAATGTCCCGGAAGCTGAATTTACCCATCACTGTTGAGTCAACGATGGGAATCTTATTGACAGCAGCAAGTGAATCGATGGGATCACAGAGGTTGATCAATGTATTGATCCGTATTGTCGGGTCGTTATTATCATCTGGATCGAGCAGTGGATGGAACGTCTCCCAGTAGCCATCAATGTAACCTTTGATCAGCGATAGACCGTCGGATAGGCCGGCATAGCCATCTGTATGCATTAAGGCTTGGGTGAGATAAATGGCAGCTCGTAAGTCTTTGCTCTGTCCCGCTACCTCTAACGATTTCTTTTTCAGCTCACGCCAGTCGGGATCTTCTGCAGGAATGATAGTATCACCAAACTGCTGTTCTCCCTTGCCTTCTGCCGCGCGTTCCATTTCACTGAACAGTGGATCGTACTCCAAGTCTTCACCTGCCGGTGTTTCCTCTGAAACTGCAGTGAGAAGTTGGTCAAGGTCAATGATTGCCGTCAATCCCGAATCCCCCGTCGAGTAGCGATGAATGAACGTCTAGACCCTTGATAGGGTTGAGTTGCACTATCCCTCTCTACTGTTTATTCAATTATGGTTCAAAAAATCCCAAGAGATCTGTTGCTTTCTGATTCTATATTGGTTTTGTTAATCCCTGTTTATGGGTAGGTTTAGCACAAAACCGTTGTACTTGATACTACATGAATCGTATTCAAGTGGAAGTGAAATATTACCATTCTGACTGATAGTATTTTGGATCTAACGCTCCGTGAGAATAGGGTTTGTAGATTCTTCGAATTTCACTGGTCCTATTTTCTGTTAAATCCGTACTAGCTTTAGCATCCATAGCTTACCGATCAGGCGTTGCCGTTGAGACCCAGAGTCTGGAACCAAGGAAGCTGAATACTATTTGTCTTTCTACTGCCGATAATGGGGACGAGTCCAAGATCAAGCAGTCGATGAATCTGCCGCTCCTCCAGTAATAGTTCAGTACAGGGTTGTAGATACTGTTCACCATCCTGCTGGTAGGTGTAGGCTGGTAGATCAGCGATTATCGAATCGTCCGAAGGATCGTCACTCATCCACTGTTGCACCAGCAGGATGAGCTGGGCATACGCAGGATTACCCCAAAGCAACTCTTTTATACGCCAACTGTCATCCAGTTCTTCGTACGGGAAAGACTCAATAGGATCAGTGTCGGCACCATACGGCAATCTCAGCAAGGTTGGTGGGAGCAGCAAAGATATCCTGCATGCTATGGGGGTTTCCCTGAAGGCGTGCCAGGCTTCCAGGTCTAATTTGTCTGAGTCCTCATCTCCATAGAAACACTTATCTGCTGCAGTAAACATACGGCCATTAAATGAGTTGACCAACCTGCCAAGACTATCCAGCATCATCAGGTCGTGTTCATTGGCAGTATAGTTATGGTTGTCCATAAGAATAAAATCGACTTCTGATGGAGTGCCATCCATCACCTGTTGCTGAATAAGTTGATGGATAAGTGAAGAGTGCGAGTCATCACTGGTCAGTAAATCTTTTTCCAGCACTTGGCGGGGTGTGTTCAGGAGATAGAAGTGAATGGCCATATCAGGTTCTGTACTACGAAGAAGCCAGTCTATGGAACGCCAGCTTGCCTCTAATGTCTGGAAAGCCTCACTGTGTAGCAGGTACCTGAGAAGGGTGGTTGTTTTCTGGCTGGGGTCCGGATGCAGATTGTCAGCCTTTGGTTCGTTTTGCTTATCGTAGTGTGACGGAGTTTCTGCGAGACGGCGTACCACTTCTTCTATCTTTGACTTCTTTGAATCAGATATTGCAGAGGTGTCACTCTGACGTTGTTCAACATTCAGGGAGCGTTTACCTAGAAGTCTCGACATTGTTTGCTGATCTGATTCTCCCTGGCCGGGTTTATCTCCATTGACAGGTGTAGCTTCACCAGAACCAATCACCTCGTCATCATTTCCCAAAGTGTGAAAGAGATCCAAACGGGCGCAGAGTTGATCCGGATGAAAATCCTCCATGCAGCTGAACTCTATTTTCAATGATTGACCACTGTCATTCAGTGCTATATCCAGTGTGGGTTGTAATTGGGAAATCACTCTATCAAGGGTATCGATATCGACTTTGTGAAGTGAGGGTGTCAGTTCACTTAGCGGGTTACCTGTGCCAGTGCCACCGCTAAGTGACCCCAGAATGACAACCGATAGACTCGATTTTTCAGGACCCCTTATGGATTTCTGTTGAGGTCGCTTTCCTAGCTCAACCGAGAAGTTCAATCGATCTGACATTTCACTTCACCCTTACAAATACGAATCCATGAAGAAATATTATGAATGGAGGATTATTCACTCGTTAGGTTCGAATATATCCCAACAGTGGAGAAGATTGAAATGTGGGATTCTATATGACTGCCATCTAAGCTCTATTAGAGTCTGCCAATAAACTGCTAAACACATATCAGGATTCTTCTGTATATAACGGTATTGAACTGCCAGAACTATACGATACTGAACATCAATGTGAAAAAGTACCAATCAGATATCATTGACCGGAGAGTTTCTGGCACACATACTCTTAATCTAAACTTACTCCTTACCACTCGATGTCCTGCTGTTCTATAGTCATGGGCAGAAATACAAAAAAGGGTATGGAGTATCTATTTGCTATGCTCACCTGATCAGGCAGGAGTCTTGGATGGCATTCACACAGAGTAACCGACAGATACAGATCAAAACCCCGCTGGGGCCTGATGAACTCTTGATTCTCAAAATGGAGGCAAGAGAAGAGTTAGGACGATTGTTTGAGTTTACAGTAGATTTGCTGAGCGAGAATGAGTCGGTTGCGCATGATGCGCTACTGGGCAAAAAAATGACCGTTGAAATGGATATGGTGGATACCAGCAAACGCTATTTCGACGGTTATGTGAGCCAGTTTACCCAAATCGGTCACATCGCCTATTTTGCACACTACCGCGCTACCCTGAGACCCTGGTTATGGTTGCTTACCAGAACTTCAGACTGTCGTATTTTTCAGTATAAGAAGGTACCCGATATCATCAAGGAGGTATTTCGGGATAACGGTTTCACCGATTTCGAGGATCGGTTGAGCAATGCCTACCGAGAGTGGGAGTATTGTGTTCAGTATCGGGAGACGGACTTTAACTTTGTCAGTCGACTGATGGAGCAAGAGGGAATCTATTACTACTTTACCCATGTTGCGGGAAAGCACACCCTAGTACTCTGTGATGACTACAGTTCCCACAGCGTCCTGGAGGCCTATTCGGAAATACCTTATCTACCCCCCACCGAAGCCGGATCGAGCCGATGGAAAGATTACATTCATGGGTGGAAGTTTACCAAGTCTGTACAACCTGGCCGATTTGCACACACAGACTACGACTTCAAGAAACCAAAGTCCGATCTCTCTTCGAATGCGCCTTTACCACGAAGCCACCCCTATGCGGACTATGAGATCTATGACTATCCTGGCGAGTATGAGAAGACATCAGATGGCGAAACCTATGCCAGAAACCGTATCGAAGAGATCCAGGCGGGGCATGAAGTACTCGAAGGAAAGGGTGAAGCACGTGGGGTCTGTACAGGCGGGTTGTTCACACTCACGGAACACCCTCGTGGGGACCAGAATCGAGAATATTTAATTACCAGTGCCTTTCATTATCTCTATTCAGATGCCTTCGATGCGGTACCCGACATAGCGGAGGGTCCGATCTATGAGTGCGAGTTTTCCTGTATCGACAGCAAGGAGAGTTTTCGCTCTGCACGTATCACACCTAAGCCAATGGTACAGGGTCCACAGACGGCGGTGGTGGTCGGTAAATCAGGGGAAGAGATCTACACTGATGAGTATGGCCGGGTAAAGCTGCAGTTTCATTGGGATCGTTACGGTAGTAGCGATGAAAATAGTTCATGCTGGATCCGAGTCTCTCAGGTTTGGGCAGGTAAAAACTGGGGTGCGATGCATATTCCCCGTATCGGTCAGGAAGTGATCGTCGACTTTCTTGAAGGTGATCCGGATCGACCGATAATAACGGGTCGTGTCTACAATGCTGTTCAGATGCCGCCCTATGATCTACCTGCTAATATGACCCAAAGTGGTATAAAGAGCCGAAGCACAAAGGGTGGCAACACCAAAACGTTTAATGAAATCCGTTTCGAAGATAAAAAAGGATCGGAAGAACTCTACATTCATGCGGAAAAAAACCATAAAAACATCACAGAAAGTAGCCGTACGGAGAATGTTGGATACAATCGGTCACTGACTGTTGGTCACGACAAGAAGGAAGATGTTAAAAACGATAAAACGATAACGATCGTGAAAAACCATACTGAAACTATCGGTGTGGATATGTCTCAAACGGTTGGCTTAAATAAAACGGAAGCGGTCGGCTCGAATAAAACTGAAACGGTCGGTTTGAATAAATCGGAAACGGTCGGCGTCAATAGTGCAGAAACCGTGGGTGCGGCAAAGGCACTTACCATTGGCGGTCTGTATCAGGTCTCTGTCGGTGGCGCGATGAATGAAACTGTTGGCGGGGCAAAGGCTGAGGAAGTAGGCGGTGCTAAGCTGGAGACGGTCGGTGGTAACAGAAAGGGCTCTGTAGGAGGCGACCGCGGAGAATCTGTTGCAGGTGACCTGACAGAAGAGGTAGGTGGTAACAAACTGACCAACGTGGGTAAGAAATATTCAATTACCGTAGATGATAAGTATGAAGTGAACGCAGCCAATAAAATTGTATTGAAGACAGGTGCTGCATCAATCAGTATGGAATCAAGCGGTAAAATTGAGGTGTCCGGTATGGATGTGACCTTCAAGACGGCTGCAGGCAAAGTGCATATCGATGCAGGGGGCATCATCACGATTAAGGGAACGATGGTTAAGATTAATACTTAATCCAGGACAGGGATAGTAACAATGAATTTTCACAAAATGCTTAGTATTGGGTTGTCAGGTGTTGAGGTACAAACGATATGAGTGGAAAACCAGCCGCACGACTGGGTGACACAATAGTGTGTAGCTTGCCACAAGTGCTACCCGCTACACCTCCGCCTCCTCACGCGCCCCCACCCGGTCTCCCCATCGTTCCACCCTGTGCACCCACCGTATGGATTGGTGGAAAACCGGCGGCAAGGATGGGGGATTTTAGTATCTGCATTGCACCAGTACCCACACCCAATCCGATACTGCGTGGTGCCTTTCCGGTACCGGTCATGAATATGCCCGCAGCAAGAATGACCGATTCAGGCACACATCCCGGATCGGTTATCATGCCGCCTTGCTGTCCTACGGTGCTGATCGGTCTATCCGGAACCACCGGCAATCCACGTTTAGGCAACCAGGCTTGTCAGAGCATGGCAGCAGGGAGGAATCCACCCGCTGGTTCAACCAGCGCAGGCGGCAACCCCCTGGCTCCCAATTCAGCAGGCCAAAGTTACAACAACTGTGGTGTTGAATCCTCACGGCAGATTATCAATCAAGCCACTGGTACAAACCCTGGCCAAGAGGCGTTATTGAATACAGCCATTGCCAATGGGAACGCCAGTCAACCTGCTATCGGCAGCACCGGTTCCGGAGGCGGTGTCGTAACTGCTCAGAATCAGGCCTGGCACAGTGGCGGGACCACATCTGGACAGCAAGCTTCTTTATTAACCAACAATGGTGTCCCTTCCACGAGAATGGCACCAACCGCGACCGGTGCACAAGTGGGTCAGTTCGAGACGGCGTTATCTCAGGGACGTGGTGTGATCGCGAACGGCGACGTGGCCGGTCTGCCTGGCTGGGGTACTCAGACCGGTGCACATGCAGTGATGGTCACCGGATATGAATACGATGATGACGGCAATGTCACTCATGTTATCTACAATGACACGGGTATAGGCGCTTGCAATCAGCGTGCAACAGCTGCTCAATTCCAAAACTTTTTGACGACCGGTGCAAATAACTCAGTTGCCAATGGATTTGCTCCGTCGGGTGCGGCTGTTACCAATAATCCAATTTGGTAACATCAATGAACAAGAGGATTTTCTTGTATGCCACGCTATTCTTATTATCTTTTTACTCGGTGGGTGTGTTTGCCATGTCAATGAAAGATGCGGTTCAGCAGATTGGGCAACACGCAAACATGATGCCGTTAGAGCGTGGTATCACACTGCCGATGGTGAAGGTCGAGAATAACAGTATACTAGTACGAAGACTCATCTACTTTACGCGCCTTTCACCTGAAGAAGGAACAACCATTACACCGCCACAATATATCGCCAGCTATGACTATTCAAATGGGTCTTTCATCAACCTGAAGAAATTTGAAATAGACGTACCGAATCTTCAGCCCCCTCCCTGGATTCACAACAGACCTGGTTTTGAGAAGGCTGAGGATATTATTCCAGAATTTAATCGCATATGGTCTTTATATGACGTACTCATACCGGAATATGTCAAAGGAACTTCCAGGTGCAGTGATGAAATCAGGCAATTAGCCAAAGAGTACATCCACTATTTTAATCGTCATGCAGAAAAGCCTTTACTTCCCTATTATGAGATGTTTAGCGGTGATTTTATTCGGTGGGTGGAAAGAGCTGCGGGATTATAGGTATCAATAATGTCAGATCAGCTATTCAGTTCAGTAGTTATGGCAACGGCTAAGAATCTCGTTTGTCCATCTCTCAATTTTTCAAACTATATAACACTGCCCATTCCCGTTGTAAGCAATTCGAAGCTGTTTATAGGATTTTTAGTAGGTAGAGGTGAAGTGATCGATCCTGAATTTGGATATCAAATTTGGCCTCCCAGCCTGCTGGCACTTTTCGATACGGACAATGGGCAATTCTATGAATTAAGGGCTATTTCACCTAACTTATTTTCTATCAACGATTCTGCAGATACACCGATTGGCAAAGGCTATTCTCCACCTGAAAAGAACACAACCGAATATTTACAAAATGAGTTACATGTTTTTCAGTGTTGTGACAATGTGATTGCCGCAATCCATTCACAGCAAGATCATGAAAGTGAATTGAAACGATATGATGAGTATTTTAGGTCGTTAACTGAGGATGCATTGGTACCCTATTATAAAAAACTGTGTTTGGGGAAGCTAAACTGAAAGTGCCATCTATGTGAGGTTAATATGTGCGAAAATCCATCGCCTGCGCGAAACAACCGGCCGGTCCCTGCTGTACCCTCAGCTGATATCCCCCACGCAGGCTTTAGATCGGCACAAACCGAGGGTGCAGGTGCATCGTCAGGCCAACCAGGTCCAACTTTGGTAGGCTGGCCCAGACAGTTGACCTGGAGTGATTTCAGCGACATTCAAAACCGGCCCCAGGGTGAGTCGGAGGATGCAAGAATCTCCATGGGTTTTCGCCCTGGTCGATTGATCTATGTACAGGAAAACTCAGAATACAGACTGGGAGAGGTGGAATTCCGGATGGTTTTGAATGCATCTGGATCCTGGGTCGTTGCTTCGGGTAAGACCGCTGTACTGCTTGCCCATGAGCAAGGTCATTATGACATTGTTGGTCTCTGTTACAGGGACTTGGTTGCAGAGATCAGGACCTTAAGAAACAGTTCCAGACGTAGACTCATTGTCGCTGTACGCCGTGTCATGCGCGAGCACGATCAACGAGCGGAAAGTCTGACGAGACAATATGATTCGCAACAGCAGACTGACCATGGACGTAATAGCACTCGTCAACATGGGATAGGCAAATTCAAGCCTGTCGGCAAAGCGCAACTCCATTAACAGCGCCACCCTAGGGGTGTTCGACAGTAGCCATACTCACAATTATTTTATGGATTTTAAAGCCATTTTCGATACTTGGTAATAGCCAACTGTTGAACTATGGTAGTCAGATGTGTATGAGTATCACCTGTCACTCAGCACGAGTACCTTGAGGAAAGTTCACTGAGTAACAAGCTATATACATGATAGCTATTGGCTGCTGGGTCACCCTTTAGCATGATGCTATTACATAAAAAATGGGGGTAGGGGAGCAATGATAAAAAAACAAATTATCTTTTTAGCGTTTACAGTTAGTGCTACACAATGGGTGATCTCAGCTGAAACCAACTTGGGGAGTATTGGACAAACGCAGCTGCAACAGGACACAGGAGACGCTGTACAACGGACCTGCATCGGTTTTATTGAGTCGGGTGCACTGCCCGGCACTATCCCTCTGTTTGATACATGCAGCGCCATGGTACTGACAGCGAATGAATTACTGGGTCTCGGTTCCTCTGACAGTAGCCTTGGTTTGAGTACTGATCAGCTTGCCGCCGCACTCCAGCAGATTGCTACGGAAGAATATGCAGCCACTGAATCTATCGCCAATGAGATCGCAGCAAATAGAATGGATTCGGTTATTTCACGTCTTCACTCATTAAGAGGCGGAGCACACGGTTTTGCAATCTCAGGCATTGGACATCTTGGAACCGAATCACTGATAGCGGATAAGTATTGGAATAGAGCAAACGAAAGTCGAGGCGCCGGTGCAGGTGATGAACTCCTGGATAATGCCCTGAGTGGATTTGCAACCATCAATTTCGGAACTGGCGACAGGGATAGTACCGACAGTTCGGATGCCTTTGATTTCAGTAATTCTCGTCTCACTTTAGGCGTCGACTATCGACTTGATTCCAACCTGGTAATCGGTGGCGCTGTTAACTATAGTCGTATTGATACCGACTTTGATAAGCGTTCGACTGTTACCGGTGGAAATGTTGATACTGATGGTTGGGGTGGTGTGTTGTATGGGACCTATTATCGTGATCAATACTACGTCGATGGTCTGATCGGATATGCTGTCTCAGATTATGATATCAAAAGAGAGATATCCATTCTCTCCAATACTGGTGCGCCGGCAATCAGTAATACTGCCAAGGCGAGTCCTGAAAGTAGCGATTACACATTGAGTGTTGGGGGAGGGTATGCATTAGGACAAGGCCCTGTTTCATTTGGACCCTACTTTCGAGCGAGTTATATGCGGGTAGATATTGACGGCTACCAGGAGCAGGGCGCAGAGACCTCAGGATTGAATCTTAGCGTGACTGACCAGGAGTGGACCTCATTCACCTCTGTATTGGGTGTGGAATATGCTTATACCATAAGCCAGCAACAGTCGGTCATCATCCCTCAGGTAAGACTGGGTTGGGTGCATCAGTTTGAAAATGATAGCAGCGAAATTACGGCTACCTATATCAATGATCCACGTAATAATAGACTTAGCGTGTTAACTGATGATCCAGATAGAAACTACTTCGAGCTGACACTGGGTATTTCATCTGTGATTCAGGATGGTATCCAATTGTTTGCTAATTACGATACATTGCTGGGATTGGATAACCTGAGTGACCATCAGCTTACACTAGGTGGTCGTTGGGAGTATTAACAGCGTATGTAATAAGTGGCAGAGGTGTTGCCTGCTCATTTAGGGTCTGGTCTTTTTTAATGGTATGTAGTCAGCTCTTTAATTTCATCGTAGACTGATAGATGCCTGGATTTGAATTGGGGATCTCTACAGCATTAGCTACCTTACGGTAGAAATCGGTATTGCCTGCCATACCAACAATAGCGTAACCATAACCGCTGAGGCGCATATTCAATAAACAAGCCATGGTTAAAGATCGGCCTATGCCCAATCCACGGGAATTATCGATGACGCCAAGTGGCCCAAAATAACCCAATGCTGTGGCATCGTAACAGGCTATTCCAAGTAATAGAGAATCACGTTGAGCAATAAAGCAGGAGCAGGGAGAATTGTTAAGAGCGCGTTGGATTTCTCCAACCCACTTTGCAGAAAACTGCTGTTCCGCCCAAGCTAGAATTAGTGACTGATCAGGGCCGATGGGTTTACGAATGACAACGCCCATTTTTTCCTGCTGGTCCATGAAATCATAACTGAACTCTAAATCATAGAGCTTGATGAGCATGTCATTATTTGTCATCTTAGCCTACCCATTACCACTTATCATAGCGTGTTCGGAATAGAGACATTGACTGAACAGAATAGACCTAAATCTGAAATAGTAGAAGCTGAGATTCGTATTGGCAGTAGAAGCATACATTTCTCCGCTCAGGTTACCAATCAGTCTGTACAACCCTATGAAATGCTTCCACTGTTTCAAAATATCACCGACAAAGTAATTGAAATCGGAATAGATGAGGTGGTGGCAAAAGGCAAGCAAATATCCTGTCGTAGTGGGTGTGGTGCCTGTTGTTCACAACTGGTTCCTGTTAGCAGGGCGGAAGCATTTGCACTAATCGGCCTCGTTGATGCGATGCCTTCGACTAAGCAGGCTGAAGTCAGAGCACGTTTTTCGCAGAGCATGGAAATATTGCATG
>JAIVEQ010000066.1 GCA_023838465.1 Candidatus Thiodiazotropha sp.
GGAGCATAAACGAGCAAGGGAACTTGCTGGATTACTCATGGTTAGCATGAAGATTAACCCCTCTGCAACATACTTGATTCGGTTATTTAGCAATGAGCCTCATTCGACAATCGAGGAGGCATTGAGCATGTGGGTTAAAGAGGAACTTAAAGATTATTTATTAGACACGCCAACAGAGGAGTTATTATTGCTACTTAGGAGGCGATTTAGAGAAAATCTCGATCAGGCGCTTAATGTTGATTAATCACCATGAACTAGGATAGATAGGAGGGGGAGGTGGATCCTTCCCCCATTCTCATTTATTTCATGTAAAAATATTTCTTGATGCACTACACATGACTACGTAATTGCCCAAAAAGAAGGATATTTCCACGCATTTCTGGCATTCTTATGGAGTTGGAAGAGAGGGCTATTAACTGATGATCATAATATCAGCGTGCCCTTTCAGGATAAAGTGCAAGGAACGTTTGAACACAATAGTTAATGGTAATTGCGAACAAAAACTATGCACCCGGCGCGCGGGTAGAAATCCGAGATACAGAATGGGTAGTCCGACGCATCGATGTAAGTTCCGATAAGGGTCACCAGCTTACATGTGACGGCATTTCTGAACTGGTGCGAGGCAAGACGGGAATATTTCTCACCCAGCTGGAAGATGAGATCAAAATCCTTGATCCAGCAACAACCGAGCTCATCCAAGATACCTCTAACGCCTTTGAACAGAGTCTCCTTTATCTGGAAAGTCAGCTCCGCCAGGCGACCGCAAATGACACCGATATCCACGTGGCACATCGTGCTGCTATGGATGTCGTGCCATACCAGCTCGATCCGGCTATTCAAGCGCTTAGGCAACCTCGTCAACGCATTCTGATTGCCGATGCTGTTGGTCTCGGAAAGACCCTCGAGGCAGGCATTCTGGTCACTGAGCTGATTCAGCGGGGAAGGGGGCAGCGCATTTTAGTGCTTACACTAAAAAGCATGATGACCCAATTCCAGAAAGAATTCTGGAATCGTTTTACCATCCCACTGACCAGACTCGATTCAGCCGGTTTGCAGCGAGTTCGCAGTCGTATCCCAGGCAACCACAACCCATTCTACTACTTTGACAAGTCGATTATTTCTATCGATACCTTGAAGCAAGACAATGAGTTCAAGGGCTATCTGGAGCAAGCCTACTGGGACATCATAGTCATCGACGAGGCGCACAATGTGGCGGATCGCGGAACAAGTTCCCAGCGCACGCAACTGGCGCAGCTACTGGCCAGTCGCTCGGATACATTGATTATGTTGTCAGCCACCCCCCATGACGGACGGGCAAGAAGTTTCGCCAGCCTCATGAATATGCTCGACCCCACAGCCATTTCAGATCCTGAGGAGTACGCGAAAGAGGACTTCCAGAGCAAAGGTCTGGTGGTGCGCCGCTTCAAGAAAGATATCCGCGACCAGATAGACACAGAGTTCAAGGAACGCACGGTACATTGCCTCAAACACAATGCATCTCCGGAAGAGGAAGCGGTATACGAGGCACTCCTCAATGTACCCTTCACCTACAAAGGCCAATACAACCCCGAAAAGCAAGGACACTTAGTCCGAATCAGTATGCAAAAGGCGTTGTTCTCATCCCCCGCTGCTTGTGCTGAATCCGTCCGGCAGCGGCTGAAGAAACTGACCCAAGTCGTAGTTAATGAAGATCTGCAGGCAGAAATCAATGGCCTGGAATCTTTGCTGCTTGCACTCGATAACATCTCACAAGAGCAGTGGACAAAATACCAAGCCTTTATTGATTTGCTGAAGGGTAAGGCGTTTGCTTGGAAAAAGTCCAATACGGGAGACCGCCTGGTTATTTTCTCCGAACGACTTGAAACCCTGCGTTTTTTAGAGGAAAAGCTTCAGCAGGAACTCAAGCTCAAGCCAAACCAAATCACCCAACTTCATGGTGGCATGAGCGATATCGAACAACAGGAGATTGTCGAAAAGTTTGGCAAACCTGAAGAAAAGCTACGTGTACTGCTCTGTTCCGACGTCGCCAGTGAGGGTATAAACCTCCATTACTTGTCCCACCGACTGATCCATTTCGATCTACCATGGTCGCTGATGGTCTTTCAGCAGCGCAATGGCCGTGTTGACCGCTATGGGCAAACCCGCGATCCTCACATCTATTACCTGATCACCGAAAGCGCGAACGAAACAATACGAGGCGACACACGCATACTTGAAATCCTACAGCAGAAGGATGAGCAGGCTTACAAGAACATCGGTGATCCAGCCACTTTCATGAAAGTGCATAACACCGAAGAGGAAGAACGACTCACCGAGCAGGCCATGGCCGAGGGTCTGGGGGCAACTCAGTTCGACCAAAAGTACCAAGCGGATGAGAGCAATGAGGGTGATGAGCTACTTACACTGTTTTTAGCAGGTGATACTGAACAATCCTCAGAGAAAACAGAACTGCCAGTTGCCAAAGGTTTTTCGATCTATAGCGATGATTATCACTTCGCAAAAGCCGCCTTCGAATACCTGAATCGAGAAAAACCGATTGCGGATGTCTCCTATAACGATACCAGCCGCCTGATATCATTAATCGCCCCGGATGATCTGCGTGAACGCTTCCGATTTATGCCTGCGGAGATATGGCCGGAGAATGGCCAGTTTCTACTGACAGCCAATGTCGAATCCTATCAGGAGGAGATCAAGCGCAGCCGCAACGACGAACACGCATGGCCCAAGCAGCACTACCTTTGGAGTAAGCACCCAGCGATATCCTGGCTACAAGAACGCATGCTGGGCAACACCGGACGTCATCAGGCGTTGGTCATGGGACTGAACAGTGAGCTGAAATCCGACGAGAGCCTGTTTCTCGTGTCAGCATTAATACCCAATCGAAAAGCACATCCGGTGATCTGGAGCTGGTATGCCGTGAGATGCCAAGGTAACAAGGTGCAGGCCATCGAATCGCTGAAGCGGCTGATGGAGACGATGGAACTGGGCAAAAAGCCCAGGCCGAATACCACGCAACCTGTGAATATGCAGCGTCTTCAAGCACTACGTAAACCGGTCGTGGATGCGGTACGTACCAAAGTGTTGCAAGCGCGTGAAGCACTAGAGCAGGAGGTCAATCCAAAGCTTCAAGCGCAGTTAGATGAGCTAAATCGATTACGAGGGGCGCAAGTCCAGCAGTTGGAACTGTCATTGGCCAGGTCTCAGCAAGACCCGCATTTCAAGGCGAGTAAGAAAAATCAGCGTATGAAGTTCATCGACAAAGTGTTTACAGAATACGAGCACTGGATGGAAGACACCATGAAGACCGAACCTTCCCCCTATATCCAGATCATGGCTGTGATCGCCAGGGTAGAAACATAAAGATGCCAATCACCGACAACGCCGCCACCTTTCTTGGCATCACTAACGAAAATGAATTCTACAGCGCACACTACCTCGCCGAAGTCTTCGGAGGTGATATCAAAGCACAACTGTCAGCCTGGCAAGCGAGGGCAGACAAAGAGACGGAAGACGAATCCATTCCCAAAGCGCAACAATATCAGCCACCCTACCGACGACTTAAAGTGCTAGCCCGCGACTATTTTTCGATGCGTGAACGCGCCCAAAAAGAGCGCAACAAGGCGCGTGCCACCGGGATGCAACGTGAGTTTTTCCGTCAACTGCTTCATCTGCTTGATATCCCCTGGCAGCCACATAACCATCGGGTAGCCGAGGATAAAGAACTACCCGTACTCTCCCTGGTTACGCTGGGTGGTGATGACAGCTCAACAGAACAGCCTGCCAAGCTATGGGTGATCGGCGCGCTCGATCCTGAAAAGGAGGGTCTCGATCCACTACTGCTGACACTCAGTAAATCCCAATTCTACGGCGATGGCCCACATGCCGACAGCTTGAGAGGAGAGAGTTGGTATAACCTCATCAACGAGGTCGTATTCAAACAAGATGAGCCACCCCGTTGGGTGCTTTTGCTGAGTGATCGCCAACTGATGCTTATAGACCGTTACAAATGGCTTCAAAACCGCCTGTTACGTTTCGACTGGGATGAGATCCTTGGCCGCAAGGATGACCTGACGCTGAAGGCTACAGCGGTCCTGCTGCACAAGGAGAGTCTGCTGCCCAAACAGGGTGACAGCCTGCTCGACAGCCTCGATGAGAACAGCCATCGCCACGCCTTTGGCGTATCGGAAGACCTTAAATATGCCCTGCGCGAATCGATCGAACTGCTGGGTAACGAAGCAGCGCAGCAATTAGTAAAGCGCAAAGAGATTGCGTTCACCGGCAAGACCGCATTGGATGCAGAGAAACTCTCAAGAGAGTGCCTGCGCTATATGTACCGACTCCTGTTCCTCTTCTACATTGAAGCGCGCCCGGAACTCAAATATCTGCCTACTGAAAGTGATGCCTGGCGTAAAGGTTATAGCCTCGAGAACCTGCGCGACCTGGAGCTGGTCAAGCTGACAACCGATGAGAGCCGTAAGGGCTTCTATTTTCATCACTCAATCACCAAGCTGTTTGAACTGGTTCATCATGGCTACAGCGGGAATATCGACGGCGCACAGCATGGGATGGATGCGCAGTGGGAAGCCCGAGGCATCAACAACAGCTTTAGCCTGGAGAAACTCGACAGTCACCTGTTTGATCCCAAGCTCACGCCCTATCTCAACAGGGTCAAATTCACAAACCAGACACTGCAAACAGTGATCCGACAGATGTCCCTAACCCGGGAGACAAGCGGAAGAGGTCGTAAGCGCCGTGGACGGGTGAGCTACGCACAGCTGGGCATCAACCAATTGGGTGCCGTCTACGAAGCCTTGCTGAGTTACCGGGGCTTCTTTGCCGGGTCCGATCTCTACGAAGTCAAAAAGGCCAACGAAACCCCCGATGAACTGGAAACCGGGTATTTCGTCACCGAGACCGAGATCACCAACTATAAAGACGACGAAAAGGTCTACGACAAAGACGAAAACGGTTATAGAGCGCTTCGTATACACAGCAAGGGGAGCTTCATCTACCGGCTGGCCGGGCGCGACCGTCAGAAGAGTGCCAGTTACTACACCCCCGAGGTGCTGACCCGATGCCTGGTGAAATATACCCTCAAAGAGCGTCTTGAAGGGCCGAGCGCCGACGAGATTCTAAATTTGACGATATGCGAGCCGGCCATGGGCAGCGCCGCCTTCTTGAACGAAGCGGTCAACCAATTGGCCGAGGCCTACCTCACACGCAAACAGCAGGAGCGGAATCAGCGTATCCCCCACGAGGCATACCGCGAGGCCCTGCAACAGGTAAAGATGCACATTGCCGACCACAATGTGTACGGTGTCGATCTCAACCCGGTGGCCGTTGAACTGGCCGAAGTCTCGCTCTGGCTGAACGCCTTGTCACAAAACAACCAGGTACCCTGGTTCGGCTACCAGTTGTTCAATGGCAACTCCCTGATTGGTGCGCGCCGCCAGGTCTACCGCCCCGATCAACTCAAAGTGCGCAGTAAGGATGACCGTTGGTACAAGTTCGAACCCAAGCGGCTCGATCCGATGGCACCGCAGCGCGATGCCTTCCACATCTACCACTTCCTACTGCCCGATGAGGGCATGGCCGGGGTCAACGATAAAGAGGCCAAAAAGCTCAAGCCGCAGGCTTTCGATAAGATCAAGGCCTGGAGAAACCAATTACTCAAGCCATTCGATGCCGATGAAATCGAGCTGCTGCAACAGCTCAGCAACGTCATCGATGCGTTGTGGCAGCAACATACCGACACTCTGCGGGCGGACAGGGCGCGCACGGAAGACCGTTTTGCCATCTGGGGCCAATCAGGCACTGCCCAGTACCACACCACTACCACCGAGAAAGACCAGATACGTACCAAAGGTATCTTCAATAACAACGCCAAGATCGCCTCCAACTACCGACGCCTCAAGCTGGCGATGGACTATTGGTGTGCCCTCTGGTTCTGGCCATTGGATCAGGTCGATCTGCTGCCAGATCGTACCAGCTGGTTGTTCGAACTGAACCTGATCCTGCAGGGGCAGGTGTTCAGCTTTAAGCCAGAGCAAGGCGGCCTCGAGCTGAATCAGTCAACGGATCGGTCCAGCGAACAAGCAGATGCCTTCGCAAGGCCAATGCAGGACCTATTTGCCGCTGAAGCCCTTCAGCTCACCCTGACCGAGCAGGAGAAAAAGGCGCAACAGGTCACCACAGCCTCAGGTGAGCTGCACCTGGAAAAACTGATGCAGCAGTTCCCCCGGCTCAAGCTGGTGAATGCGTTGGCGGAGCGGTTCAAATTCTTCCACTGGGAGCTCTCCTTTGCCGATCTGTTTGCCGACAAGGGTGGCTTCGACATCATGCTGGGTAACCCGCCCTGGGTGAAGGTGGAATGGAACGAAAGTGGCGTACTGGGTGACTACAATCCACAGTTCGTACTGCGCAAACTGAGTGCAACCCAATTGAGAGCCGAACGAGAAGCGGCATTTGAACGTAGACCACAGTTGCAACAGGCCTGGTTCAGTGAATTGGAAGAGGCAGAGGGCACACAGAATTTTCTTAACGCCATGCAGAACTATCCTGAGTTGAAGGGGATACAGACCAATCTATACAAATGCTTTTTGCCCCAAGCTTGGCGCTGGGGTAACAAAACAGGAATCAGTGGTTTTTTGCACCCAGAAGGGACATACGATGACCCTAAGGGCGGTAATTTTCGAAGTCAAATATTTTCCCGTCTTAAGTCACATTTTCAGTTTCACAACGAAATGTCGCTTTTTGCTGAAGTACATCATGCAACGATGTTTTCCATCAACGTCTATGCGGCTTTAAGAGAAAATTCAATTAGCTTTTCACATCTTGCCAATTTGTTTTCACCAATTACTATCGATCAATGCTTTTCTCATGATGGAACAGGCCCAGTCCCCGGCATCAAAAACGATGAATCCAAATGGAACACCCAAGGCCACGCCAGTCGGATCGTGCCTGTCGATCGACACATTTTAACAACCTTTGCCAAGCTGTATGACGAACCGGGTACACTCACTTTACAAGCCCGACTACCCGCGATTCATTCCCAGGAACTGATCTCGGTACTGGAGAAATTCGCGGTCCAGCCCAAGCGTTTGGGTGACCTGAAGGGGGAGTATTTTTCGCTTGAAATGTGGCATGAGACCAATGCCCAGAATGATGGCACCATCAAACGCCAAACCCAGTTTCCAGAATCTCCGGAGCAGTGGATTCTCTCCGGACCACATTTTTTTGTCGGAACGCCTTTTTACAAGACGCCCCGTGCCGAGTGTACTCAGAACAGTCATTACGACGTACTCGACCTGACCGACCTGCCAGAAGACTACCTGCCACGGACTAACTATGTGCCTGCCTGTGATGTGGTGGAATACCAGCGGCGTACGCCGAGAGTGCCTTGGGTTGAGGAAGGGGAAAGCGCGCCAAAGCGAGTGACAGAGTATTTCCGGTATATCAATAGGGAAATGTTAAGCCAATCTGGTGAACGCACCTTGATTTGTGAGATTACCCCAAAGGGAGTGGGCCACATAAATACCTGCCTAGCCACAGTATTCAAATACGTTGACGATTTACTGGATTACCATGCGGTTACGCTATCAATAGTCGCTGACTATAGGGTAAAGAGCACAGGAATGGGGCATGCAAATACTTCACTGATTAATCAGCTTCCGCTTTTAACAACAGATAATGACAAACTACCTAAAGCGATGCGTTGCAGGTCACTAGGTCTGGTGGCTTTGACTAGCCACTACGGTGAATTATGGCAAGATAGTTGGAGTGACAGTTTCTGTGTGGATGACTGGAGCACCAGTAACCTTGGTAACCGTTCAGATTATTTTGCCAACCTAACGAGCAATTGGATATGGTCATGTGCTTTGAGAGCTGACAGAGAACGCCGACAAGCCCTCCTCGAAATCGATGTCCTGGTCGCCATGGCGCTAGACCTAACCCTACAAGAACTCCTCACCATCTACCGAGTCCAATTCCCCGTCATGCGCCAATACGAGCGTGAGACCTACTACGATAGCAATGGCCGTATTGTCTTTACCCCCAGCAAGGGCCTGGTCGGTGTTGGCCTGTCACGCAAGTCGGGCCACAAAGACGATCCCGTCGAAATTGAATACCCCGATGGTCGCCGTGAATCCCGTCCGCTAGGTTGGGAGGAGGCCATCAATCTGCCCGATGGCACCCAAATCCACCGGACCGTGATGGATGACACCCTGCCCGGTGGCCCACGGGAGAAAACCATTACCTACTTATCACCCTGGCACCTCCCGGATAGAGAAGAAGATTATCGGGTCGCCTGGAAAGTCTTCACAGAGCGGTTCGCCAGCGCTCCGTAGGGTGCGGCAGGCCACACCCTACGGAGCTAAGCGGTTTCTCAGTCAATGAGGTTATAAGAATAAGGGACTAGCAGGAAATGAAAAATGAACCAGAATGATCTTAAAACCATGCCTATCCGGTTACCTCCCAAGACATCCTGAGGCTGCACGCACAGCGCTTTTTGATATCGTGCTGGGGGGGTCACTGTGCGCTGCAGCGCCCACCTACGCGTGGCTGTACGAGGGCACGTGGGCGCGCCCTGGGGTGTGGCAAGAATGGCGCGATCTACGATCCACCGCTTTGGGAGGCAACCGGATAGGCATGCTTAAAACTATTGAGGCATTGATGTCAGATTATGGGTGTAGATGGCTTAATAATCGTCGACAGAGTGACGACTGGAAGGTAAAGCTGTTTGAACGCATCAGCGATGGCAAACAGATTGCGATATATGATCGAGAGCGTGGTTTTAAGCTTCGACTAGAGGAATATTCTGGTGCTGTGGCGGGGGTAGGTGTCCTTGCAAAATGTCCAAAAAGCGATGCCTTGGATATTTCTTTGTCTAAGTTCAAAAAGGATTATGGTGTTTGTGTAGAGACACCCGAACTCTCGTCGGTTAAAGAATTGCTCAAGCAATACTTCGCTTCAGACAGTGTGTTACTAGAGACCTTGAAAAAGGAGTTTCAACAAGCGGTCGAGGCGTCTACAACCGCAGACGTCAGCGTACGGCAACAGCGTTTACAAAATGCGCCAAAGAAGCCAATTACAAGAACGGTCACGGTCACCTTATTCGTTCGTAACTCCGATGTAGTAGCAGAGCGTCTTTACATAGCAAACGGTGTATGCGAAAGGTGCAAAGAACCCGCGCCCTTTGCGCGTGCATCAAACGGCGAGCCCTATCTCGAAGTACATCATATTGATCCCTTGTCTCCCGACGGTGAAGAACACCATTGCTTTATGCCCAAATTGCCACCGCCAGACGCACTATGGTTAATACATCTTCTAACAATGCCGTCAACGCAGATGTCAATCAGACGAAAAGACGATACAGACCGTATATCCTTTCCTAAGACCTATCTATCAGGTCAATACTTTGCTCTGGCCTTTCATAATGAGGATGACCAGATTGTTTGATCAGTGGCTTATCGGATTGGTTTGGGAGTTTGTATAAATTCGGCGATAGACGCTGGAAAATAATAATATTGCAAACCCGCGATAATGTGTTAGTTTACTAAATATCAAATATTCGGCGATGAGCGCCGAAAAATTGTATATATATAAACCTAGGTGAGATGGAACGGTGTATCAGGGACTCAATGCCCAACAACTGGACCAATTGTTGCCCTATGGGATGGTGGCCACACGTCAGTGGCTTCTGGCGCAAGGGGTGTCGCCTCATGCGCTGGACAATGCGCTCAAAAGCCGACGCGTGCAAAAACAGGGTGTAGGGGTTTATTCGCGTGCTGAATCCCCCTCAGGTTGGCAAGCGGTTGCCTGTTCATTGCAGCGTATGTCGATGAGTCCGGTACTCGTAGGAGGCGTGTCAGCCCTACAACTACTTGGATTTGGGCACTACCTATCTTCTGGAGTTATCCGAAAGGTGGATTTGTACGGCAACGGTAAGATGCCAGGATGGTTGTCTCGCGTGCCTGTGAAAGCCAGCTTTCTCTGGCACAGAAACCAATCGGTATGGCCCGACTATATCGTGGAAAGCCAGGCTTACCAGAAATCCCATACCTGGCGCGACGATTTGCCTTCCATCCAACTCTCTTGCGCGGAAAAGGCTTATCTCGAGTTGCTGGCCGAGTTACCGGATGGGGTGAGCTTCGATTATGCCAACGAGTTGATGCAGGGCATGAATAGCTTGTCACCCCGTAAGCTTGATGAGCTGCTTAAGGCTTGTAAGAGCGTAAAGGTAAAACGCTTGTTCTTTTGGATGGCTGATCGTCATAACTACCCATGGTTCCGAAAACTGAACAAGGACGAGTATGACCTGGGCAGAGGAAAACGGCTGATCGCCCGCTCAGGCAAGTTGGATAAATCCTATTTGATCACGGTTCCGGAGCATCTGTATGGATCGGAATAGTGTCTACCACAAACAGGTGCAGCTATACTGATCTCCTTATTACCCCTGATCACTAAAGAGCCCTGCTTTGCCTTGAAGGGAGGCACGGCAATCAACCTGTTTGTACGAGACTTACCACGCTTGTCTGTGGACATTGATTTGGTCTACCTGCCGATGGAAACTTATGCTGATGCGTTGCAAAAGGTATGAGAGGCGCCTCGGCGGGAATTGCTGGGTTTGCCACATGTGGAGCAGCTGGCCGCTGTTCAATGGAAGTTGATGAATTTAGCTAAAATGTCAAATAAAAAACATCAAGCGGCGTATGAAAAGTTGGAAGCCTTATTAAGGAAATAGTATATCAATGATACCGGGACTTTTAGCTCAGAGTGTGGCGGATTCACTGCGTGAATTTATAACGACCGGTTACGAGACGGATAGCTGGCCGTTTTCAGGAAAGTTCGAACAGCTGGTTAAGGGCGACGGTACGCCTGAAAACCAGGGTGAGGCCTTTATCAAGGGACCTTACGTCTCGATTAACCTGCCCTATCAGAAAACAACAGATCGCAGGGATCTCTTCAGCGCATTCAAAACCCAATACAGTCCTTTCACACACCAGGAAAAGGCGTGGAACCGACTGCGTAGTGACCTTGATCCCCAAAGCGCTATTATTGCAACCGGTACAGGCTCGGGAAAGACGGAGTGTTTCATGTTTCCTCTGCTTGATCACTGTTTGCGAAGTGCAGGGCCAGGTATTAAGGCGATAGTCATCTACCCGATGAATGCCCTGGCTGGTGATCAGGCTAAGCGCTTTGCAGATACCATCTATCGAACCCCCGAGCTGAAGAACAAGATTCGCATTGGGCTTTTTGTGGGGGGAGCAGAGACTACTGACAAAAAAGCGATGGGGCCGGAGCAGGTGATTACCTGCAAAGAGACCCTGCGCAAGCATCCGCCAGACATCTTGCTGACTAACTACAAGATGTTGGATTACTTGCTGATACGTCCTAAAGACTACAAACTTTGGGCGCATAATCAAGCAGAAACCTTGCGCTACTTGGTCGTGGATGAGCTACATACCTTTGATGGCGCTCAGGGTGCGGACCTGGCAATGTTGATTCGCCGTCTCAAAGCGCGTTTACAGGTACCGAAGAATCATCTGATATGCGCCGGTACCTCTGCAACTTTAGGCTCAGAGGCGCAAAAAGGTGATTTGGCTAACTACGCACAGGGTATTTTTGACACACGGTTCGATGCGCACTCCGGTATCATCGGGGAAAGTCGGGAAGCACAGGATCAGTTTTTGAAAATGATTGAGCATATGATGCTCGATCCCTCCTATGCACCGGAGCAGCTTAGCTCAGTTCACTATCGCTCTTTTGAAGAATATCTTTCTGCTCAGGTCAGGTTGTTTTTTGGCGAAGAGTGCCAGGGTGATGTTGACGATACGGCCTTTCGCCAACACCTGGGTGAATGCCTCAAACAACATCTGATTGTGCATAACGTCTTACACCTTACCCAGAAAGGGCCAGTCACTATTCAGGGTTTAATTCCTGCATTGCAAAAGCAGCTGCCAGCTCCGCTGCGGCGGTATGCCACGGATGTATTGTTGTCGCTGTTGTCGTTGATGTCACACGCGAGAAGCCAGCGAAATCCTAAAGAGGCTTTTGTCACGGTTCGATTGCAACTTTGGACGCGAGAGTTGCGCCGTATCGTGGCGAGTGTGGGAGATGACTCAGCCGCTTATCCGGTAACCTTGCACTTCTCCGATGATTTGAAAAGAACTGAGGAGAAGCTCTATCTGCCGTTGGTTCAATGTACCGAGTGCCACGCCACTTCCTGGATTACCCGTGTTGAGGATGGCGGCTCACACGTCGAGGATGACCTGAGAAGTATCTATAACGCATTCTTTGGTAATGATAAGCAGACGACGCTATTGCTTCCGTTGCGGGGTGATCAAACACCACCAGAAGGGAAAGGGTTGGTTCGTCATATGTGTTTGGCATGTGGTCATCTGCAATCCACCGATGGTCCTTGTTCTGCTTGCTTGGAGCAACACCTGGTCCGAGTATTCCAACCAGATTTAAACAAGCGCGTAAAGCGGGGTGGGGTGCCTACGCTGGAGAGTCAGCGTAAGTGTCCCGTGTGTCAGGCGAATAAAAGCTTGATTCTTTTTGGTGCCAGGGTCGCCAGCCTCAGTGCAGTAGCTATTCACCAGCTCTATGCCAACCACTTCAATGATGACAAAAAGCTGATTGCATTCTCCGACTCAGTTCAAGATGCAGCCCATCACGCGGGCTTTTTTGCTGCTCGAACCTGGCAGAATAATGTACGCATGGCGATTGCCAAGGCGATTCATGCAGGATCTGAAAAAGTGCCGATTCAACAGTTATACGAATCAGTACCGGGTTACTGGCTGAATAATCCCGTCAATCCTCAACGTATGGAGGTACTCAATTACATTACGCAATTCATAGCGCCGAATATGCAGGCTAATGGAGATTACATAACCCTAAAGGATACGGGTGCGTTGCGGAATCCTACAAACTTACTGGGCCAGGTCAACAAGCGCTTAGTGTGGGAAATGCTCCAGGAGTTTAGCACCCGCTCGATGATTGGTCGTTCACTGGAAAGAACCGGGAGTGCATGTCTAGGCTGGGAGCCTGAACGAGTTAACCGTGCAGCAGAAACATTAACTGATTCGGCGAGAGAGCAACTTGGTTGCACGCTAAGTGACTCACAGGCACGTTTCATGCTGTGGGGCCTATTGCTCAGGATGAAACGCCAGGGGGCGGTTTACCATCCACAGTTGAAGACTTACATTGAGAGTGGAGCAGAGTGGTTCCTGATTTCCAGAAAAAACATCTCTTACATGCCCAATCTTGGTAATTACTCGATTCTACCTAGGTTTCCAGCAGAAGCTGCAGAGAAGGGCTTAGAGCCCATATTCCCGAAAGGGGAGCGTGGCTGGTACCTGCGCTGGCTGACACAGCTACTCGGCGCAGATGAATTGGTTGATGATCATTTTGTTCGCGATCTATTGATGCTAATTTTAAATACCTTGCAGGATCAGCAGATTGTTTCGGCGATCGACACCAGGAAGGGCCACAAAGTGTGGGCGCTGAATCCGGAAATCCTGTTTGTCTATTCCAGTTTAGCGGTATTGCACCTGGAGCTGGATAAGGGGGAGGAAGCGCGTAATGAAAATCTTGGATCACTTTATGTTCCTGCGGATTGGGTTTCTCAACTTGAAGGAATGCCTTCCCTGGATCAGTTCGGAACCGGGCAGGTTTCGTATGCAAAGAGCCTTACATCCCGACACTCATTTTATCGCAATTTCTACTTGCAGGGTGAGATAAATCGCGTGATCGCCCATGAACACACGGCGCTGCTGGAGCGAATTTATCGCGAAGAACTGGAATCTGACTTTATCAAAGGACGTAAACCCTGGGACGTTAATTTGCTTTCTGCAACACCAACATTGGAGATGGGTATAGATATTGGTGATCTATCTTCGGTGCTTTTATGTTCTATGCCACCCAGTCAAGCAAACTACCTGCAGCGGGCCGGAAGGGCAGGTCGAAAAGATGGCAATTCTCTGGTATTGACTCTGGCCAATGGGCAGCCACACGATCTCTATTTCTACGCAGACCCTTTGAAGATGTTAGCAGGTGAGGTGGAAGCCCCTGCGATTTTTTTGAATGCTAGTATGGTGTTAAAGCGACAATTGCTGGCGTTCTGCTTCGATCATTGGGGGGTAACACTAAAAGGTGGGCAGGCAATACCAGTGAGGATGCAGCCGGTGTTGGATGCTGTCCACAATCACGATCTGAAGAAGTTTCCCTATACCTTGATTGAATACATAAAGTTGAACAGGGATGTAATTTGGGAAAAGTTTTCATCGATACTCGATGCGCAGATTTCTGCTGAAAGTTTACAACGGCTTCGCAGTTTTCTTATTGGAGTGGGTAATGAAAGTTCGATCGAAATATATCTGCTGGAGAAACTAAAGGAGTTGGTTGATGTTCGCCGTACATTCGAGAAACAGCAGAAAGACCTGGAGTCAGAAAAAAAGACACTAGAGAAAAAGCCTACGGATGAGGCCGTTAAAGCGCAGTTGGAAGAGCTGGAGCGCGAGTTGCAGGGTATTAAGCGGCTGAAATATGATCTCAATCGCAAGGAAACGTTGAATTTCTTTACTGACGAGGGCCTGTTGCCAAATTACGCATTTCCCGAAGAAGGGACCACCTTGCATTCGGTGATTTATCGCAAACTAAGGGAGCCGAGGGAAACCGATGACGGAAAACTAACCAATTACGATTCGAAGGTTTTTGAATATGCGCGGCCTGCGCGGTCAGCTTTGTCAGAGCTAGCACCCGAAAGTCTTTTCTATGCAAATAGTCGTCGGGTTCAAATCGAACGAATCGAAATGGCACGGGGAGAGAATCTGGAATATTGGCGTTTGTGCCCAAGCTGTAGTCACAGTCGGCAGATAATTGGGTCAGATCAGGATGCTACGTGCCCCCGTTGTGGTGACCCGATGTGGGCGAACGTTTCTCAGTTGAAGCCTATGGTCAGGTTGAAACAGGTTTATGCAAATACTCGTGAAGATGATGCACTGATTGGTGATGATTCTGATACCAGAGAACCGATATTTTTTAATCGTCAAATGTTGATCGATTTCGACTCACCAGATATCACTCTAGCGTATGAGATGAAAACAGATACGCGTCCTTTTGGCTTTGAGTTTATTCGAAAAGCGACTTTCCGTGAGATCAATTTTGGCAAACAAGGGGGCTCAGATCAGACATTCCACGTCGCTGGTTCTGAGTTACCAAGGCCAGGTTTTAGATTATGCAAAGAGTGCGGGACAGTACAACATCGAAAGAGTAAGCCAGAGCATTTATTTAAGTGTCGTTATAAGAATGCAGAAGGCAATGAGGGGATTATTGATTGCCTATACCTCTATCGCGAGTACGATTCCGAGGCAATTCGTATTTTGATGCCTCATTTGAGTGTCGCCACGCAAGAAGAGCAGATTGATTCTTTTGTTGCTGCTTTGCAGTTGGGACTAAAAAAACGATTTGGCGGTCAAGTAAACCATATCCATATCACAAACAGCGATGAGCCGATTCCTGGGTCAACGGAACGAGCAAACTATCTCGTACTTTATGACTCGGTGCCCGGAGGGACTGGTTACCTACATGATTTGTTGGCTGACCCAAAGCATTTGATGGAGATGTTGACCATGTCGCGTAATCACATGGCGGCATGTGGATGTCAGCAAATTCCAGAGCAAGATGGATGTTATAATTGCCTATATGCGTACCGGAATAGCTACGGTATGGAGCATACATCCCGGGTAACTGCGTTGAAAATGCTTGAGGACGTCCTTGACCAGAATGTGCCGCTTGAGAAGGTCTCTCATCTTGGCAAAATAAAGAAGGATCATTGGTCAGACAGTGAACTGGAAGCACGTTTACCTGATGCACTTCAAATGTTTCATCAACATCCTGCATTGGGGAATATAAGGGTACGTACTAGCAAAGATGTGATTGCTGGAAAAGTTGGATTTCGTTTGGAAGTGGGCGAAAACGACTATTCGGTGGAGATCCATCCCAGGCTATCCCAAAAGGATGGTGTACTCTATCCTTGTGAACCTGACTTTCTTATTCGATCAGACCGACTGAGTGACAATTTCAGGCCAGTTGCGGTATTTCTCGATGGGTACCGTTACCATAAGCACATCGTTCAGCAAGATCTTCTCAAAAGACAGGGTATATCACTATCTAGAAAGTATTACACCTGGAGTTTGACATGGTATGACGTGAATATGGCATTCGCAGGGAACGAAACAAAAATACCCAATGTGTTGAGAGAGCACACCGATGGAAGCCACAAAGCAGCCTTACGTCAGCTTGCTGCTCATCACGACCTGTCAGAGCATGAGGCTATTGCGGAACAGCCCCCATTGGTCATGCTGTTGAGATATCTGAAGCAACCATCACTTGCTCATTGGGAGAGATTTGCAGTATTGAGAGCTTTGCATTGGTTTGATCAGAAAACGATGCAGAGTCGTGAGGTGATCACTAACTTTAATGACAGATCATTGACATGGCCGGTTCAATTTACGGATCAGTGGCGTGAAGAGACGATTCTTGTAGCGGGTCAGCAGGACTTTGGGAATACCAATGCGGAAGTGCTGGTGTCACTTTGCGGAACTGCGGATGCCGTTAAACAGCTTTCGGCAGACGATTTAATACTATCTGTTGAGTATTCTTCACTCGATCCTGATTCGCCAGACGCGCTGAAGGGGTGGCAGCGATTACTTCAACTGCTCAATGTGGGCCAGTTTATACATCATTTCTTTGCTGCTACTAAAGAAGGTCTAGAAGAGGGTAGCTTCACTCAACTGGCCTGGGTATCAGATATGAGTCAAGCTGTCGAGTTTGGTGCATGGGATAAGATTGCAGAACTATCTGATGAAGAATTAGGTGGATGGCTGGGTATAGCAGCAAACGCCGGTATCCCACTGCCGTATGTAGGCTACGAGTATGTTTCTAAAAGCGGAGCGGTGTTGGCAGAGGCGGAATTAGCCTGGATCGACTCGAAAGCCGTACTTTTATTGGAATATCAGATGGAAGATAATCGATCGGAATTCGAGAATCATGGATGGGTGGTGTTTGATATGGAATCAGATATGGAATTAATAAAGAAAACACTGGGAGCTGAGTAATGGCAAATGTACGCGTTGGTTTCTCAGATGCCTTTTTTACTGCGTTGACAAAGCTTCAGCCCAGCATACAGGCAAAGGTTAATAAACTGGTCCTTAAGTTTCAATCTGATCCCGAATCACCGGGTTTGAATTACGAAAAACTCAATGCCGTTAAGGATGAGAGCATGCGTTCACTTCGAGTTGATCAAGCTTATCGTGTGATATTGGCTGCACCAGAGTCTGGTAATGTTTACCTTTTTCTATGGGTAGATCACCATGACAGGGCTTATGAGTGGGCTGCACGCCATACCTGCCGGGTCAACCCAAATACCGGTACAGTTCAACTTTACGTCTCAGATACTCAACAGGTCTCTGATCAGGTAACCGCAGTCTCTTCTCAGGCCGAGTCAACGCCTCTATTTGAAAAACTGAAGGACAGGCATTTACTGAAGCTAGGAACGCCTGAAGAACTGATGAATCTTGTCAGGGAGGTTACGACAGAAGAAGGACTTGATGACATTCAGGAGGTCCTGCCCATTGAGGCCTATGAGGGATTATTTCTCTATTTGGCTGGAGAGTCCTATGAATCGATCATCGCTGAGAGAGAGGTAGATGAAGTTGCACATTACGATATAACAAACTTCGCAGATGCATTAGAGAGAGTTCAATCACAGGCGAGATTTGTTGTTCCAAAGGATGAAAAGGAGCTAACAGAAATGCTCAACGCCTCAATGGATAAGTGGCGTGTATTTCTTCACCCATCGCAACGTCGTTTAGCGACAGGCAAAAAGAATGGCGCTGTTCGTGTGTTGGGTGGTGCGGGAACTGGTAAGACTGTGGTTGCAATGCACAGAGCCAAATGGCTATCGCAGCAGCTAGATGGAACTGATAAAAAAGTTCTATTTACCACCTTCACTAGGAATCTGGCCATTGATATTACCCAAAATCTACAACGAATATGCACGCCAGAGGAGATGGGTAGAATTGAGGTCGTCAACCTTGATCGATGGGTCCAGAAATTCCTTCGTTCCCATGCTTATGATTATGAAGTTGTATTTGATGAAAGAAGATTATCAAGTTATTGGGAAAAGGCTATTTCTGAAAAGCCAACAGAGCTTGATATGCCTGATACTTTTTTCAAAGAGGAATGGCAACTTGTAGTCCAGGCGCAAGGTTGCCTAACAGTACATGATTATAAACGTGCCTCCCGAGCTGGGCGTGGCACCCGTTTGAGTCGAGAACAGCGTTTGCAGATTTGGCTGGTATTTGAGGAGTATCGTAGACAGCTAAATCGTAACCGTCAGAAAGAGACCGATGATGCCTACCGGGATGCGGCCCATCTTATTCAAGATCAGGAAATGGTGTTGCCATATTCGTCGATTGTAATAGACGAGGCGCAGGATATGGGAACTCAGGCTTTCCACCTTCTACGGGCGATTGTCTCCGAGATGGAAAATGATTTGTTTATTGTGGGTGACGCGCATCAGCGTATATATGGTAGAAACAAGGTCGTTCTTAGTCGTTGTGGTATCAATATACGTGGCAGATCAAGAAAGCTGAAGATTAACTACAGAACCACAGATGAAATAAGGCGCTGGGCTGTAGCTTTGCTAGATGGAAGGGATATCGATGACCTTGATGGGGGGGTTGACAACAATAGACTATACAAATCGCTTACACACGGGCAGTCACCGATAATTGAGAATTATGAGTCTGCAGAAGCCCAAGCTCAGTTTATTCATGCGTTATTGGAAAAGGGGGATTTTCTACCTGCTGCAACATGTGTAGTTGCAAGGACAAATAAGGAAGTGCAAGTAGTTAAAGAACTGTTGGAAGGCTTTGGGGTAAAGAGCTCTGTCATCAAACATGATATGCCGGAGGATGAGAATGGTGATGTGTTGAAGTTGGCTACTATGCACAGGGTTAAAGGTTTGGAGTTTGATCAGGTGATTTTGGCTTCGGTAAATGAAGGCTTAGTACCCCTTCAACAGGTGCTGATGAACAAAGGTGATGATATCTCAAAGACTACAGCAGAAACCGAAGAAAGATCATTGATTCATGTCGCAATTACTCGCGCTAGGAAGCGCGCATTTGTACTGAGTTATGGTGCTCCATCTGTTTGGCTTTAATCAGTGAAAGATGCATAAACAAAATAGCATTGTTCTTGCCCCTACGGATCTCGGCAACTTTCTCAGCTGTCGACACCTGTCTCGGTGCGACCTTGCGGTTGCGAAAGGTCTTGTCAAGCGACCAGTGAGGTACGGTCCGGTACTTGACGAACTAAAGGCTCGTGGCGCTGCGCACGAGTCAGCCTGCCTCGATTAGGTACTGTCAAATAAAGTGTACCTACGCGACAATTCACGGATGAGCAGATATTAGAATCTATATAAACGATACTGATTTCCCTCAGAAATCATTCAGTATGCGGTCTGGGTCTATTATCGATTCAATCTCAGCTATCGGGATACCGAGGATTCGGTGATACGTTCTTCATCGATGAAGTATTTGTAAAGATAGGTGGTATACAGCAGTACTTGTGGCGGGCGGTTGACCAAGATGGCGAAGTAGTAGATGTATTACTCCAGGTTCGTCATGACGGTACAGCTGTATACAATCTATTTATTATGAGTCGTCATCTGCTCTCAGCCAAAAAATGTCGGTTGTTAAGAATGCGAGCATTTGTGACTTGGAGATGTGCTGTAACGGTATAGTATGCAAATACAGAGGATATACAGCGGTGGAGCATTTAATTGACGATATCCACTGTGCGTAAGGACACAACCATAATTGAATTATGAGAGGTTAAAGCTAGACTTGAAATGACTATTATTGGGTATCCTCGGTAATCTAACAGGTATATCTGGTTACTGTATTCAGTTATTATCAGATGTGTATGCATAAGATCTCAATTCGGCTATAAGGGGAAGTTCGTTGACCCATGTTTTATACAGATGAAGTCGGTCATTTGCGGACATCCAACTGGCCTGCTTTTGTGTTGACTATGTTCTGATATTTCCATGTAGAATAAGCAATTGCTTCTTTTAGCAGGATGCTCTCTCAATGTAGAATCCAACCTATTAAAGCTAAAAAAAAATCACTGCAAATACTGCATATTACAATATCAGAGCCAGTAGCATATCACGATATCAGTACTGGCTAGATAATCACCTATATACGTTAAAAAAGAAACGCTCATGAACTGGTATCAAAATTCAGCAAACAACAAACATAAAATATTCGTGAGTTACTATCACAAGGATGACCAATACTATCGAAATGAATTTGAAAGACGATTCAGTCACTTGTTTGTCAGTAAATCAGTGGAACCTGGTGACATAGATTCAGATTTGAGTGATGAGTATATAAAGCGTCTTATACAGGAAGGGTACTTGACAGACTCATCAGTTGTCCTAGTCCTTGTTGGCCTGAAAACGTACTGTAGGAAACATGTAGATTGGGAAATATCTGCTGGCCTAAATAAGAAGGTTGGCGGTTATTCTGGGCTGGTGGGAATACTCCTGCCAGAGTACCCATTGTCAGCTGATAATAAGTATAGCTATAGTAACATTCCTCCAAGATTGGCAGATAATCTAAAAAGCGACTATGCCGAAATCTATACTTGGGACTTTGCCTGTCAAAATGAAGCGACCATAAAGAACGTCATACAGACAGCTTTTGATAACAGACTTGCTAAGTCGGATAAAATCAACAACAGCAGAAACCAATATACTCAAGATTTATGCGATTGATGGACTTGGTGACGTTATCTTTAGATACTGCTAGTAGGTTCTCAAAATCAACCCATTGGTTATTGGTTGTTGTTAATCTGTTAATCATTACTGCATACATGGTTCTTAGATGGAAGTATTTTTAATAGTCGCTATTCAGAACTAGAAATTAGTGAAGCGGAAATAGGTATCGGTAACCACAAGATTAAAATATGGTCAAATGACCAGGATTTACAGATAGCTAATCAATTATGGGTATAGATGCGGATCAATAATTCGAGCAACTATCTCAGGCTATCAAGGAATGGCCACACGATGTAGGTCTCTATGTTTCTCGAACAAAATATTTGGTTACACGGGGGAAGCTTGTAGAGTCGATATCCGAGTATGATGTTGCAATTGATCTCCAGCCTTTCTATCCAGTTTACCTCTACTTGCGGGGAAAGAGTGGTTTTCAGGTGAAAGATTACGCTGAGGCAAAAGAGGACTTTACAGCTGGAATTGCCAATGTCAGGGAGAAACTGAATAATCTGTAAGGAGCGCTAGCTGATCTCACTTTGCTCATACAGGTTAAACCTGACTATACCTGGGCCTACAAGCGTCGAATAGAGCTCAAACGATTGGCTGACTATGCGCAGGAAAGTATCAACGAGGACTGTACCAGGCTTATTAAGCTGAAGGCGAGTCAATCCAATATCTCGAGCGTTTGTCTATGAATGTCCGCAGAAGGAGAAACGGATCGGAATCAGGCAGATATCAACTGGTGCTGTATTTCTGGATTGGTTCTGACCAAATGGTTATAGCTGGGGCATCAACCGCACTTCCAGCTACTGTTGCATAACCTTCCAATCTTAATCAAACTGCTATTATAAGTTTTTCTTACCCGCATTGATGTTCGATGTGTTTCCTGAATTAGTGCAGAGGATTACCTCACCTGAAAGTTGTGATCTTGATTGCGCTGCAATCAGTGGCTCAAAAAAATGGATTTACGCTAAACTGTCTAAAAAAACAATGGACTGAATATGCCGCCTGCCGACATTTCCGATACCAGCCAGGTATTTTTGAGTTACAGCCGCAACGACCTTGATGCGGCGATCTCATTGCGTACCGAGTTGCAACGAACCGGTCTATCCGTGTTCAAGGATGATGACGCCATCCGTACTGGCGATCGCTGGATAACACGATTAGGGGAAGCGCTGCAAGATTGTTCCGCCTTCGTGCTGTTGGTTGGGCGTGACGGTGTGCGCGGCTGGGTCGGAGCCGAAGTGGATGTTGCGCTGATCCGACAACTTTCTACGCGTGACGAGGAAAAGCGACTACCGATCTTCCCCATACTGTTGGAGGAGGCACAAGTCGACTCCCTGCCCATTTTTCTCACCCGGATTCAAGCCGACCGGTGGTCGCCGACCGAGGCTCTGCCAGACGGTCTTGTGGCGGCCATCAAAGAAAGAAAAGCCCGCCGCTCTGAACAGCAAGTGTTCGAAGGCTGTCCCTTCCTTGGTCTGGATGGCATTGTCACATTAAGCGATTGGAGGGACAATCCTGCTATGAACAAATCAGATAATCCCTATTATCGGCATCGATTTCCACTAG
>JAIVEQ010000067.1 GCA_023838465.1 Candidatus Thiodiazotropha sp.
ACTCAATCGTTTTATGATCGAATTCGAAGACCGATTAAAGGACTTCGTTTAAACAAGGGCAGTTACACAGAATTATTTACAGGCTCTTTATTACCGGTTCTGAAATCATCACCGGTCTCGGAAGCATTATTTTCTCAAGCGGCATTGCCACCGCACTGGCATTTATTATTTGGGATGGCTGGTTGAGATAGTGGCTTAGTGACCGGCTTTTCCTGATAGTGGTACTAACAACCCTTCAGTACTGAAATCTACACATACCGATATATTCTCCATCGAGAATCTACTCAACGATCTCAACTATTCTTCTATATAAATCAGACCCGCTTATGGTGCGGCAGAGCCGCACCCTGCTTTAAGAAAATTCACTTAGGTAGAGTTCCTGATTACAAGTATAAAAAAAGGGGCCAAAGGCCCCTTTTTTGTAGTATGTCATCAATCTATCAGGCTTCTTCAATCGCCTTCATACTGAGGCGAATACGACCCTGCTTATCGACTTCCAATACTTTCACTTTGACGACATCGCCCTCTGACAGCTTGTCGCTGACCTTCTCCACGCGTTCATTAGAGATTTGGGAGATATGCACCAGCCCATCCTTGCCAGGAAGAATGGTGACAAAAGCACCAAAGTCCATCAGTTTTGCCACTTTACCCTCGTAGATAGTACCGACCTCTACATCTGCGGTGATCAATTCGACACGCTTGCGTGCCTCTTCACCAGCCGACTTATCAACAGAGAAGATCTTCACTACACCATCATCGGTGATATCCACGGTAGCACCCGTCTCTTCAGTAATGGAGCGAATCGTCACACCGCCTTTACCAATCACGTCACGGATTTTATCTGGATTGATTTTAAACTCGATAATGCGTGGGGCATGCTCAGACATCTCATTCCGATGTGAGTCGATGACACTGTTCATCTCTCCAAGGATATGCAGACGACCCTCTTTGGCCTGCTCCAGCGCGATTTCCATGATCTGCTTGGTGATACCGTTGATCTTGATATCCATCTGCAGCGCATTAATACCCTCATGGGTACCAGCAACCTTGAAGTCCATGTCACCCAAGTGATCCTCATCACCCATGATATCTGTCAGTACTGCGAATTTATCGCCCTCTTTAATCAAACCCATCGCCACTCCGGCTACGGGTGATTTGACCGGCACACCTGCATCCATGAGTGCCAGACTGGTACCGCACACAGAGGCCATTGAGGAGGAACCGTTGGATTCAGTGATCTCGGAGACCACACGAATCGCATACGGGAATTCACCTATCGTCGGCATACAAGCCAGCACACCACGCTTAGCTAGACGACCATGGCCAATTTCGCGGCGCTTCGGACTACCAACACGACCGGTCTCACCTACACAAAAGGGAGGAAAATTGTAGTGCAGCATGAAGTGCTCACGACGGGAACCTTCCAGTGCATCAATGATCTGGGAATCCCTTTCTGTGCCCAGTGTAGTGATGACCAAAGCCTGGGTCTCACCTCGGGTAAACAGGGCTGATCCATGAGTGCGAGGCAGGACACCGGTACGTACGCTGATGGGACGCACAGTGCGAGTATCACGACCATCAATACGGGGTTCACCATCCAGTATACGTCCACGTACTGTACGTTTTTTGAGCTTCTCCAGTGCGCCCTTGACCTGATCAGTGTTCCAGCGAGGCGCACTACCTTCTTCCACTGAACAGAGCTTCTCAATTGTCGCTGCCGTTACCGCATCACTAGCAGCGTAGCGGTCCAGCTTGTCAGCGATACTGTAGGCATCGCCGATACCTTGTGCTGCTTCTGCTTCAACAGCAGCAGTCAATTCTGCATCCTCAACCGGTACAACGAATTCGGCATTGGGTTTATTGACGTCTGCAGCCAACTCTTTGATTGCCTGAATAGCAACCTGGGACTGCTCGTGTCCGAAAAGCACCGCACCCAGCATAACTTCTTCGGAAAGCTGATTGGCCTCGGACTCTACCATCAGTACCGCTTCTTCTGTACCAGCAACAATCAGATCCAGATCGGAATCTGGATTGACGCCTGTTGTAGCGGAATTCAGGATGTATTCGCCGTCTTTGTAGCCAACTCGAGCAGCACCAACGGGTCCCTGAAACGGCAGGCCAGAGATAGCCAATGCTGCAGAAGTACCGATCAGTGATGGAATCTCCGGGTCTACGGCTGGATTCAGGGACATCACCGTAATGATGACTTGAACCTCACTGGTGAAGCCTTTCGGGAAAAGCGGACGAATTGGACGATCGATGAGACGAGACGTCAGGATCTCCTTTTCACTTGGCCGGCCCTCGCGGCGAAAAAAACCGCCGGGTATCATACCTGCGGCATAGGTCTTCTCTTGATAGTCCACGGTAAGCGGGAAGAAGTCACGTGGTATTCTGCTCTCCGCTTCGACCACTGTTACCTGAACCACGGTATCATCCATATTGACCATGACAGCGCCGTCAGCCTGCCTTGCGATCTCACCGGTTTCGATGGAGACCTTATTGTCTCCCCACTGAAATTCTTTCTTTATTAATGTCACTGTTGAATCCTTGGATACGTTAGTGTTGGCAGGGGTGGTTTAGCGACGCAGACCTAAACGACTGATCAGGTCTTTATAACGCTGCTGATCTTTGCCTTTCAGATAATCCAACAGCTTGCGACGTGAGTTGACCAGGCGCACCAGACCTTGGCGGGAGTGGTGATCCTGTTTGTGTTCTTTGAAATGCTCGGTCAGCTGGGTAATACGGCTGGTCATCAAGGCTATCTGTACCTCGGGGGAACCGGTATCCCCAGGCGCACGCTGGTACTCCTCAACGACGGATTTCTTTTCTGTTGCACTCATTGACATGAGGTGTCTCCTCTAACTTAGATTGTTACACGTTGGCCCTTTTTTTCAGATCAACCCGACAATGAGTTCAGGCGGACCGGACCGGATAAAAAAACGTAAAAATCCAGGCTACCCCTGGAAAGACCGCGTAGTATGCGCGTTCTGGACCGTCACAGCAACACTAATACCCCTATGCGTGACGGAATTTTGTTAGTAATTCAATTCGTTACCTGCGTTAGCCTTATTTTCTCAATAAGTTTGTGCTATTTCAGCATTATTGATTCGTTGCCATTAGCCTTTTTGGGGCCACACGTCCGTCATCAAGGATCTGCCCAACACCCAGGAAATCGGTCTTATTGGCGTACAATCGAACCCATCCACTGGTAGGTGCATTGGGCACCAGGATCGGTTGACCCTGTTTCATATAGAATGCAGCATCCGCAGAGAGGGCTACTTCTGGCCACTCCGCCAATGCGCTTTCCAATGGTAGCAACCAATCATCCATCTCTTTGAATTGCTTTTCAGAGAATGCCTGTTGCACACTTTCCAAAGTCACCATCGACTGGTCGTCATAGGGGCCTACACCGGTGCGGCGCAGTCCGCTGACGTAGGCACCACACCCCAAACGTTTGCCGATGTCCTCTGCGAGGGTGCGTACATAGGTTCCTTTCGAACAGTGCACATCCATTTCAAATTCAGGAAGCGAGAAATTGATTAACCGCAATGAATGGATATGGATAGTCCGTGTCTCACGTTCAACTTCGACTCCCTGACGTGCCAATTTATAGAGACGCTCACCCTGATGCTTGATGGCGGAGTACATCGGTGGCAGCTGTTGTTGCTCACCCATAAACTCAGTCAGTACATCATGCAGTGCCGACACTGTGACACCACTTGGATCGGCACGTTCTACCACCTCACCTTCCGCATCAGCGGTGGTCGTTGTCTCGCCAAGTTTGACCCGCACACTGTAGTGCTTATCGGCATCAAGCAAAAAGGCCGAAAGCTTGGTAGCTTCACCAAAGCAGATCGGCAATAGGCCTGTTGCGAGTGGATCAAGGCTACCAGTATGTCCAGCCTTCGCTGCTTTGTAGAGAAACTTGACCTCTTGCAAGGCCTTGTTCGAAGTCATACCTACGGGTTTGTCGAGCAGCAATACACCACTGATATTGCGCCCTCTGTTGCGACGACGTCCCATGCTAATACTCTATCTTGCTAAATGTGAGAATGGATTAATCTAGATCGGCGTGGTTGTCCGTCACTGCCTGTTCGATCAAGGTGGACAGATGCTCTCCCTGCTCCACTGAGGTGTCATAGACAAAATTCAACTTCGGTATGGAGCGCAGCTTCATACGCTGTCCCAAAAGCCATCGAAGATGTCCAGCCATTTGATTCATGTGCTTGGTACTCTCCTTTTGGGAGAGTGTTGCAGCCATGCTGGTAAAGAATGTCTTGGCTTGGGACAGATCTCTGACTACCCGTACTTCCTGAATAGTCACCATCCCCAATGCAGGGTCTTTGATCTCATCCCGGATCAGCATTGCCAACTCCCGTTGGAGTTCAGCACCTATCCGGTCAGTACGCTTGAATTCACGAGACATCTATCAGGGCCTATACCGTACGAGCCACTTCAGTGCGTTCGAAGACCTCGATCTGATCGCCAACCTGGACATCGTTGTAGTTTTTAACGCCAATACCGCACTCCATGCCATTCTTAACTTCATTGACATCATCTTTAAAGCGGCGCAACGATTCCAACGCACCCTCGTAAATCACTACATTGTCACGCAGCACACGAATAGGGCTGTTACGTTTAACGACACCTTCAGTCACCATGCAACCGGCAATGGCGCCGATCTTGGAGTTGCGGAACACATCGCGTACCTCGGCAAGTCCAATGATCTCTTCGCGAATTTCAGGTGAGAGCATGCCAGATATGGCTTTTTTCACATCATCGATAATTTCGTAGATGATGCTGTAGTAGCGCATATCGATACCCTGCTCCTCAACCACTCGGCGTGCACCTGCATCAGCACGCACATTGAAGCCGATAATGATGGCATTGGATGTGACTGCCAGGTTGGCATCAGATTCGTTGATACCGCCGACACCTGAAGCGACAACACACACTCTCACTTCCTCAGAGGATGTATTGGTCAGGGAATCCTTCAAAGCTTCAACGCTGCCTTGCACATCGGCCTTGACGATGATGTTGAGGTTCTGAGTCTCGCCTTCTGCCATCTGGGTGAACATCTCATCCAGCTTGGCCGCCTTTTGTGCGGCAAGTCGAGTATCCCGTTGTTTATCGTGACGCAATTCGGCAAGCTCACGGGCTCGCCGCTCGTCACTGACGGCACGTACGTCATCACCCGCTTCGGGCGTACCTGAGAGGCCCAGCACAACCACCGGAATGGATGGACCGGCTGTCTTGATGGATCGACCATTCTCGTCGAACATGGCACGCACGCGGCCATACTCTTTACCAGAAACAACCATATCACCGCGATTCAGGGTACCGGACCGTACCAGTACGGTGGCCACTGGACCACGCCCTTTATCGAGAGATGACTCAACAATTGAGCCGTTAGCTGCCCCCTCTTTGACTGCCTTAAGTTCCAATACTTCAGCTTGTAACAGAATGGCATCCAGCAGTTCATCGATACCTGCACCCGTCTTGGCAGAGACTCTGGCAAACATGGTGTCACCGCCCCAATCCTCAGGTATGACCTCTTCCTGAGAAAGTTCCTGGATAACGCGATCCGGATTTGCATCCTCCTTATCGATTTTGTTTATCGCCACAATCAACGGTACACCCGCCGCCTTAGCGTGCTGAATCGCTTCCTTGGTCTGAGGCATTACACCATCATCAGCAGCCACCACCAGAATGACAATGTCGGTAACTTTTGCTCCACGGGCACGCATCGCTGTGAAAGCGGCATGGCCGGGTGTGTCGAGGAAAGAGACTGTACCCTTATCGGTATCCACATGGTAAGCACCGATATGTTGGGTAATACCACCCGCCTCACCTGCAGCGACGCGACTGGTACGAATATAGTCAAGCAGAGAGGTCTTACCATGATCGACATGTCCCATGATCGTAACCACAGGCGGACGAGTGACCATGTCGCCCATGGTATGGGCTTCATCCTCAATGCTTAGTAGATCAGCTTCGATGTCCTCTTCCCGTTGTTGCACAGGAACATGTCCCATCTCTTCCACTACCAGCACAGCCGTATCCCGATCCAATGGTTGATTGATGGTAACCATCATGCCCATTTTCATCAGCACCTTGATGACCTCGGCTGCCTTGATAGTCATACGCTGTGCCAAATCAGCAACTGTGATGCTCTCAGGTATCTTCACTTCATGGACAACCGGTGTGGTAGGACGTTGAAAACCATGTTGTGCATCACTCGCAGTAGCAGAGGATTTCCGCTGTTTGGCTGGCTTTTTCTTACGCCGGCCACGCGCACCCTCAGCAACATGAAGCTCTTTGCGTTCCAGTCGTTGCTCACCTTCGATCTCCTTTCCCTCACGCTTGTTGTCCTTGCGTCCCTTTTTGCTGCGAGTCGAATCAGTTTTGGGAGCAGCCTTCTCCTTCGCCGGAACAGGCGTCTCCTGTTTGGCCTTGAGCAGCGCTTCTTCCTGTGCCTTGCGGGCTGCCTCTTCATCAGCCAGGCGCTTGGTAGCCTCTTCCTCTGCCTGCTTGGCGGCCTCTTCCTCAGCACGCTTCGTCGCTTCTGCAGCTTTGCGTGCCTCAATCTCAGCTTCGATGGCAGCCTTCTCCCTAGCCTGTTCATCGAGTGCCTTACGAGCCTCTTCAGCCTCTTTTGCCTTACTATCGTCAGATTCCACGGATGTACGTTTCACATAAGTACGCTTCTTACGTACCTCAACACTCACTGTCTTGGCTGGCGCCGTCGATACGCGGCTCATGGTACTACGCCCTGAAGCTGTGGGCTGACGAAGTTCACTGACTGTTTTGCGCCGTAAGGTTACCTTGCTCGGAGCAGTAACGCCGGCAGTCTTTTTCTTTCCATGACTCTCCCGCAGATGGAGTAACAATCGGGCTTTCTCTTCATCAGAAATCCTGTCCTCAGGACTCTTGGCCTGAATTCCGGCACCCTCCAACTGTTCCATCAACCGGTCGGCAGGAATACCAACCACGTTTGCAAGTTGTGCTACCGTTACTTCACTCATACGTCAGGCCTCTTGAGTTTGCCTTATCCATCTATTGCTATGCTTAACTTTCATGCCGGACTAATGTCCGATTTTGAGGATACACAACTACTTATTTCGCCTCTTCAAACCAGGGTGCACGGGCAGTCATGATCAACTGACCGGCGCGCTCTTCATCCATGCCATCGATCTCCATCAGCTCATCAATGGATTGTTCGGCAAGATCCTCCATGGTGACTACGCCTCGACCAGCAAGGGTAAAAGCCAGCTGCTGATCCATACCTTGCATGGCAAGAAGATCCTCTGCAGGTTCACGAAATGCCTCTTCATTGGCAATCGCACGTGTCAGTAGAAAGTCCTTTGCCCGGTTGCGTAGCTCGTTTACCAGATCCTCGTCGAACTCTTCAATGGTGAGCATCTCCTCAATGGGAACATAAGCGACCTCATCAACACTGGCAAAACCTTCCTGTACCAGGATAGCGGCTACATCCTCATCCACATCAAGCTGATCCATGAACGCATCCATTAGACCCTTGGCTTCAGACTCACTCTTCTCGGAAGCCTGCGCCTCATCCATGACATTCAATTCCCAGCCAGTCAGCTGACTGGCCAGTCGTACATTCTGGCCTCCACGGCCAATCGCCTGGGAGAGATTTTCTTCACTCACGGCCACATCCATGACATGGGTATCTTCATCCACGACGATGGATACGACATCTGCAGGAGACATCGCGTTAATCACATACTGCGCAGGATTATCATTCCATAAAATGATATCGACCCGCTCCCCATTCAGCTCATTGGACACCGCCTGCACACGGGAACCCCGCATGCCGACACAGGCACCCACCGGATCGATACGCTGATCGAGTGCCTTGACAGCGATCTTTGCCCGCAGCCCGGAATCCCGTGCAGCGCTCTTGATATCGATCAAACCTTCACCAACTTCCGGCACCTCAAGCTTGAACAGCTCTATCAGCAGTTCAGGCATGGTGCGACTGATGAAGAGTTGTGGACCCCTGGGCTCAGAGCGAACTTCATACAAATAACCACGAATCCGATCACCGACTCGAATTGATTCCTTGGGAATCATATGCTCGCGACCGATAAAGGCCTCGGCATTGCCACCCAAGTCAAGGAATATGTTACCCCGATCAACTCGCTTGACCACACCAGTGACCAGCTCACCCTCTCGGCCTTTGTAGGCCTCAACAACCTTGGCCCGTTCGGCTTCACGCACCTTCTGAACAATGACCTGCTTAGCGGCCTGTGCAGCGATGCGACCGAACTCGATCGATTCGATAGGCTCTTCAGCATAGTCACCGACCTGGATATCAGGATCCTCCTCCCGGGCCGCATCCAGGATGATCTGCCGTAAGGGTGCGTCAGGCTCATCCTCCGCATACGCTTCGACCACTTCCCAGCGACGAAAGGTGTCATAGTCACCCGTCGTCCGGTCTATGGCTACACGCACCAGTATGTCATCACCGTTTCGCTTGCGCGTTGCGGATGCCAGGGCAGCCTCTATGGCTTCAAAGATGATCTGTTTTGCGACATCCTTCTCATTGGAAACCGCATCTACGACCAGCAATATTTCTTTACTCATCAATTGTTTCCCAATTCAAAATTCCGGTATCACTCGGGCTGAATCGATCAATTCGATCGGTATTCTATAGAGTGTCCCATCTTCTTCGATTAATACCTGATTCTCTTCTATACCACTCAACACACCCTTAAAGCGGTGGCGGTTTTCAATTTTGGTACGAGTCTTGACCCGCACCTTACTGCCCTGAAATTGCTCAAAATGAGCCTGCTCAAACAGCGGCCTGTCCATACCAGGTGAAGAAACCTCAAGCTGATACTGCTCGTTGATGGGATCTTCCACATCCAAAACACCACTGACCTGATGACTGACCTGTACACAGTCATCCAGCACAATGCCATCTTCGTGATCAATGTAGATCCGCAACAGAGATCCACCTTTACCCTGCCCGGTCATCTCCACACCGACCAGCTCATAACCCAGCAGCTCTACCTCTTTACGTACCAGGGACTTTAATTTTTCCGGAGCAGAGCGCATTTATTCACCGCAATAAAAAATGGGCGCATGGCCCATCCCGACGTCTTCAAATCCGATACTACGACGAATTCAAGACCTCGCCATAAAAACATCGACCTTTCGAAAACAAAAAAACCCCGCTATCGGGGTTTTATTATAATTCGTCGCGGTGCATCTACCGGTAACCGGCACCCTATGCAATTCCGCAAATTCGGCGCGAAGAATATCACAGGCGCCCATTCTACGCAATTCCAAACCTTCAGGGTAACCAGCCCCCCGTTGCCTGCACAGGTTCATTTGACCCTGGACGGCTCAGCCAAGCGACCAAAGCCAGTTTTTTTGCCTCTTTGACCGATTGTTCAGGCCATTTAAAGCGCCAATTACCATCCTGGACTTCGGTCTGACTGTGGCTCAGAACGACAAAACTCTCATCCAGCATCCGTCCACGGTTTTCACCTCCGCCAATCGAGCTGGAAAGCCCAAAACCAAGTATTGCCAGGTTGGCTCGTAATTTAATGCCATCAAGATGGGGTTGCGGGGTAAATTGGACCACAACACCCTTTCCCGGATCAACCTGTAGACTCAATCGCCCCACCCGCTCTGTTTGTTGCAGATCCAAGGGTGAGCGACGAAACCAGCCACGCCATTCATCACCATTGAACACGAACCCTGGGGTATAGACCGAGTTGATCGCTCCACTGTGGCGATAGTCTCGCTGACGCTTGCTGAATGCTGTCGACGCAAAACGGTCCGACCAACCAAGGTCATCCCAGTAGTCGACATGAAATGCCATCGGGATCAGCTGCTGCCACAATCCTGGATGATCCTCTAGTGTTCTCAGCCATGCATCGGCAGGCGGACAACTGCTGCAACCGTGGGAGGTGTAGAGTTCCAACAGATTTACGCGTTCTACCGGACTCTGCAAAGTTAATGAGTAGACGGGCTGCGTTGCCATCAAGGCCATCAGCCCACCAAATAACAGCAACCCGGCCCATCTGTTCATGCTTCAACCGGTATAAATTTCAGTGCAACACCGTTGTTACAGTAACGCAGTCCTGTTGGTTTGGGACCATCGTTAAATACATGACCATGATGACCACCGCAGCGGGCACAATGATATTCCGTACGTGGCCAGATGAGTTTGTAATCCTTTTTAGTCTCTAGGCCGCCGGGTAGGAAATCATAAAAACTGGGCCATCCGGTTCCGCTCTCATATTTAGTCGATGAGGCGAACAGATGATTGTCACAAGCAACACAGGCAAAGATGCCCTCACGTTTCTCGCCCAGCAGTGGACTGGTTCCAGGCCTCTCCGTACCCTCTTCTCGCAGGATATCAAATTGCTCCGGTGTCAATCTTTCCCGCCATTCGACATCGGTCAGGTCTAATTTTTCTATCTTCATCATCTTCTCATCCTGTCTAGCGAATACTGATTGACCGACAATTGGCATCAAGGCTCCAGCACCTAATAATTTAATCAAGCTTCTTCGGTTCATTTCTAATCTCCTCACAACTTACGATGCCGGATAGACAAAACACCGTATAGGGTAACTGACAGGAATTGTCACATGAGATTCACCTGAGATAATCGGGTAAATATTCGGGGAATATGCAGACGTGTGTTGCGTCCTATACCACCGATGGTTTTCTCATGCCAGATAGTCTATGCCATAGCCATCCAGAGAGAATCACATAGCTATCACAAATAGATCACAATCTGGGTAGTACTCCATTAATATCACCTTGATGGAGTACTAATGGCAGGGTGAAGCTGAAGCATGCGCCTCCTGCCTCACTATTGGCAACGGATATACGTCCCCCTTGAAGTTCAACCATGCGCCGAGCAATGGCTAAACCTAATCCAGCATGCCCCCCTTCGTGAGTAGACTGTCGATTTCGGTAGAAGGGTTCGAAGATGTGTGGCAGTTCGTCTTCAGCAATACCTTTACCACTGTCTGTTACTTGGACGGTGGCCTCACTTGCTGATGCATGTTGGGAGACTTTAAGAGCAATCTTTCCACCCTCTTCAACATGATCGAGAGCATTGACAATCAAATTATCTAATACCCTCTCGGTTAGGGCGAAGTCAGCATTCACAAAAGGAGATGATTCAGGGATTTGCCAGTCCAAGGCAACACCAGCCTGCTGAGCGCGCAACTGAAACTTCTGCATCACATCCTGCACCAGTTCCGCCAGCGCCATTGGCTCACATACAGGCCGGGTCTCTCGCGCTTCCAACTGTGCCAGATCAAACAGATCTTCCACCATCCGCTTGAGTCGGCCACTCTGATTGAGGGCAATCCCCAAATACTCCTCTCTGCGATCCTCGCTAAGATCAGAGCCTTTCATATTGATCGTCTCGAGATAGCCATGTAGCGCTGCGAGAGGAGTCCTTAGATCGTGTGACACTTGAGCTACCAGCTCTCTGCGTAGACGATCCTGCTCTTTTAGCTGTCCCCACTGATCGATGATACGCATAGCCATTTCATCAAATGCCGTACCCAACCTGTCGACTTCATCCCCTTCCGCTTTATCAGTTTTCGAGAAATGCTCATGTTGGGTAAAGTCACTCTGTTGAAATGACTCCATGACATGGGAAAGTCGTTGTAGGCGACGGGTCAACCAATGGAACAACAGCAGCCCTGTCAGTAACCCGAACCCTAAACTAACAGCGACTGCACCCGCACTGTAGCGTAACGCATAGCTCTCCTGTACCGCCTGCTCAGCGTTATCGTACTCCTCCCCTCTCAACACAACATAGAGGTAACCTTCCGGCATGTCCCCGGCAGGCACTGGTGTCACGGAAAAGGCTTTCCTGCGTTCGTGGGAACGCGGATCATCACCCAGCAATGGGAAGCCCTCTCCCTGCATGAAGGCCCGGATCGGTCGCAAATCAACCCGCTTGCGTTTGACTTTACCGGGATCGGCGGAGAAGGCGAGAATTTTCCCTTCCTTGTCTAACAGGTAGATCTCAATACTGGGATTGATATCCATATAAGCACTAAAGGTCTTTTTCAGTGCCTGATCGTTCATCGCACCATCATTAACCAATTGGCGATCAGCAACGATGCGCTGAGCCAGATCACGATTAAAATGTTGAGTGATCTCTTGTAAATAACGTTCGGTGGTAGCCGAAGTAATCAGGGTATAGAGAAGCCCCGTAACCAGGAAGAGCCCGATCAGCGCTAGGGAGAGTCTGGCGTAGAGAGTATGGAACATATGTATTTAACCAGTTGAATAAATTTTGAATTATGAGTTTTGAATTTTGAATTTTGAATTTTGAATCGTATGTGCACGCCCTCTTTCTTTAATTCAAAATTCAAAACTCACAATTTAAAATTAAAAACTTCACCGTTCCTCACTGAATTTGTACCCCACTCCCCACACTGTCAGTACATACCGGGGTGCAGCCGGATCAGCCTCAATCTTTGCTCGTAGACGATTAATATGAGAATTCACAGTATGTTCATAGCCGTCATGATTGTATCCCCATACTTTATCCAGCAGCTGAATGCGGCTAAATACACGCCCCGGGTGACGGGCAAAGAACAGTAACAGATCAAATTCCCTAGCTGTCAGTTCTACCGGACTGCCATCGATTTTGACACTGCGCTTCTCAACATCGACTAGCAAGCCACCCCACTCGATTGTCTCCTGCTTGACACGATCAGAGCTGTTGTCACTCAATGCCTCCATGCGCCGAAACAGGGCCTTGACCCGGGCCAGTAATTCAGGAACGCTGAATGGTTTGGTGAGATAATCATCAGCACCCATCTCCAATCCCACAACCCGATCCAACTCAGTGGATTTTGCGGTCAACATGAGAATTGCCACATAATCTGGCGATGTACGCATAGTACGGCACAAGGTCAAACCATCCGTATCAGGCAGCATCAGGTCAAGAATAACCAGGTGGTACCCTCCCTTCTTGAACAGACTCATCGCCGCTGCACCATTGCCGGCAATATCAGCCTCACAGCCGATATCTGTCAAGTGGGTCTGTACCAGATGAGCAATATCCGGTTCATCTTCAACGATGAGTACTTTACGTCGCATTAACACCCTCTGTTTGAATTGATTTCATCATAAACTCATAGCAGGAAGTTCACGCAAATATCACAAAAAGATCACAAAATCTCTGACTATCCTATTTCAACACAATACCGCTAAAATGAACCCACTTCAGGTCTTTCATCTGTCAACCAGTAGAAGTGAAATGGGGGTACCACCAGTTGATCTTTGAATAATCTCGGTGATTCACCGGAAAAGATATCACGCAAGTTTCCGTGTTCAAACATGCCTCTATTCCCTAAAACCGTAAGATCCATATATTGTGGTGAATCATCGAAGTTACACACAACCAGGACAGAACCGAGTGGCATAAATGGATCAGTTCGCCAGAAAACAAATAGATGTGGATTGTCTGCATCCACCAATTCACGATTGTTGAAATCAGCGAATGCCGGTATACCTTTTCGCACGGCGATCATTTTTTTCAGGCCATCAAAAATTTGCTGCTCAGGTGTTCCGTGCTGATGGCGACGCTCTGCCTTCTCCCAATCCATGTTTGGTCTGTGCATCCACCTATTATCTCCGACCTTATTGTCATCCTGCATATAACCGTAATTATTGAGTGTTCCTATCTCATCGCCATAGTAGAGCAGAGGAATACCACCGAATGAACAGATCATGCTGTGTAAGAGAAGAATGACTTTTACAGACTTCTCTATCTCAAGATCGTCACTTGTTTCCATTGCAGACTCGAGCCCTGCCAAGGATGCCAAGGAACCGGAAATCCGGGCATCCCCGGTTTTATGATTGACCCCGAAGGGTTGTCCACGGGCAATGGAATCATCATACTGACCCGTAAAATAGTCGACCAGGAATTGTCTGTGAGCCAAGGGTTGATAGCCTGCACGTACAATGTCAGCATCATCAAAGCCCAACCCGATATCGTCATGGCATCGTAGATAGTTGAGCCAGGTTGCACGGTCCAGTTTTGTCGGTAGACTCTGGATACCCTGCCGTAGCAGTTGTGTATTTTTGGTTGCTAAAGCGTCCCATAGCAGGGCCATATAGGTAGCGTTATAGGCAATCTCACACTCCTTGGCGATGACTGCATCCTCACCAAAGTACTTGGCAATTTCCACTGGCGCTACGATCGCTTCAGCGATAAACAGCACCCCGGGCGCTGTCACCTGACAACAATCCTTCATCAGCTGCAGTATTAAATGTGCTTCACGTTCGTTTTGGCAAGTGGTACCGATCTTCTTCCAAAGAAAGGCAACTGCATCTAGACGTAAAATATCCGCTCCCTGATTAGCCCAGAAGAGATTGTTATCCAACATTTCGATAAATACCGCTGGATTGCTGTAATCAAGATCCCACTGGTAGCTGTTGAAGACCGTCATCACCCATTTCTGCATCTGCTCATCCCAGGTAAAATTACCAGGCGAGCTCTCGGGAAAGATCTCAGGCATGGTCTCTTCGAACATGTCAGGGACATCTCTATTATCGAAAATGTAGTAGTAATCCTGGTACTTCTGCTCGCCGGCGCGTGCACGCTGAGCCCACTCATGTTCATCTGAGGTATGGTTCAAAACCATATCTAAAATCAACAACATTCCCCGCTTACGTGCTGATGCAGAGAGGGTGTTAATTGCATCGAGACTACCCACCCGGGGATCTACATTACGAAAATCACTGACCGCATAACCACCGTCACTGGCCCGTTCCGGGCAGACCATGACTGGCATCACATGCAGCATATTGATACCCAGTTCCTGCAGATAGTGGAGCTTTGACTCAACACCTAGAAGATTGTCCGCAAAACCATCCGCATAGAGTGCCATGCCGACCCACTCTTGGCTGAGAAACCAGTTATGGTCTTTTTCCCTTTCACTATCGAGCTGTTTGAGTGATACATGACGCTGCACATAACGCGTCGCCATCACCTCAACCAACCGAATCAACTGCTCCTTAAAGTCTTCCCGCTTACCGTAGAGATGGTTAAATAGTTGGTGAATAACATAAAAGTTAGCACCCAGGCGAGTATAGAAATGGCGCAGATCCCGGTCACGGATCTCAGATTTTACTTCATCAAGGATTTCATTCAGCAGTGAATGAGAAACCTGTTCATACATGACATTTCGCCTGCTTGGTTATATTTACTCTGTATCGGCTGCCAGAGACGAGGATTTAGACTCTACCTATTCTTTCACCCAGGGACAGGGGCGTGCCTGGATTGATGAAAGATAACTCAAATCAGATAAATTGACCCGAGAATCTCTATAGATTACTTAAATATTAACAATATAGGTTTGTATTGATTAGTTGTTACCGCGAGCTATAAACGGTTATTAGGAACAGGGTGATTGCCAGGCATCGAGAAAGGTTTGGTAAAATGCGCTTTCAGTGACCACTGCACCACGCTGGCCCACGATCGCCGAAGCAAATAACTGGGCACGTTCAAGGGTCATTGCTATAGGCCAGTCGAGAATCAATCCAAGCAAGATCACTGACGTCAAGGCATCACCCGCACCAACCGTATCGACAAGGTTAAGATTCCGCTCCGGTGTGATCTGGATCGGTGCTTCGTCCCGAAACAGGGCCAGAGCACCTTTCTCGCCTAATGTAACTACGATACCTTCCAGATCATGTCTTCGTTTGAACTCGATTGCTGCTGTCAGGTTGTCTGCCGATGACCCGTGAAGCAAAGCCAGTTCAACCTCATTCAGTTTTACCCAGTCTGCATCACTCACCCATCCCAGTACATCCTCACTTTTCCACCATGGATCACGCAGATTGACATCCATAAAGATACGTTGGGGACGGTTTTTTTTCAGTTGCTCCAATGCGGCTCGAGCTGACTGATTCCTCAACCCCAAACTGCCATGATAGAGAATTGTAGGATGGATCTCCTTAACCAGGGCAGCATCGATGAAATCATAGGCCACATCGGCAACTATCTCATAGGTCGGCTCACCCGCTTCCAGCGTGATCATTACTTTTCCTGTGGGATGCTGATCATCACGCTGTAGGGTTTGGCACCCCATTCCCCACTGTTGCATGGCCTTGAGGATGGTGTCACCCGCACTATCCGCACCAATGCGACTAATAAAACAAGGTGACTGGCCAAATGCCTGCAGATGCCAGGCAACATTGAATGGGGCCCCACCTAGTACTTTTTCACCACCGGGAAAACAGTCGAACAGAACCTCACCAAAGATTGCCAGACCGTTACCACTCATATCATTCCCGTGGGTCGCTAAACAGCTGGTCCATCAACAAGGGATGATAGTGTGCTGCACCTTCAAGAATGCCAGCACTGTAATTACCGTTCATTGCCATGAATCCACCCTTGGCCATATACAGGCTATCTCCAGTACCCTTGTCCTGTGCTAACCGTTGCGCATCATCTCTGACGTCAGATTGGGCATTCGCTACCAACACTGCGGGAATTGGACTGATCAGTACTTCCATGTCGTTTCCGCTGTCCCCGGAGAATAGTGTCTCTGTGAGGCTATAACCCAATGACTGCCTGAGGAAATCGATGGCATGATATTTGGTTGCCCGCTCTGGCAAAACATCGAGCAGACCCATTCCAGCCGTTTCGTCAATACTCCATATCAGACTTGCATTCACTGCTTCCGGTTCTAGGGCCTGTTCCATCATTCCCAGTATCCGTTGATGGTCTTGATCGAGGGAGACATAGTAACTGAGCTTGAAACGGTTTTGTTTTTCGTTCTCCTGCAGACGAAGCCCCTGAATATTGGAAAATAAACTCTTCAGATCAGCATGCGACTTCCCATTCCAGTCCCGACTGATAGTTTCCTCCCAATCGAGCTGATGGTTCCAATCATCGGCTCCTGCCACATGATAGAGTGTTGTGCCAACATCTCCCACCACATAGTCAGGTTGTGGCAAGGCATAATCGGCTATCGCCTTCTTCACCAGATTTTGATCACGCCCACTGACATACGCCAACACCACACCTTTACTATCACACAGCTGTTTGAATCTATCCCTGGCCTCATCAGACTCGGATTGCGAGCCATTTGGGATGAGTGTTCTATCTAAATCGGTACAGACTAATAATCGTTGACTCATAACTCTTCCGGTACGTTACACTTCTTGAAAAAATCGTAGTGATCTATGGCCTCAAGAATACCCAAGGCATGAGACTGATTGGCAAAGTAGATACGCTCGTGATCAATCATATGAGAGAGCTCTTCGTGATGACGGTTGGCCACCACCACGGCCAATGTATTGCCACGCATCATATCTTCATCCGCACCAGAACCACCTGCAACCAATATGTGCTCGAGAGGAATATCCAGACGTTGCGCCACATAGCGCAGTGCCTGGCCTTTCGAGGCTCGCGACGGCAGAATATCGAGAAATTGGCCAAATGCGTGAATCACATTACAGGTCAACTCCTCCTTGTGCAGCAAAGTATTTATCTCATCCACCGAAGGTGCCTTGTTGGGATCATAGTGATAGGCGATTTTAAAATAACTCTGCTCCTGTTTGGGTTGGGGTTTGATACCAGGCAGATTGGTCAGTACACGCCGTATACTCTTCGGTTGCCATAGATGGTCAATATGCTCTATCCAGAAGTCATCCATTGACAAGCCCTGGGTAAAGTAAATCTTGGTACCCAGACTGGTAATCAACACATCAGGAATGGGTATGGCGAATTTTTTCATCATCGTCAATGCATCATCCAGACGTCTACCGGTGGCAATGCCGAAGGTGGCGCATTTACGGTTTTGACGTACAACCTCAATAAATTGTTTCAGACCGGATGGATTCCCCAACAGATTCTGATCCAAATCGGTAAAGACTGCTCGATCCCGATAGCGGTGTTTGACATGTTTTGGCGGTTTGGTGGGTAAGCGCTCATAGCCCGCAGGTAGCGGTCCTATTTTGGATAGATATTTTTTAGCATGGGCCTTCCATGAGTAGTGTTTTCGCACGCCATTCAAACCGTTGCGGGAGAGCGTCTGCCACTGGATATTATCATGCAGAATCTTCAGCAGACTACGTCGAATCGCCTTCTTGTCCAGTGGGTCGACCAACAATCCATTGTTACAGTTACCGATAATATCCACCGGACCACCATTTTCAGTGGCAATCAATGGCAAACCGCTGGCGGCAGCCTCGAGCAAGGTTAAGCCGAAGGGTTCAGTTAATGCCGGATTGACGAAGACACCCTTCGATAGTGCCGCCAAGCGATAGATCTCAGGCACTTCCCTGGCCAGATGACGCTTTGGAACAGCCACATGACCATACAGGTCATACAGATCGATCATCATCAGAATTTCAGTCATCACTGACTGAGGACCGCTTTCCATGTCCCGAATATCATCCCGATTGCCTGCAACGATAACCAGGTTGGCCGCTTTTTGTAGTTGACTCGACTCGCCATACACTTCGAGCAGAGTGAGAATATTCTTTCGTTCATCCGGCCGCGAGAGAGCTAGAATAATCGGCTTGTCCGGTTGCCGTAAAAACCGTGCCAAAGTCTTGGAAAATGCGATTTCATCCGCAGCGACATCGGGTGGATGAAATTGTCTCAGATCGGTACCAGGCGGTATGACCGCCATATTCTCGGGTTGGTAGTAATTGTAGAGACTATACTGCTCCTCGATTTCATTGTGGGTACTGGTGATCACCAGATCCGCATTCGCTAGCAGCTCCTCCTCTGCATCGACGCGTTGATCCATGTTGTAGCGTTGATCGATATCCTGACGTGACAATCCCTTGGCCAGCAGTTGATGTCGTTTGTCCCGACCAAGTGAGTGGCCGGTGTGTACCAAGGGGATTCCCAGTAAGTGAGAAAGCCTGACACCGACATAACCGGCGTCTGCATAATGACTGTGAACGATATCCGGCATCCGTGGCTGGTCATTCAGCCAGTTGAGCAGGTTATCCATGAAACTGTCCAGATGATCCCACAGAGTCTCTTTCGGAAGATAACCGTCGGGTCCTGCATCAACCCGTACAATCCTGGCCTTTGGTGATAGGGATTCGATAACCTCTGCATAGTCATCGCTGACATCTGCATCCACTACCCGACGAGTCACCAGATCAACCTGGCTGACCTCCTCTAGCTCCGCCAGGGCGCGCGTCAAGTCAACTACATACTTGGTCTGACCACCGGTGTCGGCGTCGCGTCCAAGCTCCATATCATGACCACGAATCAGGCCATGTACACTTATCAGGCAGATATACATAGTGATTACCAGTTTGAATGACCTTCAGGGTCAACCACACTGACGTATGACGGTCAGTTTGCCTGATCAAACCCAAAAAGGATTAACAGCTATTACTAGCGAGTTACTATCAGGCGAATAGTCTTTCCTGTCCTGCACAGACATGGTATCAAAATTACAGCGGGACTGCTGAGGAAGTGCTTAATCTATGCAACTGGTTCAGTGAGCTATTTAAATACTCCTACATCCAAACCAGTCAGCTGTTCAAGGTCTACATCGTCAAACAGTACAATGGACTCCCCCTTGTGGTCATGCAGAAATTCCTCTGCATCTTCTCGACTCTCAAGCGGGATCAACTCATGACCCATGGGTCCCAGCACATCTGAACCGATCACATAAAAGGCCTTGCGGGCATCGATGCGCACCAGACTATAATAGTCCGTGACACCGATCATTTTAATATCGCTCGCCTGATGATTAGGCGCCCATTTCGGTAGATCAAGCAGGTATTTAAATAGATCTTTTGCACCGTCGAAGTGGTGTGAATGACCATCCTTGTAGCTAACCGTAGCAACCCATTCTGGATATTTAGCAACAAACATACCGCACACCGGACAAGTATCCTTTGGTCCCGGACTGGGTATCTCTATAGGTTCTGCTGAGACACTACCCATCCAGCCCACCAACATCAGCAGCCAAACAACAGTAACTACTGTATAAACGTGCTTTCTCATGCTTTATATACTCGAGTTTGTTATATCCAAATGACTCTCCCCCTCATCGAGGGAGTAAAAACGTCTGCTTCATTCATCTAGAGAACCATTAATAAACCACGAAATAAACGCCAATCACCGCAAATTCAACTCAAATGAGCTCGCCCTGTTTACTGCAACCTAAAATTCATGGAACTATCCTGCAAGCAACATTAAAACGATATTAAGCATGTAATTACCCACAAATCCTAATAGGTTGAGTCATCTACGAAGATTTACTGTGGTCAGCGTCTATTTGTGGCTTATCCCTGTTTCTGTTTCATCTTCTTCATCATATGCTGGCGTCGCTCAAGACGTCTCTGCCGCACCATGACCGTGTCTTTGGCCATGCCGAGGTAGGCATTACTGAGCGCTTCATCAAACGTGGCCAGCTCTCCACCTTGTGTGGCCTGTGCACTTTTGGCTGCTTCAGCCATTGAGAATGCCATTTTGCTCTTGGCAGACATCGTACCCTTCAGTTTTGAACCAATCAGATAGCTGGCGTTATCGACACTAATCAGTGGCTTGATCTTCTCATCAGCACTGAAATCCGCGGCATAGATCGCCTTTGGTCCACGATCGATATTCAATGACAGACTGATCGCCAGACAGTGGATAGAACAGGTCCCATCAACAAGACCGTCATCATAGTGCACCAGATGACGGCTATGGTGCCACTTGGTTCTATCCATACCGCAATAGGGGCACTTTGGATACTTCTCCAGCTCGTTCTCCAGTGGCTTATCATCGGGTGCCGTCTTCGGAATGAACTGCAAGGGTGTACCATCACCCTCGCACTTTGCACCTGACGCACTGACCCAACCCTTTCCCGGGACCATTACACCGACGCCTGGACCCGCCAATACGGTTCCCGATATTCCAGCTAACCCTGCCGCTGATAATATTTTCAACAGCTGCCTACGTTCCAGTTTCTTCTCTTCTGCCATGATCTATTGCTCCGTTTACAACTAAAGAATTGACTCATTTAGCGGTTTTACAATCTTCTGGATCTGAACCGCCAACAGATCCTTAATTCAAACAAATATTTAACCCCTGTGGAGATGATTTCTGCTAATTGATACATTCCTCAAACATGTAAGGTACGGCCCTGCCACACCAAGTACTTGGTTTTATCACCAGTTTCCCAAACCTCGCATAACATCGTAAAAGATCAACCCCTCATACAAGGTCCACATGCCAAGTAGCACAACGAAGATACCTGCAATCTTTGTCAGTCCACCCTGTAAGTGACACCCAATAGTTGCACTCAATAGTGTGACAATCACCATCGATGGCAAGGTGCCCACACCAAAACTCAGCATCAACAATCCCGCATCGATAGGATCAGCTGTCGCAGCTGCTTTGATAGCAATCGAAAAGACCAGACTGCAGGGGACCAAGCCGTTGAGTAGTCCGGCAGTCAGCGTCTGAAGCAACGCGGGAGTTTTACTCAATGAGGAAATAGAAACGGTTGGCTTACTATCAGACCGTTTCCATTTCAATGCACCGATCAGGTTCAGTCCCAATAGCACAATCAGAACGCCAGCAAGTATCATCAGCAAGCCCTGTACTTTCCCAACGATGCCGCTTTGCACTAACGAGGCTGTAGAAAAAGTCGACAAGAAGATTCGATTTCATCAAACTGATATTTAGCCTTCATTTTCTCTACTGTGCCGTGATTTTAT
>JAIVEQ010000068.1 GCA_023838465.1 Candidatus Thiodiazotropha sp.
TAACCTCGAAATCCAATAGTGTGGATGTGACCCGTTCAGCGGTGGAGATGAAGGTGCTGATCGAACAGATGCGAGAACAGATCCAGAATATCGAATAAAGCATAATTAGGATCATTTTCTATGAGGCTGTTTCACCGATTACTGGTTGTCACTGCGCTTTTGTTGCTGATCGCCTGCACAACCAGTCCAACCGGGCGCAAACAACTGATGATCATCAGTGAAGAGGCCGCTATCAACTCTTCCAAGACCGCCTATGTGGAAATGCTCAAGCCCTACCAGGAAGAGGGTAAGTTGGATAATAATCCGGCCCTGATAACACGGGTTGAGCGAATTACCGGCCGCCTGATTGCCCAGGCAATCGAAATGCGTCCAGAGACCCGGCAGTGGGCCTGGAGTATGAAGATCCTCGATGATCCGAAAACCGTTAATGCCTGGGCAATGGCCGGTGGAAAGATGGCGCTCTATAGCGGCTTGGTTGAACAGGTTGAGCCGACCGATGATGAGCTGGCGCAGGTGTTGGCCCATGAAATCTCACACGCCCTGGCAAAACACACTGCTGAGAAGATGTCGGTGGCACTTGCCAGTCAGCTGGGTATGGTGGCAGTGGCCGCGTCGACTGAAAGCCAGACGGTATTGGCCGGTTCAATGTTAGCCGCCAAATTAGCCATTGACCTGCCTAACAGCCGTACCGCAGAGGCGGAGGCAGACCGTATAGGTATCGAAATAGCAGCCAAAGCGGGTTACGATCCACGCGCTGCAGCAACCCTGTGGCGCAAGATGGGGCAGGTTTCTGGTGGGCGTATGCCGGTATTTCTGAGTACCCACCCCAGTCCATCCAATCGGGCTGAAACCCTGGGCAAGCTGGCTGAAGAGATGATGCCATACTACCTGGCAAAGGGTGAGCGGCCGCGTTTTAACTACTGATAGTTGTATCGCTTTGCCGGTCAACAGCAGGGTAATTATTGAGGTGATATGGAAACAGGATCGATGATGCATCGGGGTACGCTGTATATCCTTTCAGCACCCTCCGGAGCAGGTAAGACCAGCCTACTGAAGGCGTTACGTAAGCAGAATAGTGCGCTACATGTCTCAACATCACATACGACACGGACAATGCGTCCGGGAGAACAGGATGGTGTGCACTATCATTTCGTGACTCAGGATGTTTTTTTGCGCAGGGTCGGTGAAGGGGCCTTTCTGGAGCATGCTGAGGTTTTCGGCAACTATTATGGCACTTCTGAATCCGAAGTGCGGGCTCAATTGGAAGCAGGGCATGATACGGTGCTGGAGATCGACTGGCAGGGGGCACAGCAGGTACGCAAGCGCTTTCCCGAGGCGGTTTCGATCTTCATTCTCCCGCCCAGTCCCGAGGCCTTGCGTGAGCGTCTCAATGCCCGCGGGCAGGACAGTGAGGAGATCATCAAGCGGCGCATGAGTCAGGCTGTCGAGGATATGGCCCACTATGCGGAGTTCGACTACCTGATCATCAATGAGCATTTCAACACCGCCCTGGCAGAGCTTGCCGCCATCGTCATGGCCCATCGGCAGCGCTTGGCCTATCAGGTGGCGTACAATGCCGACCGTATACAAAGCCTGCTACAGAGCATTTAAGCAGTTGTTTTGTGACTATCCAGACACGCTTTACCAGTCAGTTCACTCCGGTGATTGGCGATTGGCGGCTAAAGCTATACTATAGCGACCCCCATTCAACCTGGATTCGAGATGGCCGGTAAGCTCTACATTAAAACCTTTGGTTGCCAGATGAACGAATATGACTCTTCGCGGATGGCGGATGGGTTGCGCGTGGCTGAAGGATTGGAAGTGACAACGATTGCGGAAGAGGCGGATGTACTGTTGCTGAACACCTGTTCTATTCGCGAGAAGGCCCAGGAGAAGGTCTTTTCCCAGCTCGGCCGCTGGCGTCCCTGGAAGGAGAAGAACCCTGCCTTGATCATTGGTGTCGGAGGCTGTGTGGCAAGCCAGGAAGGCGAGGCTATTCGTCAACGGGCCCCCTATGTGGATCTGGTATTCGGACCTCAGACACTGCATCGACTACCGGAGATGATCCGACAGGCTCGCCGTGATCATCTTCCTGTGGTAGATGTCACTTTTCCCGAGATCGAGAAGTTCGACCGGCTTCCGGAACCCCGTGCTGAAGGACCCACTGCCTACCTGTCAGTCATGGAAGGATGCTCAAAATACTGCACTTATTGCGTGGTTCCCTTCACCCGTGGTGAGGAGATCAGTCGCCCCTTCGATGACGTTATCGCCGAAGCGGCTGGACTGGCAACCCAGGGTGTGCGTGAGCTCAACCTGTTAGGGCAGAACGTGAATGCTTATCGCGGGGAGATGGATGATGGTGAAAGCGCTGACCTGGCGCTGTTAATCGAGTATGTGGCAGCCATCGAGGGTATCGAGAGGATTCGTTATACCACGTCTCATCCGATGGAATTCTCAGACCGGCTGATCGAGGTCTACGCCCAGGTCCCTGAACTGGTCAGTTTTCTCCATCTGCCTGTTCAATCCGGATCTGATCGGGTATTGGCGATGATGAAGCGCGGTCACATGGCCATTGAATACAAGGCTAAGATCCGTCGTCTGCGGGAGATACGTCCATACATCACTATCTCCTCAGACTTTATTGTCGGTTTCCCTGGTGAGACGGAGGAGGATTTTGCCGCCACTTTGCAGTTAATTGAAGAGATTGGTTTCGACAACTCATACAGTTTTATCTATAGTCGCCGTCCCGGCACGCCAGCGGCGGACCTTGTAGATGATGTTACATTATCGGTCAAACAGCAGCGATTAGAGCGACTGCAGCAGTTGATCAATACTCAGGCTCAACGAATAAGTCGCCAGATGGTCGGTACGACACAGCGCATTCTGGTGGAGCGGCCGGCGAAAAAGAATCCCCGGCAACTGGCCGGTCGTACCGAGAATAACCGGGTGGTCAATTTCGATGCGCCGGCTGAACTGATGGGGCATTTTGTCGATGTGCGTATTACCGAGGCACTGCCGAACTCCTTACGCGGCGAATGGCTAGAACCAAAAAATGACAGGGCCGCTAACGCATAGGAATGACTTTTGGCTGAACATCCCGAATCACTCGATCTACTCCTTGAACCCGCTGATAATGAAAGGTTGGCCAATCTCTGTGGTCAGCTTGATGAGCACCTGCGACACATTGAGCGACGCCTGGGTATTGAGATCAATAATCGTGGCAATCGCTTCCGCCTGATTGGTGAACGCCCCGCCATTCAAGCGGGTGAACAGGTACTGCAGGATCTCTATAAGGCCGCTACCAGCGAGTTGTTGGATCCACAACGGGTACATCTCTTCCTGCAGGAGGCAGGGGTTGACGAACTGTTGGAGCAGCAGGGAACAAGTGAACTGCCTGAGACTGTGATCAAGACCCGTCGCGGACTGGTCCGGCCACGTGGAGCCAACCAGAAGGAGTACCTGCATAAGGTGCTGACCCATGACATCAACTTTGGTGTAGGACCCGCCGGTACCGGCAAGACCTATCTGGCCGTGGCGAGTGCGGTTGATGCCCTGGAACGTGATCAAGTGAGGCGCATACTCCTGGTGCGCCCTGCGGTAGAGGCGGGTGAGCGGCTTGGGTTTTTACCAGGTGATCTGGCGCAAAAGATCGATCCCTACCTGCGGCCACTCTATGATGCACTTTATGAAATGCTCGGTTTCGAAAAAGTGGCAAAATTGGTGGAGCGCAATATCATCGAAATTGCCCCGCTGGCCTATATGCGTGGCCGTACCCTAAATGAGTCGTTCGTGATACTCGATGAGGCGCAGAACACAACGCCGGAACAGATGAAGATGTTCCTAACCCGGATTGGTTTTGGCTCCACAGCGGTGATTACCGGTGATGTAACCCAGATTGACCTGCCCCGCGGTCAGCAATCGGGACTACGTCAGGTATCAGAAATACTGACCCACGTAGAGGGTATCAGCTTTACATTTTTTAATGCCAGGGATGTGGTACGCCATCCAGTCGTGCAGAGGATTGTGCGTGCTTACGACGAGTTTGATCGAAAGGCCTGAACCGCCAGCGATGAACTCTCATATCCTGGACATACAGATGGCAACCGAGGTCACCGTTGGCCTGCCATCTGAGGATATGTTTAAACAGTGGATTGGGGCCGCTCTGCCAATGAATCATGATCCTGTGGAGTTGGTGATCCGTCTGGTTGACGAAACGGAAAGCCGGCAGCTCAACCGTGATTACAGGGGTAAAGACAGCCCTACCAATGTACTCTCCTTTCCATTCGAAGCTCCTGCAGAGGTACCTGTATCACTACTGGGTGACCTTGTGATCTGTGTCCAGGTTGTGGTTCGCGAGGCTGCTGAGCAAGGTAAAAGTCCGTCAGCCCATTGGGCACATATGGTCGTACATGGTGTATTGCATCTGTTGGGATATGATCATCTTACTGATGCCGAAGCACAGATCATGGAAGAGCGGGAACGCACTATCCTAAATGACCTGCATTTTTCCGATCCCTACGAAGACAAGGACTGATGAGCAACGAAGATCGATTGAGTAGCGGTTCCTCCCGCAACTGGCTGGAGCGTATCAGCCGGCTGTTTAGCAGTGAACCGCAAGATAAGGAAGAAATCTATGATCTACTGAAGGAAGCAAATGAGCGGGATCTTCTGGATCATGATGCCCTGGCTATGATGGAGGGGGCAATGCTGGTCTCCGAACGTCGTACCAGAGATATCATGACACCGCGGTCCAAGCTGGACGTTGTGCGCAGCAGTGACAGCATGGATGAGATCTTGCGAGTGGCCATCGAATCCGCCCATTCACGGCTACCGGTGATTGGTGAGGATATCGATGAGATCCTAGGTCTATTGCTGTCAAAAGACCTACTCCCTTTCTTTCAATACCACCACCAGGTAGTGTTCGATGTTCAAAAAGTAATGCGTGAGGTGCTTTTTGTACCTGGAACCATGCGCCTTAACCAGTTACTGAAGCAACTAAAAATTAATCGCAATCATATGGCGATCGTGGTTGACGAATATGGCTCTACCGCTGGTTTTATCACGCTTGAGGATCTGCTTGAGCAAATTGTCGGCGAGATCGAGGATGAGTACGATACGCCTGATGATGATCGATGGCAGGATGGGTAGCACGGAGGTTATTTCAACCTGACAGGGAGAATGGATAATGATTCAGGTTCAGTGGAATAGGAAATTCGAAGTAGGACATGAGAGAATCGATTTCGAGCATAAGATCTTTCTTGGCTTGATTCGCGATGTATCTCTAGCACCGCAACAGGGTATACAAAAAGAGAGAATCCTTAGACATCTTAATGAGGTGAAGAAATATGCAGTGTTTCATTTCACCAGCGAAGAGAACATCATGTTTGATGTGACCTACCCGGATCGAGAGAGGCATATAAAGGAACATGAGATATTGCTGGCGCTATTAACTGACAAGACTCACCAATATAGATCTGAGGAGATTGAATTGGACGATATCGTCAGTTATCTGTTTGAATGGTTTGCCCTCCACACCACCCAGATCGATACCAAGCTTTCCCACTACATTTCAGATGTTTAGCGGGTTTGATAACAGATTGAGTAACATTCGGGTCTAATTTTGCAGCTAACTGGTAATTACACACTGACAAGATTGCTGCAATATCCACGTCTGCTGGGGTTAGCGGCAGGTGCTATGACTACCCTAGCCTACGCACCTTTCAATCTCTGGATAATGGCTGTTATTGGACCGGCACTGCTGTTTATCCTGTGGTTGGATAGACACAACTCACCGATTCAGACAGGTTTTGCTTATGGTCTGGGTATCATGGGTAGCGGGGTTTCATGGCTGCATGTCAGTGTTGCCCAGTTTGGCGATCTGGGTTGGCTTTTTCCCCTTGTACTGACCCTTGGATTCATCGCCTTGATGGCCCTCTATTATGCTTGCCTGGGGTGGCTGACAGGACGTTTCATCGCTTCAAGAGCGGTCTTGCTCGTGTTGGTATTTCCTTCCCTATGGGTACTGATGGAGTGGTTGCGTGGTTGGTTTCTGACGGGCTTTCCCTGGTTGCAGATCGGCTACTCACAAATTGATTCTCCGTTGGCGGGTTATGCGCCCCTGTTAGGTGTGTTGGGGATTAGTTGGATGGTACTGGTGTCCGCTGGTCTGTTGTTATCGCTAACCACCCCTGGACGAATCCGACTAGGGGTGGGGGGCGGATTGGCTTTGATCTGGTTGGGCGGCTGGTTGGGGGGGCAGACCCATTGGAGCCAACCAATCGGTGATCCTCTCCGAGTTGCCATGGTGCAGGGTAATATTCCACAAGCGGAAAAGTGGGCACCCGAGCAGTTGGTGCCCAGTTTGGTATTGTATGCAAAAAAGACAAAAGAAAATCTCGATCGTGATCTGGTGGTATGGCCGGAGACCGCTGTATCCGCATTTCAGTTTCAGGTCGATGAACCCTTCATTCAACCTCTCGAAAACACAGTAAAAAAACAGGGCTCTCACCTGGTGTTTGGTGTTGTGCAGATGGACGAGGTCCGCGAGCACTATTTCAACGCCATGGTTGCGTTGGGTAACGATGAGCGAGACCACTACTATAAACGTCACCTGGTGCCATTTACCGAATATCTGCCATGGAAGCGACTGCTCTGGCCTTTGATCGATCTATTTACTATTCCGATGTCGGATTTCAGTACTCGTCAAGAGGAAAAGCCACTGATGCGAGTCGGGGAGTACCAGGCGGGGATGTCGATCTGTTACGAAGATGCATTCGGCAGTGAGATGATTCAAGCGCTACCGGAAGCAGCCTATCTCATCAATGCAAGCAATGACGCCTGGTTTGGTCAATCATTGGCTCCCTACCAACACCTGCAGATTGCCAGGATGCGGGCTTTGGAGGCAGGACGCTATCTGCTCCGCTCAACCAATACCGGTATCTCAGCGATTATTGGACCCAGAGGGGAGATTGTGGCGCGATCGCCCCTATTGGAAGTTGATGTATTGAAAGGGGAAATCTTACCGATGCAGGGTGATACGCCCTACTCAAGGATTGGAAATCTCGGCATCTTGACGCTGTTGGTTGTTGTTCTAATTGGGGCCTTCCCCTGCGGTTATTCAAGATTTGGACAAAGCTGTGATAGGGATCAGATGTGAGGGTGCTTTAATTGTCGATAAGTATAGGCTTGCTATGCTGGCTTGATTACAATGACTTGCCAACGCATCTGAAATCCACTTTTTTTGTTGCCATGACTGAGAAACGATGAAGAAATGTATCTTGATAACCGGTGCCTCGTCTGGATTTGGTGAAGCCTGCGCACGTCGCTTCGCAGCGGCTGGTGATGATCTTGTATTGTGCGCCCGGCGTTTGCATCGACTGAAGGAGCTGCAGGCATCCCTCTCAAGTCATTGTCGGGTACATATTCAGCCATTGGATGTTACCGACCGACAGGCGGTTGAGGATTTTCTTCCCGCACTTCCAGATTCATTTCAGGGCATTGATGTATTGGTGAATAATGCCGGACTGGCCTTGGGTATGGAGCCGGCCTACGAAGTCGATATCAATGACTGGGAGACGATGGTCGACACCAACATCAAGGGCCTGATGCGTATTACCCGACAGATTTTACCAGGTATGGTCGAAAGGAGACGGGGTCATATTGTCAATATCGGTTCAGTGGCAGGTAACTGGCCCTATCCAGGCGGGAATGCTTATGGGGCGAGCAAGGCCTTTGTAAAGCAGTTCTCCAGGGGGTTGAGGGCCGACCTGCTGGGGACGCCACTTCGTGTTACTAACATTGAACCCGGATTGGCGGAGACGGAGTTCTCCCTGGTGCGGATGAAAGGGGATGCCAGTAAGGCTGGCGATGTATACACCGGCACCCACCCCCTGTCAGCGGAGGACATTGCCGAGATTGTTTTTTGGGTAACCTCCTTACCTACCCATGTCAATATAAATGCCCTGGAGGTGATGCCGGTTTGTCAGGCATGGAATCCATTGGCGATCGATCGCACCCTTGGAAACGAGCTTTGAAGGCACTGTTAACCTCCGCAGTCGAGCTTTGTCTGTTGCGCCGTGCTCCACAGGACCTGCCGTCTTCAATTTTTTTATTACAGCTTATGGTTGCACTGAATCTGCTGGTCGGTATCGTGATGGTCGTCGATGCCCAATTTGGTATCGTTCGCGCCGTACTGGAAAACCTGTTTGGTTTGGTGTTGATGCTCGCTGTCATCTATATTGCACTGAGTCTAAGGGGTAAGTTACCGCGTTTCATTCAGACTGCGACTGCTATGTTGTTGAGCGGTTTGTTACTGAGCCTGTTGGCTCTACCGCTGGTTGCATGGGGACATCGTAGTGAATCGGCCGAGTCTGAACTGCTATTGTTGGTGCTTTTCATCTGGAGCATTGTGGTGCTTGGGCATATCATCCGTCATGCATTTGAGCTGCCGTTAAACATAGGAATCGCTGCGGCGCTTCTCTATAACCTCATTGCGTGGAATCTGATGAGCCTTTTATTTACGGTTGCAGTCTGATGCACCTGCATATCCTTGGTATCTGCGGCACTTTCATGGGGGGCATTGCACTTTTGGCACGTGCCATGGGCCATCAGGTCAGTGGTTCCGACGCCAATGTCTATCCCCCTATGAGCACACAGTTGGAGCAGGCGGGTATTGTCTTGATGGAGGGATTCGAGGCTGAGCATCTGCAACCGGTGCCTGATATTGTGGTCGTCGGCAATGCCATGTCGCGAGGAAATCCAGCCGTCGAAGCGATGCTCAACCAGGGCATGCTCTATACCTCGGGTCCTCAATGGCTGGCCGAGCATGTACTACAGGGACGATGGGTGTTGGCGGTGGCAGGTACACATGGCAAGACCAGTACTGCCAGTCTACTGACGTGGATGCTTGAAGATGCAGGCATGCAACCGGGCTTTCTTATCGGGGGTGTGCCGGAGAACTTTGGTGTCTCGGCCCGTCTCGGAGAGTCTCCTTTCTTTGTCGTTGAGGCAGATGAGTACGATACAGCTTTTTTCGATAAACGCTCAAAATTCATCCACTACCGTCCACGCACATTGTTGATGAACAACCTGGAGTTTGATCACGCCGATATCTTTGATGATCTGGATATGATCCAGCGGCAGTTTCACCACCTGGTCAGAACGGTGCCTGCCCAGGGTTTGATCATCAGTCCACTAAATGACGGCAATCTAAGCGATGTTTTGGATAGGGGGGTTTGGACGCCCATGGAGTTCTTCGATCCCGATATTGAAGCCGGCTGGCATACAGAAAATGCGACGCCTGACGGGCATAGTTTTGATGTTATCTGTGAAGGTGAGTATCAAGGTACGGTCAACTGGGATCTGATTGGCCGGCATAATGTAGCGAATGCCCTGGGAGCCCTCGCCGCGGCTCGTCATGCAGGGGTGCCTGTCAAGGAGGCAATCCAATCGCTGGGTCGTTATAAAAACGTCAAGCGTCGCATGGAGCTACGTGGAGAGATAGATGGAATCTGTGTCTATGACGATTTTGCACACCATCCCACTGCGATAGAGACTACCCTGGATGGTCTGCGTAAACAGGTGGGAGATGCGCGTATCATCGCTTTACTGGAACCCAGATCCAATACCATGAAGCAGGGTGTGCATGCCGATCAAATGGCTCTAGCATTACAGGCAGCGGACCGGGTGATGATGTTTGTACCCGATGATCTGCAATGGGACGCAGCTGCTTCCCTGGCTCCACTGGGCAGTCGGGTAGCATTGTTTAATGATACCCAATCGATGGTGACAGAAGTGGTTGAAATGGCCCAATCAGGTGATCATCTGTTAGTGATGAGCAATGGTGGCTTCGAAGCTATACACCAACGTCTGCTGGATGCTCTACAAGCGAGGATGCCGGTTTGAATCGTGGTCCCATTGCGGTTGCCATTACTGGTGCATCCGGGAGTGCTTATGCATTACGTTTGATTGAGTGTCTGATCGAAGCGGGCGAGGTACTCTATCTGATGGTCAGTCAGGCAGGACAGATTGTGTTGAATATGGAGTCTGATCTTGACTTGCCCAGTCAGCCCGCAGAGATGCAAAAGATCCTGACTCGGCGATTTCAGGCCAAGCCTGGCCAGTTACAGGTGTTCGGCAGACAGCAGTGGATGGCGCCAGTGGCAAGTGGATCCAATCCACCGAGTGCGATGGTAGTCTGTCCCTGTACCACAGGTACACTGTCGGCTATTGCTTGTGGTGCCAGCAATGACCTGATAGAACGTGCTGCGGATGTGGTATTGAAGGAGCGATGTAAGCTGATCCTGGTGGTGCGTGAGACGCCATTTTCTGATATCCACCTGAAGAATATGCTTAAACTGAGTCGTATGGGAGCAGTGATCATGCCCGCCAATCCTGGTTTTTATCACAACCCAAGTTCTGTGGAAGAATTAGTCGATTTCATGGTTTCCCGGATTCTTGATCAACTCGATATTGAGCATCGGTTAATGCCGAGATGGGGGGAGCGCACTGACTAGGAGTGGCCTTGGAGTTGTTTCCTGCAATGGTCGGGTAACTGTTTCATCTCTCAGCCTGCTTGATGAGAAGAAAAACTAGTTGCCAAATTGAAATACAGTAGTATTCGTAACCAATGCCAAATCATTTTTATTTGATTTTGATGAATAGGCATCCAACTCATTCATATTTACTGGTAAGGGAGTGTGGATCAATGCATCTTCCGTAAACCGATTGGCGAGGATAGCTGATAGGTTGCGGAATAGATGAAAAATAATGCGAGGATAGAACCGGGCACCTCGTTGGATTGAGTCCCAAGTCAACACCAACACTTTGGTGTCTTCCAGCGCAACCGCCGTTGATATCCGTGTCTGACCACAGACCAGGGCGGTCAATCCAAAAACGTGGCCACTACCGACAGGCAGAACTGATTTCGAGGCAGTATCCGGTTTGATAGTGTGTATCATGCCCTTACCCTCGAGAAGGATGAACATCTCCTTACCTTCTACCCCTTCATGCATGATAGTTTCCCCTGTCTTGAAATCACGTACCTGGCTCATCAGGATGACTCGTTTGACATGGCGGGGCCGCATACCTTTAAACAAGGGACAATCATGAATGAGTCCTCGTCGTAACTCTAGAGACAACAGATCCCACAAGGTGATCAGTCGCGTGGTCGATAGCAGGAGGGGGGTAATGAAAAAATTGGCATAGTAGGCCAGGAGTATGACCATGCCACTCAAAATCCCAAAATAGGCTATCGGTGTAAAATTTGAGAAAACCATCACTCCCAGTCCCAAAAAAAGAGCGATTGACGCCGCAGTGATCGGGGTGGCTTCTTCCCGCATGGTCGTCAGAATTGCCTTGGTCTCACTTTTATGCTGAGTCAATTCACAATTGTAACGCACCATAAAATGCATGGTGTTATCCACACAGATACCTAAGGCGATTGCCGCTATCATGGATGTGGCGCTGTCCAGTGGGATACCGGTGTATCCCATGACCCCGAAGAGTATGACAATGGGGAACAGATTCGGCAGGGTGGCAAGCAGGCCAGCTTTCACATTGACAAACAGCAGTGAGATCACCATAAAGATCACCAGCAGCATAAGTCCGAGTGATTTTGCTTGTCCTGCAGCCATTTGGTCAGTGGCTTGGCTGGTGAGTACCGACTCTCCAGTGATATTTACGTTCAGCCCTTTATCCGTATTCTCATCGACGAATGACTGAAGTTCGGCCAATGCTTTGTTCAGGTTGTTGGAAGCGTAGATGTTGTGACGTACGACAATTCTGGTTTGGCTGAAGTCAGACGTCACATACTCCTTGATATTCTTGTGATTGATAAGAACATTCAGTTCACCCAGGACTTCATCGTCGTCAGGAAGCTGCTGACTCCCGGATTCATTCACCAGACTGTTGAGCAAGGCTAGGTAGTCGGCAATCGATATGCTGGAATCGAATGAGGAGGTACTCTCCAGATAGCGCTGAATCTCGACAACTTCTTCCAGATACCGTGATCGCTTGAATGTATCTTCGATATTACCATCCAGAATGATGGAAAAGGTCTCCATTCCTGATAACTTTTCATGCAGGGTTGAGGCCCGATATTTGACCGGTGAGTCCTGATTGGAATAGTCCAGAATATTGTTGTTGATTTGTATCGATAAGCTTCCATAGGCTGCAACGGAGAGTGATGTGACGGTGAATAACAGGATCCAGCTTTTTCTGTGCTGTACGAGATGACAAACGGTTCCGATCATGCGGTCGGCCAGATTGTGTCTCTTATTGTGTCGAGTCGGTTGCCTGTCACCAAAAAAACGTAGATAGACGGGGATCAGTGAAGCGGTGATGAGGAAATTGAAGGCCAGTCCTGTGGAGGCCACCAGACCGAACTCGCGCAGCAACTGAATGGGATTCAACGCAATCGACAGAAATCCCAGATAGGAGGTAAAAAAGGTCAATAACACGGCCAGTCCCATACGCCTAGCCATATACTGGATGGCTCTATGTCGACCGTGGCCGGCGACAGTGCCTTTCTGGTACTCGGAGATCAGGTGAATATCCTCTGTCGATCCGACAATGATCAGCAATACCGGTACGATGGCGGTCATCACATTAACGGGGATACCGAGGGCTGCCATGCCTCCTAATGTCCAGAGAATACTGAGACCGGCTGTTATCAGCGGGATTATGGCAGCATTGATCCTGCGCAAGGTAAGAGCCAAAGTGAGCAGGAGGAGTGTCACGGCCAAGGGCAGCAAAGTCCTCTGGTCCTGCTGGATCAAGTTACGGACATGGGTCCGGATATAGGGCAGGCCGACCTGAAAGACTTCATCGACCTGGGTTTCCAGGTGTGCAATGGCTGCTTCAATACCAGCGGCCGCTTCGGTATCGAATTCTGGATTATCCTCAGCCCGCTTGATATGTACATTGATGGCCATTGCCATGCCGTCGTCCGAAAGCAAATTATGACGTACGAACGGATTGTTAAGTGCCTCCTTAAGAACGAGTTCAACCTGTTTGGGTGTCGTCGGGTTATCCTTCAGGTAGGGATCGGTGTATACGAACTCATCGATGACCCGGAGATTGGGTATGGAGAACAGGCTCTCCGTGCTCTCTACATAGGGCAGTGCTTCAAGATGGGCGATGGTCGAGCGAATTGCATCCAATTTGTCATGCCCGAAGAGATCATGATCACGCACGAATATTTGGGTGATGTTTTCCGCACCAAATGTAGCTACAGCACTTTCATAGAACGCCATTGCCGGGCTGTTCTCCATAGCCAGACCCTGAGGTGAGACATGTATCTGCAGCCGATGGAGTTGGGAAGCCGCTCCCAAGGATACCAGCAGAAGTGCCAGGAGTACGGGCCAAGGGTGTGCCGAGGCCAGGTTGAGTAGTCTTCTCATGACCTGATCCTGCCTATACTACACCCAGTGGGAGTTGAATCCCCATCATGCTTCGGTGAGGAAGTTCGACCGGGTAAGATCCCAACCCTTATTTTCATCTCATCGCCTCCATTGCCAGATCTACAGCCATAGTGACTGTAATAGATAGTATGAGAGGTGTTGGTTTCAGTACGACTTCGTGAAGCTGACTTTATTGTTTGATTTGTTGCTGCCTGTTGAAACAGATTTGAAACACGGATTCAGTTGCGCTCCAACCGGGCGACAAGGGCAAGTACCTGTTCGGGTGTGAAGGGCTTCTCCAGCAAAGGTGCACCGGTCTCTTTCAGGAACGGGGCGATAGCGGCAGAGAGGGTGTCGCCTGTGATAAAGGCCGTGTGTAGCAAAAGATCAGGATATTGCTGTTCGAGTGCCCGCCACAAACCGGGTCCGTCCATGTCCGGCATGCGAATATCAGAAAGAATCAGGTCGCAGGTATTCTTTTCCAGCCATCGTATGGCCTCTAGCCCGCTGCTCACCCAAGTGGCTTTAAGTCCGGCTGACTGCAAAATTTCCACAAGCAAGTCAGCGACCTCCGGCTCGTCTTCCACGATCAGTGCATAACCTCCCTGTGTTTTGTTCATTCCTGGCGATTCAGCGGCTGGTTCGATTGTCACACGTTGCGGATCGAGAGGAAGCCAGAGGATAAAGGCCGCTCCCGATCCACTCTTCATAGCCTCCAACTGTAACTTGCCGCCGTGCTCCCGCGCGATACTCCGACTGACTGATAAGCCGATTCCGGTACCCACATTACCGCTCTTGGTGGTAAAGAAGGGATCAAATATGCGTTGTCGCAGTTCATCCGGTACGCCAGGTCCATTGTCGGTCACACGGCAATACACACCACCAGCCGATTCGCCCGTCTCGATGACGATGTGGCGTGGCTCCGGCTGTTCTGTCAGCATATGCTGGGCATTGACCAGCAGATTGATAATGATCTGTCCCACCTGATCTACATCCATCGGCTGTTTCGGCAGGTTACTGGATAGCCGGGATTGCAACTCGATACCCGAGGTGCGCAAGGCGTAGCCCAGTAATTCAATCGCACTTGTCACCACATCGTTGAGATTGCCGGGCTTACGCTCCGGCGGTTTCTGTCTGGCCATGGCGAGAAATGTGCGAACGATACGGCCGCAGCGGTCTGCGGCGGTGTGAATTTTCTCCACATCTGCCTTGATGGCCTGGTCCTTTGTCTTGTTCTCCAGTAAGGCCGTTCGTCCCATCAGGATAGCCAGTGGATTGTTGAGTTCATGGGCAACACCGGCTAACAGCTCGCCCATGGCGGAGAGCTTCTCACTCTGACGCAAAGCTTCCCGTTGATGGGCAAGTTCTTCAGCAACCTTTTTTTGTTCAGTGATATCCCGGGTAATGGTAAGAATATGTGGTTGACCACGATAGGGCATGGGGATGCTTCTCGACTCCAAATCAATGAGGGTACAGTCTTTGCAGATCACTCTGGTTTCGGTAGAGGCGGCCTTGGCTGTGGCAACATCCGATTTGAACTTCTTCAGAGAGGCAAGCGAGGATGCATGAATATGTTCATGGAACGGTTTCTTGAAAAACTCCTTTTTCGTGTAGCCGGCCATGTTCCAAGCAGCAGGGTTCGCATCCACCATCTTTCCCTGTGCATCCCAGAGAATCAGTGCATCGCTTGCTGCATTAAATATGGACCGGTACTGTTCTTCACTGGTTCTGAGTGCAATCTCAGCGGCACGTTTCCCGGTCAGATCCGTGATAAAGGCTGTGAAATAGTTGGTATCCCCAACACGATTGGCGGAGATGGAAAGTTCTACGGGAAACTCACTACCGTCTACACGTATCGCTGTTAGTTCCAGTCGCTTGCCGAGCACACGGGCTTCACCGGTACGCAGATAACGAGCTAAACCATCACTGTGTGCCTTGTGATGGGTTTCTGGAATAATCAGGTCAGTCAGATTACAGCCAATTGCACGGTGCTTGTCGTAACCAAACATCTCGACGGATGCCGGATTGAATTCAACCACAAACCCCGCTTCATTGATGGTAATGATGCCCAGCAGCGCCTTCTCCACAATGGCTGACTTGAAGGCCTCGCTATCCCGTAACTTGCGATTTGCCTCCCGGTATTGCGCCTCGCTGGCTCGCAGCTTCTCCTCGGCCTCCTTACGCGCGGTGATTTCGCGTGTGAATGCCAGTATCCGGTCCTGCCCACCTATTGATGCGCATCGGATAAAGACCTCATCCCAGTGCAGCGTACCGTCACGGTTCTTGCGATGCCACTCGAAACATAATCGCTCACCGGCAACCGCTCGCGCCATGAACTTTGCCGCTTCATCCTGGGTATATGGCGGTATGCCGGAACTGATCACACCAACGTCGACATGACGCATCTCTTCTCTGCTGTAGCCATAAGCCTCGCAGGCCTTCCTGTTGACATCGAGGATTGCGCCGCTGTCCATGTCGTGTACGAAGATAGCATCTTCAGAGGCCTCGAAGATGGCACGATAGCTTGCTTCCGAAGCACGTAACGCCATATCGGTATGTTCGCGTTCCAGCTCGTGGACTGCTCGGCCTGCGAATACCTGGAGTATTGATTCAATCAGGTTCTCGTCTTGCAATGGTTGGCTATGAAGCACAGCCAGTAGGCCGAGGACGTTTCCCGTACTGTTGAACAATGGAATCGCTGCATAACTTTCCATTTCGATTTCCTGCAACAGTCTGTCATCAGGAAAGCGTAGCTGTATGGTATCCGGATAGAAGTGAAACTGCTGTCCAACCACATTCGCACAGGGACTGCCGTCAAGAGAGTAGGAGATGTTCTCCTCAATCCGGCCATGAGCATACAGTGCCCGTGTTTGAATCTGATTTGCATTCTCGAGAACCCCGATGAATGCGTAGTCAGTACCTACCGCTTTGGATAAGTGCATGACGAGGGAGTTGAATACATCCTCACTTTGCGCTTCCGAGATCCCCAATGCTGCCTGGCGCAGAGCCTCTTCGGATTGCTTGCGCTTTGTGATGTCCGTGGAGATACTGCAGATGGCGTAGATTTTTCCCGTGCTGTCATAGAGGGGGGATTTATTGGAAATGTAGGTATGGATCCCGTCATCGAGGGTTGCTTTCTCCTCAAATTCCATGACGGAATCTTGTTCAATTACCTGGAGGTCGTTGTTACGTAACTCGGCCGCAGTTTCCGGTGGGAACAATTCATCGAGGTGTTTACCGACAATCTCCCCTTTTGTAATACCAAATAGACGTTGGAAGGGTTGATTGATCAGTAGAAAGCGCTCCTCCAGATCACGGACATAGACGACCGCTGACGAGTTGTTCAGTATTTGCTGAAGACGTTCCTCACTGGCCTTTAACTTGTATGTTGCATCACGTGTACTAGTGAATGCGTGTGTGACAGAAGCCACCCAGGTCTGCCACAGGGGCGGTAATTTTGGTTCCTCGACTGAAGGATCACGCGATGCATCACGAATGTAGTGCACTAACGCCAGGGCGGGGCTGATGAATTCCCGTCTCATCAAGTAGAGCGCGAGAAATACGGTTGCGACAAGTACAAGCAGAATGACGGCATAAGGCAGTACACGCGGCCACATGAGACCCATAATCTCTTCGTTACTGACAATGTAAACCAGAGTCCAAGGGGCGTATTCGATCTGTTGCGCCACCATGGTATGGGTGTTTGCTTCCTGTGGTTTGCCTGCAGCACTCAATGCAATGGATATCGCTTTTGCATTGAGTGCTTCGGATTCAATATCCACCGCTTTGCGCAGCGTATCCTTGGGTGTACCGGCAGAATCTGCCAGCAGCATTCCCATCTGATCTAGGATCAGTAGTCGACCGACATCGAGTGGTACTTCTGCGAGGAATTTATCCAGGGTGGCAAGTCTTAAATCAGTACCGACTATACCCAGGAAATTGTCATCAACATAAACCGGTGCTCCATATGACACCATGACACCGGTTCCGCCTGCATCGATATAGGGCGCGGTCCAGTACGATTTGCGCCGAGGGTTCAATTCGGGTGTCCCCTTTAGGTAGATTTCATACTCAAACCATTCATCAAGTGCAATTATCGGCGTAGCATACTCTCCGATTTCCAGTAACTGATCTGTGCTCATCCACGGATATAAAGCGATGAAGCCCTCTTTCGCTGAAAAAAAATAGGACCATTGAAAATAGGGTGTCACGCTATGTGTAAGGCGGGCGAGGGCGAAAAACTCCAGGGCATGATCAAGGAAGATTTTGCCGACCTCAGGTCGGCGTGGGTCACCGGCATACCAGATCAGTTGCCCGATTATTTCCCGTTTATTTTCAGGCACATTGTCTAGGGTATAGACTTCGGTTCCCGCCGCTTCATCGATTCGTGGAGAATAGTAGGCCCTTAGCTCACTGGGGTGGCTGGGCGGACTCCTGAGGAAGCTCTCTGACCAGTTATGCATCTGCAGTACATGATCGTTGGCGAGTTTGGCTATACCTTCCAGAGCAATTGAATATCGAGCAGTGTTCTGTGACAGATCGCTGGATATTTGGGTACGCAAATCATGGTACTGATTGGCTGCCAGCACCATGATGACAATAAATAACGGTAGGGTAATGACAAGTAGTAGCCAGCGGTAGCGTGTCGTCAGACGCAGGTCAGAACGACTGCCGCTTTCGCTTTTCACCTTGGATAATCTGTGTGTTGTGGGCATCATCACGGCTTCACATAGATGTAGCCGACACCGCGTACTGTCTTGATCACCTCGGGTTTTTCCGGGTCAAGCTCAACCTTGCGCCTGAGCCGCATGATGCGCAGATCGATGGAACGATCGAAGACCCCCCAGTCCTTATTGTGCGCGAGTTCCATGAGCTGGTCCCTGTTCAACACACGGTTGGGGTGCTCGGTGAAGACCTTAAGCAAATCAAACTCCATTGCTGTAAGTGGCTTTTCACAGCCGTCTGCGTCATACAGCTTGTGCATCGTCATATCAAACTCACACACACCGAAGCGAATCCTGCCGGATTGGATGGGTGATTGAGCTTCATGTGACAGGCGTCTCAGCACACTCTTGACGCGTGCAAGCAATTCCCTTGGTTCGAAAGGTTTGGGAACATAATCATCAGCACCCATCTCCAGTCCGACGACCCGATCGACCAGTTCGGCTGCAGTTGTGAGCATGATGATGCCGATATGCTGATGTCGTTCTCGGATCCAGCGTGCCAGGGATAGGCCATCCTCACCAGGCAAGTGGATATCCAGGATTGCCAGGTTCGGAGTCAGTGTATTGAATGACTCCCGTGCCTCTTCAGCACTACCGGCTGTATAAACTTCCAGCCCTTGGCCTGAAAAATACTCAGAGAGTATTTCACACAACTCCTGCTCATCATCCACAACCAGTAATGTAGTACGTTGAGACATGTTGTTTGTGTTCCATTTTTGCAAAAGTATAGGAAAAATATCGCCCTGTTACTCAAGATCTGATGATTGTTTTTAGGTAAAAAAGATCAACCGTCTACCCTCGACATGATCAGAATAGTTGCCTAATGAAAATGCAGTTGGTGTAAAACAACCCCCCTCTCAATCACTCGCTTCCCTAATTCAGTGGGCGATGTGGATCATTTGGCAGGTGATACTCTGCCGTATCAACCCAATCGTAGCATTACGGGATGTTCACTCGGTTTTCTATGTGTCCTGGTAATCTATACCCAGCAATCAGTGGGTAAGTAACGGAAATAATATGATTACAGCACACTATTTTGATTCTGTGCTTGGGGATCGGGGCTGCTAGCTGGGCAATGTGGTCAAGTGGTTCGAAGGTCGGTCAACTTAGGCGTGTGTTCCTGCAGGGGTGTTTAGGTTGCACCCCATTGTAGAACAGCATGTGGAATTGGATGTTTACAAAAAAGTCCTTGAAAACACACTGGAATGGATCTTGTAATACCGTACTCTAAGATAACCGGTTGTCATGTAAAGTGAGTGGTTCCCTTCCACTGAGCGGGATGGCTGTCTATCTGTTCACATCAGATATCCTGTCAGTCGTAGTCTGCAGTGCGAATAATGATCTGATCGAACACGATATTGAGAATCGGTAAATGCAGGGACCGGGAGATCACTCCGATTTGAGGTAGGCGGCAATATTTTTCGCTTGTTTCTCATCAATATTCGGAAAAGCAGGCATGATGTGACCACCATTCAGTACCTTGTCTACAATCTCATCCATTGATTCATCAGTGCCTGCAATTTTGAGTAATATCCCAAACTTCCCATTTCCTCCTTCGCCATGGCATCCGGAACAGGCATTGGCATAGATATCCATGACATCCATGCCCGCAACGGGTTTGAAATCGTTGACTTCACTGCAGCCAGTGAGTAGCAATACAAGCAGACTGATGCCAGCCAGTTTGGTCATTCGTATCATAGTTATGCCTCATTATATTTACATCTCACGAATCAATCGCTTTATGATGATTCGATGTTATACGATATTCATCGTCGTATATTTTCAGGGCCAGATGAAAAAACTGTATGTCAGTGCTTCCGGCGATGCAGATTTTACTCTATTTAATCTCTGATTGGGTAGTCTGAAATGAAAAATATTCGGATGGTGATCTCAATTCTATTTTATTTATCATCATAGTACCTGAGCCACAAATAACGCTATTTCGTAGGGTGCGCGGCCTGCCGCACCCTAGGTGCGTCTGTATAAATGGCACAATATGTTTAACGTTCTTTATATATCAATGTAGTGTGTTCTTGGCCAAGAATCGGTGCGACAGGCCACACCCTTGGTTTTATGCTCAAACGGATAGTTGGGTATTAGATCCATTCTAACTCCCTCGCTCTAGACCTCATCAAAAGGGTATGTAGATTGTTTGAATGTTGGTGATATTATTATGTCAATAATCAGAGAATAGTGCAGCGATTACGTCCATGTTTTTTTGATTGATAAAGTGCGGTATCAACACGTTTTATCAAAGATTGAATGTTGTCACTAGGGTTGTGGACGCTAGCGCCGAAGCTTGCTGTTACTACTCCAACCCCTTCGTGCGGGATGTTTTCCATTGCTGAACGTAATGACTCTACAAATATCGTTAACTCTTCCTGGTTAATCAGAGGAGCAATTATCATGAACTCTTCGCCACCCCAACGAGCTAAAATATCTGATTTGCGGATCCTCTTATGTAAAAGTTCAACGGTACGCTTCAAAACTTGATCGCCGACATCATGGCCATAGTTATCATTCACCTGTTTAAAATGGTCCAGATCCAGCATAATCAAACCAAAACGGTTGTTAGTCAGACTAGCCCAAGCGATCTGATTTTTTAGCTCCTCATCAAATTTCATGCGATTAAAAATCTGTGTGAGTCGATCGGTTTCAGCAATATGTTGTAGTTGTTTTTCCATTATCACTGTTTCTGTGATGTCTCGATGTGACTCGATGATTTGAACTACCTGTTCGCCATTTTCATCAAATATGGGTGTGGCACGTACATCTACATGCATAACCTCTCCATCATCGTTATAGTGTTTGTGAATGACGGATACGCTTTTTTTGCTTTTCAGTATTTGGTTGATCGGGCATGGATCGTGGTCGCCTTTGCACGGTGTGTTGCGTTTATGAGAAAGGCGAAAGCATGTCATGCCTTCTTTTAATTGTTTGCCATTGGTATAGAATTCTAGTGCGGATTTATTAACCAATTTAAGTTGATGGTTGTTAACATCAATAACCATTGTGGGATCGGCAATGGCATCCACTACTTTTTGAATATATTCATGTGACCGGGTGAGTTGTTCCTCTGCTTCCTTCAAGGGTGTAACATCGTTGATATGGACAAAAAAGTGGGTCTATCCGGGTTTCGCAAAGAAATTAAGGTATTGATCGGCCACAGATTCTTCTCTATTTTTGATGTTGAAAAGGCATCAAAAAA
>JAIVEQ010000069.1 GCA_023838465.1 Candidatus Thiodiazotropha sp.
TGATGCCTTTTCAACATCAAAAATAGAGAAGAATCTGTGGCCGATCAATACCTTAATTTCTTTGCGAAACCCGGATAGACCCAAAAAAACCGATTACTTTTGCTCTGCGATGTCAGTGGTTCCATGCAGCAATACAGCAAATTCATGATCCAGTTTATCTATGGTTTGCGAAATGAGATACCAGGTTTGGAAGTGGCAGTGTTCTCTACCCGGGTAACGCGTATTTCCGATTTACTGAGCAGTAAAGGTGTCGAGGCTTCTCTCTCTTCAGTTGCTGAAAAGGTTCAGGATTGGTCGGGTGGTACAGATATTGGTGGTTGTATTCGCGAATTCAATGATCTCTTTGCCGCGAAATTACTACGTTCTCGCTCTGTTGTTATTGTCCTTAGCGATGGTTGGGATCGTGGTGATGCTGATGTGATGCGTGAACAGATGACGCGTCTAAAACGGCGGGCTTATAAATTACTCTGGTTGAATCCTTTGTTGGGCTCTCAGGGTTATCAACCCTTGTGTAAGGGCATGGCAACGGCTTTGCCATATTTGGATTTTTTTCTTCCGGCACATAGTCTTGGGAGTCTTTCGCGACTGGCTAAGACAATACAGAAGATAAACTGATTAGTAATAGGCCAATGACAGCCTATACTTACCCGTAAGTAAAGTAGGGCGATTCCGGCCTATATACATTTGGCCAATGTGACAAACCCTATTTGAAATACTTGACCCCGACCAATCGGGGCATATTAAGAATTATAAGATAATAAATATCTGATACTGAAAGCCCTAGGGAAGGGTTGCATTGGAGGAGAACAGGGAGTTCGTCCATTAGTATTTTTTTTAACATCAACCGGGGCGCGGTTCCGTCTGTTGAGTAGCCGAGGCGGCTAAACGGATCGCTTACCCAAATGAAGAGATGGACAGCTGCCATGAGAAATGAGTTAACTACGGGACGGCCTCATCGCCGGCTTGAAAAATTTACACTGCATGCGACCCGTGATATCGATCAAGCGCGTGAGATGACCAGTCGTGTCTATTGTCCCCATCGACTGGATGTTTTAAATCACAGACAGTTTGATGCCTGTCATAACCATGCTTCTATCGGGAGCTGCTCCCTGAACTATCTCGATTTTCGCGCAGATGTGAAAATCGAACCGGGATATATCCCAGGCTTTTATCTTTTTGAGATCCCAATGAACGGTAAAGCCAAGATAGTGACCGGCAAACAAGAGGTATTGATTGGACAGGGCACCGGGGCAGTAATAAATCCTGAGCATTATACGGTCATGCATTGGGATACAGATTGTCAGATGTTGATGCTGAAAGTGGATGAGCATGCCCTGATTCAACAGCTTGCCCGTCTGTTGCGCCGACCCATTAACGGATCTCTCAGCTTTGATCCTGCATTGGATGCAAAGCAAGGTGCACAGGGGAGCTGGTTTCGTTATCTTGATTATTGTTTGGATGAAATTGAACGTACACCACCACAACAATTGAATAGCCCCTTATTTGCCGAGTTTCGCAGTACTTTATTGACAAGTCTGCTCTTGACCTTACCCAACAACTTTTCTGATGCTTTGCAGGCAAGTGATAAAAGAGTTGCACCCTGCAATGTACGTAGGGCCATGGATTATATTCATGCTAATTTCCGTGACACTGTCACCATTGAACAGCTTGTTGAAGTGAGTAATGTCAGTGCCCGCAGTCTGTTTGATTGCTTTCGTAAGTTTGTTGGATCGACACCGATGCAGTATCTGCGCAAGATCCGTCTGGAAAAGGCCAGAGAGCGGTTGCAGGTGGGAAACCCGGATGACAATGTGACCCAGGTTGCAATGGCCTGTGGATTCACCCAACTGGGACGATTCTCGGCCTGGTACAAACAGGTTTATGGAGAAACACCCTGTCAGACCTTTCGTTCAGCACGATCATCAGGTTTAATGTCTCAGTGATTTAATCCAACAGTGGTGGTAAATAAAGGGCTAAATGATATAAAAACAGGCCCTAAGATGTTGCATCTTTCGTCCTAATGTCGCGGTTATTGCATAGCAGGATTTACTGTGACAACGAAAAATGCAGTTAAATGATCAAGTATTATTCCTATACGAATATGAAGAGACGCTGGAAATCAGGGGTTAGCGGCTGGCTTTGCCATCTACATGGGATGAGTCGTCGTTGGCTTTGGTTGATGGTCTTCGTACCGCTGTTGGGTTGTGAAGCACCCCTGTTCCTCGATAGTGTTGCGGCGCAACAAAAGCATGCAACCCATCGTTCGGATATGTTTCAGGCAGCGGCGGCTAATAAAGATGCCATCGTCGTTGTCGGGTCGATGGGTGTTGTTCTGGTCTCCCGGGATGGGGGTGAAACCTGGCAACGTGAGATCCTGGTTGGTAAACCTTTCCTGATCGATGCAGCAGTATGTCCGGATGGGACATTCGCACTCCTGGATGTGTCACGAAAACTTTGGCTGGGAAATGCCCAGATTGGACAATGGCAGGCCCAGCCCATCGATACGGAAGAAGCACTCCAGGCGATGACCTGCGATGACCGGGGATACTTTTGGATAGTAGGCGGATTCAGCACCATTCTGAACAGTAAGGATCGTGGTGTCTCATGGACAGCTACATCGCTTGGTGAGGATCTCCATTTTACCGGCATCCAGGTGTTGGATGAGATGCATGCAATGACTGCTGGTGAATTTGGTGCCCTGGCCCGCAGCCTGGATGGGGGCGAGACCTGGGAATCATTACCCCCTCTGGAAGATGATTTCTATCCCCAGGATGTTTTATTTGTGTCGCCTCAGGAAGGATGGGTGGTCGGCCTGACCGGTACTATTCTGTATACGCAGGATGGTGGCAAGAGTTGGCAGAGAGAGGAGACAGGTACCGAAGTTCCACTGTACGGTATCGCCATGAGCGATGGGTTTTTACATGTGGTGGGTGGCAATGGCACCCTGTTAAGAAAACAGCTTGCTCCTGAAGGGAGTTGGCAACCGGTCGATCATGGCATGCCAATTCGGTTTTATCTTCGCGCTGTGACACCTGTGGAAGGAGGTAAAGTGCTTATAGGAGGAGGCTATGGTGCCTTGCATATTACCTCAACGTAGTCAGATTCAAGTGGGCCTTGGGGATTTAGTGTAATGAACAGGTTCACTGCGAAGCTGCATAAAATAGACGGTATTATTTTTTCGTCACCGAAGGTGACGCTGGCACTGATAGTGGCTGTTACACTATTTTTCGCCTATCAGATCCCTGGTGTACGCATGGCCTCGGATTTTGCCGATCTGCTTCCCCAGCAGCATCCCTATATCCAGCTTCACAATGAGATCCGTGATACTTTTGGTGGTGCCAATAATGTCATCGTTGCTGTTGAGGTCACAGAAGGAACCATCTTCACCAATGAGACACTGCAACGTATTCACCGTATAACCCAAGCGGTCGATTCACTTTACGGCATCAATCATAATCTGGTTACCAGTCTTACCCATCGTAATACCCGAAAGGTTTGGTTGAATGAGGAGGGCACGGTCAAGTCAGCCCCCCACTTCGATCCATCCATAGAAAAGTACACTGAAGATGATCTGCAGAAAATGCAGACCGATGTCATCGCCAATCGGCGTGTTTTCGGTTTGCTGGTTTCTCCTGATCTAAAGTCTGCGTTGATTCGGGGTACGCTTAATGAGGGGGAACTCGATTACGAAAAGGTCTTCAATCAACTCCAGGAGATACGCGAGAAAGAGTCAGCTTCCGGTATAAAAATACATGCTACCGGCAATCCGGTTCTGGTTGGATGGGTGTCAAGCTATGCAGACCAGGTGGTACAGATTTTTCTCTATACCATTCTGATCATGTTGATGTTGTTGATCCTCTATTTTCGTAAACTCTACGGTATCCTTTTGCCCACTTTGGGAATCGTGCTGACCAGTATCTGGGGACTGGGTATTCTTTCTTTACTGGGTCATAATCTGGATCCCCTGATGTTGGTGGTGCCGTTTTTGATCTCTGCGCGGGCGATGTCTCATGGTATTCAATTGGTGGAGCGCTACTATCACGATCTCCAGGAGATGCGAGACAGTAAAGCCGCTGCCCGCAGTGCCTTCGAAAATCTGTTTCGCCCCGGCTCCCTGGGAGTGATCTCCGATGCCATCGGGTTACTGCTGATCTCCTTGGGATCGGTGCCGATTAACGATAAGCTGGCTGTCTACGCTTCGCTTTGGGCGCTGTCGGTGGTGGTTACGGTACTGATTATGGTTCCGGTCCTTTTGGAGCTGTTGCCTGCGCCACGCAAAACGGAGATTTCACACAATCTCATGCGCCGTATTATACCCAAGGCCGCCGGCAGGGTGACCAGTCCCGGAGGCGTTACGACTATATTGATCGGTGCCTTGATGCTGTATGGTGTTGGTGGTTATTTCGCCTCATGGGTTCAGATCGGTGAGGCTGAACCTGGTTCGCCATTGCTCTATCTCGATCACGACTACAACCTTTCATCCAAGGCCGTCAACGAAGCCTTTCCCGGCTCGGAAGAGCTCTATATCATCGCCCACACCGAAGACAAAGGGGGCATCAAACGTCCGGAAGTGGTCAAGGCGCTGGCTGACTTCGAGGCCCATATGTTGACAGATCCCGATCTGGGTGCCGCCAAGGGTTTGCCCGACCTGGTCATGGCGGTCAACCGTATTACCCATTATGACGATCCGCGTTGGCTGGTGGTCCCGGAAGACTCCCGGGTGACGGGAGGATTGATGTTCATGTATATGATGTCCAGCCCCATTCCCGGTGCCTTGCTGGAGTTCGCCGATACCGATGAGCAAAGTGCCAACCTGGTTTTCTATTACAAGGACCACCAGGGAACGACCATCCGGCGGGCCATACATATGGCCAAACAGTGGGTGAACTCCCCTGCCGCTCAGGTAGAGGGGTTGACCATAAAACTGGCGGGTGGGTTGATCGGTGTGACGGCTGCAATTAACGAAGCGGCTTACGAAACCAATCTGATGGTAATACCGCTGGTATTGGCCTTGATCTTCGTTTCAGTGACGTTCTTCTATTGGTCACTCCATGCGGGTTGGTTGATGATGCTGGCGATGTCTTTCGCCACCACACTGACTTATGCCTACATGGGGCTGACCGGCATAGGAATCAATGTCAATACCGTACCGATCATCGCCGTGGGTATTGGGGTGGGGATCGATTATTCCATCTACATCATGGACCGAATCCGTGCAGAGTATGAGCGGCTTGGCGATCTCAGAGCAGCGGTCAAGCATGCTATCAGCACGACGGGTGTGGCGATTGGGTTCACTGCAATGACTTTGATAGGCGGCGTGGTGATGTGGGTGTTTATCTCCGATTTACGTTTTCAGGCGGATGCCGCCCTATTGTTGATTGTGATGTTGATCCTGAATGCAGTAGCCGCCATGAATCTGGTACCAGCGTGGATTCTGAAATTCAAGCCAACGTTTATCATTCAAGCCGCTGATGATGTGAGCGGTAGCAGCGAAAGTAAGCGGACAGTCGAAAGTCCGGGTGAGATTGGGGCCGACCAACTCGATAATCCAAGAGAGATCGCGGGGGAGAGAAGATGAATAAGCAAAAAATCCGAGGCAGCATTCATGCTGTCACACCATGGGTCGCTTTTTGCCTGGTGGCTGCTTTACCTCAGCAGGCATTGGCCTGGCAATCCAAGGATGGTTCACTGCAGGTTCGTGGCTTTGTTGAAAACGCTACCTATGTCCGGGATGAGGTCGGTCTGACCAAGCAGCGATTGACCGGACAGGTTGAATTCGCCAAGGATATGGGACAGCGGGGTATATTCTCAGAGTTTTCCGTGAACGGAACCTTTCGCGGCAGTTACGATGGTGTCTACGATCTGAAGGATAAGGACTTCGGTGATAAGGCAGGGGGCGCTGTCTCATTTCCTGCACCGGGCAACACCCCATTCTTTGCCTCCCTTCCCGGTTCACCGGGATTTCCGGTAACCGCATCGCCTGTCTACGGGGGCACCTTTGGCCCATTGGGACTGGGAGATGGAGCCATTCCATTGCCTGGTGCGAATCCAGGGGCCGGTGGTACGGCGATCGCCGGACCGGATAATCCAAACGAGGGGCTGGTACTGGCTGCCGAGGATGTCTATGACTACGATGATGGTGGTGTCATGCTGGCAACACCGGTACGGCCCTGCGATAAGGATGATCGGGGCTGTGAAGAGGGGATAGGCGACAAAGATCTGGATGAGTTGAGATTTGCCGAGTTCAACGACCGTGCGGATTTCCTGCGTGAACTCTATGTGGCTGGGACTGTTCCCATGGAGAACAATGAGGAACTGACCTTTACTTTCGGTCGTCAGCAAGTCGTCTGGGGCAGGACTGATCTGTTTCGGGTGTTGGATGTTATCAACCCAGTCGATTTTTCGCGCAACAATATCTACGATGAATTGGAAGACAGCCGGATTCCGATGGGCATATTGACCATGGAACATCGCAAGGGAGCGACTGACTTCTTTGAAGATCTCAATTTCCAGGTGGTCTGGAAATGGGAAAAGTTTCGCCCGCATAATCTTGGACAAGGCGGCCAGCCCTATCGAATCCTCGGTATAGGCAATGCACTGCGTGCCCTGAAAAATTGTTGGGATAACGGGTGTACGGTAGGTAATTTTCCAGCGCCAGGGGTAACGGTCGATTTCCCCACTCATACCATCGGTATACGCGATGTTAATCTGCCCGATTGGGATGCAGGGGAGATCGGTCTTCGTATGGAAGGTGTTTTAAAAGGTGTTGGATTTTCACTCAACGCCTTACGCTATCGTTCTCAACTGCCTTCACTGCGCGGCGGCGTTACATCGGATAATCCGTTTACGCCACCCGCAGAAAACCAGGTATGGCCTTATAGCCTGGCATTTGACGTCGAATATCCCTGGATCACCTTGTTGGGCGGTTCCCTGGACATCTATTCGGAGCCGATGAAATCAGCGATTCGGATTGAGGCAGCCTATACTCAGGGTGAGGAATTCCCGGATACATTGAGTTCGCGACTGTTTTCTGAGTCGGACGTTTTACGCTGGGTGGTTGGTATCGACAGGCCGACCTTTATTCCATTCCTGAACGATCGACGCGCATTTCTTATCTCAGCGCAGCTGTTTGGACAACACCTACTCGATCACCGTACCGCCAGGACCAACAATCTTGGTATTCCGACGACCGAGGAAGTCGGCTTTGTAGACTGGGAAAACAACTATATAGCCACACTGCTGATTCAAGGTAACTATATGAATGATCGCTTGACTCCGCAGATATTGACGGCTTGGGATTTCGAGGCGAAAAGTGGTGTGGTCGTTCCATCTCTCACTTATAAGCCCAGCAATAATTGGGTGATCACCGCCGGCTTCAACATCAAATTTGGTGATGGCGCCATCGCAGCAGATGACAACCGCTCGGCAGTGCCTTATTCACCGTTCCCATTCCCTGCGCCTCAGATGAGTAGCACCGGCCTTAGCGGTTTCGAGCCGCTGGGTCGTTTTCGCTCCGGTCCGATAGGCAGTGCGATAAACGAGGATGAGTTCCAATTAACCGTCCGGTATCAGTTCTAATTTTATGTCCGAAGAAGGAGTGTGCAGATGAAAACCCTTTTTACCGCCCTCATGGTTTCATCGGTGCTAATGAGTAGCACCGCATTTGGAGCCATGGACGATGCTGTAATTGAACAATCCTTTTACCCCTATAAAAACGGTCTGCCGACAGCCGACGGTTATGAACCGGGTGTTGAGATCACCCAGCAGAATGTTGAAGGTTATAAGGCGATTCTCGATGATTTTATGTACCGCTATATCAAACAGGGCTGGTATACGATAAAAACCTCGCCCACCACATCCTTCGATTTATATCCGGGTTATGTGGATGCAACCCGCTCTCATGCAGAAAGTGTCAAGCTTACCCCCGACGGGTTGCTGGATGGATTTGTCGCTGGTCGGCCTTTTCCGCAGGAGCCGGATGCCAACGATCCTGAAGCGGGTCTCAAACTGGTGTGGAATTTTCAACGGGGTTTCAATGCCGGAGACAGTGAAACCATCAAGCCGTTTTGGTGGACCTTCCGTAACATGAACAATGACAAAGTCGAACGTGTAATCAAGTTCGACTGGCATTTTCTCAACTGGAAGCACCGCTCTCAGTTCGATCCTAAACCCGATATCCTGCCAAATCCGGGACAAATATTCCGATCGATTTACGGTAAGGTGCTTGAGCCCTTTGATCTAGCCAATACCCAGTTGCTTATCCATCGCTACGAGAACGATTTGAAGCGAGACGACGCCTGGCTCTATCTGGGGTTTCAACGTCGGGTCCGCCGTTTGGCCACCGGGCAGATCACCGACGCCTTCCTGGGTACCGATGCCATGATCGAGGACTTCGAGGGGTATAATGGACGGGTGTCAGACTATCAGTGGAAGTACATTGAGACCAAGAATGTTCTGTTGCCTTTCTACAACCACAATGAGATGGAACTGTCGAGTGAACCCGCGAATGACCCAGATGGGTTTAATTTTGTAAAAGTTGCCGGTAAAGGCGGTTGTTTCCCGGATGTCACCTGGCAGCTTCGCAAGACCTATGTGGTGGAGGGTAATCCCAAGGATTCAAATCATCCCCTCAGCAAACGGACGATATACCTCGATGTGCAGACAGGCATCATGTCGGTGCTGCTTTCCTATGACAAGAAGGGTGATCCCTGGAAATACTTCCCAATCGGAAAAACCCATTCCGACAATCATATTGCCCGCAACAAAGGGACCGGCGTAGCCATTGATGACTTTGCTGTGTTTCTTGATGAACAGGCCATGCACTGCACCACGCTGCAATTCAAGAGTGTGATCAATCCGGAGGAAAACGCGGCCAACATTTTCAGTGTGCAAAATTTGCGCAAACAGGGCCGATAAAGTCTCAGCTATTCACACCGCCCGATTGGCAAGTACAGCCTGGCGGTGTGGATTTTATAGGTCGGATGAGAGCGTGGGATTTCATTAATCTGAGAGTAGTAAGTCCATCTTCAGTCGATTGTTGTGATATGAGACAAGGTTTCGACAGTCATTGGTGGAGCTATGAGTAAAGAGAATAGTGCTATTGCAGGTTGGAGAAGGCCGGCCTTCTGGTTGGCCATGTTCCTGGCTCAGGCAGGTGCGTTTATCCTGTTCAAGGATCTGGCCGATATCAGCCAGTGGCTAATTCAGTCTTCCCGTGAATTCACCATGAGTGTTTGGTATAATCGCCATATTTTGGCGGCCGTGTCAGTAGGATTGTTAGTAGCTGCGCTGATCATCAGGGGTACGAGTCGCGCAGTTTGCTCCGCTTCTCTATTGACACTGCTGGTGTTTCTGTTTGCCTTCAATTATTACTCCGGCATGATTAATCCAAAATTGATGTTTCGTGCCCAGCAATTCGAGGCGAAATTTGTACCTGTCAACGAAGCATCTGATTATCTGAAAGAAAGTCTTGATAAGGCACGATTCAGCGAGGATGGGTATGCGTCGGTGGATGATATCGAAGTGCTTGTGTTGGAGACCGACAAGGGTGCCTACGCCTATACGGACTACTATTTACTCCAGCCTCATGTCGTAAAAGGCGGCATGGTTGATGGCGAAGAGGTCATAATGACCTATTGCGGCTTGACCAATCTCGGTATTGCTTACAGTCCGGTCATCGGCGATCAAAAACTTGATCTTACGGTGATGACTCAGTTAAAGAATAATCTGGTTTTGTTTGATAAAAACAGTGGGGAAGCGATTCAACAGTTATGGGGTTCAATGGAGCGAAATCCTGACAAAGGGCGCATGAAAGAGTGGCCGACAATCCGTATGCCCTTTGCTTCCTACCGCACACTCTACCCGCAGGGGAAGGTTTTCGTGAATGAAATACCGGCAATCCGCGAGCATCCATTGCTGGCCCTGTGGGACAGGATGGTTCGACATGGCATGATGCACCCCGCAGTGAGTTGGCAGCATGATAGTCCCGACACGCCCACATTTCCCACTATCCAATACAAAGATCAAAGGCTGCCGATGAAGCAGATGATCTATGCACTGAATGTCGGGGATGACTATGTGGTCTATACGAAAGAGTTTCTCAGCCAGCTTGAAGGTCCGCTGAATGTGGAAATTGGCAACAGAATGGTTGTGATCGATTACAACACTGAGTTCAATGCGGTCACTGCCTTTTTCAACGATACCCATAATCCGGTTCGCCAGGTGGATGTCTTTGGCAGAACGGCATCCGGCTTAAATTTGGAGCGGGTCAATACATTAAAAAGCAATCTCTTCTGGTTTATCTTCGCGGAGTTTTATCCGCATACGGATGTCAATAGGGTCTAAAGGAGGCACGTCATATGCAATGCCAATGCAAGGCCCCGGAAAGAAATCCGCTCAGGGGGCGTTTCAACTCCTGGTTGTTGGAGAAATTCGAAGATGCCTTTCATCAAGAAGTCGGTGAGCGCAAGGCGCAGCTGTTCGCCAATCTGGAAGGATCGGTTGTCGAAGTGGGCCCGGGCAACGGTGTGAATTTCCGTTATTACCCGAAGGATCTTTCAGTTAAAGCCATCGAACCCAATCCGTATATGCATGAGCGCCTGAAAGAGTCTGCGCAAACGCATAGCGTGGATATGGAACTGATTTCTTCCAGCGCCGAGGTTTTGGAGCTTGATGATGCCAGTATCGATGCTGTGATATGTACATTGGTCATGTGCACGATTCCAAACCCCGAGGTGGCTTTGGCCGAAGTGCATCGTGTGCTTAAACCGGGAGGTCATTTTATTTTTATCGAACATGTCGCGGCGCCAAAAGGATCAGGCCTGCGGATTGCTCAGGATCTTTTACAAAGACCCTGGCGGTGGCTTTTCGAGGGCTGTCATACGAATCGGGAAACTGCCCGTTTGATTGAGGCTGCAGGATTCGACAAGGTTGAGTATGAAAGTTTTAAGTCAAAGATTATGCCGCCTCCGATTTTGCCACAGATTGTAGGTGTAGCTATTAAATAACTGAGCTACTTATTTTCCTGTTCGGAGTGTGTTTGGTTATCAAACATAGTTGCAGTTCTGACAGGGTTGATGCGTAAATTGCATAGTGTCATTTTATGTAGATCCCATAATTTGAATAACGCTCTTCTTGGCATGGAATCGATAACAGCAACAGTTGGACAAAGCTTGCCTGATATAGGTGGGCTGGGTTGCAGGACTTCTATGTTTTTAATTCCTCCTCCTTTTCCTCCAACCCGGGGGAGTTTTTTTTATTTTTGTACTGGAATAAAGATGATCGATATCTCCTTTCTGTTTCCCGCTGATACGGATAGTGGGTGTGAGTAGTGCGATTCGGTCACATCCAGCTGGATGATGCAGAAGGTGCGATTCTTGCGCATACCCTGCATGTCGAGGGTGGTGTACTAAAAAAAGGACGCTTTTTATCGGCGGATGATGTGTACGCACTTGGGAGAGCGGGCATCACCAAGGTTGTTGCTGCCCGCCTGGATTCCGATGATCTGCATGAAGATCCGGTGGCTGATCGATTAGCCAGGGCCGTCGCTGTGAGAGGTCTTAGAATCGGTGCTGCTTTTACTGGCCGTTGTAACCTTTACGCGGAATCCAAAGGACTCGTGCTCTACCAGCAGGCGCTGATCGATCGTTTGAATCTGGTGGATGAAGCCATTACCCTGGCGGCCTTGCCACCGTACCATCCAGTGCTGCACCGGCAAATGGTAGCGACCATTAAAATTATCCCTTATGGCGTATCCAGACAGTTGGTGGAACAAGCTGAGGAGTTGCTCAAGGCGTTTGCAGGCCTGATTCAGCTTGTGCCGTTCCAATCCAAAGCTGTAGGCCTGGTACAGACTCAATTAGCGGGAACCAAGATCAAGCTATTGGATCGTACACGAAATACGCTTAGAGCGCGTCTGGAGAGCTGTGGCAGCCAACTTCACTCGGAGAGTCGTTGTGCACACGATCCCGCAGGCATAGCCGATTCCTTGCAGCAACTCCTCACAGCCGGATGTGATCTATTGCTGATTGCCGGTGCATCGGCCACTACCGATCGACGCGATGTCCTGCCCATGGGGATTGAGTCTGCAGGCGGTGTGGTGGAGCGCCTGGGCATGCCGGTCGACCCTGGAAACCTGCTCGTAATGGGCCGATGCCAGGGTGACGTGCCTGTGCTGGGACTGCCGGGCTGTGCCCGTTCGCCTGCTATCAATGGTTTGGATTTTGTATTACAACGACTACTAGCGGGATTGCCGCTGTCTGCAGAAGAGATCGGTCGAATGGGTGGAGGGGGGTTACTGAAGGGCGTGCCGGGATTTCGATCCTTTCGTACCGATGTGGAACAGGGGGATCCAGCGTCGAAGGAACCTGTCTATCCTGCGGCCCCACGCATTGCGGCACTCGTCCTGGCAGCTGGCAGTTCTGACCGTATGGGCGAGCAGAACAAATTACTCCTATCAGTCTCAGGTAAACCCATGGTCCGACAGGTCGTCGAGCAGGTTTTGGCCTCACAGGCCGATTCCGTCTCAGTTGTACTGGGGCATGAAGCGGAGCTGGTTGGCAAGTCACTAGCCGATGTGGATGTTCACTTGGTAGAGAATCCATCCTATCGGGAGGGGCTTAGCAGCTCTTTGAGAGCAGGCATCGAAGCCCTGCCAAATGATGTGGATGGTGTTTTGGTTTGCCTGGCAGACATGCCCTGGGTCAATAGCAGTGATCTCAATCGTTTGATCGCTGGATATAGTGAACTGGATGGACGTTTGGTTTGTGTACCTACCTGGCAAGGAAAAAGGGGAAATCCGGTGCTTTGGGGAAAACGATTCTTCGATGAAATCATGGCCCTTCGTGGTGATCAAGGCGCCCGAAAGCTTATTGAACGACACAATGATGTTCTCTGTGAGGTGCCTATGTCTCAATCCAGCGTGTTGCGAGACCTTGATAATCAGGAGGAAGCCAGGTTACTGGCTGACTCCGTGCTGAAGGATGGTTAGTTTTAAATCATATGAAACAACGCCCGACTATCCTGTCTGATGACATAGGTTAATCAGAAAATAGGATCAAGTATTGTATTTATCATCATGCTAGGCAAACAAGTGTTTTTCGAAATTCCTCTATTTAAAAGCGGGTTTCGACCCTTCTTTTTGCTCGGCTCCCTGTATGGTCTTTTGCTGATGCTTTTCTGGTTGCCCCTGACAATTGGACAATCCCATTGGATAGGCGACAGTAGCGGTTTCATGTTATGGCATCAGCACGAAATGTTGTTCGGTTTTGTCGCTGCAATTGTTTGTGGCTTCATCATGACAGCACTGCCAAGTTGGGCAAAATCAAAGGAGATAGACAAAGGTAAGCTGGCTTTTCTGGTGGCAGTTTGGCTGGCTGGACGAATAGCTGTTATAGCGGGAGGGATGATACCTCAACCGCTTGTCGGTTTGATCGATCTTGCCTTTCCTGTTGCCTTTTTGATCATTGCCGGTCCTGAACTGTTTTATGTGCAGAATAAATTTTATCTCCTGCTTTTCCCCTTTCTCCTGGCATTATTTTTCGGCAATCTGCTTTTTTATTTTGGCATGAGTCATTCAGATTGGATGCTTGCAGGAAAAGGAATTCGACTGGGCATATATACAATCATATTTCATTGTACGATTGTGGGTGGTTTTCTAACACCGATTTTTACCGAAACAACACTGCAGGAGAGTCATTCAGAGTGCCATGTTTTCGGGCATCGAATATGGGATTGGCTCTCTCTGATAACGATTCCGTTACTGGCACTGAGTGACATACTTGAATTCGATCCGATGTGGCAGGCTGGCATCGCCTTCTCAAGTGCATTTGTCCATGGCATGAGGATGTCGGGTTGGCAGAGCGCTCGAATCCTTGACAAACCAGTGCTTTGGATAATGCACCTGGGTTACGCTTGGCTAGTCATTGCGTTTGCCTTGAAAGGGCTGGAGGATCTCGGGTTGTTGACAGAAAACGGGATTTGGGTCCATGCGTTTACCGTCGGCACCTTGGGCTCACTGATGATGGGTTTCATGACCCGAATCGTACTTCGGCATACTGGCCGGCCGGTGTCCCCCCATCCATTTCTGGTGGTTTGTTTCTACCTGATGTTTGTATCAGGGTTAATGAGAGTTTTTGGGACAGTGGCTGAGGTGAACAGTCAACTGTTGATTCTAAGTGCATTACTCTGGGCCACACCCTTTCTGGTATACCTGATTTTTTATGGAAAAATGTTGGTTCAACCCAGCTTGCCAAGAACCAAGGCTGTACAAAAGCATGAGGTCGAAGCCAGTACTCCTTCAATGTGAAATTGTGGGCGTGCTCTGAACACGGCAGGATAGCATTGAAGGAGTACTGTCAGTCCTGTTTTGTGTGGAAAGAATGTATCGGGTTCATTTTAAGGACTGACTATGAATTACCCCAAGCTGAATAGTACTAGCAGGCGTACTAACGTTCGTGTCCGATTGTTACACTTAAGAGGATTCCTACAACACGAAGTGAGAGCGGTTCGAACCACGGTAAGCGGCATGTAGATAGCAACTCTGTTCGCCCATAGCGACAAGCTTGCGTGCGGCATCATCATTTTCTGATGAATCAATAAAGACATGCGTATTAACCGGCCTGGCCTGTGCTGCAGTTTCACCGTCAGCCGTGGCGCTGGGCAGACTAAACCAAGTGTCTTGCACAATACGGTAGTCCGAGAGATCTTGTTTGGCGAGATGAGCGTACCGACCGAGCTGTGTCATAAAACAAAACGATACCCCTGCAGCAACGTATGCGAGTGCACCTGGCGCACGTTCCGCGCCACCGAATCTAGCAGATTCGTCGGCCAGGATTCGGTAAACCCCGCTAATAGGCTTTGACAATTGTACCAGTGTTTCTTTGATGCCATCGTCCCGTAACGTACATACGCCTCGTAGGTGCAAATTACGTTTCTGTTCCATAGCAAGTCCTGATCCTGAACCCTGAGAACCACCAGTCACAATCATCAATCCATCCTCACCCTTTGAAAGGATGTCCGGAAGAAAGTTTTGCATGGAGGCTGGTTCTACGCTGTCGAACAGACGCGCAGGGTCATTAACGTTGTATCCCATGGCGGAGATTGTTTTATCTAACTGTACATCAATGCCGTTTTTGCTCAACAGAAAACAACTGTTTAGGGCGCTGGACATAATGGCAAATGCCGGTGAGGCAGTCACGGCCAGCACGCCAAGTTCATTTAGTATGCCCTTTGAAGCATCTGCATCAATATCGAATTTAACCCGTACTGGCATGGCGGAACCTGTCATCGTTCCTTTTGCAATGGAACCTTCCATGGCATAGTAGTTGTCAACCGTGACCTTGATGTCACGAACCATGATGTCTCGCTGTCGTGCTAGTGCTTGTACTTCTGAAACAAGTGATACCGCAAGTCCAGTAGTGAAGTAGGCGAGGGGAAACGGTGCCAGGTCAGTGCCATTCAGCCAGGGCCCTTCGTCACAGACAATACGCCAGGATGTACCAGTCGGTCCGTACATGACCAGGGCTTCTTTTTGGAAACCGTCCATTGCACGTGTCACCGTCCGCACACGGATTTCTGTGTCACTCGCTAAGTCTTCGAATGGTAACTCGGAGTAGGCTGCTGTCTTGAATACGAATGGATAGGAATTATCTAGGATGGATGACATGTTTCATTGACCTCGCTAACGATAAAGCCATCAGTAGATCGTAGCTTGTCTTTTTCCGGATATAATACCATTTGAGTGCATATTGCTTTGTTGCCAGTGCAAAAAGCATTTTACTCGGCCGCTCTGCTTTGCTGCATACGGGAGAATTGTTGCTATATATAAACGACTCATCCGGATAACTAGGAATATGACGGTTTCAATGCAAATGTCTCAGCTGGGCCGTGAGCTACCTATCTATTTCTATTTGGGAATGACTGCTTTCAATATGTTATGTTACCCATCTCGTTAGCAAGTGGGATTAACTATGATTAATGTCGGCTGTGTATTATATACAAAAGGCGAAGAGCCAGGATCACTCAATGCCAAGTGGTGCCATCCTCTTTTTGGTAAAGGCGTACTTGGCACAGGAAAAGCAACAGGTGGACCAGTAGAAGGTTTCGTAGGTCGTTATCAAATACAGTATTTTGATGCCGAAGGTAATCATATAGCAGGTTTTGAATTAGATATTCAAAAAGATGGAGAGTATTACGAGTTGGCGTGGATAGATAACGGAACAATTCTGGATCGAGGTATTGGCATGGAGGTTTCAGAAGGTCTTGCAGCGGGCTGGCGTCGTATCAAAGACACACCTCCACAAGATTTTGAAACTCAGGAGTAACTTTCAGCTCAATGCCACTAGTTGTTGAAATCGGCTGTTTCTGGAGCAAGCATCGGCAGCAGGGTTGCTGCTGTCGATGATGTCACATTGAAGGAGTACAATTAGTGGCTGAAAATCTTTTCATCCACTGTCAGGCAGAAGGTATATATCTTTCCTGAATCAATTGCGCCAAGATGGAAACTGCAATTTCTGCTGGTGAACGACCTCCAAGATTCAGACCTGCCGGCGCACGTATCCTATGTAGCGAATCGCCCAAACCGATTTCTGTGAGACGCTCAATCCTTTTTGAATGGGTACGTTTACTACCCAGGGCGCTGATGTAGAAAGTGGAACTTTTCAGGGCTGATATCAATGCAGGGTCGTCGATCTTTGGATCGTGAGACAGTGTAACAAGGGCAGTTCGTTCATCTAATTTTAACTGGTTTAATATCTGTTCCGGCCAGTCACAAACCAGATTGATATCAGGAAATCTCTCAGGATTGGCAAACGCTCGACGCGGGTCGATGACAGTTACCTGATAGCCTACTTCGGTAGCAATCGTTGCCAATACCTGTGCAATGTGTACCGCGCCGATAATGATCAATCGATAGGGTGGTACGTAACTGCGGACAAAAAGTGTTTTACCCACCTGTTCGATTTTACCGCTCCGCCCACTGATCAACATATTGTTGATTTGATCCAGCGAGTTCGCATTAAGACTCAATTCTCCCACTGCATCTGACAGCGAGTTAACTGAGGTTTTTGAGCCATCGTCTAATTGGGTGACTGTTGCGATAGCGGCATTTTCTATCCTTGCCTTTGGCAAATGCTCAGCGTAGATTGGATTGAATGCGTTTTCCAAAAAGACCTGAATGGCGCCACCACAGGAAAGGCCAACCTCCCAGGCTTCCGCATCGCTAATCCCAAACTCGATCAGTTTTGGTCTACCGCCGTCCATCAACTCCATGGCTTCGGTGACCACGGCACTCTCTATACAACCTCCTGAGACCGAGCCGACAAAGTTAGCCTGTTGATCGATTACCAAGTGGCTGCCAACAGACCGAGGGGAAGACCCCCAGGTTTCGATGACAGTGGCCAGAACGGTTTTTCGCCCTTCCCTAAGCCACTGGCCCATGGTGTCGAGTTCATCGCCCAAACCGATGCCATTATCGAAAGTTACTGGAGAATCAGCCATGGTCTTATGCCTGTTGATGAATATGGATTGATAAATCTACTCTTTCAATAGCAGTGATTCTACTTGAATGTACAATAATTTCCCTAAACCAGACCCTGGATTCTGGATTAGTAGTGGGCATGTGGCAGAATGACGAAGATGGGCGTCCGGATAGTGTTAACAAGTACGAGTTAATCGCTGTCTTGTGAAACGCATTATCAACAAAACCACATCATCCCGGCTCATGCCGGGATCGAGGAAAACTAGTGACTCAATGGATTTCGGTATACCGTTGGTATGATGATCGCTGCTGTTTCCGGGTGGACACTAATTTGCGTGCTTTTCATTGAGTGCTTTTAATATTTTCTCCGGTGTAATGGGAAGCTCCGTGATCTGAATGACGATTGCGTTATAGATGGCATTGGCGGTTGCGCCTACAGGTGCGACAAGACCTGCCTCGCCCACGCTTTTCGCTCCAAAGGGACCATGGGGGTCAGGATTCTCTATGATGACGTTGGTGATTTTCGGCATGTCGGATGGTCCCAACATTTTGTAATCGGTAAATGTATTGTTCAACACTTTGCCGTCAGTACCGAAATACAACTCTTCAGTCAATGCCATGCCAAGTCCCTGCTGGGCGCCTCCCTCGAGTTGTCCTTCCACCACTGCTGGATTGATCGCTCTGCCAATATCGTGGCCGTTGACCATTTCGATGAGTTTGATCTCCCCGGTTTCCGTATCCACCTCGAGTTCCACAAAGCAGGCACCGAAAGGTGGAGAGTTATGCATGGGATTAAAACTGGAGTAGCCCAGTATCTGACCGGGTATGGAGTCCGGTGCGCCGGTCTGTGGGTTAAGGAAGGGATAAACGCCACCGGAACAGATCTCCGAGGCAGAAACCTTCCTGTTCGGCGATCCTTTGACGAAGATCTGTTTGTCTTCGATTTCAAGATCGTCAGGATTTGCCTCCAGCATCGTTGCGGCCCGCTCTAACAACTGTTTCAATGCATCTTTACAGGCTGCCATCACAGCACCGCCGCCAACATAGAGGGTACGGCTGGCATGAGCGCCAATATCGTAACCCGCATCGTTGCTGTCACCCACCGATAGAGAGACATCTTCTAAAGGAAATCCCAGGGTTTCCGCTGCAATCTGCCGTAACGTGGTATGGGAGCCTTGTCCCATATCGGAACAGGCGAAGGCAACGACAGCAGTGGCATCTTCATTGAGCCTGACAGTGCAAACCGTGTGTTCCAGCAGCATCGGCATGGCGCCACTGGTGTGAACCATGACAGCGACGCCTACACCACGACGCTTGACGCCTGTTTGTTTGGCATATCTTTCACGTTTTGCCTTCCAATCTATTGCCTTTGCACCCTCATCCAGCACCTCATCCAATGCACAAGAGGCATAGGGAATCCCTGCACACCAACCGTCATCACCGACATCCTTGTGCCATTTTTTTCGCCACTCAACCGGATCGATATTCAGCTCATGGCAGGCACGATCGACAAGTTGTTCCAAGACAAAGTTGGTCTGTGGATTACCATAACCACGATAAGCGCCACAAACCGGTTGGTTGGTAAAATAGGATTCACCCTTATAACGGAGTGCGCCAAATTTATAGAGACCACTTACCCAACCCCCTGCGGTAAAGGCAACACCGGAACCGTCTAAATAGTAGCCACCCTTATAATTGACAAATTTTGCATCGCAGGCGACAGGGGTGCCATCTTTCTTAAAACCCATTTTCATCCAATAGTCACCGGGGTGACGGCTTGGTGAGGTCAGCCAATCCTCCTCCCGTGGAGATTGTACCTTGATCGGTCGTCCCGGTAGTGCCATGGCAAGGGCACAGATATGTGGCTCAAGCACCATACCCAGACGTGCACCAAAACCACCACCGACTACAGTCTGTTTGATTCTCACCCTGGACATCGGCAGATTAAACAACTTTGCGATCTTCGGTTGCACACTTTTGGGCATTTGTGTGGATGTCCAACAGGAGAGTAACCCATCGTCATCATAAAGTGCGATATAGCTGTTGGGTTCCATCTGAGCCTGTTTCTGTTTGCTGGTGTAAAAGTTATCTTCTACGATAATATCGGCTTCCTTGAAGCCCTCATCAGCGTCACCCCAGCCAAGAGCGTTGTTGGGGAATGCAGGCTCAGGAAGTTTAAAGGCCATGTTGTGAGGTTTTTGTGGAGTAAACTGGACCGCGCCTTGCTGGGACGATTCCGCTGCATTCAAATAGACCGGCAGGGGTTCATACTCAACCTTGATCCGCTCCGAGGCCCTTTCGGCAGCTTCCTCTGTTGTTGCAACAATGGCAGCTATGCCATCACCATAGTGTTTGACATAGTCTGTTAATATTTTCTGATCTTCGATATCACCCAGCATCCCACGCATATCTTCTGATACCATGGTGTCGATAACCGACTGGTTATAGAATTTTGTTGTCAGGTCTTCTGGAGCAAAAACTTTAACCACACCAGGCATTTTTGCCGCTTCGGAGAGATCCAGCGATTTCACCTTTGCATGGGCATGTTCATAACAACGGACAATTTTGGCATGTAATGTTCCTGGGAGATTGATATCGGCGGCATAGACGGCTCGGCCAGTCACTTTAGCCTTGACATCGATCTTGATTTCACTTTTTCCGACAGTTCTGAATTCAGTCATTTTGATTCCTCCGCTTACCGGCCGTTAACTGTCAGCCTGAGCTATTTTTTTACCAGCAAGCTGAACTGCCGTGACGATTTTTTCATAACCCGTACAACGACAAATATTACCTTCCAGCCACTCGCGAATCTCATCTTCCGATGGGTTGGGATTTTTCTTCAAAAGTCCCACGGATTTTAGAACCATGCCTGGCGTACAGTAGCCGCATTGCACAGCTGCATTTTCTACAAAGGCTTCCTGAACCGGGTGCAGGGTGCCATCTGCAGTTTGTAATCCAGCAGCTGTTGTAATGGATTTTCCATCCATAGTAGCTGCCAGGGTCAGGCATGAGTTGATCACCTTCTGATCATCCACAAGGACTGTGCAAGCGCCGCATTCACCGGTACCGCATCCATACTTGGTTTCGGGCATATTCAATTCGTCTCGTAAGACGTCGAGCAGGGTTTTGTTGGGCTGGATCGTTACCTCATGGACAGCGCCATTGACTTGCAAACTGATATTATGTTTTTTCATCGCATTATCCTGAATTCGATTAACTGATATCGCATGCCTGTTCGATGGCGCGTCGTAGAAATACACCGGATACGGATTTCCTGTATTCGGCAGTGGAACGTTGATCATCTATGGGATTGATCTCTTCCTTGACGGATTCCATGATCCGTTTTAAAACGGGGCCATCAAGTGCCTGCCCGATCAGTTGCTTTTCTGTTACGCGCAGACGTAGTGGTGTAGGGGCGACACATCCCATGGCGAGGCGGGCATGGGTACATCTATCGCCATCCATGACAAGATTGACAGCGACATTGAGCTTGGCGAGATCTTCATTGACCCGGGTCAGTCGCTTGAATGCCGATCGACTACCTGGTTCAGGTGCCGGTATTCTCAACTCGATAGCAAGTTCATCGGAGCGACGTTCTGTGTTCTGATAAGAGATCCACAAGTCGTCAATATCGACTTCTCT
>JAIVEQ010000070.1 GCA_023838465.1 Candidatus Thiodiazotropha sp.
TCTGGCCATCTGTTACTCCTGTTGAATTCGATGGGAACAGAATAGACTGGGGGTACTGTGCAGAGTAGATGCTGTTTATTGATCGCTTACCAATCTCTTACTATGCGGTTTGAAAATAAGTCACTTGTTGACAAACTGTCTGAGGTAAACAAGAAACTCGAAAAAATCGCCTATTTTGACCCGTTGACCTGTCTGGCTAATAGACGTTGGTTTCAAACACGTGCTGAAGAAGCCTTGTCGCGATGTGTTCGCTATAAGACACGACTTGCGTTGTTACTAATTGACGTAGATAACTTCAAGCAAGTAAACGACCAGCAGGGACATGCAGCTGGTGATAATTTACTTATATCAATAGCAGACCGATTGACCTCATCACTTCGACAAACTGATACGGTAATTCGAGGTGGTATTGAGGCAGCACGCTATGGTGGTGATGAGTTCGTTGTGTTGCTTGAAGATATCAGTGATAAAGAAAGCGTCGAGCTAGTTGTAAAAAGAATCTTTAGTAAACTTAACGTACCAATTGATCTTTTTGGTAAACCATGGCCAGTAACCGTTAGTATTGGCATTGCAATTGCACCCGATGATGCAAACAATTTCACTACTTTAACCCGTTCCGCTGATACGGCCATGTACCGAGCGAAAGAGAATGGCCGAAACCAGTACTGCTTTTTCAATATTCACGAACAAACTGTTGTTTTGCAGAAAGACTGAAAAAATATAACGCTATATCGGGACTCTCTGCAAATCATGCATTATCGGTCAGCTTTTATACTTTTTCTTACTACTTTTTATATCTAAATATCGGCAGATTCCGGCCGATATTTAGTGTATGCCTCTAAGCACACTTTATTTTTACTTTTCCTATAAGCCAGCTTTACGATCAATGCTTGGTTTTGGAATTTTATTCATACTGCTATTTTCAGTATTCTGTGTGAAAGCTGCAGGCACAATTAATCCTGTGGACTATACAGAATACTTGCTTGATCTTGATCAGAAACTACAGGTAGATTCGCTGCATGAATCAGACCTAACTACAAAGTTTGAGCCACTAGCTAAAGTAAAGATGTATTCAGTGTATAGCGATGCCGTTCATTGGTTTCGCCTCTCACCACCTCCTGGAGAATGGTTGCTGGAAATTGCTTATCCCTTACTCGATCATGTGGCTCTTTTTAAGTCAAATGGTAACGGAGGCTTTGACGCGAGCTATGCAGGGGATACTCGACCTTTCTCAGACAGGGAAATACCTTATCACAACCCATTATTCCATTTAAACCAGTCAGGAAATGACTACTTTTATCTTCGGATACAGACAGAAGGCTCTGCGCAGATACCATTGATGATCTGGTCTCCATTTGAATTTACAGAGAATTCTGTCAAGAATGGCCAGCTGTTTGGCCTCTATTTCGGCGCAATGCTGGTTATGGTTCTCTACAATTTGTTTCTCTATTTTTCTGTTCGGGATATCAATTACCTATATTACATTATTTACATCTGTACCTTTCTGCTGTTTCAGGGTTCCCTAAGCGGCTATACCTTCCAGTACCTCTGGCCTGAATCACCTGTTTGGGGCACCAAGGCTACAGCCTTTTTTGTTGGGGTGGTGGTTATAGCAGCTATTCAGTTTTCTCGCCAATTTTTACAAACTTGGGAACATGCACCCCTTCTTGATAAGCTTATGCGGATTCTAAATGGGGCAGGAATCCTCTGTATGTTGCTGGCAATACTTGCCCCTTACCCAATAGCTGCTTTGTACGCCAACTCGATGGGAGTTTTATTAGTGTTGGTTGTATTGCCTACTGGATATGTAGTTTTTTTCCGCGGCTATAGACCAGCCCGTTTTTTTATTATTGCTTGGACGACATTTCTTATCGGTATATTTATCAATGCGTTAATGCTGGCTGGTGTAGTTCCGCTAAATACCATCACAGTCAATGCTATGCCGGCTGGCTCTTTCATTGAGGTGGTCCTACTTTCTCTAGCTCTGGCCGACCGAATTAACCGTCTTCGACAATATAAGGAAACAGCACAAGTCCGTTATAACCATGAATTACAGGTCATTAACCAGACACTTGAACAAAGAGTAGAACGGCGTACCTATGACCTGAACAAAGCAAAGGAGCAAGCTGAGGCAGTCAATTATGTGCTTGCAGAAAAAAATAGGGAATTGGCACAAATGGCTAGCCATGACATGCTGACTGATCTGCTTAATCGACGTGCTTTCAGGGACTATGCAACACAAATGCTAGCTGATGGGGTACGGAATAGTTATCCCCTTTCCATAGTGATGATTGATCTAGATCACTTTAAACAAATAAACGATAAATTCGGTCATCAAGTCGGTGATCAAGTCCTAATAGATTTTGGGGAAATGCTAAAGATAAGTAGTCGTACGTCAGATCAGGTAGCACGTTATGGGGGTGAAGAATTTATTCTACTACTATCACACACGGACTTAGATAGTGCCATGCAAAAAGCGGAAAAACTACGAAATTTGTTAGCTGAACATGAATTTAATTATTTGTCTGGTTTAACGATCAACGCAAGCTTTGGCGTCTGCTCGACTGAGCAAGGAAGTGTTGAGTTAGATAAGTTGATCTCGATGGCAGACATGGCTTTATATGAAGCTAAGCATCAAGGTCGTAATCAAGTCTATTTGGCAACATAGAAACCCTGTTAATCAGCAAAAGTATCATACAGCAATATAACTTTATGTAGATATCGTGTTTTTATAGTCTGCGACGGCTTTCCGGGTGAAGAAAAGCATGTTACTACAGCCCTCTAAATTGGTTCAGTAAAACTTGAAGTATACTCTCCCAATTTACCCTGCCAATACCAACCTTACAATACTCTTTGAACATCTAATATCTTACTGAGGTGTGCGTTCCACACACTGGCAATTGAGTTTTGTATTCAAGAATCTGAGTGTGGGAATGTGGTTTCCTGGCCAAGCATGCCGTCACTCTCTCGTCCTTCCCATGTAACCTGGTTGCGTCCCCTTTTCTTTGAGGTGTATAACGCCCGATCTGCTCGATCCACGAAACGTTCAAATGATTCGCCTTCTCGGTACCAAGATCCGCCGAGAGACATCGTTACAGATAGCAGATGTTTCGTGTTGTTATCATCTGGCAATCGTATCTGGCAGGACTCAATACCGGCACGAATGCTCTCCGCCACAGTATTGCAACCTGATCGTGGAGTATCACATAACATAACCACAAATTCCTCCCCCCCATAACGTGCGACAACATCCTTACCCTTAAGATTCTGGGCGATTGCCTTCGCTACATTTTGCAATACTAGATCACCGGCCACATGGCCATGAGTATCATTGACTTTCTTGAAAAAGTCGATATCCATCATCATAAGACAGAGGGGGTGAGCATCTGTACTGGTCGTTTGACTGAGTCGGCCTAACTCTTCCTGAAACGCCAATCGGTTTTGCAGACCTGTCAATGGGTCAATCCTCGCCTGTTCTTGGGATCGTTCTATCTCATCGCGAAGGTCCACGATTTCATTGCGCAGTGCCCCAAGTTGTTCCTTAAGTTTAGCGCCCTGATTTAATGCTATGGCAGTGGTATTTAAAGCGCGATCTATGAGCGCGCCGATATCTTCGGCGGAGCCTTCACAGGTCAGCTCATCGGAAATTAAACTAAGTGTCGATGATAGGTCACCGTAATTTCCATCCGCTTGGGTGATCTCATTGAGCAATGTCGCAATCATCTGTGATAAAGCACTCTTAGCTGCACTGATCTGTTCCCCTCGCTGGTTCAGGTAGCGAGTATAAAGATCACCAATTTCATGCTCAGTAATCGGGGTGTCGCGAGTGAGCAACGCTTCCATTTCCTTTATCAGCGCTTGATTGGTTTTCGCAAAGTATTCGAACCAAACGGCATAATTTCTCGGGGTGATAGGAATCCTATACTCCGACATTCGTGGCAAAATAGTACGAATAATGTCTACAGTCTGATCATAGTGAATTGTGGTATTTTGGGATTGCATAGGGACCACCCAGATACATCATAAAAATTTCTTGGTCCCTCAGTGTCTGAGTTTGATAGACAGTCTCCCTAATTGCTCCATTCAAACTATTAAATTTCCCCTAGGTGAGTAACCCGCTTACGAGTGGATTTTTCCACTTAATTCTGCAACTACTACCAACATAGTTCCGATTGACAGGTTATTGCACCTAATCCTCTAATTACACTATGCCTTAAATCACCCTATATTATCCAATGTTATTGTGAAAAAATGTGGCTCAAGGGTTGCTGTAGATGGACGATATCAGAAATCATCACTTACTTTCTGAACATAACGTGTTAACTCTATATCATCAGATCACCAATACCCATTCAGAGAAAATAGGAAGAATGAGAATTTAGATTATAAAGAATATTACTATACTGAAATAGATATATCCTTTTGTATTAATAGGCATTATTTACTGTAGATATCAATTTTGTAGGTGGTAAAACACCACTGTGCATTTTTATTAACCAATTTTTAAATCATGTGTGAATAACGAGCTGTCATCCATAGAAGCTAGCTTGATTTTCATGCATTTAGATCGCTCCTGGCAGATCCCACGCTGCATTTTGATTACAACTACATATCGAAAGCGATTTATAGGACAAGTTCCCAGATTTAGTCCTCTTTAGGTTGCGGATTCAATTGATGGATGTTACTCACTTGGTTCTACATAAGTAGAAGGTGTGTTGCAGATGAAATGAAGACCACGGAATTCTTACACAGAAAGTCGGAAGGACCTTATGTGGGACTGTTAACAGCAAGTGGAATCTTTCCACCAAATTGCCCAACTGTTTGACAAGTATCACCCATCGATAAGCAAAATATATGCCAGGACAGGTGGGATACGCCCAGCACAGCACGGACCTTCCAAGCTAGCTCTAACCTTGACTGAGCACGAAGAGAATTCACGATCATTGATTGCAGCCATTCGATACACTCCATTGCAAAATCACTCAAACGCACACTATCCACTATCATTCACGAAATTAGCGTAACGACGTTAAGGCATGCTACCGAGCTAGCCAGGCGGATCAGGCTGCTTGGGATCGGGGTAAATAGATGGCTGACCACACGCGCTATTGTTGGCAACCGACATAAAGGTGACTTCTGAGACGCTCAGAATCCTCGGCAGCGTGGATCTATCGAAAATACGAACGGGCTATAGAGGCAGTATTTTCCATAAGGAAATGACCTTTCGGGTTACTCGCAAGCTAAACTGAACATGGCGGCCAAATGATTGAACGAACGACCCAGGAAAAAGCTAAACTAAGAAACACCAGATGAATAGCTTAGTCAGTATTATTGCACAGATCCATTGAATCCGTAGTTGAAAGTAGATAGTACTACCTCCCTTCAGTCAGATTTTCGATAAAATTCAAGAATTAGGATTAGCTTCTTCAAATACAAACTATTATTCTATTTATTAATAAGTTTATAGGCTCCATCAGAAGCAGATTTCATGCGACTGCATTCCTCTTGAGATTGGCGGAGAGGCAGGGATTCGAACCCTGGGAGGGCTATTAACCCTCAACGGTTTTCAAGACCGTCGCATTCAACCGCTCTGCCACCTCTCCGAAGGGGCGCTAGGATACACTATCTAACCTTGAAATTTCTAGTATTATCACCAATTAATAGTGTGTTGACCTTTTTATCTGGCACGGTATCCTGTGCTGAACATTTTGGGACAATGACTGTCTCACCAATCAGATTGATTTTAGGGAACAAATCAGGAGATTAATCCAATATGAATCGTATCGATATTACAGCAACCCGGTCATCCGAATCGGTACTGTCAACTAATAAACTGATTAAAAACACATACATACTGCTGTCGATGACACTGCTGTTCAGTGCAGTCACGGCAACAGCTTCCGTATTGCTTGCCGTACCAGGCTGGACTTATATGGCCTCTTTGATCGGTGCAATGGTACTGATCTGGTTTGTATTGCCTCGCACGGCCAACTCTTCTGCTGGACTGGGTGTTATTTTCGGTATCACCGGTCTGATGGGTTTTGGACTCGGACCGATTCTGAATCACTACCTGAGCATGGCCAATGGATCTCAGATCGTAGGTACTGCCATGGCTGGGACCGGTATCATATTCCTTGGACTGTCCGGCTATGCGCTGACCAGCAAACGTGACTTCAACTTCATGGGCGGTTTTCTGATGGCCGGACTGCTGGTGGTCTTCATCGCCATCCTGGCGGGTCTCTTCATCGATTTGCCTGCTCTGCACCTGGCCATTTCTGCCGTCGTCATCATGCTAATGAGTGGCTTTATCCTTTATGACACCAGTCGCATGGTACATGGTGGTGAAACCAACTACATCATGGCCACCATCGGTCTCTATCTGAACATATACAATCTGTTTGTTCATCTGTTAGCGCTGCTTGGAGCACTCTCCGGCGACGATTGACGGGTATTTGATATTGTCACCGAAACCCCGGCTCTGCCGGGGTTTTTTATGTCGAGGTTAGTGCGATGGATTGGTCAAAAATCATCTGGGCTGTATTGCTGGGGGCGATGATTCTATTTCTCTGGCCCCGAGCCAAACATATGCTGAAAAACAGCCCCAAGGCTGAACAGGGGGATTGGCAGGCAGTGCTTCTACCCATCGCTTTTGTGGTGGGCTTTGTCATCCTGCTTATCATGATGGTCTAACAACAGAGATCGAGTATGCCATCAAGGTGATATTGATGGCGTACTAAATCTTCTCCAGGCCACCCATGTAGTTGCGTAACACCTGCGGAATAACAATCGATCCATCTGACTGTTGGTAATTTTCCATGACAGCAACCAGTGTGCGTCCGACAGCCAGTCCCGAACCATTCAAGGTATGTACCAGTTCAGGCTTTCCTGTCTCAGGATTGCGCCAGCGCGCTTGTAACCGACGAGCCTGAAAGTCGACAAAGTTGGAACAGGAGGAGATCTCCCGATATTGACTCTGCCCCGGCAACCACACTTCCAGATCATAAGTCTTGGTGGATGAGAAACCGATATCACCTGTGCAGAGAGTCACGACCCGGTAAGGTAACTCAAGCTTTTGTAGTATGGCCTCAGCATGCCCAGTAAGCTCTTCCAATGCTTGAAATGAGTGACTGGCAGCTACCGCCTGGACCAGTTCGACCTTTTCAAACTGATGTTGACGAATCATACCCCGGGTATCCTTGCCGTAAGAACCGGCCTCGGAACGAAAACAGGGGGTATGTGCCACCCATTTACGGGGCATGTAGTCAGCCTCGATGATCTGCTCTCGTATCAGGTTGGTAACCGGCACTTCTGCTGTAGGAATCAGGTAATACTCAGACTCGCCACAGAGTTTGAAAAGGTCATCCTCGAACTTTGGCAACTGGCCAGTGCCACGAAGACTATCCTTATTCACCATGTAGGGTACATAGGCTTCTGTATAGCCATGTTCTGTCGTATGGGTATCGAGCATGAATTGAGTCAAGGCACGATGCAGCCTGGCCAGGGGACCCGCCATCACAGCAAATCTAGACCCGGTAATACGAGCCGCTGCTTCAAAATCGAGCAAACCATTGGCATCTCCGAGATCGACATGATCCTTGGGTTCAAAGTCAAATGACCGCGGCTCACCCCATCGCCGCTCTTCACGGTTATCCGCCTCGTCCTGCCCATCCGGAACCGACTCATGAGGTAGATTCGGTATCCCAAGGGTGATGTCGGAGAGTTCTCCCTGGACCTGAGTCAGCGCCTCTTGCAGCGCTTTCAGTTTATCGCCCAACTGGGCTACTTCGGCTAACAGGGGTTGAATGTTCTCCCCTGCGGCCTTGGCTTTACCAATTGACTTGGATCGACTGTTTCGGGTGTTCTGCAACTCCTGGGACTCGACCTGAAGCCGCTTACGCTGTTCTTCCAGTTCGCTGATTTGCTGGGTATCAAGCTGATAGCCCCGGCGTGCAAGTTGTTGGGCGACCTCGCCCAGATTATTTCTTAACAGTCGCGGATCCAACATTGATTATTCACCCATATTGACGTGTGCGGACCAGCTCACCACATGGCCCGGTTCTACCCATTGATTCAAGTCCTGCAATACTTTCTCCACCCGCTCTGGCAGATCGAAGAACTCAACCACCAGCGGCAGATCCATTGAGATATCCAGCAAAGATGCCTCATGTGCCCTACCGGATCGACCGAAACCGGCGATGCCGCGGAACGCAGTCACTCCCCTCACCTGTTCATCCTGATGCAAAAAATCGAGCAATTTACGTAGTTGATGATCGCCTTCGGTCAAATAGACCCGCACCAATGTTACCTCACGCTTTGTCATAACTGCCTCCCAAGCACCAGGCCGAACCAGCAAGCCATCACACAGGCAGTCACGCTGAGCAGGATATTCAATCCCGCCTTAAGCAGCTCTGCCTGTTCAAGCAGGTTTATTGTTTCAATCGAGAACGTTGAAAAGGTGGTAAAAGCACCGAGAAATCCAATCAGTAAGGCACCGCGCAACTCAGGTGAGACGGTTGTACGTTCCAGCAGCAGGACATACAGGAAACCCATTATCAGCGACCCAAGAACGTTAACAAACAGCGTGCCATAGGGAAATTCGCGGCCCAACAGGCCATACACACCATTGGCTACCCAAAAACGGAACAGTGCCCCAATAGCGCCACCCGATGCAATGGCTATTAACTGGTTCAATCTCGATTCCTACATCCGATTCAAAGGCTGGATTATAACCACTGTTGGCTAGTTTTTGGTTAGAAATCTCAGTGGTATGGAGAGAATTCATGAATTAAGGGGAAATCGAAACGATTTAGCCGAAAATCAGCACCCTCCACAGCTGACTCGCTCTAACCTCAAATACCGCATTAAACAGCATGTAACTTGAAAATAACCTGATATCTGAAATCAGTTTGTGCAATAAAGATCATCGGCTCCAATGTGCTATATACAAGCATGCGAGACAAAGAGGTAGGGTCTAGGCTACAAAGTGGGGTTGAAACATTTGTATTTACTAGCTGACGATCAACCGATATTCAGAAATCCCAGCGATAACCGGCAAAGATGAAATAGTCGGTAAAGGTGGTCACTTCCGTACCGTCATCTTCCTCAAACCAGTTTAACCCCCCTTCCAATTCGAAGGTGAGGCTTTTACGGAAACGATAGTCCATCCGGATAAACGGGCTGATAGTCTTACGCGTGCCGTTGTTGTCGTCGTTCTGACGATAGGAGAGATCCAAGCGAGGGTTAATACGCCAGGCATTGGTAATCGGGTAGCGACTGCTGATACCAAGCCTAAATGTATCCGAGGTATTGGCGTCCGAGTAACGCAGACTGAGGACACCGATATCACCCTGTTTCAATAGATCGTTTTTAATCACCTGGAAGGTGTAGAAAAACTCATTATCAGTTGCATCTATCGCTAAAACGCCACCTGATGCGGGTGTTTCACCGGTTTTACTGACAGTAATGTCACCACTCAACTGCAGGGTTTCAGAAAAGGGGCGGGTTACGCCAAATGAAAGGGTTGTGGTCTCAGCGGTGCGGTCTTTCGCCAAATCATAGATCTCTTCATCCGTAAAAAAGTTTTGCAGTTCCTCGATGGACTCGATCGGCAGGGAGGTATTGGGATCAGTCTGACCACTCAATGCATTGGAGGTGCTTAAGATGGGGCTGTTTCTGTAATCGAAATTCATGTAAAACCGGGTATCGTCCTCTAATCGCCAGTTGCCCTGTAACATAAAGATACTCAGTTCGTTGTGAAAGATATCGAAGTCAACCAGACTGAATAGTGACCTGTTTGAATCAAAGTAACGTACTTCACCACCTACTGCTCTCCGGTCAACCAGGTCATCGACTCTTTGCTCAACCAAGAACAGGCTGAGATCCCATTTTTCATAGAGACTTGAAATGTCTGCACTGATCCCTGCAAATTGTTTATGTTTGTGTAGAAAGGTGTCTCGCGAACGTTCTACTGGTAATCCAGCTGTCGCCCTAAGACTGATGTCAGGGGTCAACTGGTACCCCAGTACAAGACCATCAAACCGATTTAAAATACCACTTGACCGAAGTCGCTGACGTCCTAAGCGTGCACTAGTGTGGCTATCCAGGTGCTCGACATCGATATAGGCATCGCTCAGTGTGGAATCGTTGCCATCTCCATCATCCAGGAAGTCGGAGATATAACTGCCGGTGAGTTTGAGACGCAGATCGAGATCCTTACTTCTACGTCGTGAATTTAAATCGATGAAGGTCTCTACTTCAGAGCGTGTAACGCTATCCTCATCCTCAACAAAGGGGCTGTCGATACTGTCTCTGCGATAGTTCTGGGAAAGACTGCCATAGGTATCCCACACAGCTTTAGGGCCATCCTCGCCCTCTTCCGCCAACTGCTTTTCACGCAATGATTCACGGGGCTTATTGGGTGCGGTCTCCAATCCGAGAAGTCGCTGCCAGACACGTTCTGCATCCTCACCTTCGGGATACTTCTCCAGGTAGAGACGGTACTCTCCCTTTGCATGCGCTATCTGATCATTTCTTTCACGTGACAATCCCAGCAGTTCCAGGGCCTCTTTGGAATAGATATTTTGGGGTTCTTCAAGCAGTGCCTCAAGGAGTCGAACCGCTTTCGCATAGTCACCTGCCGTAATTGTACGCCGAATCATCTCCATCATTTCGGTAAGACGAGGATCCACATCCACCAGCTCAGGCTCTTCCATAAGCTGATCGTTAAATGCCCGGTCTATTCCCCGGTCGAAAAAGGCTTGGCGACGTTCCGCGATATCTGCTGTATCGATCCAGGCATCGGCATAAAACTCTTTAACTGCCTTCAACTGCTCTCTGGCTTCTGTCTTGGTGCGAAAAAAACCCAGGCGTAACCGATAGAGGGTACTCTCCTCCACCTTTGCCTTGGTTGTGTAGAGTAATTGATTTTCGCCTACCGGTACGGGAGCAATCTGCGTGAAATCTATCGGTTCAGATTCAGCGCTGAGGTTGATGACGTAGATGACCAACGGCAGTGACTTAAAGTTGAGCGGGGCACGGGTTTCCGGTACCGGGATATCGACCGCTTTCTTTCCACCACCGGGTAGACCTGATGCTGCTGTACTCTCTGACAGGATGAACTCCATGACATAGAAATCACGTCCCTGACGAATCCTAATATCGCTGACCGATGTGGCGAATGTGACTAACAATGTGGACGTACCAATCCGGTTACCCTCAAATTCCACTTTTTCCAGTGGAACCGCGGCCGAAGGGCTCCAGGTCAGTTGATCGCTCTCCACCAGTTCACTGAGTTCAATATCTGCAGTCTGGCCAAGTTTCAACTGGACGCCCACTTCACTGCTGGACTCATTAATCAAATGTGAGACATATCGCACAGGTACATTGAAATAGACGGAGACAACATTGGCCTCATCCTCAGATGCTATTTCGATACGATCAAGTACCCGGGTTGCTGCATAGAGCTGCCCAGAAGACAGCACCATAAGCAGCAACAGCCAAAGGGAGGTACTTGATTGAATTTTGAGCTGCACTCGTTTTTACCTGATCTGAACGGATTACTGTACTAGGGTATTTTTAGCTTACCCAGATTGGGAACTGACATTCCACCCTTTTCCCAAGGATAAGCAAATTAAGGAATAAGCGAGAAACCACCCGATAATCTCCACAAATCAGGGAGATTACTGGGTGGATTGGCATAGATCAATCCCAGTTACGATCTGAAACCCTATGACACCCACTGGCCCCACAATTGCGATCATTACTGAGGCCATTGTGGTCATCTTCGCCATTATCATAATCGTTGGCATGGCAGCCCGCACAAGATCTTGCATATGACGGGAACCGCCAAGGTATGGTTTCCTGGTTGTTGGTGTGACAGTCATTACAACCTAAATTGGCTCGGTGATCGCCTGGATAGTTGCCGGATACATGCCGGTAGTTGGTTACCGGTAACCAACTATTCGTGGTATGACAATTATTACACTGCTGGGTAGTGACAAAATGGCCATTCGGCTTGCCGGTTGCTGTCGAACCATTATGGCAGGAGTCACAATTATCCGTCACACCAGCATGATCAAAGGTCACACTGGTCCAGTTGGTGGTGGAAGTATGGCAATCATCACATTGTGCATTGGTCGTCAAATGCCCGGGCGGCTTGCCTGTTGCGAAGTTACCGTTGTGGCAATTGGAACAAGTGCCAGCCACATTGGTGTGGTTGAAACGCACACTCAGCCAGTTACTTGTCGATAAGTGACAGGTATTGCACTCCGCAGTGGTTGGTATGTGATTACCCGGTTTACCCGTGGCCAGGGTGCCATTATGGCAACTTGAACAGCCGGTTGTTATGCCCGTATGGCTGAAGTTTACGTTTCTCCAGTCAGTTGTAGAGACATGGCAGGTATCGCACTGTGACGATGTGGTGATGTGATTGGCATGCTTGCCTGTTGCGGTCACACCATTATGACAGCTGGAGCAAGTCCCGGCCACATTGACATGATTGAATCGTACACTCAGCCAGTTCGATGTTGAGAGATGACACACATCACATTGGGCCGTTGTCGGTATATGTCCAGGGTCCTTGCCTGTGGCCGTAATGCCATCATGGCAGTTCGAACAGTTACCTGCCGCATTGGTATGATCGAATTGTACAGCCAACCAGTTGGTCTGTGATGTATGGCAAGCATCGCATTCTGCCGTGGTAGAGACATGGTTACCCGGTTTACCAGTTGCCGTGACACCGTTATGGCAACTTGAACAGCTGCCAATCGCAACCGAATGGTCGAAGTTGACTGCTGTCCATGTGGTCTGCGAAGTATGACAAATATCGCACGCTGCGTTGGTGGCCACATGACTGGCAGACTTACCTGTTGCAATGGCACCATTATGACAACTTTGACAACTACCGGTAACGGTACTGTGATCGAAACGTACCGATGTCCAGTTGGCGGTTGATATATGGCAACTATCGCACTGACCGTTGGTGGCAATATGGGCTCCATGCTTACCTGTAGCTGTCGTGCCATTGTGACAACTGGAGCAAGTCCCTGCTACACCTGAATGGTTGAATGACCCGGTACTCCAGGTCACCGTTGTATGACAATTCTCGCAAGGTTCATTGGTCGGGATATGGTTGGCCGGTTTACCGATCGCATCCACATTGTTATGGCAGGTTTCACAGCCACTGGTAACACCGGTGTGATCGAAGCGGATGCTGGTCCAGTTGGTATTGGATATATGGCAGTTATCACAGGGGGCATTGGTCTGTATGTGATTGGCCGATTTGCCTGTGGCTATAACACCATCATGGCAGCTCTCACAAGCACCGGAGACCACTGAGTGATCAAAGCGAATCTGCAACCAGTTGCTGGTCGATGTATGACACGCCTCGCAGGAGGCCGTAGTAGTCACATGAGCGGCATGTTTACCGGTAGCCCGAACACCATCGTGACATGACTGACAACTGCCTGTGACACCCTCATGGTTGAAGTTGGTGATCGCCCAACTGTTGGTGTTATGGCATGTATCGCAAGGTGCGTTAGTCAGCACATGAGAAGGGCTTTTTCCAGTTGCGATATCACCGTTATGGCAGGACTCGCAGGATTCCGTAACACCCACATGGGAAAAGCCGGCCAATGTCCAGTCTGTTGTCGTATGACATTCATCACAAGCTCTGTTAGTCAAAATATGCGCCGCATGCTTACCGGTAGCAATATTGCCGTTATGACAGGATTCACAAGCGCCAGTGACCCCTTCATGGGAGAAGTTCGAAATGTTCCAGCCATTAACGGTATGGCAGGTATCGCATTGTGCACTGGTCAGAATATGAGCATCATGCTTGCCGGTCGCACGGACACCATTGTGGCAACTGGAGCAGACACCGGCTGTCGGAACCGAATTGTGATCAAAACCAACCCTTGTCCAGGATGTGGTCGAAGTATGGCAGACATCGCACTGCTCATTGGTTGTGACATGTGTGGCATGTTTACCGGTTGCGATTGTGCCGTCATGACATGAGGCGCAGACACCGGCGGTTGTCACACTGCTATGATCAAAACTGGTATCGGTCCAATTTATCGTCGAGAGATGACAGGTATCACATTGAGCCGTGGTTTGAATATGCTGTGCATGTTTGCCCGTGGCCAAGGTTCCATCATGACAGTTCGAGCAGGCACCACTCGCCTGTATATTGTCATGATTAAAATCAGTGGATGTCCAATCGATCGTCGACGTATGGCAACTATCACACTGTGCATCAGTTGGGATATGTGTTGCCGTTTTTCCCGTTGCAATGGTGCCGTCATGGCAGCTTGAACAGGCACCGGCCACACCGTCATGATCAAATCTGCCGGTACTCCAGGTCACCGTACTATGGCAGTTTTCGCAAGGCTCTTGGGTTGGAATATGGGTATCCGGCTTACCGATTGCATCGACATTGTTATGGCAGGTCTCACAACCCGTGGTAATACCGGTGTGATCAAATCTGACATTTGTCCAGGTGATATTGGAGATGTGGCAGTTATCACAGGCCGCATCGGTCTGGATATGATTGGCTGATTTACCCGTGGCGGTAACACCGTCATGGCAACTTTCACAGGGTCCGGTTGCGATTGAGTGATCAAAGGTGACTTCCGCCCAGTTTACTGTCGAGGTATGGCAGCCTTCACAAGCGGCTGTAGTCGCCAAATGACCCTCGTGCTTGCCGGTCGCACGAACGCCATCATGGCAGGACTGACAACTGCCGGTGACACCCTCATGGTTGAAACTTTCCAGGTTCCAGCCGTTGGTGTTATGGCAATTGTCACAGGCTGCAGTGGTGGGTATATGATCAGTATGTTTGCCTGTAGCGATGGTGCCATTGTGGCAGGACTCACATGTACCCGACACGCCTTCATGATTAAAGTTTGAAACTGTCCAGCTTGCCGGCGTATGACATGACTCACAGGGGGAGGTGGTTAATATGTGGTTGCCATGTTTCCCGGTTGCTATCACGCCATCGTGGCAGGACTCACATCCATCAACGATCCCGGTATGATCGAAAATCGATACATTCCAGGCAGCAATCACATGACAGGTATCGCACTCCGAATTAGTCGGTAGATGATTAGTGTTTTTGCCAGTGGCTTGTATGCCGTTGTGACAGCTCGAGCAACGGCCCGCAGTGTCAGATGGATGGGCAAAACTAACTGTGCCCCAAGAGCTGGTGGAACTATGACAGGTATCGCACTGCTCGTTGGTTTGAATATGGCTGGCATGCATGCCTGTCGCTATGGTGCCATTGTGACAAGTGGAACAGAGACCGGTCGTCTCAACACCACTGTGATCGAAACTTGTATTGCTCCAATCATTGGTGGATACATGACAGGTATCGCACTGCTCGTTGGTCTGAATATGGGTAGCATGTTTGCCCGTTGCCCGGCTTCCGTCATGGCAGGATGAACATACCCCAGCTGTCTCTATGTTCTCATGGTTGAACCTGATCACATTCCAATTAGCCGTTGTGGCATGACAGAGATCACAGGATTCAGTTGTGATGATATGGGTCGCATGTTTTCCTGGTGCTTGAACACCATCATGGCAAGTTGCGCAGGTACCGGCCACCACTTCACTGTGATCGAAACCAACCGACTCCCATGAATCGGTAGAGGTATGACACCTATCACACTCGGCCGTGGTAGCTATATGCTCAGCATGCTTACCAGGCTGGGTGATACCGTCATGACAGGTAGAACATCGACCGAATGCCTCTTCGCCATGTATGAAGTTGACCGCTAACCAGGAGTTGGTGGAAGTATGGCAGACCTCACAGGGGGCACTGGTAACCAGGTGACCCAGGTTTTTACCAGTTGCACTGACCCCGTTATGACAGCTTTCACAATTGCCCCGGACACCGGCGTGGGAGAAATTCGCCACACGCCAATTGGCCGTTGTGTGGCATAGATCGCAGGCTTCGGAAGTCAGAATATGGACAGCAGACTTACCGGTGGCACTCACCCCATTGTGGCAGGTTTCACAAGTACCGCTGACAACATTTGAGTGGTCGAAATAGACCAATAACCAACTATTGGTGATATGGCATGTATCGCAGGGCTCATTGGTGGCAATATGGTTGGCGTGTTTACCTGCCGCGATATCGCCATTGTGGCAGCTTTCACAGGTACCGGTAACCTGTGAGTGATCAACATGACTAACCCGTCCCCAACTGAATGTGGAGTGACAGAATTCACAGGTGTTTCCCGATAGAATATGCTGATTATCCTTACCTTGTGCAGCACTGCCGTTGTGACAGGCAAAACAGTCGCCTGAGATACTGCCATGGTCAAAACGGGCCACATGCCAACCAACTGTGGTATGGCAATCGTCGCATTGATCATCACTACGGATATGGTCCATCGTCTTACCGGCCGCATCTGTATCGTTATGACACCCATCGCATAACACCGGTGTACCGGCAAACTGGCCTTTGTCATGGCAACTGTCGCATTCAACATTACGATGCTCACCAGTCAGGGGAAAGCCAGTTGAAAAGTGATCGTATTCACTGGTAGCTGCTAGCGAAGGATTATTCAACAATCCTCCACACAATGTTACTAAAAGCAATGTAAGCCATGAAAACTGAAATACAGCTTGGCTGAATCTCGTCTTGCTTTGTTGAATAGTATTCATCATATAGCTATCCATATATCAATCATCGAATGATTGGATCTTTGAATGATTCGGCACTATGGCAGCGATCGCAGTGTCGCCCAAAACCACCACGGTGAATATCATCACCTCGGTGGCAACCATAACAATGATTGGATGACTGCTTGTGTTCTGTCAGTAATGTTCGATGGCAGGTATGACAGTAGATTTCACTGTGTTTACCTTCCAGGGGAAAATCAGTCTGTGTTTCATGGTCGAATGTCCACAACAGCCAGGCATTTGGATTATGACATTCACCACACTTGTCACCCATTCTTCCATCATGAGAATCATCTGTTTCATGACAGGCGAGGCAGGCCGTCTCAGTTTGCTGAAATTCAGCATTCAGATGACAGGACTCGCAGGTCGTCACGCTATGAATACCGATCAGGGGGAACCGGGTAATATCATGTTCAAAAAATAGCTTCACATTCCAACCATTTTCATTGTGACAATAGCCGCAATTCTCTCCGAGTTCGTTTTTGTGTACATCAATCGCCCGATGACAGGTAATACACTCGGCTTCCTCAAGATCATCCATTTCAACGCTACGGTGACAGGCATTACAGACCAGATCCTCGTGTTTACCCTTGAGAGGAAATTTGGTGTCGTCCCCATGATCGAATTTGACCTTTCTCCAGTCATCCACACTATGACAATCCTGGCACTCCTTACCATTTCGTCCCTTATGCTCGTCATCTTTTTCATGACATGAGAAACAGGTTTTAGAAGGCTTTTTATCAAATGGGCCACGTTTGTGACAGGTATCGCAAGGAACGTCTTTATGGCGCCCCTCTAATGCAAACTCAGTATCTTTTCCGTGATCAAAGACCAGCTCTTTCCAGTCTTCACTGCTATGGCACTTATCACACTCTTTGCCATACCTGCCATTGTGGGCATCGTTGATCAGATGGCAGCCAATACACTCTTTAGGGGTATTCTTGTAGTGATCACCGGCATGGCAGAGCTTGCAATCAAGGTCTATATGCTTACCGATCAGCTCATATTCAGTGTCAATACCATGATCAAACTTACGCTCTTGCCAGTTCTCTTCGGTATGACACTTATCACACTCCTCCCCAAGTTTTCCCTGGTGAGCATCATCGGACTCATGACAATCAAAACACAACGAAGGGGCATGACTGTATTTCTTCAACTCATCGGTATGACAGAGTTGGCAGGCTAGTGAGCGATGAGCACCCTTTAGTTTAAAATCGGTTTGTGTATGCTCAAAGGATTCACTGTCAAAGTTAATGATATCCCTATCCCTGCCCTTGTGCTCAGTGTGGCAATATTTACAGTCAGTTGCCTGTTCCTTGTCAAGCTTGCCGTGAAAACCCATGCCTTTCTCAATATCTTCTGCCACATCGCTGTGATCGTGGCATGAGAGGCAGCGTTCTACCTGATCGGCCTTCTTTAAGGTCTCATGGCAGCTTTCACACTTCTCCTCAAACTCAGCATGACCCGATATCACAGGCCCGGGCATTAGCAACAGGTCAAGCTTTCCCGCCAGAACTGGAGAAGTTGAGAAGAACACTATCAAACAGAGACAAAAGGCATAGTAGCCATTTCGAATTATCACAGATATAAGACGTATTCTTGAGAATCAATAGGCATGAACGGCATAGACATGAACAAAGCCAGTGATCACCATCATGACGAACAGTGGCATATGAAGCAAATGCCAAATAGCAAAAAGCCTCTCGTAGAAATGCAGTTCGAGGATTTGCCTCAGTACACTGCGATGAGTCAATAGCGTCTGCCGGATACGCAGCTGCTTACGACGCACCTTAGCCCTGTCCCAACCCTTTCGGTAACCGGCTGCCAACAGTTTTTTGTTCAACGACCTCATCACCATTGGATAGAGCCTAGCCGACATAAGACGCATTGTTAACCAGTGTCTGGCACTCGCTGAGCGCCAAGGAAGGCTGAAAGCCGAGGCGGTTAGTCCCCGGTAGGCGTGAGGCGAGACTGTAGACCCGTCGTGCCTTGCGCCAGAGGGGATGCAAAGCGAGCATCCGAACACGGCGTCCAGTCATTTGGGAACTGACGGCGGAGTGGTCACGAGCTTGCGATGTGATCACGTAGTGTCAGTGACCAGGACCGTCCGGGGCACTAATAGGTTGTCAAAGATCGAGTGTCTTTTAGGCCTGGGACGCCTAAAAGACATCACGAGATCGAAGACTCACTTGGGCAAACGAGCTTTCAGGTGCTTCCATTACCTTCTGCTCATACTGCTTGAGCATTTCCCTGGCTTTAGGTTGCACTTCAAACAGACGGCCCAGTTTTTTCTTTAGTGCCACTGAATCGGCATGTAATGATACGAAAGTGGCTTTTCTACCATACAATCCGTAATGGATACGGGTATAGAAATAGCGACCGAACAGCCCGCTAATAGCCACAATCAACATACTGAATAGGGCAACCCGGCCATTCAGCGAACCGAGATGGAAGCTCGAATGCATCATAATCAGCACTGGCCCCATCACGCCAAACACCATATGGGTACGAAACCAGAACTTGACCGTCAGCCATTTGTTCATGAACTGTAGGCGCTTACGCATCGGATAGAGCAGCAGAAGCAACATCAGGCTGCCGCCAACGATACCAAGCCAATAACCCCAACCGGCTTCTGCGGTCCAAACCGCCTCACTGCGATTAAGCCAGCCCATGTAGAGCAGAAGAAGGGAAAACAGGGTAAACCCTATGGTTGATATGATACCCGCTCTGCGCTGTAACACGGAGAGAATACCATCCAATGCTGTCTCACTGACATTGGGCGATAGTGCAGCAGTTTCCATCAAAATCACCTATAACCTAGTATATAATCAAACACTTAATATAGTTTTTTACGTTTATTATTGAGAATGAGAATTATAATCAACCTCAATGCTTCTTAGTTACCTATCTTATGTTGGGATAAATTTCCCATCTATGAAGAGCTTCACAATTTCACATTCTAAAGACAATTATCTTTTCGGCAGATACACCCGTTTTTGAAATTACTCTGTAGAATTACCGCACTATTACCCATAATTTGTGACTGATGGCACGATCTGAATATCCGAGACTAAACTAAGCGATGCAGTACACTTTTGATCTTTATCTCATTTATGCCTTACCCATACTAATCGTATGGGCAATTTTCGTATTGCATGGCAAGCGAAAAAGCAAAAGAAATCTGGCCCTTAAAACAGAGGAGTTCGAGGCCGGTCTTACCGAGCCCGCATCCCTGCATCCCCTGATCGACCCCGCCAAATGTATGGGCTGTGGTACTTGCGTCAAGGCATGCCCAGAACAAGTAAATCACCCTGTTCTTGGGTTGATCGACAATAAGGCGGAATTGATTGCACCGACCAATTGTATCGGCCATGGATCCTGTAAAACCGCTTGCCCTTTCGATGCAATAACCTTGGTGTTCGGCACAGAAAAACGCGGTGTGGACATACCACTTCTCAAATCCAATTTTGAAACCAGTATGCCTGGTATTTTTATCGCTGGTGAACTGGGTGGTATGGGTCTGATCCGGAATGCGATCGAACAGGGATACAGGGCATTGGACCATATCATCGAATCGCTCAAAGAAGTGGGATCAGCCCCCCTGGATATATTGATCGTCGGCGCAGGTCCCGCTGGTTTCTGTGCCTCTTTAAGAGCCATGGAGAAGAAGCTTAACTACAAGACTGTCGAACAGGAATCCCTGGGTGGAACTGTCTTTCAATTTCCCAGGGGTAAGCTGGTGATGACAGCTCCGGTCAAGCTACCCATTATCGGTGATGTAAAATTCACCGAAACCACAAAGGAAAAGCTGCTCGAATTTTGGCAGGATGTGGAAAAGAAAACCCAAGTCCAAATCAGCTATCATGAACGGGTCGAAAAAATCACACCGAGTGATAAAGGTGGTTATGAGGTCAAAACCAGTAAAGATCTCTACCATACTGGGGTCCTGGGGATTTTCCGTCTTAAAAAGACATAATCCGCTGTAGCCCGTGCCAGCCGGGGCTTTCAGAGGGGTATTAACTTAGTCCTC
>JAIVEQ010000071.1 GCA_023838465.1 Candidatus Thiodiazotropha sp.
TCTTGCCGGATAGAGAAAGCTTTGATGCTACCGCAGCTTACCCTCTATTCGTCAAACTAGAGTTGCACTTACAAGTTGAATTCACGATACAAAACACTGCGTTATGGACTCGCTACAATCGCAGTATTTTTTCCAGTGCTTCTAGTTGTAGGCGGGCGTATCAGCGGCATTCCAGTTCAAGATTCAATGAGCGCTTATTACTTTGCATCTTGCAGCGATTTAGAAACACCTGCTATGAGAGTATGGGTAATTGGCCTACTTTTTTCGATAGGAATCCTACTGGTTATTTACAGGGGATTTAGCAATAAAGAAAACCTTGCTCTGAATTTTGCAGGGATTTGCGCTATTGGGGTTGCTTATTTCCCCATGCCCTGGGGCTGTTTAGAAGATTGTCCAACCGTAAGCATGCACTACGTGAGTGCAGTTCTTTTGTTTGTTTCCATTGCCTATGTCTGTGTTTTCTGTGCAAACGAAACACTTAGTTTAATTAGTGATGAAATGCGGTGCCACTATTACTACATAAAATACAGATCAATTGGTACCGTCATGATACTGTCACCGGTAGTGGCATTAACATTGACATTTCTAATCAATGAGCCGGGAAAATACATTCTTCTCATTGAATGCATAGGAATATGGACATTTGCTTACTTTTGGTGGACAAAAAGCCAAGAGCTTTCAGAATCTGAAGCTGAATTTCACGCGCTATCCTGTACACGAAACACATAGCAGACGACTTTGATTTTGTCATGTAATTCGTACGTTGTGCTCTACAACCTCTATCAGAAGTTCACAAAACAGTATTGAGTCCTAGCACAATATTGAATAGTCCAGCCAGGGCATTTGGCTCCACTTCAGCAGCCGGCTCCAGCGGTATGACCAACGATGCCCGTGCCTGGGGATCGCGTACACTGTTGAGGATGAAATCGCCGGTATTTCTCGGATCACCCGCCACATACATTTGGGTAGTAAGTGCTTCAAATCCATTACCCACTACCCTGAAATGGATATGGGGTGCACGACCTGGATAGTGCATCGGTCTAATAGTCCGAAAACGGTAACTACCATCATTGCTAACAGCCATCTTTCCGAAGCCTTGAAAATTTGGGTCGGCATTTCCACCCCGGTCACTATTATGGTGATAAAAGCCATTAGCATCACATTGCCAAATCTCTACCTGTGCGTTTGTTATCGGTCGACCGGTTGTATCGAGCAGGCGGCCGAAGATGTGAGTTACCTGACCGGTGGCAGAGATGCTTCTGCCTTTGACATCAACCAGATCATTATCACTGTCCAGTGGGATATGTTTTGGGTAAAAGGGGCCAGGCGTCTGATATGGGGTAGGTGTCGAGCCAGTGTTTGCATTGGACGTGGTAACAGGTAGTAACAATGCACTGGCAACAGTAAGACTGTTTTGGAGTAATTTTCGTCGACTATATAGGCAGTTATTATTCATGCTATCCACACCACTTTAGGTTACCTAGGATCTGTTAACAGTACCAAGTAGTTCGTATCGACAAGATGTTGGATCTTTTTCTCTTAGTGGAATTCCCTGATTTTTGTTTGCCTGATGATTGATAGGGCCGTAGAACGACAAATATAGCCAGCCATGAAACCCCAGGTCTATGTTTAAGGAAGCAAAAATAGCGCCATGAGGGGCATTACAAGAAAAGCTAATAATGTTTGAAATGTGATAACTGACGCCATTGTCTCTGTGTCACCCCCTAATTGTCGAGCAAGGATATAGGCTGAAGGTGCCGTAGGTGTGATAAAAACAATCACAAGTACCGCAGCGGGAACGCCACTGAGGCCCATACTGGAAATGAGCAATGCAGCAATCAAGGGTTTCAAGCCAAACTGCACTATCGATGAAATTACGATCGGTTTGGCATGCCCATGTATCACCTTTAGATTCAAAGCAGCACCCACGGCTAAAAGCCCAAAGGGTAATGCGGCTCGACCGATGATTTCCAGGATATCATCTGTTATACCGGGCAATCCAAAACCGCTTAGGCTTAAAAACCAACCAATGACGCAACCGATGATCAGGGGATTGCCAATGACTTCACGGATAAAGGATGTGATCCCTTTGAAGTTAGCCTTTCCCCATACTACAAATACTGAAATGCATAGTAAATTGATCAAAACGATCATGAATCCTGCCGCAACAGAACCCAATGCCAATCCAGCTGAACCAAACAAGCCTTGGGCTACAGCTAAGGCGATATAGGTATTAAAACGCACTCCGCCCTGAAAAATCGATGTGAACGTAGGGTTGCTTTCAGATGCTCGAACCCGATGCCACAAGATAAGTACCATCGCTGATATCATCAATGTACCAACAACGACCATCAGCATAGAAGGCCAAGGTGTGCCTACAAGGGTTTGATTGCCTAAAGTGTGGATAAGCAGGGCTGGAAAGAGAATATAATACGTTAACTTTTCTATCCCTGACCAGGCTTCATCCGCTAGAAATTTGAATTGCTTTAAGCCATACCCAAGAAAAATAAGCACCATGATTGGAACAAGCGCTGTAGTGAAAGCAGCCAAATTAATATTGCCTCTAAATATCAGTTCCGACTCTTCCCCCTATCGATTGAGAAGAAAAGAGGGCTCATCCCCTGGTCAAGTGGGTAAGAATGGCACACACAGCAACTTTATTCAGCAAATTATTGTCGAGTCGAGTATCCGCAAATGGACGCCAATCACCGCGATTGAAGTTTACAGTTGCTGATGGCACAGAAGTCCGCTTAAAAAACGGGCTTCAAAGAAATGACGGTACAATAATGGATAACAAAGAAAGAATGACCAGATTAATCCACCAGCATATTGATTAACCGAATGTCCCTACTTGCTTGAAACCATCATCAGGCCCTCCCTGCTGTCGTATGACTCAGTATGAGGTAATCTACTACTGGCATTGATCTAACCAGGATCAATATATTCATATGCTGCTATTGACCACTCGGGCCTGGCAGTCCACTAACAGACATATTCCGAAATACATGAAACGGCTCTTGGAAAGTAACAGGCTGATATTACTGGAAGCTGCCATCGTTGAGCAATTGCGGCGCTCTACCGATATTCATCTTCACAAGAGCCTGGTAAATGCACCGCTTATCTATGATAAAGTCGGTTCTCAGGCGCTTGTAAAGCTCTATCAAGACTACATTGATAGTGCATTGGAAGCTGCTGTGCCGTTTCTGATGTGTACACCGACATGGCGCGCAAATCACGCCAGGGTTTCTGGATCAGGGATAAATCCATCTATCAATAGTGATGCAGCTCATTTCATGAGACGACTTCGCAACACACCTCGAAACATACACGCGACAATTAAAATCGGAGGTATGATCGGTTGCAAAAATGACTGCTACCAACCGAGTGAGGGACTTACTACCGGGGAATCTGAACATTTCCATGCCTGGCAAATAGACCAGCTGGTCCAAGGGGATATAGACTTTTTAATTGCAGTAACGCTACCAAATGTTGATGAAGCCATTGGTATTGCCAAAGCGATGGCGCAAACCGGCATGCCATATATTATTAGTTTTGTTATTAATCGCTCTGGTGACGTGCTGGATGGCACCCACCTCTATGATGCTATATGCCGAATTGATTCGGAAACCAAGCAGAACCCCGTCGGCTACATGGTTAACTGCTCTTATCCAACTTTTTTGTCTCCAGAGCAACAACCAGACTCACTCTTTTCAAGGCTAATCGGATTCCAAGCCAATGCTTCGTCACTGGATCACTGTGATCTTGATGATGCGGATCAGTTACAAGCCGAACATATCTCAGTTTGGGGTCAGGCTATGCTGGCGCTAAACAGGGATTACGGCATCAAAATCCTTGGTGGTTGCTGTGGCACCAGTGTTGAACATCTGCGTTACATTGCCAATATGAAACAACCCAGTCCATCATCAGACACGATCTGATCGATATGCAAAAACATCCCCTTTTCTAAGGTCAGCTTTACCTCATCAATAATCAATAACCAGTATAAATATATGTTTTTAATGTGATATTTTGTAAACATTCCAGATTCATCATTCAATAGTCCATGGAACAAATTGATGTCCAATTTGCCTGGATCGATAAAAAAACCTCTATTAATCATGATAAGAATCTAAAAATCGACATCAATGCGACACTTGCAGAACCGGAATCGCTTGCCATACGCTCAAATATACTGATAATGGCGCACTTCCACATCGGGCGCTGTGCTATAATCTGCCCGGTTTTTTTATTTGATTGAGCAATAGTATGGCGAAAGAAGATTTTATTGAGATGGAAGGTACGGTGGTTGAAACACTGCCGAATACTATGTTCCGGGTTGAACTGGAAAACGGTCATGTGGTAATAGCCCACATCTCAGGCAAGATGCGTAAGCACTACATCCGCATCCTCACCGGGGATAAGGTCACAGTGCAGTTGACTCCCTATGACCTGAGTAAGGGACGCATCACCTATCGTGCCCGCTGATTGAGATCAGCTATCATCCAACGTTGTATCGGTAACCGGCTCCCCGATAATATCAAACTGTAGCTTGTCCTCTGAAACATCGACCTTGACTACCCCACCACCGGACAGCTTGCCAAACAGCAACTCTTCCGCCAGGGGTTTCTTGATCTCGTCCTGAATCAGGCGCGCCATCGGGCGAGCTCCCATTTTTGGATCGTAACCGTGTTCCGCCAGCCATACCCTGGCTTCAGGTTCAACCATCAGGCTGACATGTTTCTCCTGCAGCTGTCCCTCAAGCTCAAATACAAACTTGTCCACCACCTTGGCGATATGCTCCGGTGAGAGGCCTGAGAATTGGATAATGGCATCCAGGCGGTTCCTGAATTCAGGTGTGAACATTTTTTTGATGGCTTCCATACCATCACTGCTGTGATCCTGTTTAGTAAAGCCGATTGATGAGCGGCTCATCTCCTGTGCACCGGCATTGGTGGTCATGACGATCACTACATTGCGGAAATCCGCCTTACGGCCATTGTTATCGGTTAATGTGCCATGATCCATCACTTGCAGCAGTAGATTGAAAACATCCGGGTGGGCCTTCTCAATCTCATCAAGCAACAGCACACAATGAGGATGCTTGGCAATCTCCTCGGTCAACAACCCACCTTGATCAAAACCGACATAGCCTGGAGGTGCTCCGATAAGTCTCGAGACAGTGTGTCGCTCCATATACTCCGACATATCGAAACGAATCAGCTCCATACTCATGATCCTGGATAGCTGTCTGCTGATCTCTGTTTTACCCACACCAGTCGGGCCAGTAAACAGAAATGAACCGACCGGTCGGCCTTCATTGACCAGGCCAGACCGGTTCATGCGAATAGCGGCCGTCAATGCCTCTATGGCAGTGTCCTGTCCGAAAACCACCAGCTTGAGATCCCGTGTAAGGTTACGCAACGACTCCGTATCGGAGGTAGAAACCTTCTTTGGCGGAATGCGTGCGATCTTAGCCACGATGGCCTCGACTTCATCCACACCAATAATCTTTTTCCGTTCTTCCTCGGGCTGAAGCTGTACATTCGCACCTGCCTCATCGATGACGTCAATTGCCTTATCGGGCAGGTGGCGATCATTGATGTATTTATCTGAAAGCTCTGCGGCACTTGTCAATGCTTCCTGGGTATATTCAATATTGTGGTGCTCCTCAAAACGGGACTTTAAGCCTTTCAGGATCTCCACTGTCTCCGCTACTGTCGGTTCTTCAACATCGATTTTTTGGAAACGACGCGCCAGGGCTCGATCTTTTTCAAAGATGCCCCTAAATTCCTGATAGGTGGTGGACCCGATACAACGAAGCTCACCGGAGGCGAGTACCGGCTTAATCAGGTTTGATGCATCCATTACTCCGCCTGAGGCTGCACCGGCACCAATAATGGTATGAATTTCATCGATAAAAAGTACCGCATCCTTTTCACGCTTCAGCTCTGCAAGAACCGCCTTTAGGCGTTTCTCGAAATCACCACGATATTTTGTACCAGCAACCAATGTCCCCAGATCAAGCCCGTAGATGGTTGCATTTGCAAGAATATCCGGTACCTCGCTATCAACAATCTTCTTAGCCAGACCCTCGGCAATGGCAGTCTTACCGACACCCGCTTCACCTACCAACAGTGGGTTGTTTTTACGCCGGCGGCAAAGAATCTGAATGGTTCGTTCAATCTCCAGATGACGTCCGATCAATGGGTCAATCTTACCCTGCTCTGCCAATTGATTGAGATTGCTAGCGTAGCTTTCCAATGGGCTGGTCTGGCCGTCAGACTTCACCTCATTGGAGAATTCCACCGGCGTTTCTTCTTGATTGGAACCATCGACTTTTGAGATGCCATGGGAGAGATAATTGACCACATCCAGACGATTGATCTTCTGATCATTGAGAAAATAAACCGCCTGAGAATCCTGTTCATTGAAAATAGCCACCAGCACATTGGCGCCGGTGACCTCATTTTTTCCAGAAGATTGGACGTGAAATACGGCACGCTGCAAAACACGCTGAAAACCTAATGTAGGCTGAATTTCTCTTTCATCCCCATCTGGAATCAGTGGTGTGGTCTCTTCAACGAAACTCTGAACGCTTTTTCGCATACGTTCGATATCAGCCCCACAGGCATGCAATACGGCAACTGCCGTTGGATTATCCAGCAACGCAAGCAGCAGATGATCCACTGTCATGAATTCATGATGTCTCTCTTTGGCATTCTTGAATGCCTGATTGAGGGTAAATTCCAACTCTTTATTCAACATCTCAGAAACTCCATAAAGCGCCGCCTATGTCTCCTCCATGGTGCACATCAGCGGATGCTGGTTGCTACGAGAATAATCGTTTACTTGTGACACCTTCGTTTCTGCCACGTCTTTGGTAAACACACCACAAACTCCTACACCTCGGGTATGCACATGAAGCATCACCCGGGTCGCCCTCTCTCTGTCCATATTGAAGAAGGTCTCCAACACCTGAACAACAAACTCCATTGGCGTGTAATCATCATTCAGGATAATAACCTTAAATAATGGGGGCTTTTTTAATTTAGGTGCCGCCTCCTCTAATGCTAGACCGTCTTCGTGTGATGTTTGTTCTCGATTACTCATAATTGCTGATTCTAGCAGGCCTATTGAGCCTGAAAAGCGGAATTATATTCGGGATGTATTTTAAAATTGAAGGGTTGATGAATTCATAATCAGGGGCGCCGCATTGTACCGATTTGTGCAGCAAGATTCGAACAAATTACCACCAACTGTGAAATTTTATAATTTATGGTGACACCCCAATTTGGGATTGTGGCTCAGCGTCACTACGTCTCACTAACAAATGTTAAATTTCAGCATGTCATCAACAAGATATCTGAATCACTCAGATAAAGCTGCCTGTAAGTTAGAGGGCCCTGCTGCAACCTCACCACCCTTTTCAACTATAGACCCACATAAACTAGGTCTATCCAGACTAGGGATTATTAGTATGAAACCATTTAAAAAGTTAGGGAAATTACTAATAAAAACACAAAAACCCTGTTAAAAATTAGATATTTGTTGACCGTTGACAATTGCACACTATACTTCTTTCTTAAGTGTTGATAATGGTTCCCATTTTAGAAGGCCAGGTACACTTAAATTCGGGCAGTTATGTTGACGCCCAACCTAATTATCCAATGGCTGGTACTTGGGCAGGTGGACAGAGTAGTTTCGCGCCTCTCTGCAGAATAACAAGTAGCTAGTCACTGTTGAGGTTTTATTGAAGATAAGGTGGGCGTTTAGCCGAGATATCTCCCGTATATTAAACAGACAACATAATGCTGTTTTTTATCCCGGTTTCATCAAAGCCAACTACATCTTTCTGCATAAATCCCAATTTGTGACGCTACTACCACTCCACCCTCCCGGGTTATCGTAATAGTGAGGAGTAATAGCTATGGCGACTGGAGTCGTAAAGTGGTTTAACAACGCCAAGGGCTACGGTTTTGTAACCCCGGAAGATGGAGAACAGGACGTTTTTGTCCATTTTTCATCCATTGAGATGGATGGCTACAAAACGCTGAAGGAGGGTCAAAAGGTCCAATTTGAGATCAGTCAAGGACCGAAGGGGCTACATGCGACCAATATCCAACGGGTCGCGGCAAGCGAATGAGCCTAATGAACTGTTGATTTAAAGATCAACACTTCTGAAAAGCCGGTACGGAGATCCCGTTCCGGCTTTTTTATGCCCATCAATTCCAGGGTTTGTTAACACTTATTTGTAGGTTTCAGTTTCGCGACTGCACGACTATCATACCGCTCCAGGTAAAGTGACATCCTGGACTCTCTCGCATGCTGATTCTATTCAATAAACCCTATGGGGTTCTCACCCAGTTTACCGATAGTGAGGGTCGCCTCACCCTCGCTGATTTTATCACCATCAAGCAGGTCTATGCCGCTGGCAGACTCGACCGAGACAGCGAGGGACTGCTCTTACTCACCGATGATGGCAAGCTGCAACATCGCCTCACAGATCCTAAGTTAAAGTGCTGGAAGACCTACTGGGTACAGGTGGAGGCTATGCCTGACAATGAAGCCATTACTAATCTACAACAAGGTGTCGTATTGAAGGATGGACCAACTTTGCCTGCAAGAGTAAAGCTGATTGGCGATCCAGATCTATGGCCGCGTGATCCACCCATTCGTTACCGGGCTGCCATACCCACTGCTTGGCTCGAGATTCAAATTCGGGAGGGACGCAATCGCCAGGTTCGTCGCATGACGGCATCCGTCGGTTATCCCACACTGAGGCTGATTCGAATGGGGATCGATCGATGGCACTTGAACAATTTACAGCCAGGTGAATGGATGATTGTTGATACAAAATCCACAGCGAATCGAAAAAGCGATAAAAGGCGCCACCATGCAGGGTAGAGGCAGAGTCATAGTCGGTCTCTCTGGAGGCGTAGATTCATCCGTCGCTGCCTTGTTGCTGCAGCAGCAAGGATATCAGGTTGAAGGATTATTCATGAAGAACTGGGAGGAGGACGATACCGGTGACTACTGTACAGCAGCAGAAGATCTTGCTGATGCACAGGCAGTAGCTGATTGTATGAAGATCCCACTACACACGGTCAATTTTTCGTCGGAGTATTGGGACAGGGTATTTGCCTATTTCCTCGATGAATACGGTGCAGGGAGAACCCCCAACCCGGATGTGCTATGCAACCGAGAAATAAAATTCAAGGCCTTCCTTGAACATGCCACTGATCAACTGGATGCATCAGCGATTGCCACTGGGCACTATGCCTCTGTAAGCCATAACAGCAAGAGTTTTCAGTTATTGCAGGCTGCTGATGAGGACAAGGATCAAACCTATTTCCTCTATATGCTCGGTCAGAAACCGCTGAGTCACAGCTTATTTCCTCTCGGACAGTTACAAAAACAGCAGGTCAGGGATATGGCTGAAAAGGCCGGCTTTCCCAATCACAAGAAAAAGGACAGTACCGGTATCTGTTTCATTGGAGAACGTAAATTTCGTGATTTCCTGCAGCGCTATCTGCCCGCATCACCAGGAAACATCGAAGATCCACAAGGTAAAACGATCGGTCATCATCAAGGGTTGATGTACTACACCCTGGGGCAACGGCAGGGGCTGGGTATAGGTGGACTGCGAGACGCGAGTGAGGCTCCCTGGTTCGTCGGCGCCAAGGATTTAAAGCGCAATGTCCTGATTGCTGTCCAGGGCCATGATCACCCCATGCTGATGTGTAGCAAATTGACTGCCGGTCAACTGCATTGGGTAGCCGGCTTTCCTCCGACCACACCGCAGCAATATCAGGCGAGAATTCGGCACCGCCAGCCACTTCAGCGGTGTCAGCTTACGGCTCACGAAAATGATCGATATCATATAGCCTTCGATAGGCCACAGCGGGCAGCAACACCGGGGCAGTCAATTGTGTTCTATCACAACACTGTATGCCTTGGTGGGGGTATCATTGAGGAAACTGACATCAACACAGATATCGGCTAGTACTCCATCAAGGTGATATTGATGGAGTACTAAGGATCATTTCTCCTGAAATCAATGCTTCGGGTGATGAGAATAGGAACAGTATGAAATACAAAGACAGTGATCGGGCAATTGCCCTCTCCGGCATCTACCAGGCTGCAAGCTTGGTACAGCAAGTCGCACGCAAAGGATTAGCGAGTGCGGATAGTATTGCGGCAAATATTCATAGCTTATTCCAAATTGATGCGAGTAGCGTTACTGATGTCTATGGTGGTTTAGACAGTATCACTCCCGGATTACGCCTGGCCTACCGGCAACTGAATGGTGATGAAGCAAGGGATAATGAGTTGACCCGCTACCTGCTCGGTCTGATTCAACTGGAACGAAAACTCAGTCATCATCAGGATCGACTCGATAAAATTAAGTTAGACATCACCAACACGGCTAAACGATTGGCTCATTTTCCCGCAACCCACAGTAATATCCTCGGTGCATTGGCTGATATCTATGCTGTGAATATCAGTAATCTCACTCCAAGGATCATGGTGAGTGGAGAGCCCGTATATTTGCAAAACAGTGACAATGTAAACAAAATCCGTGCGCTACTACTATCCGGGATCAGGGCTGCAACCCTATGGCGTCAGACAGGTGGTCGTAGACGTCAGCTACTGCTTGTCCGCAGACGCTATACTGATGCATGTAAGGAGCTATTGAATAAACTTTAGCCACTCAATAAATAAAGTTGAAACCTCATTGTAGATAACCTCATCTTTTATCTAGCCACTATTGTGAAAAAAGGTTAACTTCGCCCGCCAACTGACAGATAACATATGGCATTTCAATGTATAAAGGAGCTGCAGCAATACATGCTGTTGAAAACTATATAACTGAGAGGATCCGACTATGAACAAGACTACGCTCACCATCGCATTGAGTGGCCTGATTGCCCTCACCGCCTGCAGTAAATCTAACGATGCTGAGAACACAGCAACAGCCCCAGGACAAAGCACATCATCAACCAGGATGACGGAAAAGGTAACTGAGGCAGGAAAAGAGACCTGGGAAAAGACCAAAGAGGTTAGCAGTGACGCAGCGAATGCGGTTGCAGACAAGAGTAAAGAGGTCTACCAGAATGCTAAACAGGTGACCAGTGATACTGCCAGTGCCATTGCCGACAAGAGCAAGGAAGTCTATCAAGACACCAAAGAAGGGGCTAAAGAAATGGCCTCAGCAGTTGGTGAAACGACCGGTGAGGTTTATGATGCAGCAAAAACAAAGACTGGCGAAATGATAGATGCCACTCAAGAAAAAGGGACAGAAGTAATGGATAACATGAAAAATGAATAGTAACCTACTGATTTATATACCATAGGAGAGCCTAATGAGTAGCAGCTTTGGTGCGAAAAGTGAACTGACGGTCAATGGAACCACCTACCAGATCTTTCGCTTGGATGCCTTGGAAAACACAAATCGTCTGCCCTTTTCAATCCGCATCCTGTTGGAAAACCTTCTTAGACATGAGGATAACCTCACAGTAACCGCCGATGACATACGGGCAGTTGCCAATTGGGACCCTCAGGCTGAGCCGAGCAAGGAGATTCAATATCGTCCGGCTCGCGTACTCATGCAGGACTTTACCGGTGTGCCTGCGGTGGTCGATCTTGCCGCTATGCGTGATGCCATGGTGACCCTGGGTGGTGATGCATCGGAAATCAATCCGTTGCAAGCCGCTGAGCTGGTCATCGATCACTCTGTGCAAGTCGACCACTACGGCGATGCAAATGCCTTCGAGCTGAATGCTGAAATGGAATTTCAGCGTAACAAGGAACGTTACCAGTTCCTGAAATGGGGTCAGGGTGGATTCTCCAGCCTCAAAGTCGTACCACCCGATACGGGCATTGTGCATCAGATCAATGTGGAATATCTGGCGCGTGTCATCTATGCCGAAGAACGAAATGGCAAACTTCAGGCCTTTCCTGACACGTTGGTCGGTACTGACTCACATACCACCATGGTCAATGGTATAGGTGTGCTTGGATGGGGTGTGGGGGGTATCGAAGCCGAGGCCTCCATGCTGGGGCAACCCGTCTCAATGCTCATCCCTAAGGTCGTGGGTGTTAAACTGACCGGTGAACTTCCCGAAGGTTGTCTCGCAACAGACCTGGTATTAACCATCGTGCAGCAACTGCGTGAACACGGCGTAGTGGGTAAATTTGTTGAATTCTACGGCCCTGCCATTGCCTCAATGCCAATGGGTGATCGTTCCACCATTGCCAATATGGCGCCGGAGTATGGAGCAACCTGTGGACTATTCCCAATCGATCAGGAGACTCTCGACTATCTGCATTTGACTAATCGCAGCGAGGATCAGATTGCTTTGGTTGAGGCCTATTCCAAGGCTCAGGGCATCTTCCACACCGCAGACACACCCGAGGCCGATTATAGCGAAACCCTTGAGGTCAATCTGTCTACCATCGAGCCGAGTCTTGCCGGCCCTAAACGCCCACAGGACCGTGTCCCTCTCAGTACTGCAAAATCGAATTTCATTGAGGCGGTCAAGGTCTTCAATGGCGGAGAGAGTCAGACGGTCGCCACCAATATTGATGGCGCATCGGCAGAAATCACTGATGGCGCAGTCGTTATCGCTGCGATTACCTCCTGTACCAATACCTCCAATCCTGCCGTTATGCTGGGTGCTGGACTATTGGCCAAGAAGGCCGTCGATTTGGGTCTTATCGTCAAACCCTGGGTAAAGACATCACTCGGCCCTGGATCACGGGTAGTGATGCAATACCTGGAGCAGGCCGGACTGGAGAAACCCCTGGAAACCTTGGGATTCGATCTGGTTGGTTACGGTTGCACCACTTGTATTGGTAACTCAGGCCCACTACCGCCCGAAGTATCCAAGGCGATCAGCGATGGTGACTTGACTGTGACATCAGTACTGTCCGGCAATCGGAATTTTGAAGGGCGGGTTCATTCAGAAGTCCGTATGAACTACCTGGCCTCGCCCCCACTGGTGGTCGCTTACGCGATTGCCGGCACCATGAACATCGACCTTTACAACGAGCCTCTGGGCACAAGCACAGATGGTAAACCGGTCTTCCTCAAGGATATCTGGCCCTCCAGTAAAGAGATCGCCGACAGTGTCGCTGCCAACCTGACCCGCGAAGCCTTCTACTGCAGCTATTCCAGTCTGTTTGATGGTGATGAGCGTTGGCAATCCCTGGATGCTCCGGCCGGTGAGCAATATGAGTGGGATGCAGATTCAACCTATATCCGACACCCACCCTACTTCGAAGATATGGCCCTGGAACCCAATCCGGTTTCAGACATTTCGGGTGCACGCTGTCTTGCATGGCTAGGTGATTCGGTAACCACTGATCATATCTCGCCAGCGGGTGCAATCAAGGCTGACAGCCCGGCTGGACGCTATCTGACTGAACAGGGCGTGAAGCCTGAGGATTTCAATTCCTATGGTTCCCGTCGCGGTAACCATGAGGTCATGATGCGTGGTACGTTCGCCAATATTCGGCTGCGCAATAAACTGCTACCGGGTAGCGAGGGTGGTGTCACACGCCATATACCATCCGGTGATGAGATGAGCATCTATGATGCGGCGATGCGCTATCGGGAAGAGTCCGTCCCCGCTATCGTGATTGCCGGTAAAGAGTATGGATCCGGCTCATCCCGTGACTGGGCAGCCAAGGGGCCGAATCTGCAAGGAGTAAGAGCCGTTATTGCCGAAAGCTACGAGCGTATTCACCGCACCAACCTGGTCTGTATGGGCATTTTGCCACTTCAGTTCCTGCCTGGCGAAAATGCGGAAACACTCGGCCTCACGGGAGAGGAGAGCTATGAAATCCCCAATCCAGGTGATGAGACCGGTCATCAACTACAGGTTACCGCCCGGTCCGATGAGGGTGAAGAACGACAGTTCTCAGTAAAGGTTCGTATCGATACACCCAATGAGGTCGATTACTTCAAGCACGGAGGCATTCTTCACTATGTCCTCAGAAACATGGTGAAGAGCGACGCATGACAATGTGCTAATCCGCCTAAAAGGGGAAGTGAAAAAAGGCCGGCCAATGATTCATTGACCGGCCTTTTTTATAGGCTGCTGTTTCTTTCTGTTCATAGACATATTAGGTTGCCGGGTTAATATTCACTGACCTGCTTCACCCCACACCAATTTAGCAGGTATAATCCACGCTTTTTTCAGCAACCCTGCGGACTGACACTATGGAACTCTCCTCGCTTACTGCCGTTTCCCCCATCGACGGCCGTTACGGCAGCAAGAGCGCAGACCTGCGCCCTATCTTCAGTGAATTTGGCCTGATCCGACATCGTGTATTGGTTGAAGTCCGTTGGTTACAGGCCTTGGCTGCACACAACGACATTCTGGAAACCCCTACCCTCAGTGAGCATGCCAATAACATCCTCAACACCATTGTTGATAACTTCAGCGAAGAGGATGCACGACGGGTAAAAAATATCGAGCGCACCACCAACCATGATGTAAAGGCTGTGGAGTATTTTCTCAAAGAGAAGATTGCTGGAAATGATGAACTGGAATCAATCAGTGAGTTTTTCCACTTTGCCTGCACCTCCGAGGATATCAACAACCTCGCCCATGCCTTGATGCTGCGTGAAGGTCGCGGCCAGGTCTTATTGCCGCAGATCGATGAGATCATCAGCAGCATTAAACAACTGGCCCATGAACTGGCCGACCAGCCCATGCTCAGCCGCACCCATGGACAACCTGCCTCACCCACAACAATGGGTAAAGAGTTGGCCAATGTTGTCTACCGTCTGCACCGTCAACGCGAACAGATCGCCGGCACAGAAATGCTGGGGAAGATCAATGGCGCTGTCGGTAACTACAATGCTCACCTTTCCGCCTATCCTGAAATCGACTGGCAGGCCTTTGCCAAGCAGTTCATTGAGAGCCTGGGTATTGGATGGAATCCCTACACGATCCAGATCGAACCTCACGACTATATCGCCGAACTCTTCGATGCAATCGCCAGATTCAATACCATCCTGATTGATTTCAGCCGTGATGTCTGGAGTTACATCTCCCTGGGCTACTTCAAACAAAAAACCATCGCAGGCGAAGTAGGCTCATCCACCATGCCGCACAAGGTCAATCCTATTGATTTTGAAAATGGCGAAGGAAACCTCGGCATTGCGAATGCTCTTTTCGATCATCTGTCAGGCAAGCTCCCAATCTCCCGTTGGCAGCGAGACCTGACCGATTCCACAGTACTTCGCAATCTCGGCGTGGGACTGGCCCATACCAGTATCGCACTGCAATCTATCCAGCGCGGTTTGAGTAAACTCGAAGCCAATGGCCAAGCCATGCTCGATGATCTCAACCAAAACTGGGAAGTACTTGCCGAACCTATTCAGACTGTTATGCGTCGTTACGGTATCGAGAAACCCTATGAAAAACTGAAAGAGTTGACCCGAGGGCAACGCATCACACAAGAGCAGCTTCAGGCCTTTGTCGAGCAGCTTGATATTCCCGATCATGCCAAAGCGTCACTGAAACGAATGACACCGATGAGCTATATTGGTAATGCAAAAGAGCAGGCTGTTGATATCTAGTACTCCATCAAGGTGATATTGATGGAGTACCAGTGTACCTCGTCAGTGAGTTAATTAGGCCAACCATAATCTCATGCATAATTTGAATTTTCCTAAAGGACTGACAACGGAAAAATTCCTTGCTGATTACTGGCAGCGAAAACCTTTACTGTTTCGTAACCCGCTTCCTGATTTTCAATGCGGCCTTGAAGCAGATGATTTGGCAGGCATGGCCTGTGAAGAAGCATTCGAGTCACGTCTGGTACTCGAAAAACATGGCGTGACACCCTGGGAGGCCCGTTTTGGGCCTTTCGACGAAACGCTATTTTCTGGATTACCAGAGAGTCACTGGACCTTATTGGTCCAGGATGTCGATAAACACCTGCCCGATGTAGCGAAGCTGTTGGACTATTTTCGTTTCATACCGGACTGGCGACTCGACGATGTAATGGTGAGTTACGCTGTAGACCAGGGCTCAGTTGGCCCTCATATCGATGACTATGACGTTTTTCTCTATCAGGCCGAGGGCAGGCGTCGCTGGAAAATTCATACCCGCCCGGTATCGGAAGAGGATTATATCCCTGGTCTCGATCTGCGTATCCTGCCTGACTTCGAACCAGAGCAGGAGTGGCTGCTTGAGCCTGGCGATATGCTCTATCTACCACCGAATATCGCTCACTGGGGTCTGGCAGAAGGCGAATGCATGACTTGCTCCGTAGGTTTTCGTGCACCACGCCTGCAAGAAATGGCTTCAGCCTGGTTCGACGCCACAATAGAAAGCCGACTGCCGCAGCGTCGCTATCGTGATCCACTCCTTCAACCTCAGGCTGCACCAGGGGAGATCCTGCCCTCCGCACTGAATGAGTTCAAAGCGCTCCTTCACTCCCGTCTGCAAAGCAACGATCGAGACGATCGATGGTTTGGCCGTTTCATTACCGAAGCGAAAGATCATCTACAGGTATTTCCCCGTGAACAACCCATGACGGAGCATGCATTTCTCAACCATTTTCGGGAACAGGCTGTTATCCATCGCCATGGTTACACCCGCATGGCCTTCAGTCGACTCGAGAGCGACGGTCATGACACCCTGTATGCAAATGGACAGCACTACACCCTGCCCAGTGATTCAGGAGATTTCCTACCCGTTATCACACATTACCGAACACTTCATTTCGGCTACCTGCAGGAGTGGCTCGAACAACCGATTTACCTTGCCCTGCTCTGCCAGCTCTACAATGACGGACATTTACAGTTTGCCGATGAAACAGCCTGATTACACCATCAGAGAGGCTCGATGGCCTGATGAGCGTGAACTACTGCGTCAAGTTAGAGAACCCGTTTTCGTCACCGAACAGGGTGTGCCCATAGCCATGGAGTGGGACGATGATGACATCATAGCCTACCACCTCCTGGCGCTGGATGAACAGCAACAACCGATCGCCACTGCCCGCTTGTTGGGTACAGGGCAGATAGGACGTATGGCGGTACTCCCAGACTGGCGTAACCAGGGAATAGGAACAGCGCTATTGTTAGCGCTTGTAAAGCGTGCCGATTCAATGGGCTTGGAAAGACTCTTCCTACATGCCCAAACCAGCGCAGAATCTTTCTATGCCCGAGCAGGCTTTACCCCGATGGGTAAACCCTTCATGGAGGCCGATATCCCACACCAGAAAATGGGCTTTTCTCTCAAGGAAGAAGATCAAGAAGAGCTAATCCTGGCCAGTTTGGGTGAAACATCCGATCTCTATCACCTGCACACCCTTGAAGACCATCAGATACATAGCACCACGATGGTACGACAGGCAAAACGCTACCTCTGTCTATTCAGTCAGGTGCTTGATCCACAAATTTTGGAAAAACCATCATTTATAGAAGCGACCAAGAACCTGGCAATGCGCTCGCGTTTCAGCCGTATCCGAATCCTGTTACAGGACAATAGACTCGTGGTGCAGCAAGGCCATCAGCTTGTCGAACTGGCTCAACGACTCTCATCGGCTATCGAAATCCGCATACCTGGCAAAGAGTACCTGAATTATCCGGAAAACTTCATGCTGGTCGATAATTGCGGGTACATACATAGAAAACTAGCTGAAAATTTGTTGGGAGTCGCCTGCTACAGCGACCGACACAAGGTGAATCGGATGCAAACCATTTTTGATGAAGCTTGGGAGCATGGGGTTCCAGATCGCGAGTTGGCAAGATTGCATCTATGATTTCATATTTAATATTGGGCGATCTGAACTATCCCGGCAAACAGACCCACGATTGATATCATCACTATCCAAACAGATGTATTTCCCAGCAGGATGGCGCAAAGACTACAAAGGCATCGTCAACCGAGAAATATATAAGCATGATTTGAAGTAAGTTTTATGACATGGATTCAACTCACTCGCGCAGCCGGTGGATTGATTCCTCATTCTATCTTAAATCAACCAGTATAATATTGGGCTGTAGCCAGACCTATTACAGGCATTCTCACGGTGAGTTATGTGATTTGCCCTAAGTTATTATTCTGGCATTATAAGCCTCAAGTAGATAACTATTGAATAAGGCAGGGATTTGCAACATTTTTTACTTGGAATCTGATAACAATGAAAATATTACAACCCGTGACGAAAGTACTTTTGACACTGCTCATTGTACTTGTAGTTGCAGAGACTCTCTTACGTCTGGTTGAAAGTCACTTATCAGGTAATGTTGCACATATCCAAGAGATCCCTGAACTCTCAGCACAATACGATCAATATAGTGAACCGGGTATACTCTTTTTGGGCAACTCGTTATCGAACAATGCCATCGATGCACCCCTATTTCGATCTGAAATGGATGAGCAGGGTGTGGTTTTTTCAGTAATCGAGAAAATCGTACCCGATGCGACAACCATTTGGTCCTGGTCTTGTATCCTACGTAATCGCATATTCGAGCTGGACAACAAGCCAAATACAGTCTTTATAGGATTTGCCTGGAATCAACTCGCTGACCAGTCACGGTTGCTGCCTACTCGACTGGGAGGGTTTTTCTGTACAAACACCGATCTGATGCACCTGGCTCGGCAAGCAAAAGTAAGCAGTGCAGAAATTGGTGAGTTTCTCACAGCATCCACATTTCGGATGTTTACCCATCGAGAGATAATTCGCAACAAGGTTTTGGAGCTTTTAATACCCCACTACGTGACAGCGACACAGGATATCAACCGAAGGCAACGAAATGAAACTGCACAGCGAAACGAACACTCAATGACCTACTCTGAGTTAGAAGAGATCGTCTCGAGTATTAAATCATTTGACAAGGATGTGGTATTGCTGGCATTTCCTATCAGAGATAAATCCTATGAGCTGGACACTGATTTAGTCACATTGGCTAAAGACCACAATGTCAGTTTATTAGATTATCGCAATTTGGATGGCATCACAAAGGAGTCGTTTCTAGATGAAATGCATTTATCTGAGAATGGAAGTGCATTGTTGACGCGAAGACTGGTTGAAGATTTTGTTAAGATTCGCTCAACTGTACAATAGTTATCTGTAAGGCATAGATGCATGTTATTTAATAGTTTTATTTTTTGGGCTTTCTTTGCTGTCGTAATCGTTCTCTATTGGCGCCTGAATCATCGTGGACAGAACTTTCTCCTGTTAATTGCGAGTTATGTTTTTTATGGCTATTGGGATTGGCGCTTTTTAGGTCTGATTGCCTTTTCAACAATCGTAGATTTTATCGTTGCCCAAGAACTGGAAAAAAAATCATCTCAGAACATACGACGACGCTGGCTACTGCTTTCATTATGTAGCAACTTGGGATTATTGGGTTTCTTCAAGTATTTCGGCTTTTTTGCTGCAGAATTTGCGATCTTACTGGAATCGCTGGGTTTTCATGCGTCGATGCAGACGCTTAACATCATTCTTCCAGTTGGCATATCGTTTTATACATTCCAAACACTGGCGTACACCATCGATGTTTATCGACGCCAAACCAAGCCAACGAAAAATCTGTTGGATTTTTCAGTTTACGTTTCATTCTTTCCGCAATTAGTTGCCGGCCCGATAGAGCGATCCAAAGATTTACTGCCACAAATCGTAAATGCCAGAACCTTCACAAAAGGTGCATTCTCCGAAGGTCTCTATCATGTATTGATTGGTATGTTTAAGAAAGTGGTGATAGCTGACAACATGGCGCCTATAGCCAACCAGGTGTTTGCAACACCTGTCAGCGATTTAAACGGCACTGAAATACTCATTGGTATATATGCCTTCGCATTCCAGATTTATGGTGATTTCTCCGGCTATTCATCTATTGCGCAAGGCATTGCCAAGTGGCTGGGAATCAATCTATCGTGGAACTTTCGCATGCCCTACTTCTCCAGAACACCAAGTGAATTCTGGCAACGTTGGCATATCACTCTATCCTCATGGTTGAGAGACTATCTGTATATACCACTGGGCGGCAGCAGACATGGCACCTTCAATACTTTTCGCAATCTAGTAATGACCATGTTTCTCGGGGGTTTGTGGCATGGAGCAAACTGGACTTTTGCTGTATGGGGTTTGGCGCATGGCATTATCCTGGTCATCTATCACGCCTTGGAGCCGATAACCAAAAAAGTACTTATACCCGGAATCGTGGGCAAGATTGTCGCAGCTGTCATTTTCTTCCACCTGGTCTGTATTACATGGCTATTGTTCCGCGCTGAGAACCTTGGACAAGCAGTTGCGATGTTCGGGCAACTGTTCCACAGTTTTACAATGACCGATTTCTCTCTATATTCGTTGGGTATGTTGACTTTTTTCGCCTTACCGATATTGGTACTTGAGTTAATCATCGAGCGTTCGGGTGACATGCTCTATGTGTTGAGCAGACACTGGTTGATACAGGGACTGATATACAGTTATTTCATTTTTATGCTGATTATCTTCCCGCCACTCACACCTCAAGTGTTTATCTACTTTCAATTCTAATTGATAGCGTTATCGATTTAAGCAGATAGCCCGATATACACATAATTTGCAGGCGTGTCATTACCAAGGGAAACTGGCGGACTAATTACCAAGCGACTTTGTCGTAGTACAGTATCAGCAAGTCGCTTTGTTGACAATTGGTTGT
>JAIVEQ010000072.1 GCA_023838465.1 Candidatus Thiodiazotropha sp.
CTGTTTTTTGATGCCTTTTCAACATCAAAAATAGAGAAGAATCTGTGGCCGATCAATACCTTAATTTCTTTGCGAAACCCGGATAGACCCCGAAAAACTCACCTGCCTGGACATGGTCAAGCCCCCCAAGATCAAAAATCTCGGCGGCTTTGATAAAGCGGTTAGACAGGAGATTATCAGCATACGACCGATAGTCATCCTCATGCTCAGGCGGAACCAACCACCATAGAGGGTAACGACCTGCTAGCAGCACTGCGCTGCGATAGAACTCTTCAAGCAGTAGATTATGTTGCGTTGTACCGCTGCTCTCATGAGATAGCTTGGATTTTTCTCCTTTACGAAAACGTTCCGGGTCAACGAGAAAGATGTGTAACTCCAGATCCAGTTCCGTAGCGCTTTTCTCAATCTCTGCCACCTTTTGCTGCAATAGCTGACGTTGCGCCTGCTTTAGGGTGGGATCGTGAATGAGCCATAAATCGAAATCACTGCCGAATGACTGTCCAATCGTGCCAGTACTACCCATCAAGTAGAGTCCGTGGATACGATAAACGCGTTGGGCACGCTTCTTGTACTCAAAGCTGCGACTGAGCTTTTTTGCCCCATCCAGGGCCTGCCTGGAAGGACTGTAATCTGAGATGCCGGTCGGTGTTTCGCTACTGACAAATCCCGGTAACATGGGGTGATTGATATGTAGCAGCAAAGGAAGAAGTGCCAGGAACTCTTGCTGGCTTGGTCTCAACTCCGCCTGAATGCGCCTTAAACGTTCACGATGCAGACTCATGAAACGTTGACGTACGGCGTTCAGCTCCTTACGGCTTATACCCTCGTCAAAGCTGATGACTTGCGAGTCGGGCATTAAATCTAGTACCGGTCGTTAACCACTTTGCAGAGGCTACAAAGGGTTGAGTGAAAAGTGTTCATAGGTTTCTCCAAGCCTATCTACCTTCCGGTAAGGTGCTTCAGGGAAATTGGCATATTTGTAGCCACACAAGCAAGGATTGCAGTGATCTGCCTGAGCACCTCGTCATCTCACTGTCTGGCTTTTTAGTTACGATGCCATCGATCAGAGTGATTCGAGTGTTCGGTCAATCAGTCGCTGCGGATCATCACCTTTCGCCCAGCCCGCTACACTGATCTGTAGATCAGGCACTGGATACTCACCGAGCTCTTGCAGGGCACCATCGCGACACTCATCCACAATCTGTTGCAACAGATTCTCCCCGTCCTCATCACTCGTCTCCGGCATCAACAGCAGAAAAAGTTGATCTTCATATCGACCGATAACATCGGCCCAGCGTAATCGTTCACGCAGATATTGAGCCATCACCAAAATAGTATTATCTGGTAATGATTGTTCCGTTTGGCCGGGATGACTTAGCCGCATGGCACCCAGGGTCAGTAGATTCCCATAGCGGCGACTGCGGGTAACCTGTGCATTCAATGCTTGTATAGTAGCGCGCCGATTGGCCATACCGGTCAGCTCATCGGTAATGGTGAGATCCTCAACTTGCTTGCGCAATTGATCGCTTTCCTGCTGCGCCAGAATCATTGGGCTGATGTCCTGATAGAAATGCAGACGCAGATGGGTGTTCTCTCCATCCGCCACTTCACACACTTCCCGTTGCAGCCATCGCTCGCCGTCACCGTTCAACGACAGATGCAGCATATCGGTCTCATCAAACAGGGCATGCAGCCCCTCAGGTAATGAGCGTTTGTTTTTACCAACGATTTCATCACCAGGTAGATCGAGCATCGCCTCAAGGGCTGGATTCATCCATCGAATACAGACATCACTATCGATAGCCAGCATACCGGTGGGACAGACATCAAAGAGTTGTTGGTTGAAACTGATTTCGGCCATGATTCGATTCTCTCACTATCATCCTTACTGCAGCCACTAGGACTGCCCCTTTTTTCATAATGCGGCACGCTGACTCAGCAGCGCTCCACTTCACAATAAATGAGCGGCCGGTCACGTCATTTCTTTAGCCCAATCAGCGTGTAAGGCAATCCTTGATTCGACCGCTAAACGGATTCATTAAAATGGCGCTAACTATATGAATAATAATCATATTATTAGGCAATGCCCGTCCTGAGAGAGAAGATAGGGAGGTTTGATTCTAAATTATCAGTTATAAACAGCAGTAATACGCCAATGTGTACCCTGCAGGCTGAGATGGGCATGAACCGGCTTACTATCCCAGTCACCTATGCGTAGCAAAAGCCTATCCGGTCCATCAAAAAAGGCGTATGTCATGCGATCTAAAAAACCTCCCTGTTCAGGATTTCGATTGTGTACCCGTAATTGTGTAACAACCCATCTGATATCGACCATCTGCTCGACAGCATCACCGCCCAAGCGTTGTATCCCGTTCTGTAACCAGTCGATGAAACCGTTAGAGACATCTCCGATGGAGCTTTTAACGTTCTTGTTAAGCTTACGTTTGATCTGTTCCCTCACTGCCTCTACATCAATCAGCTCAGTGAGTGCCTGTTGGTCATTCTGCTGTAGTGCCTGATCAAGTCGATAGACAATCGTATAGGGCCAGATCAAGAAGGCTATGGCGATAAGTATGACTACTGCAAAGAAGGATTTCATATCAATATAGGGGAGTGTCCTGAATTAAATCAGGCAATACAGACAGTAAAAATCAGCTGGGATTGTACAATACCACAATCCCAACAATGCTCATTCAGTCTCTTGGTCTGCGCGGTGGACGTTCTTCACGAGGCTTGGCCTCATTGACACGCAGGTTTCGGCCTTCAATCTCTTTCTCATTCAAGGACTCGATTGCGGTCTCAGCAGCACTTGCATCAGCCATCTCGACAAAACCAAACCCTCTTGATCGGCCGGAAAATTTATCCATGATGACATTGGCGTTGGAGACTTCTCCGAACTCAGCAAACAATTGACGCAGCTCGTCATCCTTAACGCTCCAGGGCAGATTTCCTACATAGATATTCATCTTCAGTTCTCAACATAACGTGCAGGTACCCAATTCACGCGATCAAATAACCCACTGCACAAATCATTCGAAAGCGAATTCCAAACGCTGATCCCATTATCTAGAAGCCTGTCGGATTATGGAACCGAAATTAGAATCTAAAAAAAGACTCCTTGAGGTGACACTTTAGCCTGTTTCATCGCTTTGTGCAGCCTCGAGTTGCTCACTTACCTCCAACCAGCGTTGTTCGCAATCATCCAGTTGTCGATCGATATCAGCCTTTTCACTAAGCTGCTGTTTCAACTCTTGTTTACGTGAGGGGTCGTAAAGTGCATTATCACCCAGCATCTGTTCGATTTGCTGCTGTCTGTGTTGAAGTTTTTCCATCTTTCGTTCAAATTTAACCAGCTCATTCCGCAATGGCTGCACGCGCTTGCGCCACGCCGCCTGCTGGCGTTTTCTGTCCTTTCTAGCTATTGCGGTATGCACACCCAGCGGTTGACTCAAGCTGGCATCACTTTCACCGCACAGGCTACGCCGCTGCCCGGCGAGCCAGGCTGGATACTCATCCAATGAGCCGGGGAATGGCTCGACCTTTCGGTCATATACTAACCAAAAATCATCTGTGGTAATACGTAATAGGTGGCGGTCGTGAGAGACAATAACCATGGCCCCCTGAAAATCCTGCAGGGCCTGACCTACAGCATAACGCATCTCGAGATCGAGATGATTGGTCGGCTCATCGAGCAGCAACAGATTGGGACGCTGGTAGACCAACAGAGCAAGCACCAGCCTGGCCTTTTCTCCACCGGAAAACGGGGCCACTGGCTGCAGTGTCTGATCAGCATGAAAACCAAAGCCCCCTAGATAGTTACGCAGGGATTGCTCGCTCGCCTGACTATCCAGACGCTGTAGATGAAGCAGTGGCGTTGCATGCGGATCGAGCTGTTCCAACTGATGTTGTGCAAAGTAACCGATGCGTAGCTCCTGAGCCGGTACACATTCACCACTAAGCGGCTCGATTTCACCGGCCAGTAATTTAATCAGGGTCGATTTACCAGCACCATTGGGACCGAGTAAGCCAACCCGGTCTCCAGGCTCAAGATTAAATCGAATATTTTCAACGACAGCCTGACCATCGTAACCGACAGCGATCTCATCGAGTTGCAGCAGGGGATGCGGATTCTTCTCCGGCTCAGGGAAGCTGAAATGGAAGGGGGAATCAACATGAGCAGGACCGATCAGCTCCATCCGCTGCAACGCCTTCAAGCGACTCTGGGCCTGACGCGCCTTGGTGGCCTTGGCACGAAAGCGATCCACATAACTGCGAATGTGGGCAATCTCACGTTGCTGTTTTTCATATTCGACTTGCTGATTGGCCAATCGGGCAGCACGGGTCTGTTCAAAGCTGGCGTAATTGCCTGTGTATAGTTTGGCCTGTTGCTGCTCCAGGTGGACAATGTGATCGGTGACCTGATCAAGGAAATCCCGGTCATGTGAGATCATCAGCAGGGTGCCGGCATAGTTGCGTAGCCAAGACTCTAACCAGATCACTGCGTCCAGATCGAGATGGTTGGTCGGCTCGTCGAGTAGTAGTAGATCGGAGCGACACATCAATGCCTGCGCCAAATTGAGGCGTATCCGCCAACCACCCGAAAAATGGCTGACCGGTTGCATCTCATCCACAGTGGAAAATCCCAGTCCATGCATTAGCTCACCAGCACGGGCATTGACTGTGTAGCCATCGGCGTTATGTAACGCTTCATGCAACCTGGCCTGGGCTGCCCCGTCACCAGAGATTTCGGCTTCAGCCAACGCTGCCTCTATCCGCCGCAGTGTGTGATCGCCGTCGATGACATAGTCGATTGCTGGTCTTGATAGTGCCGGGGTCTCCTGCGCAACATGAGCAATCTCAACTCTTGGTGGCAGTACAAGGTGCCCTTCATCGGACTGCAGCTCTCCCAATATCAGACTGAAAAGACTCGATTTACCACTCCCATTTCCACCGGTAATACCAACCTTCCATCCTGCATGCAGGATAAAGTCTGCCTCCTGGAAGAGGAGCTTACTGCCCCGTCGAAGTGAGAGATGATCAAAGTGAAGCATATCAGTGTCAGAATTTTCGCAGCGCTATCTTTTCGGTCTGGCCCTGCCGACCCAGCACGATATATTCCGGGTTTATCTCCTGTAACGTCCAGCTACCCAATGAATCGCCGATATGCAGAGTCTGACTCTTCTTTATTTGCTCATCAAAGATCAGTGCTGATGGTTCGAGCTGGTCAGTCAGAATAATACCCAGCAGACGAAACTTCGGTAATTGTTGATTGATACCAATTGCTGCCGGATCCTTCATCTCGCGTTGAAAACCCTGCCGATCCTCTCTGAAAAGAGTGGAATCTGCAATGGCCAGATAGGCCTGCTGCTCTTTCAGCCATGTCGATTGATTGATCTGTGATCGATTCTCTGGTGACACCTTTTGTGGTGCACTTGTGATCAACAAGGCTTGGTTATATTGTCCAGGCCAGGTCATCCACTCCAGTGCAAGGATCGCCAACAACAAAAGCAGCAGCGTGATGAGGAGTGCTTTCATACCCTCTCTTTCCAAAAGTAGGCATAAATATCAAAACGTATATCAAGACGCTCCTCCATCTCAGGTTTGAGTCTGGTTGGCGCACTAATGGTCAATTGATCGAAGAACAGCAGTGGCTTTCTCACCTCCAGTGCATGCACAATTTTTTGTAGCACATAACTATCCCCATTCATTCGAACCCGGACAATGATCTTCTCGGTAGCCAGTTCCTGATCCTGAGGTTCCTGCACTAACTGGGTACTCAAGGCGACCCCTCCAGCAGATTCAATGACCTCTTTGATCTGTTGCTGCAAACCGGCATAGGCCACTCCAGGAGCCTCTCCAGTCAAGTAGTGCTGTTTGATAAAGTCATTCAGTACCGGTGATACAAGCGCCGCTTGGAAATGCTCTTCCCGTTGGGTGGCACGTAGATAGATGGCGGTGCGATGTCGGGCCTGCTCTGCAGTCTCTTTGTAACCAGAGATCAGTTTCAGCCAAATCCCAGTCACTAAGAGTACAATCAACAGTACGCTACTGAGTAACCCGAGCAGTACCCTATTACAACGTTCTTTTGTCCATACAGGTGCGTTCACTGAACACGCTCCCGAGTCAACTGCATGGTGAGATCAAAGACCTCCTTACCATTGCGCCTGTTCTGAACTACCGGCGACTTGAAACGAACCGCCTCAAACAGGGATGTTCGCTCAAGCAGGGTAATCAACTCCGCTGCCTGGTCAGACTCACCTGTTACATTAACCTGTTCCTGGGAGAGGATAACCTTACGAGTCCAACTCCCCGCAGGAATCACACGCGTCAGTTCCAGCAGGACTTCTGACATCGCCAGATAGGACTCTCGCTCACTCGATACCATCCCCACCGCGTCACGACGTTGAGAAAGTTTTTCCTGCAACTGCATAACATCAGCAGCCTTCTTCTGTGCCAACCGCATTGTGTTTTCAAGATCGATAGCAATCTGCCGTTGTTGCCAGATCGGTGTCACCAATGCCACTACAAGCAACGCCATCAAACCCACAGACATCAAGGTATTCAGCTTACCTCCCATGACACCTGAGCTTTTACCGTTGCGAGGTTTTAAGGTCAATGGAGAGGCATCTCCAACCAGGGTTACCGACTCGATTTCAACAGCTAGCTGATTAAGCAAGGCGTACCAGGGATCCAATCTGCTTTTTTGAGCGACAATGAGACGACCCTTTATCCAGCCTCTTTTCTCATCCTGTTCGAGGGGTTTGAAATGAAAATAGACCTGTTCGCTGCTAAACGGTGACAGCCGATCCATCTCATACGAAAGGACGTTTTGCAGGTTCTTCTTTGCGACCAATGGTAATCTTATATCGCGTATCATGAGCAGTTGCGGATCAAGCTCAATCCGGATACGACGCCTGTTGTTTACAGAACAGTTATGCAGGTAGGGTTTAAGCCGAGTCAGGTCGGTATCTGCTGATGGTAATTTGATACCCTTCTGATCCGATGCGGTGTGAAAAATCCCCAATGCAGGAGTAATTGTCAGACGACAACCACTATCACTTGATCGACCGAAACGACTGGCAAGGCAAGCCATGACAGGATCGATCAATTGATCCCGCAACAGCCTACCTATCTCTTGTCCTGCCACGCCATCCAGCACTGCTAATCCTCTTCAAATTCAGGCCAGATGTCTGGCGAAACGCCGTAGTTTACAGTAACGAGCCGCAACCTGCTGTTCGATTCGACAGCTACCGCTTCAGCTAAATAGTGGCCACGCTTCTCAATGATCTCAACCAGGACTCGAATACCATTTTGACTGTTAGGTATTCCGGAAATATCACCAAACCCACCAGGGAGTATATAAGAGCTGCTCGAACCACTCCCCCCACTGGCAGCGAGCGTGAGATAGGGTAATAGTCGCTCTTGCAGTTGAGGGGTTATCCCCAACACTAAACCGATTTCATCCAAAGTTGTGAAAGAGCCATCTTTTGCCCCATATGGCTTACCTGCCTGGCGATAGTCTTCATCTTCGGCACCGTTCAGTCGATGTAGCGAATCATTATCGCGCCAGTCAAGGATGGCACCAACCAATCGATCGCGAATTTCATCATCTACCTCAATAGATAACAGTAATTGATCTAATTGTTGAGCTGTCACTTGGTTGAGATCCAGACGATCCTGCTCCATCTGTAATCTGATCACTATTTCGTGCCCGTCGAATCTCCAACTATAGGGTTGACCATCTGCCGTCCAGGCTCGATCAGCATCCGGATCGAAGGCACGGGCTGCGCCATAGTGGAAGGCCGCCTCAGCCAAGGCCCTGGAACGGGTCTGATCCATCTGATGGTGGGTCAGGGTGGATTGGGTATGCACGGACGATGACACAGCGGATACGATGACCATTAAAAGGACCAGGGTCCAGAGCACCAGCACCAGCACTATTCCCCGCTGTTCCTGTATCATCCCTATCGCCCTGTCATCGCTACTACTAGCGAAGGTGTAATACGATCCGGATAGTGCAAACGCAACCGAATCAGTCGTGGTAGTTTCTTTAGCACCTTCCATTCAGTTTGCCATTCGGCAGGTATACCCCGTTGCTGCGAACCATAGTAGTCCAACTCAATATCTATCACACCACTTAGCAACTGATGTTCACTGTAGGGTAGTCCTGAAACCTGCTCATTATCAGATCGCCAATCCCCACCCAGAGGATCACGCCAATCGTTACCCTCGGCAGGTGCCTGTTCCAGGATCTCGGGATGGTAGAGCCAACGCCTGAGTAACAAGTGCTTCTCTTCACCATCGCCTACCAGTTCGAGACGAAATAGCGATGCCCCTCCCACACCTGCCTGAGAGGCAGTGGGTCCAACCCAACGAAGTGCGTGGTGGGTGCCGGAAAACAGGGATTCTCTGTCCCCCCCTTCACCTAGCTGCTTGTTGAACATGCCACTCAAGGTACGGCGCAGGTAGTCAAACGTCAGTTGTTCACCAGACATGCGTTCAGCCTTTTCAGCACTCTTCTGCCAGCTGCGGCTACCCAGGTCTAATCCAGAAAACAGCAACATTAGGATGAGGCTCATCAGCACCAGTGAAATCATCAGCTCCAGTAACGTGAAGCCGCTTGCATTAGAGATTGCGTAACGTTGATAGGACATATTGTTTACTGGAACGACCTTCACCCCATGTGACAATGACTGAAATCAGAAATGAGGCCTCTTTTAAATAACCCGTCTCGTGTGGATTGGTTTCAATGGTGAGCCGCCATCGGAAGGTATCCCCACTATCACCCTCAAAGCTGGAGACCTCGAGCGGGTAGACCGTACCGACTTCTGCCAGTTTGGAACCGGCAATCGTCGCTGCATCAGCATGTTGAGCAGCAATCGAAAGTCCCCGGGTATTGCTGGACAGGGCCTGCATAACAACGCCGAGAGAGATCGCCAGTACAGTAAATGCGACCAGCACCTCCAGCAGGGAGAACCCACTTTGCATCGATGCAACGGCTTTTCGATCAGTCTGCAACAGTAACCCTGCCGGTCAACCAATCGACATCTATTTGATAGCGCTTCCCTGAGCCCAGCAGAATGACACGCCCGCCACTGGAACTGCCATCGGGAAAAAAACGAATACCTCCCTGCCCCTTACCCTGCTGCTCATCATCTGCAGTTACCAGGGTCATTTCGCTATTCTCCGGCAGATCATAAGTGCGCTTTCGAGGTGAGATTGTGTAGTGCTTCTGTTGCAGGTCGAGGGTGAACAGGCCTTCGTCACCTTGTGCGATCGACCAGCTTCGGACAAACCGCATCGCATCCGCCATCTCCTGACTAGCCGCTTTGATCTTCAGACCTGGGAGTAGACGATCCATCGCCGGGGGGACCAGTGCCACCAATGCACCGGCAATCGTCAGGACGACAATCAACTCCAGTAGGGTAAACCCTGTTGAACCTGGAATCCTCAGTTGAGCGCATCTGCACAGTTGCCGATTCACTCCCATCCATTAATATCCTTGGCTTCACCTTCGCCTCCCTCAGTACCATCGGCACCGAGCGAGTAGAGATCGTAGTCTCCATGCTCACCGGGGAAACGGTAGGTATAGTCGACGCCCCATGGGTCTTTCGGCAGCCTGGGCTTTTTTAAATAGGGACCATTCCAGTTTTCCGCAGCATCAGGTCTCTGTACCAAGGCTTGCAGACCTTGTGCACCACGTGGGTAGTTGCCCGTATCAAGGCGATAGATATCAAGTGCTGCAGAGAGCTCTTCTAACTGCACCCTGGCTGTCTTACTCTTTGATTCACCCAGTGCATTCATTACCTTGGGACCTACCAGACCGGCCAACATGGCCAGGATCGCCATCACCACCAACAGCTCAATCAAGGTAAAACCGCCGTGGCGGGCTAGATGTAGATTCAGATTCATGTTCAGTTTCTCTTCATTCCAGAGGGATTTAGGGCAACCTGCCCCATACAATTTAGATAGCATTAGGCAACGGCCTTGCCGACTCGTAAGCGGCCATCAGTACCATGGAGCCAGAACAATACCAACACTTCCAGACTGACCCTAATAATTAAGGATTAGTGTTAACAGGCCCTAGAAAGCCAGATCATTAACGCTCAACATTGCCAGCAAAATAGAGATGATTATACCAGCAATAATCAACCCAAGACCCACTATCAGTACCGGCTCTACCAGGGTTAGCAGACGCTGAACCGTCTCCCGCACTTCGCGGTCATAGACATCAGCCACATCGGCCAGCATGGTGCCGATATCACCGGACTCTTCACCAACCTGGAGCATACGAATGGCCAATTCAGGCAACACCCTCTGTTCAATGAGCGGTGCGGAAAGCCCTTTGCCCTGTTTGAGCTTCTGTGCCGCCTGGTCGATAGCCTGGGCGATATAACGATTGTTGAGCACCTCTTGTGACAGGGTGACAGCATTCAGCAGGGTCAAACCATTGTGCAACAAAGAGGAGAGCGTGCGTGACAATCTTGCCGTCTCTACCTTCAATAAAAGATCACCTACTAACGGCACCCTCAGTAGCCACCGGTCCCAACGATACCGGTTTTCCGCCTTCTCGATCCAGGTTCGGAAAAGTGCAATGCCAAGCAAGAGAAAAGCCAGCAGCAGCCACCAGTAGTGCTTCAAAAAATCACCTGCCGCGAGTACGACCTGGGTAGGCAGGGGAAGTTCCCGCCCCATATCCTGGAACATCTGGCTGAACTGTGGGACCACAAAGATCAATAGAACCATCACCGAAATCGCGGCAACCAGCAAAAGAATGGTTGGATAGATCAGTGCTGAACGGACACTCTCTCTTAGTGCCTGTGAGCGCTCCATATAGTCCGTAATGCGATCCAGGGCCTGACCGAGCATGCCACCCGCCTCACCCGCCTTGATCATGCTGATAAACAGCCGCGGGAAAATCTCCTTGTGTTTTTCAAGTGCCCGGGAGAAGGTATTGCCACCCTTGATCGACTCATTCAACGCGTCGATCACCTCACTCATGGCATCATCACTGCTCAACCTCGCCATTAATGACAGCGCCCCTTCCAGAGGCAGCCCTGCTTTTAACAATGTCGCCAACTCCTTGGCGAAAGATAGAATCTGTTTATGACCGATTTTTTTACCCTGGGAACCCATCCCATAGCGCAACAAGCCCCGTAGACCGGTAATCCGTTTCACCTGTAGTGGGATCAGCTGATCACGTTGCAGTTCAATAATCACCTGGCGAGTATCTTCCGCCTCCATTTCCCCCTGCTGTACTTCGCCACTCACATTACTGGCTTTATAGTGAAACAGGGCCATTACTCATCCTCTTCACTGACCCGCATCAGCTCTTCAAACGAGGTATGTCCTTTCAGCACCTTGGCAAGACCATCCTGATACATGGTGTCCATTCCCTCCTGAACGGCAAGCTGCTGGATCGTCGATGAGTGGGCATGCTTTATCACCTGCTGACGCACTGCATCCGATATCAACATCACCTCAGCAATATTCATTCGTCCACTGTAGCCGGTGTCTGAGCAGGCATCACAGCCGATCGGCTGGTAGAGCTTCACCGGCTCCCGCCCAGTGACAAGACCCGCATGACGAAAACGTTGTACGAGTACCTCATCTGCCATATAGGCTTGCTTACACTGTGAGCACAAGCGCCGTGCCAATCTTTGCGCGACGATAGCATTGACGGTTGAGGCCAGCAGATAGGGCTCAACCCCCATATCCAGCAGACGGCTAACCGTTCCCGCTGCATCATTGGTATGCAACGTGGAAAGCACCAAATGGCCGGTCAATGCTGCCTGTACGGCAATCCGTACTGTCTCTGCATCACGCATCTCGCCTACCATAATAATATCCGGGTCCTGGCGCACGATGGCACGCAGGGCGTTGGCGAAATTCATACCGACCTGCGGCTTAACCTGAATCTGGTTGATCCCCTCCAATTTATATTCGACCGGGTCTTCCACGGTGATGATTTTGACCCCGGGTTTATTGAGTTGGCTGAGTGCCGTATACAGGGTCGTACTCTTACCACTGCCGGTTGGACCGGTTACCAGGATGATACCGTTGGGCTGCTGCAGAGACTGCTGCAACCGTGCCAGGGAAATGTCGCCAAATCCCAGGCTGTCGAATTCGAAGCTGATACTCTTCTTATTCAACAGGCGGATAACCACGCTCTCACCGTATAAGGTAGGTACAGTGGAGACACGCAACTCAAGTTCGTTACCCTGAATCTTCACCGAAATTCGGCCATCCTGGGGCACCCGCTGCTCAGCAATGTTGAGCTTCGCCATAATCTTGATTCTGGAGATAATCGCCGCCGTGGAGTGTGAGGGCGGCGACTCCGATTCGGTCAGAATGCCATCGATGCGATAGCGTACCATCAGACGCTCTTCAAAGGGTTCAATGTGGATATCCGAGGCCTCAACCTCCACCGCCCGTTGCAGGATATGGTTGACCAGACGAATGATCGGCGCCTCGCTTGCCAGATCCTTCAAATGTTCGATACTCTCTTCAGCCTCCTCCTCACCATCGAGTCCATCGACGATCTCTCCCATCACACTCCTTCCCGCACCATAGACCCGCTCCAGGGCAGACTCTATCTCAGACAGCCGCCCTATTTTGAGACTGACCGGCATATCGGTAACCAAGCGGATGGCATCAGCGATGAAACCCTGCCCCGGATCAGCTACCGCCACCACCAACCGATTCACATCCATTGCTAGGGGGATGGCCTTCATCTCCTTAAGAAAACGCAATGAAATTGCCTCTGGATGGACCGGTTCTTGTGGGTATTCATCCATATTTTCAACCAGGTGAAGGCCGTAGAGTTCTGATAACGCCTTGATTAAGTCGGGTTCAGAAATCAGTCCCAGATGTATCAGGGTTTCAACTTCACCTTCACCGGTATCCCGCACAAAACCTTCAACTCGGGTATGATCCTGAGAGGAGAGGAGACTATTCTCCTGCAGGAATGCGAGTATGCCTGTTTGCAGGGTTTGGCTTGAGGTCTGGGTTAGGTCTAAATGCTGCATGTTTCCGAAATCAATTATTAAAGTATCAAGTTGGTCGTAAGACTGCGTTCTACGAGCTTTAGTCGTAAATCCATACCCACCAAGATGAACCGGATTCTTATGTATATCAGATGGCCAAAAAATAGCGGCCAGTATAACTCACAGCAACAATCAAGGGGGGTACTACCCGAAAACTTGTTGAATCCACTCCAATCTCAACGACTCAACACTGTCCGAACCAGACAATGGGGTAGAATAGCCAACCACCAGCCGCCCATAATGCAACAAAGGGGCACCAAGAGTGCTTTAACCTAGATTCCGCAGTTGACCGCTGATACCTAACGTAAGGTAATGATATGCCGAATCAAATAATGCATTTTTTCCTCATCCATTGGGTGAGTTGCGGAGTGCTACATGAATTTGTGAAAAATCCATGTTCAACTGCGGATTCCAGGTTTAATGAGTAAACAAGTCATACCACACCATTTGCGATCACAAGCAGTAGCGTTGGCGCATGATCTGCTGATGGTGCCAATTGCCTGGTTTCTGGCATTCTGGTTCCGCTACAATCTTGAGGTTCTGCCCGCCGCCTATTACCAGGACGCACTGGCGGGACTACTGTTTGTACTGCCGATTCAGCTCACCGCCTTTCTTCTTTTCGGCCTCTATCGCGGTATCTGGCGATATGCATCCCTTCCCGACATCATACGCATCCTTAAGGCCGTATTCGTTGGCGCCATAGTCAGTGTAGCGCTACTGTTTGTGTTTACCCGTGCCGGGGGGATTCCCCGCTCAGTTCCCGTGATCTACGCCATCCTGCTGGTGATGTTGCTGAGTGGTCCACGCCTGATCTACCGTTTACTCAAAGACCACCATCTTGACCTCGCACCAGGCCAACGGGTCCTGATCGTGGGATCGGGGCAAGCAGGTGAAATGCTGGCCCGGGATATTCTGCGCAATCGCCGCGGGGACTACCGACCGGTGGCCTTTGTGGATGATAAATTACGTCGCCAGGGTCGGGAAATTCATGGTATTCCTGTGGCAGGTACCTGTGAAATGATTCCGCGTTTATGCGAAGAACTCACTATAGATATTATCATGCTGGCAATCCCTTCTGCCTCCTCGATACAGATGCGACGGGTGGTCGAATTATGTGAAGAGGCAGACATCCCTTTCAGGTCCGTACCACAGCTCAATGATCTGATGTCAGGTAATGTGCAGATCAATAACCTGCGCACTGTTTCCATCGAGGATCTGCTGGGCCGTGATCCTATTTCACTCGACTGGCCCGCCATCGATGCCGCGTTATCTGGTAAAACGATTCTCATCACCGGTGCTGGCGGTTCGATAGGCTCTGAACTTTGCCGCCAAATAGCCAAATTGAAACCTACCCGTCTGGTACTACTGGAGATCAATGAGTTCAATCTCTACACCATCGAGATGGAGTTACTCAAGACCTTTCCAGATCTATCCCTCGATTGCCATCTCGGCGATATTATTGACCAACCCTTCGTCGAGAACCTATTCGCTCAGATCAAGCCCGAAGTGGTCTTTCATGCCGCTGCCTACAAGCATGTCCCAATGCTGGAAAACCGACTGCGTCAGGCAATCCGCAATAATATCCTGGGTACCCGCAATCTGGCCCAGATTGCTGATCGCTTCGGGTGCGGTGTCTTCGTATTGGTCTCCACGGACAAAGCGGTTAATCCGGCTAATGTAATGGGGGCGAGCAAACGAGGTGCGGAGATCTTCTGCCAAAACCTGAATGCCCATTCCAACACAAAGTTCATCACAGTACGTTTCGGTAATGTACTGGGTTCTGCCGGGAGTGTAATCCCCCTATTTCAAAAACAGATTGAGGCGGGAGGTCCTGTGACGGTAACCGACCCTCGTATGGAACGCTATTTTATGACCATCCCTGAAGCATGCCAACTGATCATGCAGACAGTGGTGCTGGGAAAAGGCGGTGAGATTTTCGTACTCGACATGGGTGAGCCAATCAAGATCAGCTATCTTGCCGAACAGATGATCCATCTCTCGGGTAGGACACCAGGCACCGATATTGAGATTGAGTATATCGGCCTACGGCCTGGTGAAAAGCTATATGAAGAGCTGTTTCACGAAATGGAACAACTCGAAAAAACGGCACATGAAAAAGTATTTCTTGCCCACCACCGACAAGTGGACTGGACCTGGCTCATGGCAAGTCTAGAGCAGATGAACAAGGCCTGTGAAACGATTGATACCGAAGCATTGAAATTACTCCTCAATCAGCTGGTTCCAGAACACAACGAATCACAAGAAGCATCACAACATTCAGAACAGGCCTCAGCCTGAGTGAGCAGTTAAAAGAGATTACCAAAAGGGAAACACCTAGGGGAGTCTTGCTGATATGTACAATTAATTCGTCTCACCACACTCGAGCCTTATCCGGCCAGGTTTGTTTGTATGTTAAGATTGCGTCCCTCAATTTAGTCTCAGATGCCGACCTATAGGCCACTACCCAACAATGCTCAACCAGTTAACTGACAGACTACTGCAAAAAAAATGGTCTGACAAACAGATCAGTACGCTAGTGGGTACTTATAGTGCGCTATACCATGCCTATGCGTCTGATCCGGATGTACGCATTAATGCCGCATCCGGAGGTATTGGATCAGCACTCTTGATCAGATTACTCGAACGTGGGGATATAGAGGGTGCATTGATCTGCAAAACAGACATTGAGGCAGGAAAGGTCAGGGCCCATTTTGCTATTGCCACAACAACAGCAGAGATTCTAGCGGCTCAGGGCAGCAAATACGTCGAAACCGCATTCATGAAAGAAGCACTACCATTAATTCGCGATTTCGAGGGGCATGTTGCTGTTGTTGGATTACCTTGTGATATCTCCAATTTGACACGTTGGATGGATAAAGACCCCCGTCTGGAAGGGAAGGTACGACTAAAAATTGCTCTGGTTTGCGGACATAATTCCAGAACCGCACTGATTGATGCGATAACAGATAAACTTGAAAAGGAGGCCGACAGTTCTATTCAAAGCTACTGTTTTCGTAGAGGACATTGGCGAGGACAACTCGAAGCGGAGTTTAAAAATGGAACCACCGTCAATAAGCCTTTCTCCTATTTCAGTCTTTATCAAAATTTGTTTTTTTACTCAGAAAAAAAGTGTCTGGTTTGCCACGACCATTTCTGTTATGACGCAGACATTTCTCTGGGTGATGTATGGGCTTATCGATTTAAGCAAGATCCAGTCAAAAAGTCCGGCGTCATCGTACGTACAGAAATAGGCTCTCACTACTGGGAGAGAGCGACAGATGATGATGGGATTATCGCTTCACCGCTTGAAGTGTCAGACATCCTGGATGGCCAGGCTCGCGCTGCACCTTATCACTACAATGTCAGCGCTAGAAGTCGTGTTGCACCGCTTGTCGGATACAAGATACCGGACAATGTTAATGCTCCAGTTTCATGGCATGAGTGGTCGACCGCACTGATGGCGCTGTTCAACATGCGTTGGAGTGAGAGCAGTCGATGGAATGGCCTGATTTTTAAACTGCCGCGACCGCTGCTTAAGACTTACCTTTATTTAAGAAAAGGACTTGAATCCCTGAAATGAAGACGATCTCGATCATTGCTGCCACGATTAGCGGAAATCGTGGTGCTGAAGCCATGCTTACCACGACCATTGGACGAATTAGAGATCACTATCCTGATGCTCGATTCAATGTCTTTTCCTACTACCCAGACAGAGATAGGAAACTGGTGAGTGACCCATTGATCAACATCTATAGCGCCACCCCTCTCTATTTAGTGAGTGTACTTTTTCCCTTCTCAATTCTCTTATCACTGATCAAATGGACGTCCTTGAAATTATTTTGGAATTGGTTTCCTGAATCAGTACTTTCGATAAATGATTCGGATGTGCTCATTGATCTTGCTGGTGTCTCTTTTATTGATGGTCGGGAGAAATTCCTGCCCTACAACATATTAACCTTGGCACCGGCATTTATTCTAAACACACCCGTAATTAAATTCTCCCAGGCATTAGGCCCGTTCGAAAGTCCACTCAATCGTTTTTTTGCAAAGCATACTTTGGCAAGATGCCTGCAGTTTTTTGCCCGTGGAGCCAGCACTTACGAACATCTAAAATCACTATCACTTAAGACCCTCTATCCTGAACCGGTTGCTGATGTGGCATTTCAACATCGCCCTGGTGACAAGCTCACCATGGAAAACCCTGACAAGCTTTCCAAGCTTGAGGAACGACTTAAGCAGGAAGATCGTGAACTTATTGGAATTTGTCCCAGTAGCGTTTTAGCCGTTAAGCTGCAACGCCCTGGAAAAGATTATGTTGAGGACGTGACAACCCTCTGTCGAGGCCTGTTAACCCAGGGCTATGCCGTACTACTCTACCCAAATGCCACTCGTGAAGACCAAATGGCCCAATTTCGAAACAACGATTTACCCGTTATCGGTGATATTGTCAAACGTCTCTCCGATGACGGGATTCAACCCGCTGCACTCTATTTTGTTGAATTTGATATTAATACAAACAGTATTAAACAACTCATGTCTTTTTGCAGACTTGTTATGGTTTCGCGCTTTCATGCAATGATTGCTGCATTATCAGCTAGTCAACCCGTTATTGTTCTCGGCTGGAGCCATAAGTATCAGGAAGTCATGCAATCATTTAATCTTGGTGATTTTGTCTTTGACTTCAAACAATTCGATTCAAATATGATTGTAGATACCATTCATCGAGTCATCAGTAATGAGGAAACCACGAAACTCAACCTTCCACAACAACGAGAACTGGCGTTGGTTTCTTCTGAAATTCAATTCAACTATCTATTCAGTATATTGGATGAAGAACCGTCGTGAGATTGAATCTTAAAACGGCCCTGAAATCATTTTGGTGGATTCTTGTACTTGGTTTCATTGGTTTCTTTCTAATCAGCAATCTTCATCGTGTGGAGGCAGTCATCCAACGACTACCTATATCCACCATTATCTATTCAATATGCGCCTTAGCAATCGGTAAACTATTTTTAGTTGCCATAATGCATCAATCACTACAACAATACCGGGTAAATCTTTCGGCTCAACGCTGCTTCAAGATCTATAATCTGACTCAACTAGGAAAGTATATACCCGGCTCGATCTGGCAATTCGTTGGAAGAATAGGTCTCTATAAAGAGGCTGGCCTCAGTAATCACACCATCCGTGACACGATCCTACTTGAGACTTTCTGGGTAGTATTCAGTGCCTTGCTCTTAGGGCTAGCTCTAATCTGCATTACACAATACGAGTTTTTGATCACTTTATTCTCACAACTCCCCAGCAGACTACTCATTATTATTAGCTCTATTGCCGGCATTGTATTACTGGTGGCCAGCATTGGGACATGGCGAAATAAACTCATCGATTATTCACGTCGCTTAATGTACACACCAACATCTCTGTTGATAGCTTTATTAATATGGTTTTTTCTTGGATTCTCTTTTTGGATTACCTTGTTACCATTATCTTCAATAGAGATTGGGTTAGTCTATATTATCGGGCTATATGCATTAAGTTATGCAGCAGGTTTCATTGTACCTTTTGCACCTGCTGGTATTGGCATAAGGGAAACGATACTGGTGTTCGGCCTGGTCCCCTATCTGGATACCAATACAGCTATTATTCTCGCAACACTTAATCGAATTCTTTATATCATTATCGAGATTATTCTGGCATCAATTGTTATGTTATCAAAATATCGTACAACAAATTACCAATGAGCGATTCTACATTGTCAGACATGACGATTGATACATCCCTTGGATTTTGGCTAAAGATTTCCATTATTGTTACTGCATTATTTTGTTATTTGCTTGTCAGCTTGACATACCCTCTTGAAGGACACGCTGACACAAACGTTCATCTTGATTATGCATGGCAGATTAGCGAGGATTTACAACCTGCATTCTTACAAGGGATTAAATTACCACTTATAAAAAATAACAGGGATATTCAATTCGCTGCTCATCACCCACCACTGTACTATAAACTACTGTCTCCTGTTGTAGGATATTTCGTAGATAACAATTACAAACTCAAACAAGTTGTTCTCAGTGCACGTCTTTTTAACATAGTGATAGCAATATCACTATCTGTACTAATTCTCATCTATGCAAGATATTTCAATATCCTAAAGTTACCCAATTTTGATATCTATTTTCTTATCCTGTTCATCTTTTATCTCCCATTCATTAAGGTTTCAAGCCTACTCTTTAATGAAGTATTACTTGTTTTTTTCATATTTTTATCCTGGGTCTATTCTATCCGTGTACTTATGTATGGTTATGATGTGAGAGCTTTTATAATCTTACTTATCAGCGTTACATTAGGGTTTTATACAAAGGTTTCATTTCTACCCACTTTACTAATAGCTGCAACATTACTCTATATAGGTATGATAAAAAGCAGCACAGTTGAAGGCGGATTATTTTCTACGCTTAAACTCCCTACGGTACATTTACTGGTTATCTTTATTTCGGCTTTAGCTGTCTCTGGTTCATTCTATTATGGTAACTACGAGCAAAGTGGCACATTTTATAGGGCGGCTGACCAGTCATGGGCTGCAATCTATGACAGTCGAGAACACAAGGACCTGTATAGGGTTATTACGGACAGTCATCTATGGTGGTATCTTTTTTCAGCATCATTTGATCCCGGATTAAAATATATATTCAATCACTTAGCCTCACCATTGACTACGCTTATTAACATAATTGCATTTATATCTTTTTTTAGTTACATAGCCATTCAAACAATAAAGGGTAAAATCAATTATAAACAAGCCGTCGTTATCGTGGCTTTCGTACTCACAATAGCTGCAGTATTCATGCAAATGATAGTTCATGCCATCGGGTATGGATCAATCAATCCTCGTTATTTACTACCTGCTAGTATTGCAATAATAACAATACTGAGCAGTGGCTTATTACTTTTGGGAAAGCCAAGCAAATATATTACGTGAATTCAACTTGTAAGTGCAACTCTAGTTTGACGAATAGAGGGTAAGCTGCGGTAGCATCAAAGCTTTCTCTATCCGGCAA
>JAIVEQ010000073.1 GCA_023838465.1 Candidatus Thiodiazotropha sp.
TTGATGCCTTTTCAACATCAAAAATAGAGAAGAATCTGTGGCCGATCAATACCTTAATTTCTTTGCGAAACCCGGATAGACCCAAAAAAAGGTGTCAGCGTAGTCACCAGTCGTGGCTATGGTGGTACAGCTCCTGTAGCATCCAATGAAACAACACTGGGTCAGCAGAAAAACCGTCGTGTTGAGCTGTGGATAAAGTAAACAGCTTGGGTTTTGTTCAGGGTATTGTATTCAATTGCCAATCGTAGTCGAGTATTTCAATACCAATTTCACCAGCACGAAGGCGTTGTATGTCTGCATCGGTTAATCCAAGCTGAGTGGCGAATTTGGCAAAAAACGCTTTTAATGAGTGGAATCCCTGCCAGCCCCGTTCAAAATCCTCACGATACCACTTAAATAGTGAAGAGACCTCAAGCTGGTTGTCGATATAGCGATTACGCGTCCGGTCTGAAAGAAAACGTTCTGTCTGCTCTTGCAATTGCTGCTCAAGCTGCTCTCCGCTGTACGCTTCTGTACGTAATGCCGGACACCCAATGCTGGCGCAATTTACTGCAAAATGTATGCGTGGGTCATTATATCGGCCAGCCTCGCGAATCATACCGTGCTCGATATCATCCAGGGAACGGATTTTTCCCAAAAGCGGGATAAATGTTTTTTTCCAGGGTGATCTAAAAAAACTTCCCAGTTCCTTAATTGATTGTATCTTTGGGTAGCCTGTCAAAACCAGCTCTACTGTCCAGGCATTGTAAGCATTGATTAAAAATGCCAATTGATCAGGCTTGGACCAAAGTTCAAACTCAGATAGATTGACTTTTTCCAATGACTGTAAGTATTTTTTCAAGAGATTTCGATCACCATTCATAGCTTGATAATCTACTGCTGTAGTGAGTCCATCCCTTTGAGATACAACATGCTGGCGTAGTAACTGATTCCAATCACCATGATCAAATGCTTCTGCATTTACAGCCAGTGATAACCACCACCCTGTTAAAATCAATAGAGAAGCTTTTAACATCATCTTAACTCCGAATTAACACTTAATAGCCCAAAGTATCAGTTACTCATTTTCTTTCATATGCTCTATTGGTAACTCAGCTTAATCAGAAAGTTCGAAAAATCTTAAAAACATAAAAAAGGCGGCTAAAAAGCCGCCTCAATCTCTACAATATGCTTACTGCAGTCTTGTGATAGTGACACGCGCCACCGGATTATCAAATCGGTGTTCCTCTCCTAAGGCCGAACTGTTCAACCCGTCGTCATGGGTTACTACACCGGGGTGACCTCCCACACTATCACGGTCATCACGTGTTGCATTGAAGCCTTCACCACCTGCGGCGGGACCAGGTATTGTCGAGGCAAGCTCTGAATTAGCCTCAGTACCTGCATCATAGGCCGTCAGCACCATGGTTTGAGTCTCATCCAACCTCATCTCACTCAATGATTTGCTATCTACACCCGTGTAAGCATCATTGGTATTAACCAGCATAGTTGCGAGCGAGAGGGCTAGGTCACCCGCCCCATCGGCTTCGATCGTGACACTTTCACTCGCTCCCGGAGTGATAACCCCACCGCCACTCATGGTGGTCCCATTCTCACCGGCAGCCTCAGCTAGAATTTCTGTATTGTCGCCACTCTCAGCCAGTTGCTCCAGACCGTTGCTGGCACTTGTACCAACTGTCCACATTTTGTAGCCACTACCGTGCAACACAACAGCCATCGGAGACATCGGCTGGGCTGCTGTCAGGTTGGTTAGCTCGACCTCATACATAACGCTGGTAACCACACCACTGTCATTATCGTTGTCGTTTGGACAACCTGTAAGGAACAAGGGGCTGGTCACCATCATGGTGAGTGCCGCCATTTTCAGCATTTCCATAGCAGACCTCCTATTTAACAACAATGGTCAAGCCGGCAACCGGATTCAACCAACGGTGGACACTGCTATTGAGATCGCTGGTACCGCCGGTTTCATCGCTATCACCCAATACACCACGGTGAATATGCACCAAGGTATTGGCCTCGCTACTGGTCACCCCGGTACCACTTGTACCGCTAGCGCCACCTGGATCGGCCGGTATACCGGGAGCACCTGGCGCACCACCACCATTGACGATCTCGTCATTGGCTTCGGTGCCGGCATCATATCCATTTAACCGATAGCGATAGGTCCCAGCCGCTGTCGGGATCGAGATGGAATCGGCTCCGACAAAGCCATCATTGCTTGGCAACAGCATGGCAGTAATGGAGAGATGGTCGTTACCGGAGGCAGTGGATAGATCAAAGGAAGTGGAAGCACCTGGAGCAAGGAGTCCACCAACAGGATTTTCAACCGTATCGGCACTCACTGCCGCCATATCAGCTGATAATCCGGATATATCACCCCCCTCAGCCATAGCCTGCAGGCTGATACTTGCTGACTCACCCGAACGGAACAGGTGGTTATCTCCAGCATGAGCGGCCACCAACAGTGGCGTAAAGTAGGTGCCGTGAGTCAAATTAGTTATGGAAATTGTCAGATCCTGTGCCATCACAGGTGCACTCAGCAATGCTCCGGCCATTGCCAGGCTTGGTATGATTTTATCCATTATCGTCTCCTTCATTGGGTATCACTAATCAATTTGTTAGAAGTGGGATTAATGATGAAGGCGTAACGTCACAAGTGTGTCCCGTGAATCTAACGAAATAGTCACAGGGTCGACAACACATAAGGAAAAGTTGTAAACATGGATATAGGATCAACGAAAAGAGCGGTGTATTAACTGCAGACAATTGTTGGCATAGTCATCAACCGACTGTGCCGGTTGCTTATACTTCCACGGCTTCAGATAACGTTCTTGGATCATTGACAGGGCCATTGTCGCTATAAATTCAGGCGGGTAGCCATTATTCGGTTTTTTCTGCAATTCCCTGATGAGCTGTTCTAGCTCTGTGGCTTGCGCGCGTTCAAGACTTTTCGAGTCATTTTGATGAGTCTGCGGCAGACTACGCGTCTCAAAATAGAGAAAGTAGAACCAGGGTTGAAGCAGCAGTGAAGCAAACAGATAACCCTTGACCAGGCACTCCAAGGCTTTACCAGGATCCGCCTCTTCCCGAGCGCTCCTGACAATATCATCACAGACGAGTGTCACTGCATCTTTGACAATAATCGCAATGTTTTCCTTATTGGTGATGGTTAGGTAGACCCCCCCCATGCTCAAACCGGTCTCTGACAGGAGATCCCGCAATGACATCGCCTGAAAACCGATTTTAGGGACTAGCTTGAACGTTGCACGAAAGATCTTCTTCAGATTCCTAACCGCAAACTTCTCTCGACGTATACCGATCAGTGCTTGATTGCGGCTAAAAAGCAGCGCATAGAGCGCATCTTCGCTATAGGGAAAGTGTTTCTTGAATTCCGCGAACGTTAGTCCATTGCTTGAATTGGACTCTTTTATCATTGGGTTGGCGTTCAATGACTCTCACTCGTTAGCATCTAATAAAATGTCGATCCGAAGGGCAATATCAAATAGTGCTTGACAGATTATTGTAGCACAACTAATTTATAATAATAACGAACGCTCGCTCTTTTTTAAGGTCTTATTACAGTGAAATAACACAATCCCGAGCCTTATTTTCAGGCCGGAGAGGACAGAAACATGATGACATTGATAGTGATCGCTATCGCTGTAGTTGTACTGATGACTTTAGCCTATCGTGGTTCCGGCGCTAACTCATTGAGTATCGCTTTAGCCTTACTGGCACTGACTTCAGTGTTACTGTCAGGCAACGTGCTGATAACTTGGATTTTTACTGCTCTGTTTGCAATCAGCTTGTTGATCTCAATTCCATCCGCCCGCCGTAACCTGTTTGCAAAACCAGTATTAACCGTCATGCGCAAGGTCATGCCACCTCTCTCCGATACCGAGAAAGAGGCCATCGATGCCGGGAATGTATGGTGGGATGGTGAACTCTTCAGTGGAAAACCGGATTGGCAGCGTCTGATTTCCGGTTCCAAACCTGGGCTGAGTGATGAAGAACAGGCCTTTATCGATGGTCCTGTTTCCGAGCTTTGCCGGATGACCGACAAATGGAAGATCAACCATCATTGGAACAAAATCCCTGACCCGATTATCAACTTTGTCTGCGTTAACGGTTTTCTCGGTATGATCATTCCAAAAAAGTATGGCGGGCTGGAGTTTTCCCCTGTCGCACAATCTGAGGTGTTACTCCACCTGGGTAATACCGGCGGCGGTGTCAGCTATCTGGTTGGCGTGCCAAACTCGCTCGGACCCGGTGAACTACTGATCAAATACGGGACAGATGAGCAGAAGAACTACTACCTACCCCGTCTGGCCAATGGCCAAGAGATCCCCTGCTTCGCCCTGACAGGCCCTACTGCAGGTTCTGACGCCACCTCGATACCGGATACCGGTATTGTTTGCGAGGGTGAGTGGCAAGGTGAAAAAGTGATCGGCATGCGGCTCAATTTCTCAAAGCGCTACATCACACTTGCACCGATCGCAACACTGGTCGGTCTTGCATTCAGACTCAAGGACCCGGATGGCCTGATCGGGGATATACAAGATTACGGCATTACCTGTGCACTGCTCCCGAGAGAAACCAAAGGCATGCAGATTGGGCGACGACATCTTCCTATTGGCGATTCATTTCTCAATGGCCCGATTGTAGGTGTAGATGTTTTTGTACCGTTAAGTTTCATCATTGGTGGTGTTGAGATGGCAGGTAAAGGATGGCGCATGTTGGTCAACTGCCTCTCTGTAGGCCGCGCCGTTACGCTGCCGACAACAGCCGTAGCTGTCGGAAAGCGAGCACTGCTCGGCACAAGTGCCTATGCCAATCTACGAAAACAGTTTGGCGTTTCCATTGATCAGTTCGAGGGTATACAAAAACCGTTGGCGAGAATCGCAGGTCTCACCTATATCATCAACGCCTCGCGTCTGCAGACCATTCAGTCAATTGTGGACGGTAATAAACCCAGCGTACCTTCAGCAATTTTAAAATACCACACCACTGAAATGGCACGTCAGTGCCTTCTCGATGCAATGGATATCCATGCTGGTAAAGCAGTCATCAAAGGTCCGAATAACTATATCGCGGATATGTATGAGTCAATTCCGGTCGCAATCACTGTAGAGGGTGCGAATATTCTGACCCGCAATTTGATGATCTTCGGTCAGGGTGCAATTCGTTCGCATCCCTATGTCTTGGAAGAGATGGCATTGTTACAGAAAGGGGATGGGGACGATGTAGTTGCCGAATTTGATCACACATTGGCTGCCCATGTCGGTTACACGATCAGTAATTTCGCCCGCTCGGTAATCATGGGCATTGGCCTGTCCCGCGAAGCTGCAGTGACGGATAACAGCCATCTGCTGCCCTATTATCGTCATTTCAATAGACTCAGCAGTCTATTTGCATTGACCGCCGATGTAGCCATGCTCAACCTGAATGCTAAGCTGAAATTCATGGAGATGCTTTCAGCACGCCTGGGTGATCTGCTGAGTATGCTCTATCTCGGAAGCATGGTGATCAAGCAGCATGAGGAGAGCGATAACTCGGATCAAGAGTGGCCGGTTGTGAAATGGGCACTCGACTATCTGCTCTACCAATACCAGGTCGCTTTTGATGAACTGCTGGCAAACTGGCCGAACAGACTGGTAGCTGCGGTGTTGAAACGAATAGGCTTTCCGATCGGTGGCAGGTTTGCCGCACCGAAAGATAAGTTGGAAAAAGAGGTCGTCCGACTGTTTGCCGATGATAGTGACACAAGGCGCGCATTGACTGGAGGTCTTTTCATGGAGGTTACAGCAAACAATCCATTGGCCGAAGTCAACCAGGTCTTTCTCGAGAGCCTTACGCTGAGACCGCTGACGAAGAGGATCACGACTGCCGTTCGATCAGGCAAGTTGGCGAAATCTCAAGGAGCCGCCCTGGTTGATTCAGCGCTTGAATCAAACCTGATAACAGCACAGGAGGCAGACCAGTTGAGGCGATTCGACCAACACTTGATGACCGTCATCGCTGTCGATGATTTTGATGAATCGGAACTGATCCGTACAACGTACGACAATAAAGATGACTTACAGCTGATCACAGGCTGAGAGGACGTACCAATGAATGCTACTGAACCAATGAGTACCCGTGATGAAAGCAGATCGAATATAGATAGTATGATCATCAACCGTGTAGCTGTTCTGGGAGCTGGCGTGATGGGTGCTCAGATCGCTGCTCATTTCGCCAATGTCGGCATCCCCTCACTGCTGTTTGACCTGCCCAAGGAGGGCAAAGACCCCAGCTCAATTGCAAGGCAGGCTATCAAGGCACTTAAAAAACAGAAACCCGAACCACTCGCCGATCCAGGCTTCTCTAGCAGAATCTCTGCCTGTAACTACAACGATGATCTCGAACTGCTCAACGATTGTGACTTGGTGATTGAGGCGATAGCTGAAAGACTCGAATGGAAAATAGATCTTTACCAAAAAATTATCCCCTATCTTAGCGCTGATGCGATTCTGGCCAGCAACACCTCCGGCATCTCAATCACACACTTGGCAGAAGGTGTCGCAGAGAGTATTCGCAACCGTTTTCTAGGTATCCATTTCTTCAATCCACCAAGATACATGCCACTGGTTGAGTTGATTCCACAGCCACGAACATCAGCTGAAGTACTCGACAGCGTGGAGGGCTTTTGTGTCAGCACACTGGGTAAAGGGGTTGTAAGAGCAAGAGATACAGCGAATTTCATTGCCAATCGACTTGGGCTCTTCTCAATGATGTCGACTTTTTACCACGCCGACCGTCTTGGGTTGAACTTTGAAACAGTCGATCAGCTGACCGGCAAATCACTGGGTCGCCCAAAGAGCGCAACCCTGCGTACCGCCGACCTGGTCGGACTCGACACACTACGTCATGTCATGCTGAATGCCTCGACCAATCTCGAGGACGACCCCTGGGTTTCGATCTATAAGATACCAGGCTGGCTCGAGTCATTAGTGGAAAATGGTGCACTCGGAGCGAAGACAAAGGCAGGTGTCTATAAGAAGCAGGATGGTGAGATTCTGGTCTATGAGGCCAGCAACAACAGTTACAGAAAACGCAAAGTAAAAATCCCAGGGAAGGTCGAAAAAGTACTGAAGGACTATAAAAACCCACGTCGTATCGAAAACCTTCAGGCAATCAAAGACCCTCATGCCGAGTTTCTATGGGCCATTCAGCGGGATGTTTTTCACTATGCCGCCTATCTGCTGGACACGATTGCCGACAACGCACGAGATGTCGATCTGGCAATACGCTGGGGATTTGGTTGGAAACAGGGTCCGTTTGAAATCTGGCAGCAAGCCGGTTGGACCCGTATCGCTGAACTGATCCAGGCTGATATTGATACAGGAAAAACAATCTGTAATGAACCTCTACCGGCCTGGGTCAACAGCCTGGATGCGATCCATACACCTCAGGGGTCCTGGTCGCCCTCCTCCAACAGCTATCAACCCAGATCCACACTCCCGACCTACCGACGTCAACGCTGGCCTGAACGACTGGTCGGTGAGCAGGTGGCTGAACAGGAAGTCCTGTTCGAGAACGATGCGACGAGATTCTGGCTAACCGATGGCGATGTCGGCGTGCTGACCTTCAAGACCAAGATGCATACCATGGACAGTACAGTGCTGGACAGTCTTAACCAGGCCATTGAACTGGCCGAACAACGGTTGTCAGGGATGGTGATTTGGCACCCGGATGAGCCCTTCAGTGCAGGGGCCGATCTGAAATCATTCGTACCCGTTGCCATGAAGAGTATGTTACCCGGCAACAACGCTCTGGATAATCTACTCAAGCGTTTTCAACTCAGCTGTATCCGGATGCGTAAATCCAACATTCCCGTCGTGGCCGCTGTTCAAGGCATGGCCATCGGTGGCGGTTGCGAACTGATGATGCAGTGTGATCGGGTGGTGGCCGCACTTGAAAGCTACATTGGCCTTGTTGAAGTGGGTGTCGGTCTGATCCCTGCCGGCAGCGGCTGTATGGAGCTGGCGCGACGGGCCAGTATCAAAGCGGCATATGGTGATCTTTTCGAACACCTCAAAGGCATCTTCGAAACAGTTGCCATGGGTAAAGTGGCCACCAGTGCCGAGCAGGCAAAGAGGTTCGGGTTTCTTCGCAAATCCGATGTGGTGGTCATCAACCGTCATGAAGTCCTGCATGCCGCCATTGCCCAGGTGCGAGCACTCAGTGCCGCCAACTACAGACCGCCTGCTGAACAACCGATCCGTGCCGGCGGACGCGAAGCCATCGCCAACCTGAAAGCTGCGATGACCAATATGCATGCCGGGGGATTTATCTCTGACTACGACCTCAAAATTGGCAATCTTGTTGCTGATGCACTCTGTGGTGGGCCAGTCGATGGCGGTACCGAACTGCCTGAGTCCTGGTATTTGAGGTATGAACGAGAAGGTTTTCGCTCGCTGTTGAAGAGCACTAAAACCCATTCACGCATCAAGCATATGCTGGATACCGGCAAGCCGTTGCGAAACTGATCGAGGAGAGTGAGATGAGTGAACAGGCCTATATTGTCGCAGCAAGGCGCACACCCGTTGGCAAGGCCCCTCGTGGCGTATTCCGCCAGACCCGTCCAGACGATCTGCTATCCCATGTTCTGCAAGGCGTTGTCAGTGACAGTGGTGGTCTGAAAGGCGAACAGATCGACGATGTCATCGTCGGCTGCGCCATGCCGGAAGCGGAACAGGGACTCAATGTTGCCCGCATCGCCAGTCTGTTGGCTGGTCTTCCAGACAGTGTCCCCGGTGTTACAGTCAACCGCTTCTGCTCATCCGGCCTGCAGAGTATCGCCATGGCAGCAGATCGGATTCGTCTCGGCGAGGCGGATATCATCATTGCCGGTGGTGTGGAGAGTATGAGCATGGTGCCGATGATGGGCAACAAGGTCTCAATCAATCCTGCGGTGTTTGAAGATGAGCATATCGCCATTGCCTATGGGATGGGGATCACCGCCGAAAATGTAGCGAGTCGCTGGAAAGTCAGCCGGGAAGATCAGGATGCCTTTGCCCTGCAAAGTCACCAACGGGCCTTGACCGCTACGGCCGCCGGGCACTTCAATCAGGAGACACTTCCCTATCCGGTACGACAACACCTGCCTGAGAGTGATGGCACGATCCGTCTGGTAGAGCGTCTGGTGGAATCCGATGAAGGACCCAGGGCGGATTCAACCCTTGAAGGGTTGGCAAGACTGCGACCTGTTTTCTCCGCCAAAGGCAGCGTCACTGCAGGCAACAGCTCGCAGATGAGTGATGGGGCTGGCGCAGTGTTATTGATGAGCGAGCGCAAGATGAAGGCACTCAAGCTGGAACCACTGGCACGTTTCGTCGGCTTCAGCGTGGCCGGCGTGCCTCCTGAAATCATGGGAATTGGACCGAAAGAGGCGATCCCGCGACTGGAAAAACAGACCGGTATCGCACTTCATCAAGTTGATTGGATCGAGCTGAATGAGGCATTTGCGGCACAAGCCCTGGCGGTGATGCGGGAGTTGGGTATGGATCCGGAAAAGGTCAACCCTCTCGGTGGGGCCATTGCCCTTGGACACCCACTGGGTGCAACGGGTGCAATCCGCTCAGCAACCCTGATACACGGTCTGCAAAGAACCGGACAGCGCTATGGGATGGTCACCATGTGCATTGGTACAGGTATGGGTGCTGCAGGACTTTTCGAACGCTGTTGATCTCAGAAGAGGAGAACCACTTGGCGAATGACACGGCAAACACACCTGAAGAACGGGTCGTAGCACTTTGGAGGCGTTTCGGTAACAGTGCCTTTGGCAGGCGTCTCTACAGCTTCCTGTTCAGTCGCATGGTCCCCTACACGGGCACCATCCGTCCGATGATCGAAGAGATAACACCGGGACGGGCATCGGTCACCATCGAAGACCGGAAGATCCTGCGTAACCATCTCCACTCAATCCATGCCATTGCACTTGCTAATCTGGGTGAACTGGCTAGCGGTCTGGCTGTAATCGCGGCCCTGCCCAAAGCGACCAAAGGCATCGTCACCAGCCTTGAAATCGATTACACAAAGAAGGCCCGGGGTAAACTCACTGCTATCGGAGAGGCGCAGGTACCGGACAGAATCAACGACACAATCACCCTGCAGGCCCGTGCAACCATCTGGGATAGTGTTGGTGACAGTGTAGCAACCGTCACAGCTCAATGGCTGTTGAGTTCCCGGGATTAATCAAGATGCATGATGAACCAGTCCTTGAGACACCCTTCACTGTCCATACCGGCATTCGAGTTCCGATCATTTGCGGACCTATGTACCCCTGCTCCAATCCTGAACTTGTAGCTGCTGCATCCAGCGCCGGTGGGCTGGGAATCATCCAGCCGGTATCCATGACCTTTGTTCATGGGCACGATTTTCGAGAAGGAATCAAACTGATTAGAAGTATCACAGACAAACCTATCGGCATGAATGCCCTGATCGAAAAATCATCCAGGAAATATCATGAAAGGATGGTTGAATGGGTCGATATTGCGCTGGATGAAGGGGTACGCTTCTTTATTACATCCCTAGGCAATCCACGTTGGGTCGTCGACCGGGTAAAGGCCTATGACGGTATCGTTTACCACGATGTCACAGAACGGAAGTGGGCATTGAAGGGACTCGACGGAGGTGTTGATGGCCTGATTGCGGTCAACAACAGAGCCGGAGGACATGCCGGAGCCCGATCACAATTGGAATTGCTGGATGACTTGGGTGACCTGAATGTGCCTCTCATTTGCGCAGGTGGCATAGGATCGGAACAACAATTCAGTAAAGCGATCAAGCAAGGTTATGCAGGCTGTCAACTTGGCACACGATTCATCGCCACAACTGAGTGTCATGCAGCGACGCCCTACAAGCAGGCTGTTGTCAATGCCAACGAGGACGATATCGTGCTCAGCGATCGTATTACCGGCGTACCTGTCTCAATCATAAAAACACCCTATATTGATAAAGTCGGAATCAAGGCTGGCGCATTTGCCCGTTGGATGCTGAAAGGTAATAAAACCAAACACTGGATGCGCATGTTCTATATGGTTCGTTCAGTCTTCCAACTGCGAAAATCTTCACTGGATGAGAAAGGTGAGACGGAATTCTGGCAAGCAGGGAAAAGTGTATCCGGCATTCATAGGGTGGAACCGGTCGCCACTGTTATTGGAAAATATGAAGCGGCATTAGGTTCAGAAAAAATGTAATCTGAATCTACCAGTGTATCACCAGTGGCATGTTTGCTTGAATAGTAAGATCGCGCATAAATTCACATAATCAACGATATTTGCATTTATTGAATATCAATAACTTATGCCTGAATTACACACAGGAAATCAGATTGAGGCGATGGCTATTGCCAGATTTGACAGAAATCCGATCCGCTATCTTAGAATTTGCCGATATATGGACCAATATCATTGGTCCACAGCTTAATCAGGATTTACCGAGGTGAAAGTGGTCATCGATTGGTGAGATTTACCTCAGATAAGGACTTACGCTCGCCTCCGCTAAGCGACCAAAGCGGGTGCTGATGTATAGGTCTAAAATACTCCACTTGTTCTCAAGAGCAGACGTTTAACGCTTAGCTCTGCGTGTGGACCGAAGCGACGGTCCGCAGAAGCTACTGGTAATGTTCATATGCTGACATCCAAACCTAAAGCGCTAATGATTGCTGCTATTAATAGAAAAAGTAGCAATACTCCGACAAAAGCAATTGATAGCCGCAAAGTTATTGCAGCACCACCCAATACAAAGGCCACTCCACTTGGGCGCCACTCTTCATTTTGACTAAACCCTAGAGCTCCTAGTGCGAGAGCTATAAAACCTCCAACCATTACACCTTTATATAGAGCTTCATCTATACCCAGTAATTTCTCGACCACAGGCGGTGAGTAATCTTCACCCCTGATCTTGGCCGAAATAGCATCTTTTATTTTAACAGTTGTTTCTGCAACAAATGACTCTACTGGCTCAGGCTCTTCAATAGGCCCAAAGGTAAAATAAAGTAAACCAACGCCAAATGCGATTAATCCAAGAATTGTTCCTAAGGTCCCGAGTGTTTTTCCTTTCCTTTCCTTTCAGTTTTCATCACATATCTCTTTCAGAACATAAGTATACAAGACACCCATTCAAATCTTTTACCCAGACGATGAAACAGTCCCTCATCAACTAGGTATGGGTTTCAGAAAATACTCACATCATAATGTGACGGCCTTCCCAAGAGAGTGTACTTATTTTCTGAAATCCGTCACTCAATGACCCTGCCCTGTTCATTGACAAGATGAATAGATGTAGTTTCCTGCACAATGGAAGATGGATGTTTAATCATTGCTAGCTGAGCAGGTCAAAGGAGACAGGGATGCCGATCATAGGGAACATGAGCTGTTGGTTTAGCCGTCAACGCGGCGTTGCGATGACGGAGCTGCTGATCTCACTACCTGCCCTGTTGCTGATGGGCCTGGGTGGATGGCAGACCGCCCTACTCTACGACGCCAAGACCACCCTCAACTACGCCACCTTCGAAGCGGCGCGCAAAGGCGCTGTGACCCACGCCCAGAGCGACCCCATGCGCCAGGAGCTGGGCCTGCGCCTGGCGCCCCTGTTCGGCGGCGACGGCAGCCCACGCAAGGCGATCGCCGCGATCACCCGTGCCAGCCTCGATGTCCAGGACCCCCGCTTTACTGAGTTCGAGATCATCAATCCCACAGTAGAGGCGTTCGACGACTTCGGGCGCGACATTGTCGATCCGCGTAACAACGAAACCCATTTCGGCATCCCCAACAGCCATCTGCGCTGGCGCAACCAAAACGTTGGTCGTAGCGGGGTCAACATCCAGGACGCCAATCTGCTGAGGATCAAGACCACCTACGGTTATCAACTGAAGGTGCCACTGATGGACCGGGTCATCCCAGCCGTGATGCGTCTGATCGATCCAGAGCATATCCACTACTACAACGCCCGTCGTCTGCCGATCACCTCGGTGGCGACCGTGCGCATGCAGTCAGATGCTTGGCGGGATGACAACAATGTTCATATGGAATCGCCAGGTAGTGGCGGCACACCGCCATCTACCGATGATGATGCGGAGACCGGTGGTACTACCCTGGAAGATGAAGCCGGCCAGGGAGGCGATGACGACGATACGGATACGTCAACCGATGGCGACGACCAAGGTACCGGAGATGGAGATACCGGCAATGACGAAGGCAACACGGGTGATGACACAGCAGATGGTGACGACCTCCCAAGCATCGGTGACGATCAGGGTATCCCTCCCTGCGACAATTCCGCGACAGAGGTCGACGAGACCGCCAGCCCGACGGCCCAGTCAAGCGGTTTGGCCAGCAGCCACACCGGCAACCCGATCCATGTCGTCACGGGCAACAAATACCAGCAAGAGGTCGATCTGGCGCCATTGCCTGGTGCGCTGGGGCTGCTCTTCAAACGCCACTACAACAGCCACAACGACAAGAGCGGTTCCCTGGGCCACGGCTGGGGTCATAGCTACGACCTGCACCTGAAGGCAGAGCCCAATAGTGATGGCTATCGCCTGCACCAAAGCGACGGCCGGGTCATCCACTTCCAACCCACCGAGCAGACAGACCACTACAGTGCCCCCCGTGTCAGCGATGGTTGGCTGCAAGTCAACGAAGCACAGCTCACCTGGTACTGGCGCGATGGCCGCCAACTGCAGTTCAGCCCCCAAGGAAAATTAAAGCGCATCGTGTTGGCCACCGGACAAACGCTGAAGCTCTTCTACAACCCTCAGGGAAAACTGTTTCTGGTGCGCGATCCCCAAGGGCGGGAACTCACCCTGGATCACTACCCCAACGGGCGGATAAAAGCCCTCTATGATCCGACCGGCCAGGCGACTCGCTACCGTTACGACGCAGTGGGCAACCTGAAACAGGTCACCCGAGCGGACGACAGCCAACGGCGCTACCACTACGAAGATACCCACGACAAACACAACCTCACCGGCATCACCGATGAGCGGGGCATCCGCTACGCTACCTGGGCCTATGACGACCAGGACAGGGCCATCCTCTCCACCCATGCGGATCAAGTGGGCCAGGTCAAACTCGACTTCAGCACCTCGGGTGAAACAAAAGTCACCGACAGCCAGGGCAAGCTCAGCACCTATAGCACCGAAATCCGCAACGGCGTTGCCCTGGTCACCGCCATCCATGGTCCGGGCTGCTCCAGCTGCGGAAAAGGCGATGTCAGTTACCGCTACAACGAACGCCTGCAACTGAGCGAGATAGCCACCAATGACGGCATCACCAAACGCTACCGCTACGACGAACAGGGCAGAACAACCCTTGCCACCCGCGAAGTCGCCGGTGAGGCGCCACAAACCCTGGTCCGCTACGCCTACGAAAATGACAGCGATCTAAAACCCAGTGCCGTCATCCATCCTAGCATTAATCCCCAGGGTGAGCGCCGTCTTGAGAACCGCTACAATCACCAGGGCCAGGCCATCCAGATCACCGAACGGGGCTATCGTCCCGAACAAGTGAGTCTTCGATCTCGTGATGTCTTTTAGGCGTCCCAGGCCTAAAAGACACTCGATCTTTGACAACCTATTAGTGCCCCGGACGGTCCTGGTCACTGACACTACGTGATCACATCGCAAGCTCGTGACCACTCCGCCGTCAGTTCCCAAATGACTGGACGCCGTGTTCGGATGCTCGCTTTGCATCCCCTCTGGCGCAAGGCACGACGGGTCTACAGTCTCGCCTCACGCCTACCGGGGACTAACCGCCTCGGCTTTCAGCCTTCCTTGGCGCTCAGCGAAGGACGGCAGTTACACATCAATCGAGCGGACCACCCGACTCGACTACAGCGAAGCCGGCCACCTCACCGCCATCGACGGCCCGAGAGACGATGTCGAAGATATTTTGAGACTCGAATACGGCGACAACCATAGAATAACAACTATCATAGGCCCTGATGGATCGACACTACACATTGAAAATTATGATGACTATGGCCGACCCACTCAGTTAAAGCGTGGGACTCAAATTCTTATTGGTATTCAATACACGCCACGTGGTCAAATTGCCAGCGTGGACCAGCACAAAGGAAAGAGTGTCAGTTACCGATACACTGAAACGGGCAAGCTTAAAAGCCTTACCGGCCCTGATGGCAAAACATATCACCTTAAATACGATAGCGCAGATAGAGCCATTGGCATCACAGGCCTGAAGGGCGCGCGAACACAGAATGAAATAGATACAGAAGGGCGTCTGCGTAAGCAACTACGACTTAATTCAGATAGCGAATTGATTCAGATTATCAGTTACCTTTATGACGCTCATGGACGTTTGAGCGCACATCAGGATCTGAACGGTCGACAGATTCAGTATCGCTACGATGAAGATAGCCGGTTAAATGCTATCGAAGGGCCGAATAGTATTATCACCGAACTGCAATACAATGGTTTGGACCAGTTGCTCAGTATCAATCAGCCCGATGCAGGCACGACACAATTGCACTATGACAGCAGAGGTCGGGCAAGCGGTGTGACCGATGCCAGAAGCAATAGGAGTCGCTATCTGAAAGATGACTTTGGGCGTATTGTCCGGATAGAGAACCCAGACAGCGGCACGACTCAATTCATTTATGACCCTGCCGGAAATCCTATCCAAAAGCGGGATGCGCAAGACAATATCATTGAATATCGATATGACGCCGCAAACCGGTTGATCGAAAAGAAGAGTGCCGAGGAAACAACAAACCTGAGTTATGACCAGAGTACGGGCCAGCTAATGCTAATCCAGACGCCCAATGCCACAGAACGGTTCAAATACAATACCAATAGGAAGCTGATACAACATACCCGCTCAATCAATGGAAAGCTTTTTACCACCCGTTACGACTATGATCCGATAAGTCGTCAGCTTTCCAGCAAGCAACTGCCCAATGGTCGAGTTTTAAACTATCACTACTATACAGAGGGAGAACAGAGCGGTCAGCTCAGGGCCATAACCCGAGAAGGGATGTTTGGCCTCAGCCAACACACCATCATCGGTGAAATCGATCAGGACCCGAGTGACGGCGTTAGTGGCTTGGTGCATGGTAACGGTATTCAAAGTAACCATCGCTATGACGCCAATGGCAGGCTCACCGCCCTTGAAAACGACCAGACCCTGCAACTCCAGTACATCTACGACGAGCATGGCAACATCAGTGGCATAGATCTTGACAATGTCTTGCAGCACTACCGGCATGACAGTCAGGGAAGGCTGACTCAAGCCGACACAGCCCTGGGCGTTTTTCGCTATCAATATGACGCGTTGGGCAATCGTATCCGCACAGATCAGACCGATCCACAGGGTGAACGCAGCAGCGACGCCTATCATTATCCCCCCCCTGGTAAGGGTAACCGACTATCCGAAAAAAGATCGGAAAAGAGAAATCAAGAAGCGATCTATCAGTACAATGCCAGTGGCAGCCCCACCCAGGCGGGTGATTTGCACTACGAATACAATACCGATCAGCGGCCGACTAAAGTCTTCCAACAAAAGAATGGCCGGAAACGGTTGATAGCTGAATACGGCTATAACGGCTTCGGTGAACGTATCAAGAAAGTTTCTTATGTCAAAGACCTGACACCCGTGGTTACCTATTATCTCTACGACGGTTCAAGACTCTCGGCGGAGATCAATGGCAACGGTGAGATTACAGCTCAATACCTCTATCTCGGAGAACGGCCTGTCGCCAAATTCGAAGGTGACAATATCTACGCCATCCATACCGATCATCTGAGTGCGCCCAGGGCCGCCACAGACGATCATGGTCGACTGGTTTGGCAGGCAGACTATTCTCCCTTCGGCCAGATTGATATCCGGACAGCAACGATTATCCTGAACCTTCGATTACCGGGGCAATATGAGGATCAGGAAACGGGTCAATACTACAATTATTTAAGAACCTATAACCCGGAAACAGGACGATACCTGACCGCCGATCCCATCGGCCTAAAAGCCGGTCTGAATCACTATACCTACGTCTCATCCGATCCGTTGCATGGCATCGATCCGCTGGGTCTGTTTCTGCTGGCCTTTGACGGCACCTGGATAGACCGCAACAGCACCGACCCAAGGATGGCGATTACCAGCAATGTCGAACTCTTTCGGCAATACTATGAACAGGCCAACGATCCCAGTTCAACACAATACATCCCCGGTGTGGGTACCGGCGGAGTGCTTGACTCGGTACTTGGCGGGGGACTTGCAGTGGGTGCAAGGGATAAGATAGATCTTGCTGTAGATATGTTAAAGGAATATTTATTGAACTCTGACGACCGATCGATCGATATCGTCGGCTTCAGCCGGGGTGCGGCGATGGCCCGCGAGTTTGCCAATGTCATCCTCCAGAAGCAGGCCAACGGGGAGTTCGACGCCCCCGAGTACGGTCAACCCTTCGCCATCCGCTTCATGGGCCTGTTTGACAGCGTCAGCACCTCCATGGCGGACGGCTCGGCGACCAACAGTTGTGGCTTTCTGTATGACTACACCATCTCCGATCGCATCGGCCATGTGGCCCAGGCCTACGCCTTGAACGAGCACCGCCCATTATTTCCGCAGGACTCCATCGACCGCCAGGGCGGTGGCGGCCTCTCATCCAACCGGGTCGAGCAGAGTTTTCTCGGCGCCCACTCCGATATAGGCGGCGGTTATAACCGTAACGACCAAAGTGTCGCGCAGAACGGCGACCTCTCCGATATTACCCTGCAATGGATGCGCAACCAGGCTGAAGGCGCGGGTGTCGAGATGGGTGAATTGAGTACTGAGCACAGAACAATCAGTAACCCGACACTTCATGACTCCGGCGGCAATTTCGACCGTGAGGTCCGCTACCCCAATGATCCTGACTGGCATGACCAGCAGCAACAGGACGTGCTGAATCCGGAGGAGCCGGACGGCGCACCACCCGTCTACCAGCGCGATGATCCACTCTATCAGCAGTTGGAGGCCTATATCGATCACAGCACTGCACAGGATGGAATGCTGGGCACCATCGATATAGGTACCTATGACAACTGGCTGAACCAAAACAGAGGGGTCGATGTACTGCACTAATTTTGAAGTAAACAGGATAAACAGATGAATGAACAAACACCCTTATTCATGGGCTTAATAATCAACCTGTTGCTGTCGAGTGGCTGCACCACGGTTGCAGGCACCTTGGCCGGTTGGGATGGCGCCCACATGGCTATTAGATCACCGGCCAACCTGGGGACGAAAAGCGTGTTTGGTATAACTTGGTGCACCACACCTGATCGGGTCTGTCAAAGATCACTTCCTGGTACTGAACTCAAGCCGGGGATGATGTCTGGGGGGGGGGGTATTCACTTTTTCCTGACAACAAAATACGGGTGCCGAAGCTAATGGAAGTCAGTTGGTATGATGAGGAGGGTAAAAAACACCAGCAGGTAGTTGAGCTGGATATCCCGGGACGGGAAGAGGTCATCCGGCGCTATGGGGCGCCGCGATCCACTTGGCATCGGAGATGGGATATCGTCCTGATATTTGAGGATGATAAGCCCATTACTTATGCTTGGCGGTTATCAGACACAACGGATAGGAATGGAAAATTTAAGTTACCCAAAGCACTGGTCTACTGGGGAAATCGGGATGTCTTTATCTTCGAACGGGGTGAAGCAGAAACAGTGATTCGCTACGAGCCTGAGAGCTGAAGGGCCTGAATGTTCAACCAGGCGGAAGACGCCGGTGTGGAGATGGGAGAATTGGGCACCGTTGATATGGCTACCTATGACCGCTGGCTGAACCAAAACAGAGGGGTCGATGTACTGCACTAATTTTGAAGTGAACAGGATAAACAGATGAGTAAACAAACACCCTTATTCATGGGCTTGATAATCAACCTGTTCCTGTCGAGTGGTTGCACCTCGGTTGCGGGCGCTTTGGTCGGCTGGGATGGTGCCCGTAAGAAAAAGGAGTCAGTACCCTTTTCTCTTACTGTTTTCCTTCCCTTCGGGAGTCCTCTTCTGGCCTTGCCAACTTTACACTTTAGTTATTTTTCAATCTGCACACAAAAGCGAGTATTACCAAGGGGAGTAC